>CABVBU010000029.1 GCA_902496665.1 uncultured Clostridium sp. | reverse complement strand
GTAACTGTTCAGTAGGTCTGCGCACTTGCTGCGCTGACCGTAAGAAAACATAGGCTGGAAGGCAAAAATCCCATCAGCGAAGCTGATCTGGAATGGATTTTTGCACGTGAAAATAGTCTTTGCAAATCTGTGCAGATTATAAATCACTTGCTAATGCAATCTCGCCCTTAATAGCAGACGCCGTAACCGTCGCTGCGGATCCAAGATATACCTTGGAACTCGGATGTCCTGCGCGGCCCTTGAAGTTTCTTGTACCGGTGCTGATCAGGACTTCGTTCTCGCCGATAACGCCCTGGCAGCTGCCCCAGCATACGCTGCAGTTCGGGTTCATAACAATTGCACCGGCTTCCATAAAGATGTCGATCAGACCTTCCTTCAGTGCCTGGAGGTAAACGGTCTGGCTTGCCGGAACCACAAGGAAACGAACCTTCTCAGCGACTTTTTTTCCTTTAATAATGGAAGCGCCGACTCTCAGATCCTCGATCCGTCCGTTGTTGCAGGAACCTAAGAATGCCTCGTCGATCTTAACGCCGCGGACTTCCTCAGCCGGAACCAGGTTGTCAACGAAGTCCGGTTTCGCCACTACCGGGCGGATCTTGGAGAGGTCAAAGGTATATTCTCTTGCGTAGACTGCATCCGGGTCGCTTGTGAAGAGTGCCTTCGGCTTTCTTCCGTGAGCTTCCAGGTATTCGATGGCTTTCTCGTCCGGCTCGAAGATACCGGTCTTGGCACCTGCCTCGACAGCCATGTTGCAGAGGACCATACGCTCGCTGATGCTCAATGTCTTAGCGCCCTCGCCTGTGAATTCCATAACCTGGTAGTTGCAGCCGTTTGCGCCGATGGTGCCGATGATGGTTAAGATCAGGTCCCTCGCGTAAACGCCCTCTGGCAGCTTTCCGACAAGATTGAATTTTACGGTCTCCGGAACGAGAACCCAGGATTTTCCTGTCACCATGCCGTAGAGGAGGTCGGTACATCCAACGCCGGTACCGAAGGCACCGAGAGCGCCGTAGGAGCAGGTGTGGCTGTCAGCGCCGAAGATCAGCTCGCCCGGGCATACATAATGTTCCATCATGACCTGGTGGCAGACACCTTTTCCTTCCCAGAAATCGATGTTGTTTTCCTTTGCGAAGTCGCGCATCTTTTTCTGGGACGCCGCTGTCTTCGGGCAGTCGGACGGAACATTGTGGTCTACAATGAATACCATCTTCTTTGTGTCCGCGATATGCGGATGTTTTAATTTATTGCGGTACATGTCAACAGTCAGATGGGTGGTTCCGTCGTTACTCATCATACGGTCTAATGTTACGGTATGGATATCTCCCGGTTTTACATAGTCAACTCCGGCTGCCGCCGCAATGATCTTTTCTGCGATTGTCATTCCCATTGCCCTATTCCTCCTCACGGTTTAAAGAAGCGATCAGTCCGCCCTGATTTAAGATGTTCTGCATGTATTCCGGCAGCTTTGTGCAGGAATATGTCTTTCCGTTTGCGTGGGCAGTTCCGTCAGACATGGAAAGTTCCATAGTGTCGCCGGTCTTTACGTCATCCGGCAGGTCTTTACAGACGATGACCGGAAGTCCGATGTTGATGGCGTTTCTATAGAAGATTCTTGCAAAGGATTTCGCTACAACAGCCTGCACGCCGAGGGCTTTTAAGACGCCCGGTGCCTGTTCTCTGGAAGAACCGCAGCCGAAGTTTTCACCGCCTACTACGAAATCCCCAGGTTTTACTTTTTTCGGGAAATCCGGGTCAAGAGACTCGAATGTGTGCTCTTTCATTTCTTCCAGATTCGGTAAGAGCAGATACTGGGATGCAATGATCTGATCGGTATCAAGGTCATTATGAAATTTAAAGATCGTTCCTTCTGCCATGACTTTATATGTTCCTTTCTTATATAAGAAATATTAAAAGACAGCTGTAAAGATCTAGACCGTCAGCCGCCTTAATAGTTCATGAATTCTTTCGTTTCCTCATTATAGCATAGGATCAGACATAAATAAAATGGCGCGTATTGATATGGCACATAACTTAAAGTTATAAAATTATGGTGCTCTCCAGCGCCGGGAAAAGGCCATAAAAATTGCTGCAGTTAAACTCTGTATTTGACCGGACATGACAGCTGTATTTTTACACCGCCGGTCGGATCATCACGGAAAACTGCAGCAAAAATGAAACTTATCGGGTTATTACAGCTTTAAAACCGCCGTCTGCGGTCTCGTCTCAGCCGTCAGCACCAGTGTGTTGGAGTCGTACTCTACTACATTCCGGCAGAGTCCCGTAAATTCCTCCAGCCGTCCGATCACCGGATAGCCAAAGTGGTCGGAGCGGTAATGCATCGGGATCACAACGCGGGGAGCGAGGTCATCCACCACAGCCTTTGCCTGGGATGCGTCGATCGTATAGTAACCGCCCACCGGGATCAGGATCGCATCGAGATGCTTTAACATGTCTTTCTGTTCCCGGGTCAGAGGACATCCGATGTCACCCATATGGGCAATTTTAAGTCCGTCCGATTCCAAAATGTGGATCCGGTTCGGTCCGCGGAGCGCCCCCTGTTCCGGGTCATGCCAGGTGTCGATCTTCGTGATGGAAAACGGGTTCTTTGTCCCGCTGTGCTTTAAGGTCACTGCGTCCGTGTATCCGTGGTCACCGTGCTCGTGGCTGCAGAGTACCATGTCCGCGGTGAGGGAAAGCGGCGCGAGTCCCGGTACTGTATTCGGGCCATATGGATCAAAAACAATGGAAAAACCATCTTTTTCAACGGTAAAACAGGAATGACCATTCCAGGTGATAGAAATAGAATTCATAATTATGTCCTCCTCTCGAGCAGTTAGAAATGATTGGGCAGATGACTATATTTTATCATGAAACGCAAGGAGATTCAATGGAATGCGAGGGAGGTTTCCGTCTGTGGCGGAGTGGGAAATTTATGTGATCAGTGCTTGAGAAAGCAGGAGAAACCGCAGTATAATAGTGGATATAATATCGGGCATAACAGGAGGAAATGACGATGGAGCTTACACAGGTAAAGCACGAGATTGAAACATTGGCGGAGAAACACCGGGATGAGTTTGAGACGGTCAGTGCATGCATATTTGCTCATCCGGAGCTGGCATACCATGAAACGCTGGCACAGGATCAGCTGTGCGGGCTGCTGGAAAAGCATGGCTTTAAAGTACAGCGGGGAGCCGGCTCTCTGGAGACCGCATTTGTGGCGGAATACCGGAGTGGAAAGCCGGGAATGACCTTTGCGTTTATGTGCGAGTACGACGCGCTCCCTGAAATTGGACATGCATGCGGACACAATCTGATCGGCACCAGCGGAGCCGGAGCCGGTGTGATATTAAAAGAGATCATGGAAAAATACGGGATCGGCGGAACCCTGAAGGTTCTTGGAACACCGGCAGAGGAAAACGGAAGCGGAAAGATCACGATGCTGGACGAAGGAATCTTCGATGGTGTGGATATGGCGCTGATCATGCATCCGAGTGATATGTCCATGGCAGATGATATCTCATTTGCAGCCGTAAATAAGACCTATACCTTCACCGGAAAACCGGCACATACCGCAGCGTGCCCGTGGATGGGGGCCAGCGCATTAAACGGAGTTCTCCAGATGTTCCATGCGGTAGATTCTCAGAGACTTCATTTTAAGGATTACACGAGGGTTCACGGAATTATCCTGGAAGGCGGAACTGTTGTGAATATTGTTCCGGAGAGAGCGGTCTGCAAATTTAATATCAGGGCGCTGGATGCGGAGTACCTGAAAGATGTGATCTCCGTGATAGACCGGTGCGCGAAAGGTGCAGCCATCTGCGCCGGTGTAGATGTGGAAATTCAGCAGGATGGATACCTGATAAAAGATGTACGCAACAACAGGGAACTTGTGACAGCAGTGGAAAAGAACATGGATTTCATTGGAGAACATCATATCCCCCGCGACCTGACTCAGGGAATCGGATCCACGGATGTGGGAAATGTGACTCAGGCACTCCCGGCAGCCCAGTTTTATATCGGTGTGGGCGAAGGTCTGGGAACCCACACAGCAGCATTTGCGGAGGCTGCAGGCGGCGAGGCAGGAAGACGTGCCCTCACCGCAGCGGTAAAAGTGTTGGCAATGACAGGACTTGATATGATGTCTGACCGGTCATAAAAAATAGCAAAGCATGAAGGTGGTTGTTCATGCGATCGGGACGAAGATGAAAGAGATCTAAAAAAATTGACAGAAATAAAAATCTCTGCCCGGACACATCGAGGTGTGACTAGGCAGAGATTTTTTGTGCACTGCGCGAAATGTAGATTGTCGCAAGCGACCGCGCAAGACGCGAGCAACAAAAAACGGACACAGAATAGAGATTTCTGTGTCCGGCTGTTTGGCTGTATTACAGTGCCGTCGCCTTCGGCAGAGTAAAGATAAATTCCGATCCGACCCCCGGGGTGCTGATCACATCAATATTTTCCCCGTGTGCCTGTATGATCTCTTTTACAATCGCCAGACCGAGTCCCGTTCCCTTCTTATCCTTACCTCTGGAGAGATCCGACTTATAGAAGCGGTCCCAGATCTTCTTGATATTTTCCTTCGGAATACCGATTCCCGTATCCTTCACGGAAACAAAGACTTTTTCATACTTCAGCGAAGTCTGGATATAGATCACAGAGTTCTCACGGCTGAATTTGATGGCGTTGTCGATCAGATTGTAGAGCACCTGCTGGATCTTACCGAGATCTGCATACACCATCTGGATATCCGCAGCGAAGGTGAGATCCAGAACGATATCCTTGGCATTGCAGGTTCCTTCGAAGGTTGCCGCGGTGTCTTTAATCACGCGATTGATATCGAAGTTGCTCCGTGTCAGGAATCCCTTGCTGTCGAGAGAGTTCAGCGTCAGCATGCCCTGAGTGAGTTTGTTTAACCGCTCTGTCTCGGAGATCAGGATGCCGAGATATTTATCGTATAATTCCGGAGGGATCGTTCCGTCCTTGATCGCTTCCAGATAGCCCTTGATAGACGTCAGCGGGGAGCGGAAGTCGTGGGAGACGTTGGCGATAAAGGAATGCTGATATTCCTCCATCTTATTTAATTCACTGGACATATAATTTAAGGTGTTGGCAAGATATCCCATCTCATCGGCAGAAGTTACCTTGATCGTATGACTTAAGTTTCCCGCCGCATATTCCTTCGCCCCCGCGGTGATCTTCTTTAACGGGACATATACAGTCTTTGTGAACACGAGAAGAATGATCAGGGAGAGGACGAAAACCACCAGCGCTGTAATGTATACAATGTTCAGAATCCGGTCTTTTCCATGTATGATCTGTTCGATGGGCATATGGATCATCACGTATCCATACGTATTGAAATTTCCCGTGATCGGCGCTATGACGGACAGCATGTCTTTATCAAACATGCCGAAAAATCTGCCGGTCACATACGAGCGGTTTCCTGCTACGGTGGGATCAAAACCATCGATGGCGGTGCCGATATGGGAGGCTGGAGCAGTCTCCGCAACAACGCTGCCTTTCTGGTTGATGACCCAGGCCTGTGCCTTTAAGTAGGTGGCAACGGCCTGCAGCTGCGGGTTTGCCGTGGACAGGCTGATATTTTTGCCCTGATAGATATCGCTGTAGGTGGAGGCGAGAAGATTCGCCTCATCGTAGAGCGATTCAGACTTTTCTTCTAAGAGATACTGGTAAGTGATTTCCGAGGACATAGTCGCGATGAAAATGAAACCAAGAAGGCCAAATACCAGATATCCGAGAAGAAACTTGGTATAAAGAGAACGGGTCATCGTCTTACCTCGAATTTATAACCGATTCCCCAGACAGTGGACAGCGCCCAGTTCTCGTCGTCGCGGATCTTCTCGCGAAGGCGTTTGATATGGACATCAACAGTCCGGGTGTCACCGATATACTCATAGCCCCAGATATGATCCAACAGCTGTTCGCGGGTAAAGACCTGATTCGGAGAGGAGGCGAGGAAGTATAAAAGCTCCAGCTCCTTCGGCGGCATATCCACAGAGTGGCCTTTGTAGAGGACGGAATAGTTCGTCAGATTGACGATGAGGTTCGGATACTCCACATATTCGCCCTGCTGTTTTGTCGCAGCGGATATGCTGACCGGGGCCGCCTGATAGCGGCGGAGAACAGCCTTGACTCTGGCGACAAGTTCCTTGGAATCGAATGGCTTGATCATATAGTCATCGGCACCGAGCTCCAGACCTAAAACTTTGTCGAAGACCTCGCCCTTTGCGGACAGCATGATGATCGGTACCTGAGAGGTCGTGCGGATCTCCCGGCAGACCTGATAGCCGTCCATACCCGGCAGCATCAGGTCGAGAAGGATCAGGTTCGGCTTAAAGACCGGAACCTCCTTCAGGGCGGATTCTCCGTCCCCGACGATCTTCGTCTCATAACATTCTTTCATCAGGTACAGGGAAATTAACTCTGCAATATTCTCGTCATCGTCGACGATGAGAATTCTCTGTTTATCGACCATGGAGGTCTCCTCCTTCTAAAATTTATCGTAAAAATTTCGTTTTTTGCCTGTAAATCAGGGCAGGTTTCTATTTCCTATAGGATGATGGGTAAAATTGAAACCTTTGCGGTTAACATAACTTTAAAATAGTGCTGTTCAGGCAAAATCCGACGCAGTTCCTAATTGAAAATTACTTGAAGGTTACGATCGTAACACCCGTATCGCCTTCCCCAAACTCACCAAGTCTGAATTCCTTCACATATTTAAGCTTCTTCAAATGCTTATGAACCGCAGCCCGCAACGCACCTGTTCCGCGTCCATGCACGACACGGACCTGCGGAAGATGGGCGAGATAAGCATCGTCCAGATACTTGTCGAGGACAGGCATCGCCTCGTCCGTTGTCATTCCGATGAGATTGACCTCCGGGGAGACGGAGAAGGACTTCGCCATCTTGATCTTTCCGCTTCCGGTGTTGTTTCGCTTCATGGCGGCCGGATCGAGACCCGGTCCGGATACGGACGCCTCGTCTAAGAGCTCCAGATCCTTGATATTTACAAGGGAGCGCAGGATTCCCATCTGCACATAGAGATCGCCTTTTGCGTTCGGCAGTGTGCTGACCGTTCCCTTTAAGTTCATTGTGAGGACCTTAACACCGTCACCGATCTTTAATTTCTTCGGTGAGATCGTCTTTTTCGGTCCCTTATTGTTCTTCAGACTTAAATTTTTATCGACTTTATCCAGCTTTTCACGGAGTTTTGTTCTCTCAGCTTCCAGTTCTTTTCCGACACCGGAGCTTGCGGCAAGCCTGTTGATATTCCGAATTGTTTGGTCCGCGGTCTCTTTCGCCTCGCGTAAGATCCGCTGGGCTTCCTCGTTGGCGTTCTTTAAGAGTTTTTCTTTCCGCTCATCAAGCCGCTCTTCCTTCTGCTCGATATTCTTCTTTAAACGGGAGATCTCTTCCTTGTAGCTTGCGATCTCCTCCCGCTCTTTTTCGATAGTCACGCGGCTCTGCTCCAGGTTCGCAAGCAGGTCCTCAAATGCCTCATCATTGGATTCCAGATGGGTCTTCGCATCATCGATGATGTAATCCGGCAGCCCTAACTGTCTGGAGATCGCGAATGCGTTACTCTTTCCGGGAATACCGATCAAGAGCTTATAAGTCGGACGCAGTGTTTCAACATTAAACTCACAGCAGGCGTTCTCAACGCCCGGTGTTGACAGAGCGAACACTTTCAGTTCGCTGTAGTGGGTGGTCGCCATGGTCCGGCACTTCATATTGTGAAGGAAGGACAGGATGGAGATCGCTAATGCGGCACCCTCGGTGGGGTCCGTTCCGGCACAAAGCTCATCGAAAAGGCAGAGAGACCGGCTGTCCGCCTGATTTAGGATCTTAACGATATTTGTCATGTGGGCGGAGAAGGTACTTAAGCTTTGCTCGATGCTCTGCTCATCGCCGATATCCGCGAATACCTCGTCGAAAACGGAAAGCTCGGAGCCATCAAAAGCCGGGATCTGCAGACCGGATTGTCCCATCAGGGTAAACAGGCCGACTGTCTTTAAGGATACGGTCTTACCGCCGGTATTCGGCCCTGTTACGATCAGCAGGTCGAAATCTCTTCCCATCCAGATATTGATCGGAACGACCTTTTTCGGGTCAAGGAGCGGATGGCGTCCGTCCTTGATATGGATATAACCTTTGCGGTTAAACTTCGGCATGGAACAGTTATAAATTCTTGAGAGAGCCGCCTTCGCGAAGATAAAATCCAGCTTTGTGAGGATCTCAAAATCTGTTGTGATCGGCTCGATATACGGGACGAGCTCGGTGCTTAAGGCGGCTAAGATCATCTCGATCTCTTTCTGCTCCTTTAATTCCAGTTCACGGAGTTCGTTGTTTAGCTTGATGATCGCCATCGGCTCGATAAAAAGTGTGGATCCGGTGGCCGACTGGTCATGGATCATTCCGGCGAACTGGCTCTTGTACTCGGCGCGGACCGGGAGGCAGTAGCGTCCGTCACGCATGGTGATAACGGCATCCTGCAGCATAGTCCGGCTGGAGTTTAAGATGGAGTTCAACTGGGTGTGGACTTTATCTGCCGTGATCTTCATCTGCCGGCGGACGTGGTGAAGTCCCGGGCTTGCATCATCGGCGATCTCATCCTCACCGAGAATACAGCGGGTGATCTCACTGTTCACATTCGTCAGTGGTTCCAGAGTGCGGAACATCTCATCGAGAGAGTCATCCGGAAGCTCCATATTCTCCGGATGGCGTCCATAATTCTTTGCGCGGGCCGCACAGGTCAAAAGTCCGCTGACGGAGAGAAGCTCCATAATGCTTAAGGAACTGCCGATCTCCAGACGTTTTAAGGAATCCCGTACATCACGGACTCCGGCTAAGGAGAGACTTCCCTTCTGGCGCACGCGGGTCACCGCGTCAGAAGTCTCGGTCTGGGCCTGGACAATCTCGTTGAAATTCGAGGACGGTGTCAGCTCCCGGCACATCTTCTTTCCCGGTTCAGACGCTGCACAGTCGGTCAGGCGGTCAATAATTTTATAATATTCAAGTGTTTTTAATACTTTCTGATTCATAGGTCGATCCTTTTTCCCTTTCAATACGCAGACATTCCGCGGTATGAAACATGCGGAGATTTTCAGTAAAGATGCCTGCCTGCACAGAAAAAGTATAACACAAACGTGTTAAATATCATAGAGATTTTTTCTTACGGTGGAGGTGTCCAATTTGGGAGGGAAAGCCTGTGGAAAAGGTTGTCGAATGGTACGAGGAAACCTGTATACACCATTTTTTTGTTGCATAATAAGGGGAAAAAAATTATAATGGAAAGAAGATAGGCTAAACGCAAAGAATCCGCAAATGGAATCGTATTTTGATGGATATTTGCCCGCGGCAGGAGTAAGGGCTGCTGTAAGATATGAAAAGGAGACTTTTTTCATGTCAGATACACCTAACGAGAAAAAATTTATGAGGGAAAAGGTCGTAAAACCTCCGATCGATAAGCGCAGGGCCGCGGGCCGGATCCTGTGCTATGTTCTTTTTGCGGCCGTTTTCGGTGGAGTTGCTGCGGTGAGCTTTGTGGCATCACTGCCGACAGCGAAAAAGCTTCTGGGTAAAGAGCAGCCGGTGACCTCTGCACCGATCACGATCGAACGGGACCAGGATCCATCCGGCGAGCCGACACCGGTGGAGACCATGGCGGAGACCACAGGAGAGGGGATCCGCGCGGAAGATCTGAAGGATGAGGTGGATAAGATCGTCGGGGATGCCATGGAAAAGTTCCCATGGACGACGAAAAACCTCACCGAGTTAAACGACGCGTTTCGGAACATCTATCTGGAAGCCGAGAAGAGTATCGTGACAGTCTCCGCAGTGAAAAACGATGTGGACTGGTTTGATAATCCTATTGAGACAACAGGACAGCATGCGGGAATCATCATCGCAGTGAATCCCAGCGAGGCGCTGATTCTGACAGGCCAAAGCGCGGTGGCTGGAGCCGACTCCCTGCGGGTGACCTTCGGGGACGGATCCACGGCGGCAGTAGAACTGAAATCCCAGGACACCACCTCCAAGATAGCAGTCGTCAGCGCGAAGATCTCTGATATTGAAGAGCAGACCGTAAACTGGATGAAGGCGGTGGAACTCGGAAACTCCTATTCCGTCCGCACCGGGGACATGGTCCTCGCGGTGGGAAGTCCTTCCGGACATGTCCATTCCGTCAAGCAGGGGCTGATCGCCTATGTGGCAAAGGGAGTCCAGGCGGTGGATGGTCAGACGCGTATCCTGTATACAGAGTTTGAGAGCCATGCAGACGAGGGAACATTCCTCTTAAATCTTTCCGGTCAGCTTGTGGGCTGGGCGACCGATACTTATCAGTCCGGAGATAATGGACAGATAGAAGATAAGACGATGGCGATGCCGATCTCGGAGTACAAGGGCGTGCTCCAGAAACTCACAAACGGACAGTCCGCCCCGTATTTCGGAATCCGGGGACAGGATGTGACCTCCGTGATGATGGAGAGCGGAATCCCCAGTGGAGTATATATAACAGATTCCGTTGCAGATGGACCTGCCTACAACGTGGGAATCCAGAACGGTGATATTATGACAAAGATCGGGGACACGGAGATCCAGACGATCCGGGACTTCCAGAACCGGCTGGAGGATGTGAAGACCGGAGATTCTGTAAAAGTTACGGTAAAACGGAAGTCTATTGATGAATATAAAGAAATAGAGTATCAAGTGACGATTGGAGCCAGGTAGTTATTACTGCCTGGCTTGTAACTGCTCAGACTTACTGAACAGTTATCTAGTCCAATAATAACGCTTCAGCCTTAAAACTGAAACGCTAGATGTAAAGACAGAAAACGTCTGTCGACGCAATGAATAGAAGGAGAGATTATGAGATTTATTGAAACATTCCGGGAAGGAAACCACATTTCGGATGTATACCTGTGCAAGACAAAACAGATCGCGCTCACAAAGAATGGAAAAGAGTACGGTTCTCTTGTACTGCAGGATAAAACAGGAACTGTCGACGCAAAGATCTGGGAGTTAAACTCTCCGGGAATCAACGAGTTTTGCGCACTGGATTACGTGTATGTTGACGCGGACGTGACTCTGTTCCAGGGACAGAACCAGTTAAATGTAAAACGGATCCGCAAGGCGGATGAGGGCGAGTACCATCCGGCAGACTATCTCCCGGTGACCACCAAGGACATCCCGACGATGCAGCATGAGCTTACCCAGTACATCACAACCATCAAGAACGAGTACTTAAGAAAACTGGCATCCGGCTATTTCAACGACCCGGAGTTCATGAAGGCGTTTTCCTTCCATTCCGCGGCAAAGAGCGTTCATCACGGCTTCGTCGGAGGACTTTTAGAACACACCTTAAGTGTCGTAAAAATGTGCGATTACTTCAGTAAACAGTACCCGGTGCTGAACCGCGACCTGCTCTTGACGGCAGCGATGTTCCATGATATCGGAAAGACAAAAGAACTTTCCGCGTTCCCGGAGAACGACTACACAGATGACGGACAGCTTCTCGGCCACATCATCATCGGCTCCCAGATGGTAAAAGAGCGGATCGACGCGATGCCGGGATTCCCGAAAAAGCTGGAGAGCGAGCTGATCCACTGCATTCTTGCCCATCACGGTGAGCTTGAGTACGGTTCCCCGAAGAAACCAGCCCTGATCGAGGCGATGGCATTAAATCTTGCGGACAACGCGGACGCAAAAATGGAGACCATGACAGAGATCTTAAGAGGTGCTGGGGACAACATGGGCTGGCTCGGCTACAACCGCTTCATGGAAACGAATGTCCGCCGGACGAGCGAAAACTAGTATGTAGAAAAATTGCCCCGCGGCGGATCATAAATCGTGCATAATTTTGATAATAATTTGTCATGGAAAGACAGATGACACGAAATGTCCGCGTATAAAAGATATAAGAGCGTTTTGCACTGATAAGAAACCGCAAAGATCAAAAAATAACGGTTGACAAAATCACTTTTGTGACTAAAATGAGTGTTGTTCATATTCAAATGCGATGAACGGGACAGGACTTTCTAACAGGATCTTATTCAGAGAGCTGCCGGTCGGTGCGAGGCAGATAAGAAATTAGAAGGTTATCACCTGGAAGCAGCCGGGATGAACAGCTTGTTTTAGTAATTCCGGACGGAAACCTCACCGTTAAAAGGGGACCGATTCATCTGAGAGTACAGCAGATACTTGAGGAGGATGGGACTGAGAGGCCGGTTTTCCGGCAACAGAAGTGGTAACGCGGAGAATGTTAGATCCTTCGTCTTCTAAGGGAGCGATCCCTGTGGAGACGGAGGATTTTGTTTTTCACACCCGTTTGAATATGGATGGACTACAGGGACCGGAATTCGCGACATTCCGGTATGACAAAATGAATTTACAAAGGAGCAAAATGACATGAACACATTAGTAATCGTTCTCATCTCAGCTGTGTGTCTGTTATGCGGATATATGGTATACGGACGCTGGCTGGCAAAGACCTGGGGCATCGACCCGAAGGCAAAGACACCTGCCTACACACATGAAGATGGACAGGATTATGTACCTACAAACGGCTGGATCGTTTTCTCACATCAGTTTTCCTCCATCGCAGGTGCCGGCCCTGTAACGGGTGCCATCCAGGCGGCTGCATTCGGCTGGGTTCCGGTTCTTCTCTGGATCCTCGTCGGTGGTATCTTTTTCGGAGCTGTCACAGACTTCGGTGCTCTTTACGCAAGTGTAAAGAACGAAGGTAAGTCCATGGGACTTCTGATCGAAAAGTACATCGGCAAGACAGGTAAGCGGTTATTCCTGATCTTCTGCTGGTTATTCACACTGATCGTTATCGCGGCTTTCGCGGACATGGTTGCAGGCACATTCAACGCTTATACGGTTAAGGATGGCGTTACAGAGCTGGCCGCAGCGGCTCAGACAAACGGCGCCGCAGGCTCCATCTCCATCGCATTTATCGTATTTGCGATGGTCTTCGGTGTCCTTCAGAAGAAGCTCAACCTTGAAGGCAAGAGCGAGTTCTTCGTAGGACTTGCATGCACCGTTGCATCTCTTGCAATCGGTATGGCATTTCCGTTAATCGGCGGTAAGGACGCATGGACAGGATTCACATTTGCGTATATCTTCTTTGCATCTGTTCTTCCGATGTGGCTCTTAAAGCAGCCGCGTGACTACATGACAACATTCATGTTTGCAGGAATGATCCTCGGTGCTGTTGTTGGTATTGTTGTTGCGCATCCGAACATGAACCTTCCGATGTACACAGGTTTCACAAATGAGAAGCTCGGAAACATGTTCCCGATCCTTTTTGTAACCGTAGCCTGCGGAGCCGTTTCCGGTTTCCACAGCCTCGTTTCCTCCGGTACTTCCTCCAAGACCGTTGAGAATGAGAAAGATATGTTAAAGGTTGGTTACGGCGCAATGGTTCTTGAGAGCCTCTTAGCCGTACTTGCACTCTGTGTAGCGGGTGCCGCCGCAGCCGCTGACGGTACTGCAGCAGTAGGAACTCCGTTCCAGATCTTCTCCTCAGGTGTTGCAGGACTTCTTGAGATGTTCGGTCTTCCAATCTATGTTGCACAGTGCTTCATGACCATGTGTGTATCCGCTCTTGCCCTTACAAGCCTTGATGCGGTAGCACGTATCGGACGTATGTCCTTCCAGGAGCTTTTCTCCGTAGACGATATGGAGAACGCAGAGGGCTGGAGAAAATTCCTCTGCAACAAGTATGTATCCACGATCATCACACTCGCATTCGGCTACATCCTTACAAGAGTCGGTTACTCCAACATCTGGCCGTTATTCGGAAGCGCAAACCAGCTGTTAAGCGCTCTGGTTCTGATCACTCTTTGCGTATTCTTAAAGGTAACAGGCAGACAGAACAAGACCCTGATCGTACCGTGTGTGATCATGCTCTGCGTAACCTTCACAGCACTGGTTCAGAGAACGCTTGCTCTTGTAAACGCATTCAGCGCAGGTACTGCAGTATTTATGGTTGAGGGACTTCAGCTCATCGTTGCGATCCTTCTTATGGTTCTCGGTGTGATCATCGTTGTCACATCCGGTAAGGAGCTGTTAAACAAGAAGGCAGGTTCTGAGGCTAGAGCATAAATTGCGGTTTACATAATGTGTAACTTATATATTTGATGAATAGAGACCGGCTTTCCGGTTCCACAGATTCTCTGCGGGGCATGGAAAGTCGGTTTTTTCGTTCTGTTTATGTGTTGAGGGGTTGCAAATGCGAGAGGAATTCCTGTATACTTAAGAAAACTTAGAAAATCACAATATTTATTATAGAAGGAACAAAACATGGAAATCAAGAAGAACGATAAATTTACAGTGACCATCGAGGACATGGGAGAGGACGGCGCAGGTATCGGCCGTGTGGACGGATATATCTGGTTCGTGAAGGACGCTTTGATTGGAGATACCATCGAGGCATCCGCCATGAAGATGAAGAAAAATTACGGATTTGCCCGCCTTGTGCGCGTTATCGCCCCAGCAAAAGGTCGCGTGGAGGCGAAATGTCCGGTGGCGAGAGCCTGCGGCGGATGCCAGCTTCAGGAGCTGGATTACAAAGAACAGTTAAAATTCAAGGAAAAGAAAGTATACAACCACTTAAAACGCATCGGCGGCATGGAAAACCTGTTCCTGCCGGAGGAAGCGGACCAGGCAGCGGGAGTGCCGGACGCGGTCATCATGGAACCGATCATCGGAATGGAAGACCCGTGGAGATACCGAAACAAAGCGCAGTATCCGATTGGACGCGGAAAAGATGGAAGACCAACAGCCGGATTCTTTGCCGGACGCACCCACTCCCTGATCCCGGTGCCGGAACTGGACTGCCTGCTTGGATGTGCGGAAAATAAAGATTATCTGGCGGCAGTGTTAAAATTCATGAAAGATTTCGGCGTGGAGCCATACGACGAGGCGAATCATAAAGGACTCGTCCGCCATGTCCTCTTAAGAAAAGGTTTCGCCAGCGGCGAGCACATGGTATGTCTCGTGATCAACGGAAAGAAGCTTCCTCACGAGAAAGAGTTCATCGAGCGGATGCGGGAAGCCGGCGCGGACAGCATCTCTCTGTCCTTCAATATGGAAAAGACGAACGTGATCCTGGGAACCGAGATCAAAAACCTTTACGGACCGGGATACATCCGGGATAAGATCGGAAACATCGAGTACCGGATCTCTCCGTTATCCTTCTACCAGGTAAATCCGGTACAGACGGAGCGCCTTTACGGAACCGCCCTGGAATTTGCCGATTTAAACGGCGGTGAGACCGTCTGGGACCTCTACTGCGGAATCGGAACGATCTCCTCCTTCCTCGCCCAGAAAGCAGGAAAAGTCTGCGGTGTCGAGATCATCCCGGCAGCCATCGAGGACGCGAGGGAAAACGCGAAGCGCAACGGCCTCGACAACGTAGAATTCTTCGTCGGCAAAGCCGAAGAGGTCCTCCCGGAACAGTACGAAAAAAATCATATCAAAGCCGATGTGATCGTTGTTGACCCGCCAAGAAAGGGCTGTGATGAGCTCTGCCTTGAGACGATCGTAAAGATGGCACCGGAGAAAGTTGTTTATGTGAGCTGCGATTCCTCAACGTTGGCGAGAGATGTGAAGTATCTCGGGGAGAACGGATATGAGGTAAAACGCGTCAGAACTGTCGACATGTTCGGAATGTCAGGGCATGTGGAGACGGTAGCATTATTAACGAAAAAATGATATCACCAGTATGGATAAGAGAGGCTTTAAAATCGGGAGTCATGAAACAACAGAGTATTTAAAGCTATTTCTGCGAAATCTGTTATTAAATGAAAAAAATGAACTGCATAACCGGGTCATTCATATCAGCGGAAAGTTTGTGATCCCTTCAAAAGTGAACGATGAACACAAAAAAGCGAATATTGAAATGCAAAAAGCGAACGATGAGAGTGTAAAAGCGAACATTCGTAAACGGTTTGAAAAAATGATTCCTGGATTATCAGATAAAACAGTGGACCATATCCTGCGCATATATGAAGCATACGGAACAGAAGACATGTTTGGAAGAAAAGATATAATGCTGTTGACAGGATTAAAAGCAACCAGAGCATCAGAAGTAATAAAGTTATTGACAAGCGCAGAGGTCATTGAAACGGTCAAAGGGCATGGGAAAGGAAAATATTGTTTTATAAAAGAATTAAGTGGAAGACCAACTTATAAGGAAAGCATGTAAAATGAAAAACGAACAGGAATACATCATTCTCCAGATCCAGGAAGACGCCTACGGCTGTGAGGAACGCCCTGCAGGGGAAAAGAAAACAGTTTTCGTCCGACTGAAAGACGCTAAGGAAAACGAGCGAATGATCCGCCAGGAAGATGACTGGCTTTATGAGCAGGGGATTGATGAAGGTGATCTGGTAGTATTAACGGAGAATCACCTGTATAAGAAAATGGAAGAGAGGTAAATAAAGATGGAATTACAGACAAAACGCCTGATTTTAAGACCATGGCAGGAGAGCGATGCGGAGAGCTGCTATGAATACGCGAAGGACCCGAAGGTCGGTCCGGAAGCAGGATGGCCGATGCATACGAGTGTGGAGAACAGCAGGGAGATCATCCGGGAAGTTTTATCGGCGGATGGAACGTATGCGGTGGTTTTAAAGAGTACCGGAAAGCCGGTGGGCTGTGCAGGCCTTACACTGGGCGCGGCATGCAATATGCCGGTACCAGAAGATGAGGGAGAGATCGGCTGTTGGCTGGGAACTCCGTACTGGGGACAGGGAATCATCCCGGAGGCAGTAAAGGAGTTGATTCGGTACGGTTTTGAAGATCTGGGGCTGAAACGGATCTGGTACGCATACTTTGACGGGAATGAGAAATCGAAGCGTGTAGCGGAAAAATGTGGATTTCAGTATCATCATACGAACAGGGATATAGAGTGGAAACTGTTAAATAAAACAGTCACCGAACATGTCTATGTGCTCGAGAAAAACCGGAAGGAACGATGAAATTTAAAGAAACCAGGTGCAGTATGAAGATGAAAGTACTGATCTGTAAAAAGAAAGGAATCTGCTAAAATGATAAAACTCATGATCGCGTCCGACATCCACGGCTCCGCGTACTACTGCAAAAAAATGTTGGAAGCATTCGACCGTGAGCAGGCGGACCGTCTGCTGCTTTTGGGTGATATTTTATACCATGGTCCGAGAAACGATCTCCCGAAAGAGTACGACCCGAAGGAAGTCATCAAAATGTTAAACGAGCGGAAAAACAGGATCTTCTGCGTCCGCGGAAACTGCGACACCGAAGTGGACCAGATGGTCCTGGAGTTCCCGATTCTCGCGGACTACGCGGTAATTCCAACAGCAGACCGCTTGATCTACGCCACCCATGGCCACCATTTTAACTTAAACGCACTTCCACCGATGCAGCCGGGAGATATTCTTCTCCACGGACACACCCATATCCCGGCCTGGGAACCGTTCGGTGACGGGAACCTGTACCTAAATCCGGGTTCCGTGTCGATTCCGAAGGCGGAAAGCGAGCACAGTTATATGATCCTGCAGGGCAGGGAAATTAGCTGGAAAACATTGGCTGGAGAGATATTCCACCACATGGAACTGTAAAGAACATCACATCGATTAGGAGCTAAATGCTGCTTGTAATCGGAAAGGTACAGAGCAATTAGCTAAAAGATGAATTTAGGCAAGATCCTGCATGAAAATAGTCATGCAGGTCTTTTTTTAGGGATCATATACTAGACTCTCCTAATAAAGCTTTAAGAATATCAACTATGGGAGAGACCCATGTTAATTCTGACACTATACATACCTTGATAAATCAAAAAATGTGCCGTAAAAACATAGAAAATAAGGAATATCCGATGTAGATAAAATACTGCTTGTGCTGACAGTAAATTCAGAGTATAGTATTTATTGTGTGGATTTGTAAAAAAATTCAAACAAAAAACATTTGCAGACAAAAAAGGAGAGGCACTATGGGTGAAACACAAGCAAAGAAGAAAAAAGCACCGTTGAGCATGTGGAAAGTTATCCTCATTGTTATTGCGGTAGTCTACGTGATGTCCTTCATCATTCCTTCCGGCGCCTATGAACGCGATGGAAAGATGGCAATTCCGGGTACATACCAGATCATTGATAAGATCTATCTGAATCCGGCACAGGTTATTCTGGCAGTCGGTGACCTTGTTTACAGCACGTTTGGTAAATTATTCGTAACATTGATCATCATGGGCGGTATGATGGGAATCGTAAATTCCACGGGCGTTCTGGACCGGGCACTCAGTAACCTGATCCATCGCTTAAAAGATAAAGCCCTGATCATCATTCCGATCTATATTTTTGCAACGGCGCTTTTAGGCTGTGTTGGATCCATGATTTCCACGGTTGTGCTCTTTATTCCGCTTGGAATCACGATCGCAAAGCAGTTAAAAGCGGACCGTATTTTTGCAGTCGGTCTTGTGATTCTTGGATCCTTTACCGGATTTATGACATCCCCGATCAACCCGTTAACAGGCGTTCTCGGACAGGAGATTGCGGGTCTGGCTCCGTACTCCGGTTCCGGTCTCCGAACAATTGTTACGATCTTGAATCTGACGGTGGTTTCCGCGTATCTGATCTTCTGGGTAAAACGCTGCCAGAAGAATCCGGAAGTCTATGAGAGAAACTTTGGTGGAGAAAATGCGGTAGAAGAGGGAGATGTTCCGGGCGCAGGTGAGTACCGTCCCATGACTGTCCGTGAGATCGCAATTCTCGTGATCTTTTTCGGAGCATTCATTTTCTTCGCGGCAGGCGGACCGACTCTCGGACTTGGCATGACACAGTTAGGCTCTATCATGCTGCCGGTTGCCTTCATCGAAGGTTTCCTTGCGCACTACGATATTGATGAGACCATGAGACGCTTCGTAAAAGGAACACAGGATATGTGTGGCGTTATGGTATTTATGGTCCTTGCCAGCGTTATGAGCGTTATCCTCAATAATTCCGGTATCCTTGACACGATCGTCTATTATATTTCAGTTCCGTTAAACCATATGAGCAGTGCTTTCGCAGCGATCGGAATGTTCATTGCGAACGGTCTGATCAACTTTGTGATCAACTCCGGTTCCGGACAGACAGCTGTTATGATGCCGATCATGGCTCCGCTTTCCGACGTTGTAGGTGTTACTCGTCAGATGGCAGTTTTAACTTTACAGTACGGCGACGGCTTCACAAACCTCTTCGCTCCGACCAGCGTAAACTTAATGGCATGCCTTGCGATGGCAAAGGTAGATTTAAAACAGTGGTATAAATTCCTGACACCGTGTTATGGTATGCTGTTTGTGATCATGATTGCATCGATCTTTGTAGGTACAGCGATCGGCTTCTAAAGGAGGAGATCAGATGGACACAGGGGAACTTATCAGAAGCTTAACAGATGAACTGGAACAGCATACGATCGAGATCAGGCATGAGATCCATGCAAATCCGGAACTCTCGTTTCACGAATTTGTGACAAGCAGGATCGTATGCCGTGAACTGGACCGTATTGGTGTTCATTATGAGGAAAGTCCATGTAAACCGGGCATTATCGCAACCATCGACAGTGGAAAGCCGGGTAAATTCCTGATGTTGCGGGCCGATATGGATGCACTGCCAATTCAGGAAAAGACCGGACTTCCCTTTGAATCAAAGGTACCGGGAGTGATGCATGCCTGCGGACATGATATCCATACTTCAAATCTTCTGACGGTGGCAGAGATCTTAAACCGGACAAAGGATAAGTGGCATGGAAAGGTGAAGCTGGTATTCCAGCCGGCGGAAGAAAATGGCGGCGGCGGAAGAGAGATGATCAAAGCCGGACTCATGGATGAGATTCCGGACGCATGCTTTGCACTCCATGTAGAGAATGGAATTCCCGGGAAGATCGTTGTGGGGAGCCGTTATCTGACCGCATATTCCGACAGCTATAAGATCACGGTCCGCGGAAAAGCAGCTCATTCGTCCACACCGGAAGAGGGTGTGGATGCTGTATACATTGCAGCGTCCATCGTCACAGCACTCCATGGAATCATTTCCAGAAACATCTCGCCGATGGATCGGGCGACCTTAAATGTGGGAATGATCCACGGTGGAACAGCGCCGAACATTATCGCAGACGAGGTGACGTTGGGCGTCATGCTGAGAAATCTCTCAAAGGAGTCCAGAGAAGCAATGATGAAGAAGATCGAGACGATCTCCAACGGAATTGCGGAGTCTATGGGAGGAAGCTGTGATCTGGCATTCCGTGCCGGTTATGCGGCTGTTTTCAATGATGAAAAATTTTCTGCATTTGTAGCAGACACGTTCCGGAAATATGAGGACAGCATTCATGCGGATCTTGGAGATGGAAAGCCGAAAGACTGGCTGATCACCGGGGAACATCCGCTTTTGGGCGCGGAGGACTTCGGTTTCTATTCCCAGAAATCTCCGTCCTGCATGATCTGGGTTGGTGTCGGTGGGAATTCCCCGAAACACAGTCCGGGATTCTGTATCGATGAACGTTATATCAAGCTCTGTACGAGAGCAATGGCGACGACAGCGTTGGAGTATCTGACAAAAGAATAGATGATATACGAGACAGGAGTGGAACTATGAGGATTCTACTCCTGTTTTTCTTATATTTTTATGAAAGTGATTCCTGTTCACACTTTGCGAAAACAGTAACCGAAAGTGGCCAGCGTCAGTCTCTGTTTTTAAATTGCTCTCTTGCATTATAATTACCAAGATGGTAAAATATTTCCAATAACAATCGAAGAGGCATCCGGTGCTGCTGCCGCTGTGAAAAAGTTCATGAGAACAGGCGGACAGCAGGTAAAAGGGAAACAGGTGGAAGACCTGTACGATCTCGTCACTGTGAGCAGGGAATACAAGGCCATGTGCGAACGCACGGTCACTGAGGAAAACGGGGCAGTCTGATAAATTGCCGCGAAGGCTTTGGGAAGGCGGTCTTGTGTGATGATCTGTGAGTCAGGAAACCTGCCGGACTGCTGGTACAGGAAGAAAATTTCCAGATCACGAGGCATTGATCGTACCGTTTATGTGTCGGCTGATTTCAGCGGACATCTTTTTCTGATGCATATGCATTTCGGTATTTGAAAATTCTCAAATGGAACATCTCCATACCAACTCCGAAGTTATAAATAAAATACAGCTATCCATCAGCCCTGTACAATTACCGGGTCAGTTACAGATAAGGATAGGCCGAGAGGCAAAACAACTCAATATTTACACAACCTGGAGGAGAACATGAAGAAGAAACATGCAAGTCTGCTCTTAGCGGCAGTAATGGCGGCATCCGTAATCTCAGGATGCGGAAACAGCGCGAACAACAGTGCGACAGAGACAGAAAAGACAGAGACAACTGCAGCGGCAGCGACAAGCGCAGCGGAGGAAACAACAGCAGCCGAGGCAGCGGAAGACACAGAGAAAAACGAGACAGATGAGGTCGCTATTGCGACTCCGCGTGACGCTGTACAGGGAAGCGGAGACGCTTACTACTGTTGGGAAGGCGCTTACGTATGGGAAGCTCTCACAGCGAACAACGGCGGCGTGATCGATCCGTGGCTTGCAAAATCCTGGGAGCACAACGATGACTGTACCGAGTGGACATTCAACCTGCGGGATGATGCGTACTTCACAGACGGCGTTCAGTTCAACGCTGATGTATGCTTAAAGAACATCGAACGCTGGGGCCATGGAATTACCTCCACATATACGACACTCAGCATCGAAAAATCTCTCCCGAACCTCGATAAGATGGAAAAAGTCGATGATTTCACTGTAAAATTCACCTTCACACAGCCGATCACAACGCTTGAATATGTCCTTTCCGACTATGGCAGCCCGATGTACAGTCCGAACTGCTTCGACGAGGAGACAGGCGTGATCTCCGACTACGCGATCGGTACCGGTCCGTATAAGATCACTGACCATGTGGAATCCGAGTATGTGACACTTGAGAGAAACGATAACTACTACGGCGAAAAAGGCAAAGTAAAGACCTTCAAGATCCGTTGCATCCCGGATGCCGAGACTCGTGTATCCGCGTTAAAATCCGGCGAGGTTCTCGGACTTGCGGACAACGGTGCGATCACCATGGATGCTGCAAAGAATCTCTGCGACACAGACTCCAATTTTGAGATGGACAGCACTCCGAGCCATATGACCGAGTACATCATGTTCAACGATAAGAATGAGTATCTTGCAGACAAGCGCATGAGAGAGGCATTCAACCTCGCTACAGACCGCGACAGCATCTGCAGCGTGATCTACGGCGGACTCTTACAGCCGGCATACTCCTTCTTAAGCACCCAGTCCACATTCCATCTGGATATTCAGGGAACTTACGACATGGAACAGGCAAAAGCCCTCGCAAAAGAGGTTCTCGGCGACAAGACCGTTGACATGACCATGATCATCCGTTCCAGCACAGCATCTGACTACAACTGCAAGGCGGTTGCAGAGTACTTAAAGCAGGTTTACGCAGAACTCGGCGTCAATATCAACATCGAGATCGTAGATTCCTCCCTCTACAAAGAGAGACAGCAGGAAGGCACCTACGATATGACACTCACCGTATTCGGAATCAACAACGCGGATCCGACTTCCACATTTAAGCAGTACTTCGCAAGCGAAGGAAACAGCAACACCACATTAAACTACAACTACTACAACGAGAAGATCGATGAGCTCGTTGCGAAAGCTCCGACCATCGCTGACGTGGAGGAGCGCAGCAAGATCTACGACGAGATCCAGCAGGAACTCTTCGATGACAGCGCATGCGTTCCGATCTGCTACCAGATCAACGTAAATATCCACAACAAAGCGATCACACACTACGCGGGAAAGACCTTCGGCGTCGGCCTTCCGACTATTTCCTGGGTAAAATAATATCTGACGGCGCTCTGGCGTTGGGATGTATCCACCGGGCGGACAGATAAAACATGAATTTGGCAGGGCTGTCTGAAGAAGGCAGTTCTGCTGTTTTTGAAAGGAACACATATGGCACTTTTAAAGTACATTCTGAAAAAAATGCTGATGCTTTTGCCGGTGCTCGTAGGGATCAGCATCATTGCCTTTGCGCTTGGAATCATGTCGCCGGGAGATCCGGTGGATCAGGTGCTGAACCCAAATGGAAATGAATCCTACACGCAGGCGGAATATGATGCCATGGCGGCAAAGATGGGTCTCGACCAGCCGGCCGTTGTCCAGTATTTCAACTGGGTCGACGGTCTGGTGCACGGTGACCTCGGAAGATCCTTTTTCACGAATAAAAGTGTCATGGATCAGCTTGTGAAGCGGATCCCAATTTCCTTAAAGCTTGCGGGCTTCAGTATGATCTTGACGATCCTGTTCGGCGTGGGCTTCGGAGTCCTGATGGCGGTGCAGAAAGACCGGCTGCTGGACCATGTTCTGGGGACATTTTCCACGGCTGCCCTGTCTGTCCCGGGCTTCTGGATCGCCATCGTCCTGATCTTTCTCTTTGCGGAACAGTGGAAGCTTTTGCCCAGCAGCGGGATTTCCGGTGGGTCCGGCTTTATTCTTCCGGCAGTCACACTGGCTCTCCCGAGTATCGGCGTCTGCGCAAGGCTGACACGAAGCGCGATCCTCGACGAGATCGGACGCCAGTATATGACCGTGGCGGACGCGAAGGGTATGAGCCGTCGCCATGCGGTGGTCTGCCATGCCTTCGGAAACGCCCTGATTCCGATCATCACCTATCTGGGAAACCATATGGCAGGCATTATCGGAGGTGCGTCCATCGTGGAGACGATCTTCGCGATCCCCGGAATCGGAAGCTACGCCATCGCGGGCGTACAGTCGAAAGATTATTATGTGGTGCAGGCCTATGTCCTGTTTTCCGGCTGCATCTATGTCCTGACAAATATCCTGATCGATCTGATCTACATCGCGCTCGATCCGAAAATCCGCGCGGGAGAGGCGGTGGAATCATGAGAAAATTAAAAGAGCTCCGCCTGTCAGCAAAGGCGAAGACCGGTCTTGTGATCTTATTTATCATTCTTCTCACCAGCGTCCTTGCACCGGTTCTTGCACCATATGATCCACTGGTATCGAACCTGTCTGAGGCGCTTCAGAAACCGTCGGCTGTCCATCTTTTAGGGACCGACAATATCGGAAGAGACACCCTGAGCCGCGTTCTCTACGGCGGAAGACAGTCGATCTTATTGGCATTGGCAGCGACGGTCCTTTCTATGCTGCTGGGGTTCATTCTGGGACTCTTTGCGGGATATTTCGGGGGCTGGATCGACGGAGTCATCACGACGATCTCCAGCATCTTTCAGGGACTTCCGGGGCTGACGCTTATGATCGCGGTGGCGGGACTCTTAGGACAGGGAGTAAAGAGCATGCTGATCGCCATCGTGATCAACTCCTGGGTAGGATTTTCGAGAATCGTCCGGGGCGAGGTCATGAAATTAAAGCAGGAGAGTTTTATCAAGGGACTTAAGACCATCGGAGCCAGTGATCTCAGGATCCTGTTTCTCCATATTTCGCCAAATATTCTTGGAACTTTATGCGTGCTCTTTGCCACAAGAATTGCCGGAAACGTGATCTCCGTGGCATCCATGAGCTATCTGGGTCTGGGACTCCAGCCGCCGACACCGGACTGGGGCGTTATGATCAACGACGCGAGACAGTATTTCAGGCAGGAACCGCTGCTGGTTGTTGCACCGGGACTCTGTATTCTGCTTCTTTCTCTGAGCATCAACCTGTTGGCGGACGAACTGCGCGACCGGCTGGATGTGAGGAAAGATGTGATGAAGAATATGTAGTGTCAGAGAGCAGTGATTGAAAATCTGCTGCAGATCTGTCAGCAGGAGAGGTTTCTGCCCTTGAAAGTATTAAAACTATGGGCGGACAATCAATATTTTTGCAAATTGCAATTATGCCGAGTACAAAACAGGTTGGTGCAGAAGAACAGAAAGTTGAGAAATTGAATGGAAGATAAAAAAGAATGGAAAACAGGAGAAAAAAGCGACATTGAGATCCGGAACCTCTCCGTTACCTTTCAGGATGGCAGCGCGACGGTACATGCCATGGAAGGTGTCAACGCATACTTCCCGGCGGGCAGTGTCACTGGTCTCATCGGGGAGAGCGGAAGCGGAAAATCACTTCTCGGCATGTCCATATTAGGACTGTTATCCGGTCAGGCGAAGGTGGACGGAACCTGCATGTACAAAGGAATGGACCTGTACTGTCTGCCGGAAAAGGAGATGCAGGAGATCCGCGGAAAAGAGATCGCCCTGATCCCGCAGAATCCCACAGAGTCGTTAAATCCGATCCGGAGAATCGGAAAACAGCTCACGGAGTGCATGAACGTCCATGGAAATAAGGATAAACGGCTCGCGGACACAAGACGGGATGAATTTCTTCGCCGATTTGGGTTTCCAGATCCGGACTGGATCAACCGCGCCTACTCCTTTCAGCTCAGCGGCGGCATGAACCAGCGTGTGATCTCCGCCATGGGACTTATGAACCGGCCAAAGTGGGTCATCGCCGATGAGCCGACGAAAGGTCTGGATGCGATCTTAAGGCGGCAGGTCTATCAGGTGCTGAAGGAAATCTCTGAGACGGACACAGAAGGAATGATCGTGATCACCCACGATATCGCCCTGGCGGGCGTGCTCTGTGACCGGTTGATGGTGCTCTATAAAGGAAGTATCATGGAGGCCGGGGACACGAGGACGATCCTGGAACATCCGGCTCACCCGTACACGAAAGGACTGGTCGCGTCACTTCCGGTGAAAGGAATGAACCCCATCGGGCGCGCGGTGAGAAAGAACGAAGGAAATTCCGGCTGCAGTTTTTACCCCAGGTGTCCGTATGCAACGGACGCGTGCAAAAACGGGCCGATCCCGGAAGCGGAACTTCCGGATGGACGGAAAGTGAGGTGCGTCCGGTATGCTTAAGGTCAGTCATATCTGTAAAACATTTACAGGCGGAATCATAAGGAAGAACCGCGTAGAGGCAGTGAAAGACGTGTCCTTCACGATCCGGGACGGGGAGACGTTCGGAATCGTCGGAAATTCCGGCTGCGGAAAGTCCACGATCGCCAATCTGCTGCTCTCTCTGATCAAACCGGATTCCGGTACCATCGAGATCGACGGGACGATCCAGATCATCTTCCAGCATCCGGAGACATCCTTAGATCCGGCAAAAAAGATAGGCTACAGTTTGGAAGAGCCGATGCTCATCCATAAGATGTATGACAAAGCCGGGAGGAAAATCCGCGTGAAAGAACTGTTGGATCTGGTGGATCTCGGGGAAGAACTTCTGGATCGCTATCCGCACCAGATCAGCGGCGGCGAGGCGCAGCGGGTTATGATCGCCAGAGCACTTTCTTTAGACCCAAAGATTCTGATCTTAGATGAGCCGACGAGTATGCTCGATGTCTCCGTACAGGCACAGGTCATGACACTTTTAAAGGAACTTCAGGAAAAACTGGGCTTAAGTTACCTGTTTATTTCCCACGATCTCGATGTGGTCCGCTGGTTCTGCGACGAGATCGCGGTGATGGAAGAAGGAAAATTCGTGGAGACTGGCCGGACGGAAGATGTGATTGGGAATCCGAAGGCGGAATTTACGAAGAAGCTGGTGGAAAATTTTATATTGGAATAGAGAATGCGGCGCGGGAGAAGTTTCCTGTGCCGTTTTTGTGTGCAATAGAAAATTATGGGAAAGTCCCTGTTACACAAAAAGGCACTAACGTGCCAAATTGTAAGAGTAGATTTCTGATCGTTGCCGATTGACATTCAACACGTTAAAGTGGTACGATCTCAACATAAGATTTATGAAAAGATCTCATAATCTATATGGCTGAAACAGGCAATAACCTGTGTATGATAAGTATCTGAAAAAATAGTGGGAGGATAAAACTATGCTGAAATTTGACGCGCAGAAAAATGATTATCCGTCACGAAGAAGTGTGATTTACGGACGAAAAGGCATGGTCTGCACGAGCCAGCCTTTGGCGGCTCAGGCGGGACTTGACATGATCAAGCAGGGAGGAAATGCCATTGACGCAGCAATCGCAACGGCGGCCTGCATGACGGTACTGGAACCGACCTCCAACGGAATTGGGAGTGATGCCTTCGCACTGGTCTGGACGAAAGGAGAGCTTCACGGACTCAACGCCAGCGGAAGAGCGCCGATGGAGATCACGGCAGAGAAGGTAAAAAAGCAGGGATATACGGCAATGCCGAAGCGAGGCTGGATTCCGGTGATGGTTCCCGGTGCACCGTCAGCATGGGCGGAATTATCGGAGAAGTTTGGAAGACTGCCGCTTGAAAAAGTGATGGAACCGGCGATCACATACGCCAGAGAGGGATATCCGGTGAGCCCGGTAATCTCGAAGCTCTGGAATAATGCATACAAGGAATTTTCTGATACACTCAAGGACGAATGCTTTAAGCCCTGGTTTGCCACGTTCGCCCGGGACGGACATGCCCCGCAGCCGGGGGAAATCTGGAAGTCGGAGGATCATGCGGAAACGTTAGAAAAGATCGCGAAGACCCACGCGAAGGCATTCTACCAGGGAGAACTTGCGGATAAGATTGACGAGTATTCGAGAAAGACCGGCGGTTATCTTCGGAAATCTGATCTGGAGAATTACTGGTGTCAGTGGGTGAAGCCGATCCATGTAAATTACAGGGGATATGATGTCTGCGAGATCCCGCCGAACGGGGACGGGATCATCGCCCTGATGGCGCTTAATATCTTAAAGGGGTATTCCTTTGAGGACAGAAACCGTGTTGATACGTTACATAAGCAGCTGGAGGCGATGAAACTGGCATTTGCGGACGGCAACCGGTATGTGGCTGACGCGGAGTTCATGCGTGCGCCGGTGGAGACACTTTTATCGGAGGAATACGCAGCAAAGCGGAGAACCCTGATCGGGGAAGAGGCGAAAGCTCCGGAACCGGGAGATCCGTTCCGCGGCGGAACCATCTATCTCTGCACGGCAGACGAGGAAGGAAATATGGTCTCCTACATCCAGAGCAACTATATGGGATTCGGCTCCGGTATCGTGATCCCGGGAACAGGAATCGCGTTACAGAACCGTGGGGCGAATTTTACATTGGACGAGACAATGGAAAACTGTCTGGGACCGGGAAAGAAGTCCCTGCATACGATCATTCCGGGATTCCTGATGAAGGATGGAAAAGCGGTAGGTCCATTTGGCGTTATGGGTGGTTTCATGCAGCCACAGGGACATGTACAGGTAATCATGAACACGCTGGATTTCATGATGAATCCGCAGGAGACGTTAGATGCGCCCAGATGGCAGTGGGTTGGTGGAAAGAAGATACAGGTGGAACGGACATTTCCTGCAGATCTCGTGGAAGAACTGAGGCGCCGTGGACATGAGATGGAAGTCCTCGAGAGTTCTCTGACGTTCGGCCGTGGGCAGATCATCTGGCGAGATGAGAATGGTGTACTCTGCGGAGCGACAGAGCCGCGGGCGGATGGCACGGTGGCGGTGTGGTAGCCCCGTGATTTCTGTCCGGACTGGGGCAGGGCAAACACAGTAAAAAGCAGTTTCCTTTTTGAGGTGATTGTGGTAAACTCGAAATTAAGCAGTTAAAGAACTATCTGGAAAAGTCACACATGAGCAAGTATGAAAGAATCTGACCATCAGAAACGTCCGAGAAAATATAAAATATTCGGAAAGGTGAGGCGTCCAGGCAGTTTAGTAACGAAAACGAATTCGCAGGAGGAAGCGCAATGAATTTCAATGAAGCAGCGTTAAAGCTCCATGAGGAACATCATGGAAAGATCGAAGTTGTCAGCAAGGTTCCGGTAAAGACGAGAGATGACTTAAGCACCGCCTATACACCGGGTGTTGCGGAGCCGTGCAGAAAGATCCATGATAATAAAAAAGATGTCTACAAATATACTGCAAAGGGCAATCTGGTAGCGGTTGTTTCCGACGGAACCGCAGTTTTAGGCCTCGGAAATATCGGACCGGAGGCTGCTATGCCGGTTATGGAAGGAAAGGCAGTTCTCTTCAAGGAGTTTGGCGGCGTTGACGCATTCCCGATCTGCCTTGATACGACTGATACAGAAGAAATCATCAAAGCAGTGAAATACATTGCACCGTGCTTTGGCGGAGTCAACCTGGAAGATATTGCTTCCCCGAAATGCTTTGAGGTAGAGGCCCGTCTCGAGAAAGAGCTGGATATCCCGGTGTTCCATGATGACCAGCACGGTACCGCTGTTGTCGTTACGGCAGCCCTCTTAAACGCGTTAAAAGTTGTCGGAAAGAAGATTGATGAGATCCATGTCGTATTAAACGGACCGGGATCTGCCGGAACCGCGATCATCAAGATGCTGCTCGCGACAGGCGTAAAGAACATCATCGCATGTGATGAGAACGGAATCCTCTACAAAGACCGCGGAGTCGGCATCAAGGATCACAAGAAGATGCTCTGCGACATCACAAACCTTGAGGACAAGCGTGGAACGCTGTCTGACGCCCTCGTCGGCGCGGACGTATTTATCGGTGTGTCCGTAGCGGGCGCACTGAAGCCGGAAATGATCAAAACGATGGCGAAGGATCCGATCGTATTTGCAATGGCAAACCCGAACCCGGAGATCATGTACGATGAGG
Source organism: uncultured Clostridium sp. (assembly GCA_902496665.1). Lineage (GTDB taxonomy): Bacteria > Bacillota > Clostridia > Lachnospirales > Lachnospiraceae > Pilosibacter. Next base: position 10,815 of record CABVBU010000029.1, on the reverse strand, counting down.
CAATGGCAGCAGGCGTAAAAGTTATGGGAACTGGCCGTTCCGATTTCCCGAACCAGATCAACAACGTCCTCGCATTCCCGGGAATCTTCCGCGGCGCGTTAGACTGCGGCGCAAGAGACATCAACTACGATATGAAAGTAGCTGCAGCCCAGGCCATCGCAGAACTCGTAACACCGGATAAACTCTCCGCAGAGTACATTATCCCAGGCGCCCTCGAAGAAGGCGTGGCTGAGCATGTCGCAAAGCGTGTGGCTGAGGCGGCTGTGAAGTCCGGAGCGATCCGTAAATAATAAAATACATGTTAAATATAGAGGTGTTCCCCGGGAACACCTCTAAAATTTATGGTGGATCAGAAAATACCTGTCAATGGGTGATCCGGTAGGCATTTTACAAATGATAAATTTTATAAAATGATCATGAAGAATACTCCCTCTGCATATACATAAGTGCAGAAGGAGTGTTTTTGATTATGGCAGATTATCGTAGACTGATTTCTTATATTTACGAGTACGAAGGAAAGCAAAAAGGGAAAAATGTTGGATTCGCGAAGCTGGAAGCCCGGAACGGGCAGTGCAGGATCAATGTGAACGTGAAGAGAATCTATATGGGCGGAAACGCCATCGGAGTGTACCTTTTGGGGACAGGCGGTCGCGAGACATTTCTCGGGAATGTGTTCGTGCGGGGTGGAAACGGGGAATTCCGGGCAAACGTGGATGCAAAAAACGTGGAAGGAACCGGAACCGGGCTTGATACATATTTCGGACTCTCGGTCCATGACGTGAAAAATTCCTGGCGGTGCTACAAGACGATCTGGGAGGATGCCCTGGCGGCGGAAGAGGGAAATACCGGGGAGAATCCAGTTCTTTCTGTGCCGAAATTTACTACGGAGATGTTGCCGGAAGCGGAAAAAGAGATGACACCGCAGGCAGTCTCAAAAGTAGTAAAAGAGATCGAGGCAGAGATCGCCAAAGAGGAAGAACGTAGGGAACAGGAGGAAAAGACTGCGCATGCGGTGGAGCTGCGGGAAGAAGCGCAGGAGATAGAAGAGGCTTCATCGGCACAGGATGAGACATCGGTGCAGGATGATGCAGAAAAGGATGAGAAGCCGAAGCAGGAAGAGAACAGTGAAGAGCAAGGGTTGGTATATCTGTCGGAGAAAACCGAAGAGATCGACCAGGCAGAGGAAAAGACAGATCAGGCAGAAATAACAGAGCAGCCAGAAGAACCGCGTCAGGATCCAATGCGGTCGATGCAGAACGCAATGCAAAATCCTGTAGGTGGGCAGCCGGTAATGTCAAAGTCTGCTTCATCAGCGGAGACTCAAACTCAGATAACTGCCCCTGCAGCGGCTGCACCATGTCCCTCCCACCCGAAAAACAGCCAGACAGCGCGGACAAATGCCGCCCCAGCCCCCATGGTCTCCCCGGAACTCGAAAATCCGGAAGTCCTGCGCTATTTACAGGAGACAGAGGATCTTGCAGCGGACCCGGAAAAACTCTGGGAAGAACTAAAAAAATCATACCCGAAGATCCAGCCATTCGAGTATGAGGACGGCTGTGATATCTTAACGATCCGTCCCCAGGATATCGGAAAACTTCCGCGGGAGTGCTGGATCCACGGAAACAACAGCTTTCTTCTCCACGGCTACTACAATTTCCGCTACCTGATCCTCGTAAAACTTGGCGGAAACAAAAAGAAAGCCCGTTACCTCTTAGGGGTTCCGGGCCACTATTACAGCAGTGAAAAATATATGGCAACGATGTTCGGCTTCCCGAATTTCGTCCTCTCCAGACGCCAGCCCGTGGGAGACGGACGGTTTGGGTACTGGTATACGGACCTTAGAATACGCTGACGATCAGGGAAACGACGGTTTTTATGACTCCGGCCAGCACCATCACCCAGATCGGGTTCATTTTAAACTTCTGAAGCAGGACAACACAGACAGCGAAGATCGCCACAAGAAGCCAGTTTGTGTTTGCAAGGGCGATCGCTGCCTGACTGCCCCAGAACGCGGTGATGAGGATCGAGATCCCGGCGGAGGCGATCAAAGCGACGACCGCGGGGCGCAGGGAGTTTAAGATCCCCTGTAAAAGTGCCAGATTTCTGTATTTTAAGTATAGTCTGGCAATACAGGTCACGATGATGCAGGACGGCAGGATGCATCCGAAGGTGGCCGCGAGAGCGCCTCCGGTTCCCGCAATCTTTGTTCCGACAAAGGTTGCGGAATTGACGGCGATGGGTCCCGGTGTCATCTGGGAGATCGTGATCAGATCCGTGAATTCCTCCATCGAAAGCCAGTGATGGGCAGTCACGACCTGTCCCTGGATCAGCGGCATTGCCGCATACCCGCCGCCGAAGCTGAACATGCCGATCTGCAGAAAACTCAAGAAAAGCTGGAGATAGATCATTTTTTTGCTCTCCTTTCCGCCGCAAGTGTCCGCAGCGCACCGATCAGCCCGCAGGCGATGACAACGAAGACGACGTTGACATGAAAAACGCAGGAAGCAAGAAAAGCGCCAGCCATGATGCACATGGAGACGGCGTTCTTCCCATGGACGATCCCCGCCCCCATCTCATATGTCACAGAGGCGATCACAGCCCCGACACCGGCCTGCATGCCGGAAAGCATCTGGCTGACGATAAAGTTGTCGCGGAATGCGTTGTAGCAGACCGAGATCAGGGAGATAATGAGAAACGGAGGGATGATCGTGCCGATGATCGCCGTGATCACGCCGGTCATCCCGGCCAGTTTATAACCGACCACGATTGCCCCGTTGACGGCGATGGGTCCCGGAGCTGACTGCGCGATCGCAACGAGATCCAACATCTCGTTCTCCTCGATCCAGTGATATTCATCTACAAATTTTTTCTTCATCAAGGTCACGATCACATATCCCCCGCCGAACGTAAAAGCGCTGAGATACAGGGTCGAGACGAAAAGCTTCATAAGAATTTTCTTTCTATTTTCCATAATTATTCCTTTTAGCCGGATATGCCGGCAGCAATCTGCATGAGCGGGCGGAGCGCATGGTCTAGAAGCGCCTGATAACCACAGAACGTATCACCCGGCATGCAGGCGGTTTCCCTCTGCATGCGCTTACATCCGCCGCCGCAGAATTTTCGGTATTGACAGCCGGAACATAATTCCGGGAGCGGATCCCTGGTTTTGCATGGAGACACAGCAGAACGTTCGTAGATCATCCGCAGAGAATCCGAAGTCAGGCTGCCGAGCCGGAACTGGTCGAGACAGTAGAAATCACAGGGATAGGCGCTTCCGTCCGCTTCAACGACGATCTGTGGCTGGCAGTGTCCGCCGATCCCGCAGGAAGTCACAAGTCCCTTCGCGATCAGCTGGAGAAGATCGTCAAACAGCTTGATGCTTCGGTAATTTCCTGCGGCGAAATCCCGGTACCAGAGATCAAAAAGATCCGAATAAAAGTGAAAAAAACGTTCCGGAGTCAGGGCATATGCGGAAGCTCCGGGAGAAGCGAGATCTCCAAGGCATGGGGTAAACTGCACATAAGCCAGGTCCAGCTTTTTGATCTGTGCCCAGACCTTTGCGGGATGTCTTGCCGTCTGTTTTGTCAGGGTGCAGAGCACGTTATGTTCGATGCGATATTTCTTAAACAGGGAAATCGAATGAAGAACCTGCTCATACGTTCCCTGCCCAGATGCGTCGACCCGGACCGCGTCGTGGCTTTCCGGGAGAATATCCAGAGAGATTCCGATGAGAAACCCGTATTCGGCAAGAAACCTGCACCAGTCATCATCCAGAAGAATTCCGTTTGTCTGAAGAGTATAGTTTACATGGATATTCCGCTTTTTCCCCGCAATATACTGTACCAGATTCCGGTAAAAGGAAAGTCCCGCAAGCATCGGTTCACCGCCCTGAAACGACAGCGTGAGATAGTCGCCGTCATCAAGATCCATAAATATATGGTCGATGACGGAGCGCATAGTGGACTCTTCCATGACTCCGAAAGAGGAAACCTCCCTGAGACTCGTAATATCCGCGTAAAAACAGTATTTACAGCGTAGATTGCAGAGTGAAGATGCCGGTTTCAGCATGATGGTCAGGTGTTTCATAGTTTTGCTCCCCTCAAAACATTTTTCTTTTGGACTCATTATATCATAATTTCCGGATGGAACGCCCCTCGTAGATCCGCAGATCCATGAGATATGAGTATCCATTTCCGCAGTATTCATGATTCTGGATCATCTTCAGCAGGCGTTTTCCTACCTGGATTCCCATATCATAACCTGGATGAATGGAACAGGTAATTCCACTGTGTTCCCAGTCCTGACCGGAATAGTCGAAGCAGACCAGGGAGTAATCTTCCGGGACGGACTTTCTGGTCTCCTGAAGAAACCGCAGGACAGATTGCAGGATCATGTAGTTGCAGCAGACGATGGCGGTACACTTAGGAAGACCTTTAAGGAATTTGCCAATCTCCTTGTAAAAGCCGTCGGCATGGGCCTCGTTGGAAATACACCATTTAATGTAGTCGTCTTCAAATTTTAACCCTGCGCTGCGGAGTGCTCCGACATAGCCGCGGAATTTTTCAATACTCTGATAGTTGTCGTAGACAAAGATCCCGGCAATTTTTTTGTGACCGGCTCTGGTTAGGAGACCGATCAGTTCGCGGGCACACTTGTAGTCATTGTTGATCACACGAGGGTAATTCAGCTCTTTATAATAGTTATTGTAAAAGATGACGGGAATCTTTTTCGCAAAAATATTCCGGTAGCAGTCCAGATTGGGATTTAAGAGGCTTGCCTTTACACCGTCCACAATAAACCCGTCAAATCCCTGGTGTGCTACCACATCGAGACAATTTCTCTCGTTGGAAAATTTGTTGTCCGTAAAAAAGATCTGAAGATCTACGTCCGTATCGGACATCACGTCCCGGATCCCGTCGATCAGGCGGGAGTTAGCGTGGGAATCCTGTCCCTGCAGGATGAGCCCGATCTTATACTCGGCGTTTAAGCTCCTTGCGGGACCGGAAACAGCGGCCTCTTTATTGATGTAAGTGCCGCTTCCCTTGACACGGGTCACGAGATCTTCCTCAGCGAGACGCGTCATGGCGGCGCGCACCGTCTCGCGGCTCACGTCCAGCCTGCGGCAGAGCTCGTTTTCGGATGGAAGCTTCTGGTTGGAAGAAAACTTATTTTCATCGATATAAGCCCGAAGCCAGTTATAAATTTTGTCGGCCTTTTTCCGACCCAGCTGCATACCAGAATCCAGCATATGGAATCCTCCTGACAAAAATCCGGCAAAACACACTGACAGCATGTCCTGCCGGATGATTCATCTCCGATTGTTCTGCGGTATTATGCCTGATCAACGATTACTGGCCGCGTATGCTCCGCTTTTTCGATCCATGCGAGCAGCTTCTCCCTCATTTTCAGACGAACAGAGTCGTAAGCATGGTCATGGATCAGATTTGTAAGTTCATATGGATCCTTTTTCAGATCGTAGAGAAAATCGTCTGCGTAGAGGTCTGCGGACGCGTATTCCCCGCCGTTCTTTCCAGGTGCATAGACTGCGTACATGTAGTCCGCGGTGCGGATCGAACGACCGACACGGCTTTCGGAGATCTGCGAATAAACTTCGTTAGCTCTATTATCGGTCTTTCCCTGAACTACGTCAAGAAGATTCTCACCGATCATGGCATCGCCGACATCGACCCCGGCGATGGCCAGGATCGTCTTCGGAAGACTTTCCGTGCTGACGAGGTCCGTGATCTCCTTTCCACCCTGAAACGCGCCGCCGGCGATCACGAGCGGAACATGGGTGGCGGCATCATGACAGCTGCGCTTGTAGTCATCATAGCCGTTTAAATGCTCGTCCGTGTTTCTGGTCTTAAAATGGGATCCATGATCGGAGGCAAAGATGATCACCGTGTTGTCGTAAAGTCCCTCTTTTTTCAGACGGTCCACAAGTCTTCCGAGATTCTTGTCAAGACTTGCGCACTGACCGAGATAGTCCGGATATTCTTCGGCGGCATTGCCCTTTAAAGCGGATAGATCGCCCGGAAGAACGAAATCTTTAAATTTCTCTTTGGAACCGATAGGTCCTTCGTAGTGATTGTGGTCATTCTGGTGGTGTGGTTCGATCTGGGAGATCGTCATGAAAAACGGCTTTTTCCGGTCATACTGATCAAAGAATTGAAGCGCCAGGTCTGTGATGCAGTCCGGTCTGTAACCCTTAAAATCAATCCGGTTATTGTTCTCATCAAACACATATCCGTCATATCCATGGGAGGTGAATTCCAGTACATCAGCCGCCCGCCAGAATCCGGTATATCCGCCGCGGAGCTCCTTCGGCACAGCGGTGACCGTGTGATCGATGGTCGGCGGTTTTTCAAGCTCACCGTCGCTTGCGAGATGCCATTTTCCGATGTAAGCGGTCTCGTAACCGGCTTCTTCGATATAATTCGCGAGAGTTTTTACGTTCTTCGGAAGCATGATATTGTTGCGGAAACAGCCTGTTTCTGTCGGATACTTTCCGGTCTGGAATAATGCCCGGCAGGGACCGCATACCGGCTGCGGGGAAAAGGCGTTGTCGAATTTTACACCGCCCGCAGCCAGTGTGTCGAGATTCGGAGTGATATCTAACGGCTGTCCAAAACAGCCGCAGGTATCTGCCCTCTGCTGGTCAGTAAAATAGAAGATGATGTTTTCTCTCATGGTTAAGCCCCTTTCTGAACGTTCCGGTCCCGTAATTTGCTTCGGATGATCATTGCGACAGCGCCGATGATCAGGATGATAAACGCGATGCAGTATGGACTGCTGACAAAAATGGAAGGATTTCCTTCTGAGATCAGGAGTGCCCGGCGGAAGTTTGTCTCTGTCATGTTTCCGAGAACAAGACCGAGCAGAATCGGAACAGTCGGAAAATCGAGTTTATAGAGGAGCCATGCAATGACTGCGAACGTCAGGGTAACAGCAACGTCAAAGTAAGATTTATTGACAGAGTAAGCGCCTGCAAAGCAGAAGATCACGATGATCGGAGTCAGGATCTCCTGCGGGATCGATACGACTTTGGCAAAAAGCTTTGTCAGATATTTGCCCTGTAAAAGCATGAACAGGTTGACGAAGAGCAGTCCGAGCATGATGGCGTACATGATATCGCCCTGGGTCGTAAACAGGCTCAAACCAGGATTCAGCCCATTGATCATAAGTGCGGAGAGCATGATCGCGACACAGCCGTCACCTGGGATGCCGAGTGTAAGAAGCGGGATCAGTGTAGCACCGGTAACCGCGTTGTTGGCGCTTTCTGCCGCTGCGATTCCCTCAACGGAGCCGTGACCGAATTCTTCTTTATGTTTGGACATGTTTTTCGCTACGTCATAGCTGAACCAGGATGCCATGGAAGCGCCGGTGCCCGGAATGATTCCGATGATGACACCGATGATGGAAGAAAGCAGCGCCGGGCGGGCCATGCGCTTGTACTCGTCCTTTGTGATCTTTCCGTCATCCATGATCTTTGAGGTGTCAAGCTTCAGACGGTCCGGTTTTAACTCCGCCTTTTTCAGGATCTCGATCAGGGCAAAGAGACCGATGAGGCAGATCGCCAGATCAAGTCCGAGATAAAGTCTGGAAATTCCGAAGGTAAACCGGTCATAGCTTGTTTGCGGGTCAGCGCCGATGCAGGAGATAAATAAGCCCAGGCAGGCGGAGATGATCCCTTTGATCATGCTTTTTCCGGAGATTCCGGCGATGATCGTGAGCCCAAAGACACAGACAAGGAAGTACTCGGCAGTTCCGATGTTTGCTGCGACCTTTGCAACCTGGGGAGCCAGAAATAAAAGAGTCAGTGCGGAGAAGATCCCGCCGAAGGTGGACGCGTAAAGGGCAATCTTCAACGCTGCCTTGGTACGGCCTTTTTCTGACATCGGATGACCATCCAGCATGGTGGTCGCCGCGTGGGGAGTACCCGGTGTATTGATCAGAATTGCAGATACGCTGCCGCCGTATCCGCCGGCACAGTAGATTCCAAGAAGAAACATCATGCCGGGGATCGCCGTCATCTTGTAGGTAAACGGCAGGAACAGGATGATGCAGAGAATAACGGTCAGACCGGGGATCGCCGCGAAGACAGAACCAATGAAGACACCCAGGTTGATCCAGATGAAGTTCTCAACGGTAAACAGCATTTTCATAGCAGGGATGATATATTGGAGCATGTTCTGTTCCTCCTTTCTAGAATTTTACGTTCAGACCGAAACGGAATGCCGCCCAGATGAGCACTGCCATTCCGATGGTGATCGCATAGTAGGACCGCTTTTTGCAGCGGAAATAGACAAGGAACGCGATGGAACAGAAAACTGCGCCCAGAACAAACAGATCCGTGATCCGGCAGATGAAATAAGTGATAAAAAGGATCGCCAGGATCATGAGTGCCTTCACCTCAGTCAGAAGATTAAAGGTGCTGACCTGGACCGGCTGTTTTTTTGAAATTTTGATGACATTCTGGATGATCAGGATTGCACTGCAGATCATCATGAGTGAAAAAAGAAGCTTTGGGAAGACGCGCCCATTCACGACATCATTTTCAGAGATCGGCACCTGGGACGGCAGCAGGAAAAACAGGGCAGCGCCCAGGAGAAAGAACAGGATGGATCCGGCGAGGTCGGTCGGGATCGAGATCTCTTTTTCCTTCATGCGTGCTGCGAGTTCATCTAATTTTTTCTCGTTAAACATAAGATTTTCTCCTTTCCGCGGAACATGCCGCAGGATATCCGGCAACATAGAATAAAAGTGGGATGCCGCTTTTGCAGCATCCCGGTTTTGAAAAGTTATTTACTGGACAACCAGGTCTTTGTACTCATTTACGATATCCTGTACATTCTGGATATGTTCAAGAACCTGATCATTTGTCATCGTATCAACTTCAAGAAGCATCGTGTCGGAAAGCCACTCAGTAACGCTCTTATCTGCGAGGATCTTGTCATAGAGGTCTTTTAACTCGGCAACCTTCTTCGCGTCAGTGCCTTTTCTCGCAAGGATCAGGCAGCGGTTTCTGAAGTATGGATAACCGTATTTGCCAACACCCTCAACACCTGCGAACGGACCATCGGCAATGTCTTCACCGTCGAACGCGCACACGATGGTAACGCCGCCCTGCTGGTAAGTTTCAAGGATCTGGGACTGGTGGGAGACTGCGAAGTTTGTCTCACCCTTTGCGACAGCCTGTGCAGCTTCAGCAGCGGAGCTGTAAGCGACGATCTTGATCTGGTCGCCATATCCCATGGAGCCGAATAATGCGGCTGCGAGGAATGCTTCAGAACCGGTTGCGCCGTTTGCGGCGACGGAGATTTGATTTCCTGCCTCCATGTATGTCTTCAGATCATCAATATTCTTGATATTGAGCTTGGAATCAGCAGACATAACGAAAACGGAGGAATACAGGTTCTCAACGAATTCGAAATCATCGTAAGTGAACTGCATCTTTGCCGGATCAAGAATGGAGGTGATGGAGAAAAGGCCCTCACCTGCGAAAACGAGCTCCGGATCGTTTGCTTTCGTTTGAGCAACCCAGCTGTTTACCGTTGCCGCGTCACCTTTTACTGCGTCAGCGACGAGAATGATCTTATCAGAATAAGTATTGGAAAGACTTGCTGCCTTCTGGCTTACCATAGCAGCGACTCCGGAAGGAGCCCAGGGACATGTGACTGTCCATGTAACCGCTTTTTCCGAACATCCCACGAGTGACATAGCCGCCGTCATAACGGCGAGACCGAGTGCTAATAATTTTTTCTTCATACTACCTCTCCTTTGTTAAAATTTGATGATTCATGAGCGCCTTTTTCGTATCTTGTGATACAAGATTAACATACTGGAAACATGATTTTCAACAACTTTTACCATTTTTTAGATAAAGTTGTATGTTTATTGACAAATCAAACAGAAGCTGTAATCGAGATTGATATTTATTAGACATTCTGCACATGAAGGGGGAATGAATGCTGGACGGCGGGCGATTTTCTCTTGTCAGAAATCAAAAATACGGTACAATAAGGGGCAGGAGATAAAGCGACAGGAAGTGGAGAAACGTATGAGAAAAATGACGATAGAAGAACATTATATGAAAGAGGCGATCCGTCAGGCAAAAAAGGCGGCGGCGCTTAAGGAAGTGCCCATCGGCTGCGTGATCGTCTATGACGGAAGGATCATCGCGAGAGGATATAACCGCCGGACGGTAGATAAAAACGTACTGGCCCACGCGGAGATCATCGCGATGCGGAAGGCCTGCCGTATTCTCGGCGATTGGAGATTAGAGGGCTGTACGATGTACGTGACCTTGGAGCCATGTCCGATGTGCGCCGGAGCCATCGTTCAGGCGAGAATTCCCAAGGTGGTGATCGGCTGTATGAACCCGAAAGCCGGCTGCGCCGGATCCGTGCTCGACATGCTGCACGAGGACGGATTCAACCATCAGGTGGAGACGGAAGTAGGTCTGTTGGGCGAGGAATGCTCACAGATGCTGAAGGACTTTTTTAAAGCGCTGCGGGAGGAAGGAAAGCGGAAGAAGCTGGAACAGGCACAGAAAGAAGCAAATAAAGAAGAAGCTGAAGACAAGCAGGGTCTTAATTCCTAAATAATATTTGGAGTGCTCACGTTTATCAAAACGATGACAGCCCACAACAGCAAATTCATATAACAATGAAAATTACGGAAGAAAAATAAAATAAGTGTAACTGTTCAGTACCTTCACAGTTACAGGCAAAAATCCATTCCAAATCGGCTACGCCGATGGATTTTTGCCTTTTAGCCTAGGTTTTCTTACGGTCAGCGCAGCAAGTGCGCAGA
>CABVBU010000028.1 GCA_902496665.1 uncultured Clostridium sp. | reverse complement strand
GAATTGTAATTGATGGTGAAGGTTCAAAGGTTATTTGCAAAGACTAATTTGAAAATTCCAGTTTGTCAGTCATGAGATAATAGCAAGCACAGCTTGTACCTCTGGCGGTGTCTGGAGATGAAAATAGCTCTTCTTGAGCAGGAACGTTCCAATGGAGAATGAGTTCTCAACGGTACTGATGCGTCAATGATGCGTACCGGTGCGGAGCTGCAGCCTGCCGTTTAAAGTAAGCTCCTGCAAAATATGGAAAAATGCTTGCATTCTGTTAATTTTTTGATATACTTAACTACATTAATGCTTTATTACACTAAACGAGAGGAAGTATGAAAATGAATGCAGCAATTATAGGAGTATTTCTTGTGATCATTGCCTATCTGGTGATGATGCTGGCAATTGGTTTCTTCTATTCTAAAGGGAACAATGACTCCAGCGATTTCTACCTTGGCGGAAGAAAATTAGGTCCGTTTGTGACTGCAATGAGTGCGGAGGCATCGGATATGAGCAGCTGGCTGCTGATGGGACTGCCGGGAGTGGCGTACCTCAGCGGTATCTGTGACGCATCCTGGACTGCGATCGGACTTGCCATCGGTACATATTTAAACTGGCTGATCGTGGCAAAACGCATCAGGAGATACAGCGCAAAGACGAATTCGATCACATTGCCGGATTTCTTTGCAAACCGGTATCGCGATGACTCGAAACTGTTATTGGGAATTTCTGCAATTTTTATTATTATCTTTTTTGTTCCGTATACAGCGTCCGGATTCGCGGCATGTGGAAAACTGTTCTCCACATTATTCGGAATTCCGTATACGGCGGCTATGCTGATCAGTGCTGTCGTCATTGTCGGTTACACAGCACTCGGCGGATTCATGGCAGCGAGCTTTACAGATCTGATCCAGAGTATTGTTATGACGATCGCGCTTGTCCTTGTGGTATGTTTCGGCGTATCCATGAGCGGCGGTGTCAGCACAGTCCTTGCAAATGCGAGAGAACTTCCGGGATTTTTATCCCTGACAGCGACATATGACAGTGCGGCCGGAGCTGCATCTGATTATGGAACAATTTCAATTGTTTCTACACTGGCCTGGGGACTTGGATATTTCGGAATGCCCCATGTACTTCTTCGCTTTATGGCGACAGAGCATGAGAACAATATTGCGATGTCCAGACGGATCGCGACGGTATGGGTCGTAATCTCTATGGCAGTTGCGATCTTTATCGGCGTTGTCGGTTACAGCCTCTCAAAGAATGGCGTGATGGCGGAGTTAAAGGGATCCGCTTCGGAGACGATCATCATTCAGGTTGCGACACTCTTAAGCCAGCATGGATTCCTCGCAATCGTGGGTGCGGGAATCACACTTGCCGGAATTTTAGCCTGCACGATGTCCACCGCAGATTCCCAGCTTCTTGCGGCATCCTCCGCTGTTTCTGAGAACCTGTTAAAGGGAATGTTCGGCGTAAATCTTACCGAGAAGAGAACGATCCATGTTGCCCGGGCGACGGTTCTCTTTATCGCAGTGATCGCGGTATTTTTAGCGGGAAATCCGGACAGCTCAGTATTTGGAATCGTGTCCTTTGCATGGGCTGGTTTCGGTGCTGTATTCGGACCGGTGGTCCTTGCGGCATTATTCTGGAAACGTTCCAATCGAAACGGTGCTCTTGCCGGCATGATCGCGGGCGGAGTCATGGTATTTGTATGGAAATACTGCGTTCGTCCGTTAGGCGGTGCATGGAATGTCTATGAGCTTCTTCCGGCGTTTATCGTTGCAATGCTCTGTCTGGTCGCTGTCAGCCTTGCGACCGGCGAGCCGTCAAAGGAGATTCAGGAGGAGTTTGAGGAAGTAAGAGAAGGAAAATAATTGTTACTGTACACGGGTAGGAATTTTCTGAACTGAAAATTCCGTACAATACAGTGGTGGTAGTGGATTTTGCCGATTTGGAATGCGAAGCATCGGCAAAATCAGTTACTGTTTGCGCAAGGCGTGAACAGTAACAAATAATTGCCGGAACAGATCGGTGAAATCGGAAGAAAAGACTGGAAAATTCAGGCGAAAAGAACTATAATACGCATTAAGAGACCTGACAAGTAGGTTTTTGTCAGGTCTTTTTCCTTATAAGAATATTGCAGTGAATTTATGGGATAAAAGAAAAGGAGTTGTGGACAATGGATGAATTACAGAAGAAAATTGTGGATTATGTAGAGGCAAATGGCAAGACATATCAGCAGATCGCTTTGGAGATCCATGAGAAGCCGGAGGTCAGCAATTATGAGTTTTTCGCTTCCAAACGTCTTGCAGATCAGATTAAGAGCGTGGGATTCGAGGTAGAGATGCCGGCAGCCGGTCACAGAACCGGTTTTGCGGCGAGCTATAAATCCGGGAAACCGGGGCCGGTCATGGTTTTCCTTGCGGAGTACGATGCCCTTGTAGGACTTGGACATGGCTGTGGACATAACCTGTTTGGCGCAACTTCTTCTCTGGCGGCTGCGGCGTTAAAGAGTGTGATTGATGAGGTCGGCGGAGAGGTCCGCCTCTACGGAACACCTGGGGAGGAAGGTGGAGAAAACGGAAGTGCGAAGGGAAGCTTTGTCCGCGAGGGATATTTCAAGGACGTTGACGCGGCTCTTTCTGCACATCCGGGAGTTGGACATCGCCTTACAGAAAAAACTCTTGGATGTGTTCCGATCGATATTGAATTCTGGGGCAGGGCATCCCATGCGGCTGCAGCACCGGAGCAGGGAATCAACGCTCTGGACGCGCTGATCCAGACCTATAACTCCATCAATGCTCTTCGCCAGCATCTGAGCGATGATGTGCGGATCCACGGGATCATCGTAAATGGTGGACAGGCACCGAACACGGTACCGGATTACGCAGCAGCAAAATTTTACCTGAGAGCGGCGGCATCCAGCACATTAAAGGATGTCTACGCGAAGGTAGAGCGGATCGTGGAAGCCTCCGCGATGGCGATGGGCGCAAAGGGCAGCATGAAGCCGTACCAGAACTGGGTAGAAAATATGGTTCCGACACCATCCTTTGATGCGGTTTATGAGAAAAACCTGAAGTTGTTTGGTGAGACAGCAGATCCGGCAGGAGAGCGCCTTATGGGATCGACAGATATCGGAAATGTTTCCCAGGTCGTTCCGGCGATCCAGCCGACCATCAATATCAGCGACGAGCCGATCAAGGGCCACAGCAAGGAAATGGTTGCTGCGGCATGCTCACAGAAAGGATTGGATTCCATTCTTCTTGGCGCGAAGGTTCTTGCCTTCACAGCCCTCGATCTGATCCGTGAGCCGGAGACGTTAAAGAAGATCAAGGAAGAACATGCCTATGAGGTAGAGCATCAGGCAGACTGACCGGGGAAAAGGTAATAACAGCTGTGAGTGCATTGAAAACTGCAGGCAGTTATGAAATAAGAAAAGTTAGATTGTGCGCGCTTCCATGGACTTCTGTGGGTGCGCGCACTATTTGTGCCACCAGCCGAAGGCGGCGGAATGGAGATATATTATGAAATATTTAATCATCGGTGCAGGAGGTACCGGCGGAATTCTTGGGGCTTATATGACTAAGGCGGGAAAGGACGTGACGCTGATTGCGAGAAACGCCCATCTTGCTGCTATGAAGGAAGACGGACTTACGCTCCGCCATCTCTGGGACGGGACTGTGGAGACAATCCCGGTCCAGGCGGAAAATATGGAATCTTATGAGAATAAGATCAAGACAGCAGGGGAGGCAGAAAAGCCGGATGTGATCCTTGTGTGCGTCAAAGGTTATTCCCTGGACAGTACGGTGCCGTTTATCCAGAAAATCGCAAAGAAGACCACCATCGTGATCCCGATCCTCAACATCTACGGAACAGGTGGACGTCTTCAGGAAAAACTTCCGGGAATTCTTGTGACGGATGGATGCATCTATGTGTCCGCCAACATCGAAGGCCCAGGTGCCCTTGTGCAGCATGGAAAGATCCTACGGGTCGTATTTGGCGTCCGGGAAAAGAACGAGTTTCGGGAAGAACTTAAGGAAATCGCGAAGGACTTCAACGATAGCGGAATCTCCGGGGAACTTTCCGAAAATATCCGCCGGGATGCCCTGGAAAAATTCTCCTATGTATCCCCAATCGGTGCGGCAGGTCTCTACTATCATGCCACGGCGGCGGATTTCCAGAGAGAGGGTGAGGAACGTGAGGCGTTCAAGGCAATGATCCGCGAGATCATGGCATTGGCGGAGGCGATGGAAATTCCGTTTGAGAAGGACTATGTGAAAGTCAACCTCGAGATCTTATCTCACCTTGCACCGGAGTCCACCACATCTATGCAGAGAGATGTGATGGAAGGAAAACAGTCGGAGATCGACGGACTCGTATTTGAGGTGGTTCGCATGGGCGAGAAGTACCATGTCCAGACTCCGGTATATAAAAAGATTGCGGACAGTTTAAAATCTATGTAAAACTTTGCGAGAGGTCATCTTAAACGTTTGTAAGGTCGGTTGTAATCGAAAAAGCTGGGTGTTATATTGAAAACGCAGTGAAAAACTGCGGAAAATTGGCAGTCCGGTGGGAAGGTCTCCGGATAGATACACACAAATACGATATGGAGGACACACAGATGTTTAAGAAGAAAAGCAGAGTGATGCTTGCGGCTCTTGCGGCGATGATGGTATGTCAGACGATCCCTGCAATCGCAGGTGCGGCCCCGGACGGAAAGACTCCGGCAGAATCTACCGCTGCGGCAGCAAACGGCGCATACGATGCATGGAAGGAAGAATGGGAGAAAAATGGTGCGGACTGGACAGAGGTTTCCCTGACTCCGGGTGCCGATGAATCCCAGATGAATTTTGCATGGTATTCCAAGGATGGAGAGACGGCAGGCTTCCGCTTTGGCAGAGAGAAGGATCTGGCAGACGCAAGAGATATGGAAGTATCATCGGTACCGGCACAGGAAGGATATCAGTCCAACAAGGTGACGCTCACAGGTCTTGAACCGGACACGACATACTATTATCAGGCTGGTGATAAGGAGATCCGCAAATTCCAGACAAGAAATTCTGATGCCTACAGCTTTATCTTTGTGGGTGACCCGCAGATCGGATCCTCAAACTCCGAGAAGGCGAAGAAGCCGGAAGATATTGCAAAGGACACCTTTAAAACAGCACAGCGTGAGGCCGTTTTAAGCGACAGCTTTAACTGGAATCATACGTTAAATCTTGCTGTGGAAAAAGCGGGAAGCAAGCCGAGTTTCGTCCTCTCTGCAGGTGACCAGATCCAGACAAACAAGAAGAAGGTAAAGGACGGAACCGTCAGTGAGATCGAATATGCCGGCTATTTAAGACCGGAAGTTCTGGCTTCCCTGCCTGTCGCAACAACAGTCGGAAACCATGATGCCGATAATGAAAACTACAGCTGGCATTTCAACGTGCCGAACTTAAGTACTCTGGGATCCAACGGGATCGTCGGCGGAGATTATTCCTTTACCTACGGCGATGCCCTGTACCTGATGCTCAACACTCAGGATACCAACGTAGCGGAGCACAGAGAATTTATCGAAAACGCTGTTGCTGAGAATCCGGACTGCACATGGAGGATCGTAGCGCTTCATCAGGATATCTACGGATCCGCGGAGCACTCCAATGAGCCGGAGATCACAAACCTCCGTTACGAGCTCGTCCCGATTTTCGAGGATAACGATGTGGATGTGGTTCTGACAGGACATGATCATGCATACTCCAGAAGCTACCTTTTAAAAGGTGGTGTAAAGACGGTTGATTATGATGATGACAGCTTTGATGAGCAGTTGGAACAGGATATCGATGTCGGAAGCAGCAAGGAACAGCGCTTTGTAGCACCGGCGAATATCAAGCCTGCAACAGCGGATCAGGCGGGTCTCACATACTTAAACTACTTAAAGGCAGTGATGGATGAGGCTGCGATCGTCTCCAGAAAGAGCGATAACCTGAACCCGGATGGAATCCTTTATCTGACAGCCGGATCCTCCTCAGGCAGCAAATACTATGATTTAACTCCAAGAAAACAGAGCTATATCGCAAACCGCTGGCAGGAAGATGTTCCGACCTACACGATCGTAAATGTAGACAAACAGTCCCTTACGATCAATACCTACCGTACCGATACAAATGAAAAGATCGACGATCAGGTGCGTATCGTAAAGATCAAATAGCTGTGAAGATACAGAACCGTTATAAGATCAAAGAATAAGCAGAAGGGATCGGAAGAAATCGTGAAACAGGTCAGAAAAAGACAGATCACAGTTCTGCTGGCAGCAGTGCTGTTTGGAATCATTCTGTATTTCCTGAACCGGATCGACCGCACTCCACTGTATGACGACCAGGGCCGCAGCTTTGAAAAAGCAGTGGTCCTGGAAGTCGTTCAGGATAATGTGCAGGAGAGCGGCCAGTACGTAGGACAGCAGACGGTACGGCTTGTGTTGAAATCCGGGGACAGAAAAGGGCACACGGTGGAGGCGAAAAGTTCCTCCAGTTATTTATATGGGGCGCACTGTGTGCCGGGAATGAAAGTGATCGCTGCGGTGAATGAGAGCGGTGATAATTTATATGTGACGGTGTACAGCATTGACCGGAGCAGGATCCTTGCGGTGATCATTGCCCTGTTTCTTGTGATGATATGGGCGCTCGGAGGAAAGCAGGGGTTAAGTTCGGCGCTGGGACTCATATTTACTTTCGTCTGTATCATCTGGATTTTTATCCCGCTCATCTACCGTGGCGTGTCCCCCATTGCGGCAGCGATCCTCGTGGCAGTCCTTACCACCGTGGCGACGATGTACCTGATCGGCGGTTTTACGACAAAAACAGCCGCGTCAATCATAGGAACAGTGATGGGAGTTGCCATATCAGGCATTTTAGCGTTTGCTTTTGGAAAGATGACAATGATAAGCGGATACAATGTATCGGATATCGAACAGCTGGAATATGTTGCACAGATGACAGATATCAAGATCGGAGAATTGCTGTACGCGGGAATTCTGATCTCAGCCCTGGGGGCTATCATGGACGTGTCCATGTCGGTCAGCTCCTCCGTTCATGAGATCGCCCTCAGGGCCCCGGAGTTAGATACAAAGGAACTGTTCCTGTCCGGAATCCGCGTGGGACGGGATATGATGGGAACCATGTCAAACACACTGATTCTGGCATTTACCGGAACTTCGATCAACACGCTCGTATTTTTATATGCGTACGGCTACAGCGCGAATCAGATCGTCAACATGTACTCCATCGGAATCGAGATCATTCAGGGAATTTCAGCGACGATGGGAGTCATTCTGACCGTACCGTTAAGTTCTTATATCAATGCAGTCCTTTTGACATCGAAAAAGTCAAAAGCAGGAATCAGATAATGCGGCAGATCAGACACCTGCCGCATTGAAGAGACGATTGGAACCAGATTCTGTGACTTCAAACCAGAATGTGGTTCCTTTTTCGTCGGAATCCACCCCATATTTCATTCCATGGGCATCAAGGATCGTGCTGACGATGGAGAGGCCAATCCCGGTACCCATGCGGCGGCCGCTCTGGTGCTGGCTTCTCTGGTAGCGCTCCCAGATGATCTTTTTGTCCTCCTCGGAGATCGGGGTGCCTGGGTTCATGACAGAAAGTCTCACGGTGCGGTCACTTTTGGGCTCCAGAGAGACGGTTATGACATCGCCTTCCGGGGTGTGGTTGATGGCGTTGTAGAGAAGATTCCGGAGTACCTGGCTGAGTTTTAATGGATCGGCATTTATGAAGATCGAGTCTTTGGGCGCTTCAAAGCGGACCCGGATCCCGTAAGTCGCGGCTGTTGCCGCGCAGTGGGAGGTCTCGGATTCGGCCAAGCCTGTGAAATCAAAGGATTCCGGGCGGAGCCTGATATAGCCGGACTGAAGCTGGGAGTAGTCTAAGATATCCGTTACCATCTCGCTCATCCGATTGGATTCCTCGATAATGAGGTCCAGATCTTCGTTTCTGGCCTTCTCATCTTTCCAGTGAATGTCCCGGACAAGTTCTGCATAGCCGGAGATCACGGAAAGTGGGGATCGGAGCTCATGGGAGACGTTAGCGATGACTTCCTTTCGAAGAACATCGACGCGGGCCAGTGCCTGTCCAAGAAGCCCGACAGATTCCGCCAGCTCCCCGAGCTCATCGCGGCGGTTCACATCGGCGCGGGCGGAAAAATCATTTTCTGCAAGCCGGTCCACCGTGTGTTTGATCGCAAAGATCGGCTTTGTGAAATATCTGGAGCCTACGGCGGCGAGGATGGACGCGGCGATGGTCAGGACCACGGTGAGAATGATCAGCTGCATCCGGTTGAATGTAAAAGCTGCATCGGTACGGATCATGTTTTCAATCAGAAGATAAGCGTTCTCACCGGCGTAGGTGACCGGGATTCCAATGTGGATACAGATCATATGGTGATCGTTTTTTAATACGTTCTGATAGATCTGACGTGTCTGGACATTGGAAAACTCGTCGGAATTCCTGATAAATTTCCAGATGCCGTATTCCGGCTCATTCTGGACATCGGTAAGAAGATGTCCGTAACTGTAAATATCGGTGAGCTCCCCGGCATCATCGGTGAGAAAGATCGTTCCGTCGATCATCCGGCTCAAGAACGGCAGCAGATGGTCATCTTCCGTCAGATCCCGGTTTGTCAGATCGCTCATAACCGGCTGGAGCTGCTTTAAGGAGTTGGACAGGGCTGTTTCCGCATAGGTATGTTCGAAGAAAAAGACCTGAACAAACCACATGCAGGCTGCGGTCAGGACAACAAGCCCCATCATCATGCCCCAGAGCTGAAACATCAGGCCGGGGCGTTTTTTTGTGTGAAGAACTTTCAGCTCAGATTTTTTTGTTTCATTGATATGTTCCATATTGTTCCTTTATCGGTAATTGTTTTTCAATTCCAGTCAGTATCTGAGGTGTGCCGGCGGGAGCTGTCAGCCGGAATTACTGGAGCACGGCATCCGGATCGAATTTATATCCGACGCCCCATACGGTCTGGATCATGGAGCGGTATGGGCCGAGACGGTCACGGACGGATTTTATGTGGGTGTCCACGGTGCGTCCGTCGCCGCAGTAGCTGTATCCCCAGACATCCTGAAGGAGCTTGTCCCGCCTCATGACAGTTCCGGGATTTTTCGCAAGCTCCAGGAGAAGGTCAAATTCCTTCGGGGCAAGGATCAGCTCCTTCCCGGAGATGGAGACGGTGCGGGAATCCGGGTGGATCTCAAGCTCTTTATATTGATAGGAAAGAACAGACATTTTTCTCCCGTTGCGCTTTAAGACTGCGCCCACCCGCGCCATGAGCTCCTTCGGGCTGAAGGGTTTTGAGACATAATCATCCACTCCGAGCCCAAAGCCTGTGAGCTTATCGTATTCTTCGTTTCTGGCGGTCAACATGATCACCGGGATCTCGCTGGTCTTGCGGATCCGCTCTAATGTTTCGAAACCGTCGAGTCCCGGCATCATAACGTCCAGAATCACGAGATCGAAATTATTATCCTGCAATTTTTCCAGCGCCGCGAGTCCATCTGCGGCCTCATCACATTCATAATGCTCCACTTCTCCGTATGTATGCACCAGTTTCCTGAGACGGATATCGTCATCAACGATCAATAGTTTTGACATTAATATTGTACCCCTATTCTATAATTTCATGAATTGCACGTATATTTAATAAAATTATACACTTTCATTTGCAGACAATCGGTTTGGACATAAAAGTTTTTCCAACATTTGTGTCATGACCAGCTGGCATTTCTATCTAAAGATATATCATAAAATTCCCATCTGTGAAAGAGTCCTCACAAATTCCTGAAAATTTCCTCACAAAGTGTTCACAAATGACTTTTATATTATTGGCTATAACATTCAAAAAGGCAGAAAAGAACAAGGATCATCAGGAAGGGAGCATATAGGATCATGAAAAAAAGGAACATCATCCTGTGTACGGCAGCAGGAGTCGTTGTAGTTGCAGCGGCAGCAGGTGTAATCGTGATGAAAGGAAACTCGTCGGGCGGCGGAATGCAGGGCGGTATGGGCGGCCCCGGCGGCGGTCCTGGAGGAATGGGCGGTATGCAGCAGGAAAGCCAGAGTACCGTGGTCCGTGCGGAGGAGCCGGAGACAGGAAGTATCTATCTGACAACGGAGCTGACCGGTACGGTGGAACCGGATGATGTGGTCCATGTATACGCAAAGGCGTCCGGAGATATCACGGCGGTTTATGTGAAGGCGGGCGATACGGTCACGAAGGGTCAGGTCCTTTTTACCATCGATACGGAGCAGGTGGCAAATGCAAAAAATTCTGTGGATTCTGCGCAGGTGAATCTTCAGAAGGCTCAGAGTGATCTCGCAAGAATGCAGATCCTCTACGATGGCGGAGACCTCTCCGAACAGGAATATGAACAGTATACAAATGCGGTGAAGACGGCACAGCTCCAGTACAATTCCGCGAAGACTTCCTATGATCAGCAGGTCAGCTACAGCAGTGTGACGGCTCCGATCTCCGGAAAGGTGGAGAGCTGCAGCGCGGAAGTTTACGACCGGGCGAATATGAACGGGGAACTCTGCGTGATCTCCGGCGAGGGTGAGAAGAAGGTGACATTCTATGTCACCCAGAGAATGCTGGAGAACCTTGCGGTTGGCGATTCTCTGACGGTAGAAAAGAGCGGAACTACATACAATGCAATGATCGATGAGATCAACACCATGGTGGACGATTCCACAGGAATGTTTAAGGTGGAGGCGCAGCTTACCGATACAGACAATAACGCGGCGACGGGAAGTACCGTGAAGCTTACCGTTACGACGGGAAAAGCCGAAAACGTCATGACGATCCCGGTGGATGCCGTGTATTACAGCGGAGGAAACGCTTACGTCTACCTGTATGAAGATGGAAAGGCGAAAAAAGCATCCATCGAGGTTGGAATCAACGATGACGATTATGTGGAAGTCACGGATGGACTTTCTGCGGATGACCTCGTTGTGAGCACCTGGAGCAACAACCTGTATGAAGGCGCGGATATCCAGCTTTTCGGAAGTGGTGACGGAGCAGGCGGCGAGACACCAGCCGCAGACAACAGCGCCGCCGGCAGCAGCGCAGCACAGGAGGGCTGATCATGGGACTTACGAGGTATGTATTAAAACGTCCGGTCACGACGATCTTAGCCCTGCTCTGTATCCTTGTTTTCGGTATCTCCTCCGTATTTAACGCGACACTGGAGCAGATGCCGGATACGGATCAGCCGATGCTGATCGTGCGTGCGTCATATTCCGGAGCTACACCGGAAGATATGGATGAACTGGTGACAAAGCCCATCGAGGATCAGGTCAGTACGCTGGAGGGCGTAAAGAGCATGTCATCCACCTCCAACGAGGGAAATGCCATGATCATGCTGGAGTATGATTATGATCAGGATATGGATGATGCCTACAATGAACTGACACGTTCCTTAAACAGCATCCGCGGACTTCCGGAGGACTGTAATACGAGCGTCATGGAGATGAACATGAACGGTGGAAACGATATCATGCTTTCCATCACTCATGACACTCAGGAAGACCTCTACGACTATGTAGACCAGAACATCACACCGGTATTCGAGCAGCTTTCTACTGTTGCCCAGGTCGAATCCATGGGTGGTTCCTCCGAGTATGTGAAGGTGGAGCTGGATCCGGTAAAGATGAAGCAGTATAAAGTGACGGTGAACCAGATCACAAGCGCCATGGCGGCAGCGGATCTCTCCTATCCGTCCGGATCCGCGGAATACGGCGATCTCTCCCTCTCCGTCACAACATCCGCGAAGGCCAGCACACTGGATGATCTGAAGAAGGTGCCGATCACGACCCAGAGCGGTAAGACCGTATATCTGGAAGACATTGCCGACGTGTACACCACGGAGGAACAGATGGGCGGTGTGTCCCGCTATAATGGACAGGAGACCATTTCTCTCTCCGTATCAAAGAAACAGTCCAGCTCCGCGATGAAGCTTTCCTCCCAGGTAAAAGAAGCAGTCGAGTCCTTGGAAGCGTCGGATTCCGGACTTCATATCGAGATCGCCCGCGACAGCGCCGACAGCATCAAATCATCCCTCATGGATGTGGCTCAGACGATGGTTCTGGCAGTTATTATTTCCATGATCATCATCTGGCTCTTCTTTGGTGATATCAAGGCATCCCTGATCGTCGGAAGCTCGATCCCGACCTCCATTCTGGTATCCCTGATCCTGATGACAAGAGTCGGCTTTACCTTAAACGTCATTACCATGAGTGCTCTGGTTCTCGGTGTCGGCATGATGGTCGACAACTCCATCGTTGTTTTAGAGAGCTGCTTTAGGGCCATGGATAAGATGGATGGGCGCGGATTCGTGGAGTACGCGAAGGCGGCTCTGGAAGGTTCCGGTCTGGTTGCCATGTCCGTCCTCGGCTCCACCCTGACGACCTGTGTCGTATTTATCCCTCTTACAACCTTAAACGGCATGAGCGGTCAGATGTTCACACCGCTCGGCTGGACCATCGTATTCTGTATGAGTGCGTCCCTGCTCTCCGCGATCACGGTGGTTCCGCTGACCTATATGCTGTATAAGCCGAAGGAACGGGAAAAAGCACCGTTATCCGGTCTTATGAGGCTGCTTCAGTTCGGATACCGGAAGCTCCTTCCGACGGTACTGAAACATAAAGCCATTGTTATGCTGGGCTCAGTTGGACTTGTCGCAGCTACGCTCTTTCTCGCGAGCGGCATGCAGAGTGAGCTCATGACATCCGATGATAACGGTACGATCTCCGTGACGATCACCACAAGACCGGGGCTTCTCGACGAGAAGGCGGATGATATCCTGACTCAGGTGGAATCCATCGTCAGCAGCCACGAGGATGTGGATTCCTACATGCTCCGTTACAACGGCAGCAGCGGAACCGTCAGCGCCTATTTAAAGGATGACAGAAAGATGAGCACGGATGAGATCGTATCTGAGTGGGAAGACGAGATGGCAGGTCTTGAGAACTGTACCATTGAGGTCGAGGCGTCTGCTTCCATGAGCTTCATGGGAAGACAGAACGACTATGAGGTGATCCTTGACGGTTCTGATTACGACACGGTGAAGGAGACCGCGGACAAGATCGTAAGCGAGATGGTTGCCAGAGATGATGTGAAAAATGTCCACTCCGATGTGGAGAACACGGCTCCGGTTGTATCCATCAATGTAGATCAGGTGGCGGCTTCCGCGGAAGGCCTCACGGCGGCATCCATCGGACAGCAGGTAAAGCAGATGCTTGATGGAACTGAGATCGCGACCCTGACCATTGACGGAAATGAGGTCAGCGTCAAGGCAGAATATCCGGAAGGCATGTACCGCACGGTTGAGCAGGTAAAGAACATGCTGATCACGACAGGAACCGGCGGAACCGTAGCGGTTTCCGATGTGGCGGATGTTGTCTTTAAGGATAACCCATCCTCCATCTCCAAGACCGATAAAGCGTACGAGGTTACGATCACGGCGGATTACGTAAACGGAAATGTGAAGAACCTCATCGACAGCGAGGTGGTCCAGCCGAACCTTCCGTCCGGCGTGTCCATCGGTACAAACTCCAGGAACCGTATGATGGCGGAGGAATTCTCATCCCTGTATCAGGCCATCGCGGTTGCGGTATTCCTGGTATTCGTAGTCATGGCGGCCCAGTTCGAGTCCCCGAAGTTCTCCTTCATGGTCATGACAACGATCCCCTTCAGCCTTGTCGGTTCCTTCGGACTCCTGAAGCTGACCGGTACGACCATCAGTATGACATCTATCTTAGGATTCCTGGTCCTGATCGGTACGGTCGTAAACAACGGTATCCTTTATGTGGATACGGTCAACCAGTACCGGATGACCATGGATCTTAAGACTGCCCTTGTTGAGGCCGGAGCGACACGTCTCCGCCCGATCTTAATGACAAGCTCCACCACGATCCTTTCCATGATCCCGATGGTGCTCTCCACAGGAAGCAGCGCATCTACGACGAAAGGTCTGGCGATCGTAAATATCGGTGGTCTGACGGCAGGTATTCTGGTTGCATTGTTTATTCTTCCGGTTTACTACGCGATCATGAACGGTAAGAAGGAACGGAAAGTGCTGGATATTTAATTCAGGGATTTTGAAGGAAAAGGGTTATAATAAAGGATCAAATTAAAGGTTAAAAAGGATAAAAGGTTTTGGGAACACCCTGGGGGAATTTATCCCCAGGGCGGACCTGTATCTGACGGTTTCACCGCAGAAAGGAGTTAAGCATGAAGAAATGGAAAATTGCAGGACTGTTCGCCATGGCGCTCATGGTGAGTGCGGCGCCGCTCCAGGCGTTTGCGACCAGCCCGGAATTTGCATATACAGCGGAAAAATGGGCATCTCTCCAGGACAACAAGCTGGAATACGGAGAGATCGCGGACCTGATCCACGAGTACAACACCACAGTCCGCCAGAATGAGCTGGACTACCAGAAATACAAAGGGAAGACCAGCACGGACATCGCAAAGGAATATTATGATTCCGCAAGCGAGGTATCCGAGCGGATCAGCTACCCGGACGATGACAGCGCAAACTACGCGGGACAGATCTCCCAGGCGTTAAACAGCGAGATCTCCGTGGATAACCTGACGGAGCAGGGCGATAACAACGTGGATGACGGCGAGATCAAGCGTCTCGGATATGAACAGGCGGAGAAGAGCATCGTGCAGCAGGCACAGAAGCTGATGATCTCCTATTACAGCGGAAAGGCATCCCTGGACACCTTAGAGGACGCGGTGACACAGGCGGAGACCACATATACCCAGGCCCAGACGAGAAAATCTGCGGGAATGGCCCTGCAGTCGGAGGTCGACAGCGCGGAGGAGACAGTCACGAACGCGAAAGCGTCCCTGCAGTCCGCAAAGAGCAGTCTGGAGCAGACGAGGCAGCAGCTTATTATCATGCTGGGCTGGAATTACAATGATTCCGTGGAGATCGGAAGTCTTCCGGATGTGGACACCTCCGCAGTTTGCTCCATCAATGTGGATTCAGATATCCAGACAGCCATCTCGAACAACTACAGCATCAAGACCACAGAGCGCAGACTTGCAAATTCCCAGTCGGAAAATAACCGTGCAACTTATACGAGCACGCTGTCGAATCAGAAAGACACGGTCTCCACAAATGTGAAGAACGCCTACAACAGCCTGGTACTCGCAAAGGACAGCTACGAACAGGCGAAGACGAGCTACGAACTTGCGGAGAAGGAACGGGCAGCAGCAGAGCTAAGGCTCTCCGCCGGAACCATCACAAAGAAGACATACGCGAAGCAGGAATCCGCCTGCCTTTCTGCGAAAACTTCCATGGAATCCGCAAGGTTAAGCTTTCTCACCGCGAAGGTCACATATGACTGGGCGGTGGCAGGATTGGCGTCGGCGTCATAAGCTCTTCTCTGCCGGAAATGCTTCCTGTCACAGCAGAAAGAACGCAAAATGGCATGGAATGCAGATTAGGAATGAGTTGATGTGAGGTGAAAGAATGAAAACATATAAAAAATGGATGGGCGGTCTGCTATTCGGCGCGGCAATTTTCGCGGCAGCCGGAGGTGGGAACAACGCGGACATTATCCCCGGAAATATGCACGGATTGATCGCCGGAGCGCTCTCATCCTGCAAAATCATATCTTACGCAGCGGAATCCGATTCCGTAGATGCAAGTCAGATCACAAAAATCGAGTACAGCGATCTGCGGGAGCTGATCAAAACGGGAAACTTTTCCTACCTGCAGAGTCAGGACAGCCAGAACCGCCAGAGCGCGCCCTATGAGAAGATGCACGAGACGTTAAAGGAAGAGTACAACTACCTGAAAAAGATGGCAGATTCCTACAAGGATGACGGCGACACAGAAATGCAGGCACTCTACGAGAATAATGCGAAGAACATCCGCACTTCCATGGCGCAGGTGCAGTCCACGATCAACCGCATGAATTCCGCAAGTCAGGAGAAGACCATGGAGGACATGGCGGATACCCTGACGGCGACGGCGCAGAACCTGATGAACTCCTATAACCAGATGGCAGCCAATGTGGCGGCGATGGAAAAGAGCGTGGAGGCGGCGCAGAGTTCCTACGACGCGGCGGTGAAGAAACGGTCGGCTGGTCTCATCAAGGATACGGAACTGGAGTCGGAGAAGAGCTGCCTGGAACGGCAGCAGAATTCCCTGGCATCCCTGAAGGAACAGCAGAGTGAGTTAAAAGAAAGTCTTCTGACCCTGCTAGGACTTTCCGGACGCACCGATGTGGAGGTCGGTACAGTCCCGGATCCGGATATGACCGCAATCTGCGCGGTGTCTGTGGAAAATGATCTTCAGACGGCTATCAGCAACGACTCCACCTGGGTCAGTGAGATGAAGTCCAGAGTGACGGGAACGGATAACCGGGAGCTTAAAAAGCAGCGGATCAGCGAGGCGGCCCAGAACGCGGAAATCAGCCTGAGATCCACATACGAGAATCTCCAGAACGCCTTATCCCAGTACGAGGCAGCGGAGAGTGCCTATTCTGCGGCAAAGCAGGCGTGGGATACGGTGCAGAAGAAACAGGCAGCAGGTATGCTCTCAAAGAACGCCTATCTTTCCGGTGAATCCGCATGGCTTTCCGGCGAAGCGGCGATGAATACGGCGAAACTGAATCTTGTCTCCGCCTACGAGTCCTATGTATGGCAGGTGGCCGGTGTTGAGACCGGTGTCTCCGCAGGCGGCACAGCCATGTCAACCGGGGCTTCCGGCGGTGGCGGGGCACCGTCCGGAAGATAAGATTTAGAGAAATTTCTTCATACAGTCTCTGAGATTTTCCTCCAGTCCGGTGAGCTCATCGGCGATCTCCATGACCGCCTTTGACGCGCCGGAATACTGATTTTTATAACCGCATATGGTCTTGATCCCCATATTACAGCCGTCAGTGACAATACTGGCGGCTTCTTTGTCGCCGCCTTTGGCCATCATCCGCATTTCTGTGGACATCCATGACCAGGCGGAGGCCATCTTTCCCGGTTCTTTTCCCTCTTCAGCCATGGCGCTTAAAGTCTTTTTGATCCTTGCGTCCAGCTCCTGGTGCTTTTCATAGCTTTCCGTGATATCTTTCCAGAGCTCCTGATCCGACACCATATCCCGGATCTGCTCCAGACTTTCCGCCGCCATCTTGCAGCCGGAGTCGCATTCCCTGAGAAGATTGATTGAGTGTTCTTCCATCATTGATCCATCCTTTCCATAATAATTGCCATACAGTTTTTTCGGACAGCTGATAAAAACAACTGCCATGGATCTGTCTGATATTCATCTGCAAAAAAAGTATGAGAGATACGGGGGAAAATTATGCATGGCGCTTTTGTAATGTCACTGACATGCCATAAGAATTCAAGGACGGCAGAACGTATTCTGACGCAGACAGAAAAACTTAAGAAAATGAAAAGCAAAGTACAAGAGGGATCAGTTGAATCCAGCCCCTATTTATGTTATGATGTTAACGTTCGAAAACGAATTATGCTGAATACTGGAGGAAAAGTTTGGAAAAGACAGAAGCAGAAAAAATTCTGAAGGAAAAACTGGAAACCGCAGAGAAGATCCTTGTGGGAATCGGCTCTGAGTGGAAGAAAAAAGAAGGCGCGGAGGAGGAAGAGGTTCTTCACGCCGCGGAAAAGTTAAAGAAATTTCTTGAGGGAAAAGATTATTATATGATCACATCGCTGGCAGATGAGGACGCGGCGAGACTTGGCCTTGATGCCGGTCATATGGCAGTTCCCCACAGCGTATCCTTTACGGAAGAGGCGTGGAAGTCTTATACATTATGGCTTTCCTGTACCTTAAACCGGAACACGGTGCTTTTGGAGCTTGGAGAGAATTATAAAGACCCGACCCTGATCCGCTGGCCCTTTGAGAAGACGGCGATGTTAAATAACAAGGCGTATCTGTTCCGGGTACATAAGAGCTTTTCCCAGGTGCCGGAAGAGCTTGCCGGGAAGTCATGTCCGGTGGCGGAGGTATCGTTTAAATTTGTGGATGAATTCTTAGAAAGAGTGTAACTGTTCAGGCGGTTTGTGTACTTGCTGTGTTGACGGTAAGAAAACATAGAACTATGAAGATACTGAAGCGTTATAAATAAGTACAACAAGGAGGAAATATGGCTGCGATCGCAAATGACTGGTTGGTCCCTATGAGCGGGGAATTCAAAAAGCCGTATTACAGGAAATTATACGAGACCGTAAAGAGCGAGTACGAGACAAAGGAAGTCTATCCGGCGCCGGATGATATCTTCAACGCCTTTGCGTTTACGCCTCTCTCAAAAGTAAAAGTGGTGATCCTGGGGCAGGACCCATATCACGAGCCGGGGCAGGCGCACGGACTGAGCTTCTCCGTAAAGCCGTCGGTGGAGATCCCGCCGTCCCTGGTCAATATCTATAAGGAACTTCATGAGGACTGCGGCTGCTATATCCCGGACAATGGATATTTAAAGAAGTGGGCAGATCAGGGCGTTATGCTCTTAAACACAGTCCTGACTGTCCGTGCCCATGCGGCAAACTCCCACAAGAATATCGGATGGGAGGAATTCACGGATGCCGCGATCCGCGTCTTAAACGAGCAGGACCGCCCGATGGTGTTCATCCTCTGGGGACGTCCGGCACAGATGAAGAAGCCGATGCTGACGAACCCGAAGCATCTGATCCTCGAGTCACCGCACCCGAGTCCACTGTCCGCCTACCGCGGATTTTTCGGCAGCAGACCGTTCAGCAAGACAAACAAGTATTTAAAAGAGAATGGAATCGAGCCGATCGACTGGCAGATCGAAAATATCAACTAGCAATCTGGCGTGCGTCAGCGGGTTCGGAAAAATGCGCCGCAAGCTTGCTTGCAGAAGCATTTTTTTGAACCTGTTGACATAGGGCGGATGCCCGAAGCTTCTTGTTTTCATGACAATGAAAACAAGAAGACCGCACGCTATATTCAAAATATAAAGCATAGGAGTGAATATGAGCAACTTTATCGAATTTCTAAAGATCGTCGTATTCGGTGTCGTCGAAGGTTTCACCGAATGGCTTCCGATCAGCAGCACCGGTCACCTGATCCTTGTGGAGAATATCGTCCACCTGAATGTATCAGAAGAATTCATGAACGTGTTCCGCGTCGTGATCCAGTTAGGCGCAATTCTCGCGGTTCTGGTCTTGTATTTCAGACGTCTGAACCCATTTGATCCGGGAAAGAAACCGGCACAGAAGCGTGCCACATGGCATCTATGGTTCAAGATCATCATCGCCTGCCTTCCGGCTGCCGTGATCGGGATCCTGCTTGACGAAGTGCTTGACAAGTATCTCTACAATCCATATGTGGTTGCGGCGATGCTAATCATCTACGGTGTTATTTTTATTGCCTTCGAGAACCGTAACCAGCACGCGGAATTCCGCATAAAGAAAGTATCCCAGATCAGCTACCAGACCGCATTTTACATCGGTCTCTTCCAGCTACTCGCGCTGATCCCGGGTACATCGAGATCCGGCGCGACGATTCTCGGCGCGATGATGCTTGGCTGTTCCAGAACCGCCGCATCGGAGTTCACCTTCTTTCTTGGAATTCCGGTCATGTTCGGCGCCAGCCTCTTAAAGATCCTTCACTACGGCCTGGCATTCTCCGCAATGGAGCTCTTCTTCATGGTGGCGGCCATGGTGATCGCCTTCGTCGTTTCCATGTACTCGATCCAGTTCTTACTCGGATATGTCAAAAAACATGACTTCAAATTCTTCGGATATTACCGCATCGTTCTCGGCGTGATCGTCCTGATCTACTTTGGACTGACTGCGATCCTGACAAAATAAAGAAAAACAAGAGTTTCCCGGAATCCATCCGGATGGGTACAGAATAGCAGCCCGCCGATGGATCCCGGGATTTTTTGCGTATTAAAAAAATACGGGAATTGTGATTCTATTTCACAGAACCGTGCATGTTTCATCACACTTTTATCACATTTCACTGGTACACTATGTCATGTAGTTAAGGAGAAGAAAGAAAAAGAGAAAATCCTTAAGGGAAAAATAGAGAAAAGTTCAATGCAGAAAGGAGATACCTATTATGTATGATGAAAATAAATGGAATGAAGAAAAGAATAACAGTGAAAAGAAGAATGATGAGCAGCCGGTAAACGCGCAGGGCAGCCAGAACGCCCAGAACAGCCAGAACGGAGCGCAGCAGTCCCAGGGGGAACACACAGGACGACAGGTCTACGGAAGACTTGGTTCCGGTACACAGAACGGCCAGCCGTATAATGGAAATCCGAACGGCCAGAACCAGAACGGTTACTACGGCGGACAGCAGCATCAGCAGTACTACGGAAACCAGAACCAGTACACGAACCCATATCAGCAGTACGATTACTACCAGGGACATGGACAGAATCCGAATGGAAACGGAAACAGCCACCACTCTCCGAAGAAACACTCCTACGCCAAGACGACAGCGCTTGTCACAGCAGCGGCACTTCTTTTCGGTGTTGTATCCGGCGGAACGATGTACGGAGTGAACCGTGCAGCAAGTACCCTGTTCCCGTACCAGAGTACAGAGGCGAGCGCTTCCACCGAAACCATAGGACAGACGTCACAGATTCCGGCAGCCAATACCTCCACAACCTCCAGCAATGGAGTTGTCATTGAGGATGTATCCGCAATCGTAGATGCAACACTTCCGTCCGTTGTATCCATCACAAACACCCAGGTCTACCAGAGCAACACCTGGTTTGGCCAGTCCCAGACATACGAGGTTCCGAGCAGCGGTTCCGGCATCATCGTAGGACAGAATGATTCTGAGCTCCTGATCGTCACAAACAATCACGTAGTCAGCGATTCTGAGGGACTTACGGTTACATTCGCGGATGAGAGCACTGCGGACGCAGCCATCAAGGGTACCGATTCCGAGGCGGATCTGGCGGTGATCGCCGTACCGCTTGACAAGATCTCCGCTGACACAAAGGGCAAGATCAAAGCAGCGACTCTTGGAGATTCTGACGCATTGAAGATGGGTCAGGGCGTTATCGCTATCGGCAATGCGCTCGGACTTGGTCAGAGTGTAACAGTCGGACATGTAAGCGCATTGAACAGAGAGATTCAGGTCGATGACACGACAAAGACCGTGATCCAGACCGATGCAGCCATCAACCCGGGCAACAGCGGCGGAGCACTTTTAAACTCCAAAGGTGAGGTTATCGGTATCAACGAAGCAAAATACGCAGATACAAGCGTTGAGGGCGTCGGCTATGCGATCCCGATCTCAAAAGCAAAAGAGATCATCGATGATCTTATGACAAGAACTACAAAGATCGCAGTTTCCGAATCCGAACAGGGTTATCTCGGAATCCAGTTACGGAACATCGACGAGTCCATGGCAAAGATGTACGGAATGCCGCAGGGCGTCTATGTCTACAAGATCATGGAAGACTCCGCAGCCGCAGGTTCCGATCTTCACGAGAAGGACATCATTACAAAGCTGGATGGTGAGAAGATCTCCAACTACGCAGACCTTGCAAAGCTTCTGACTTACTATAAATCCGGTGATACTGTAACATTGACTGTCCAGTCTCTTGTAAACGGCAGCTACCAGGAGAGAGAAGTCCAGGTAACCTTAAAGCAGCGTCCGGCTGAGTCTGACAGTGAAAACAATCAGAGCCAGGGCGGACAGCAGGATCAGAAACCGGCACAGAGCCAGTCTAAGATCGGAAAATAATAAAGAGTCGATATAAAATAGAGAAACAAGACCGCCTCCCTGGAGTGATCCGGGAAAGGCGGTCTTGTTTGGTAAAGGTATAAAGGTTTTATCGAAAGATCCCTGGAAACGGGGATTTACAGGAAGTTCATGAATGTGGTCAGTACCATGGAGTTGAAGAAGTCAACGAATAAGCTTCCTACTAACGGTACGATGAAGAATGCTCTCGGAGCTGCACCGTAGCGCTCAACGAGTGCTCTCATGTTTGCCATAGCGTTCGGGGTAGCGCCCATACCGAAACCGCAGAATGCAGTTGTCATGGCAGCTGCCTCGTAGTCACGTCCCATAACATTGAATACAACGAAGTTCGCATACAGGAACATAACAACTGTCTGAACAAGCAGGATGACGATCATCGGAAGAGCAAGTGCTGCTAACTGCCAGAGCTTTAAGCTCATCATAGCCATGGACAGGAACAGATTTAAGGAAAGTCCGCCGAGGGCATCGATCTCAACCATCGGAAGTTCTTTGTGCTGGACATCCCAAATATTGCGGATCGCTGCTGCTGCGAGCATAGCGCCGATGTAGGTCGGGAATG
Organism: uncultured Clostridium sp.; assembly: GCA_902496665.1. Taxonomy (GTDB): domain Bacteria; phylum Bacillota; class Clostridia; order Lachnospirales; family Lachnospiraceae; genus Pilosibacter. Next base: position 21,038 of record CABVBU010000028.1, on the reverse strand, counting down.
TCAGGTGGCATACATCTTTGAAGAATGTGAAAATAAGAGTACCGAGACCGATGGCAACCGCTAAAAACATTGCGGATGTTGTGAATTTCTGACCATCAACGGCCGGCATAACCTCAGCTGCCTCGTTGCCTTCCTCAGCTGCTGTGGATTTTAAGTGGAGTTTTTCAACACGGGCACGTGCGATCGGGCCGCCCATCATGCTTCCGGATACGAGTCCATATGTAGCTGCCGCAAGAGCAACTGTAGTAGCGCCTACAACGGCGTAATCTGTCTCAAGAAGCGGTCCGAAGGAACCGGATGTTCCATGTCCGCCTACTAACGGCATGGAACCCATACATAAACCGAGCAGCGGATCCAGACCGAAGGCTGCTGCGAGACCGCTGCCAACCGCGTCCTGGATGACACAGATGGCGACTGCGAGTCCGAGGAACATAAATACCTGAACGCCGCCCTTTTTCAACAGACGGAAGCAGGCTGTGAATCCGACGCTGCAGAAGAAGATCGTCATGAAGACACTCTGTAATGTTGTGTCAAAGGAAAGTTCCAGAATTCCTGCTGCGTATAATGCCAGATGAGCAAAGGCGAATACGATACCGCCGGCAACCGGTGCCGGGATGCAGTACTTACTTAAGAATGAAAGTTTGTTGACCATGAGTCGTCCGAGACAATAGACGAGAGCGCCGAGGGCGCAGGCCTGGTACATGTCGAGCTGTAAAGTGATCATAAGATTTACCCCCTCTTATAATAGTTATTTAGTAGGTAACTGTTCAGTGCCTTCACAGTTACTTAGTAGCTACAATTTCATGTTAAATCCATACTACAAAAAAACTCAAAAAAATACAGAGGACAGGGTTCAGATAGCGTTAAGCAGAAAGACGCTTCTGCCAGAAAATTTGCACACGGGTTTTCTGTTGCGGGAAGACTCAATTTGCATTATAATAGGTTGTAATTCTGTAAAAAGTGACAGAAAACGCATGAATGGACACATGACCTGATTTATGCGGAAAATATAGAATGTTCAGGGAGAAAAATTTTGGAAGACAACAAAAATAACGGATATGAAAAGATCTGCTGCATGTGCAGACGGACGGAGAGCCAGGCTGGAAAGATGATCACGCTTCCGGGCGGACTGAATGTATGCCCGGACTGCATGCAGAGATCCTTTGACATGATGATGGGAAGCGGCATGGACTGGACGAAGATGTCCGGGATCACGCCGGAGATGTTAAAAAATATGTATCTGAATCCGATGGGAAGCGGAAATGGAGCGCAGAAGCCCGAGAATGCCGGAGCTGCTGCGGGTAAGAAAGACGCTGTGAGTGGAGCGGAAAAAACGGTTGGAGCTTCTGAAGCCACTGAAATGAGCACAGAAGGCGGGAACGGAACGGTTCCCGGAGATACTGGTGTGATCAGGAAGGCGGAAAAACAGGATTCTGAGGGTGATCCGGCTGAAGCAGACGGTGTAAATACAGACTCTGATGAGGACGCTGAGCAGACCGTTGTGGACGCTGATGAGACAGAGGACGGCGATGATTTCGAGGAAGACGGCGAAGAGACAGAAGGAATTCCACTTGGGAATATCTTCGGAATTCCGGTAGGTCAGATCGACCTCAGCGCCCTCATGGGTCAGAGCCATAAGCGGAAGAAAAAGAAGAAAAAAGTAAAAAAAGAACTGTTTAAGCTCAGTGAGATTCCGGCACCCCATGCGATCAAGGCGCAGCTCGACGAGTATGTGATCGGCCAGGAGCAGGCAAAAAAGGCGATCTCCGTCGCGGTCTACAACCACTATAAGCGAGTATTCTCAAGGACATCACCGGATGCTGAGAAATACGGAACAGATGTTGAGATCGAAAAGTCCAATATCCTGATGATCGGCCCCACCGGAAGCGGTAAGACCTATCTCGTAAAGACTCTCGCAAAGCTTCTCGATGTGCCGCTTGCCATCGCGGATGCCACATCCTTAACGGAGGCCGGTTATATCGGTGATGATATCGAGAGCGTCCTCACAAAGCTTCTCGCGGCGGCGGGCGGCGATGTGCAGAAGGCAGAGATGGGAATCGTGTTCATTGATGAGATCGATAAGATCGCGAAGAAGAAGTCCACGAACACCCGCGATGTCAGCGGCGAGTCCGTGCAGCAGGAACTCTTAAAGCTTCTCGAGGGCGCGGACGTGGAAGTCCCGGTGGGAACAGGCCAGAAGAATGCCATGACTCCGATGGAAATGATCAACACCGACAATATCCTGTTTATCTGCGGCGGTGCGTTCCCGGATCTTGAGAATATTATCAGGGAGCGCCTGACGAACACCACGTCCATCGGTTTCGGCTCTGATCCGAAGGATAAATATGATAAGGATCCGGACATTCTCTCAAAGGTCACAAACCAGGATCTCAGAGAATTCGGCATGATACCGGAGTTCCTGGGAAGACTTCCGGTGACCGTGACACTTCAGGGGCTCACGAAGGAATTCCTCGTGCGGATCTTAAGGGAGCCGAAGAATGCGATCTTAAAGCAGTATAAGAAGCTTCTCGCCATGGACGAGGTAAATTTAAACTTTGACGATGATGCCCTGGAATGGATCGCAGAGCAGGCGCTCAAGAAAGACACCGGTGCGAGAGCGCTCCGGGCGATCATCGAGGAGTTCATGCTCGATATCATGTTCGAGATCCCGAAGGACCCGGAGATCGGTTCTGTGACGATCACCCGCGCGTACCTGGAAAAACACGGCGGCCCGCGGATCGAGATGCGGGAATATTCTGCAGCGGACAAGAAGGCGGCTGCACTGCCGGGACCGACGGAAACAGCGGTGAATGATAAGGCGCCGCAGGTGCAGTAAGTGTTGAAAGGCTGAAAATAAAACAGCGGGTGATAAAGAGTCCGTGCAGTTTTTTCAGGGCGGTGTGATTTAAATTATAAATTCCGTAAACGTAAAAATGCTTCATACAGATCCAGCGTTCCATATCCGAACTCACGGTTCGGATATGTGAGCGCTGGATTTCTTTGTGCCCCACGGACGAAGATGGACTTTAGTACCGGCGTGTTGAGATACGGATAATTTCCGTCAAGGATGCCCCAGTTCAACAGGATCGCCGCGGCACCGGCGAGGTGGGCGGCAGAGACGGAGGTGCCGGACATTCTTGTGAGTCGTCTTCCTGAGGCGGACGCGCCTAAGATGTTGACCCCAGGGGCCGCGAGGTCCGGTTTGATCCGGCCGGACCGGCTGTAGCCGCGGCTGGCGTGGATGTAGATGCTGTTATTTGTGTGGTCGTAGGCGGTGACAGTGATGGGATACTGGGCATTTCCGGGATCTGTGATGATGGTGTCGGGATCGGGACGGAGAAAGTAGGTCTCATCGGAGATAAAGCCCCGGACCGGCAGCCAGAGATGAAAGGTCTCCCGGATGTCCAGGGAGTTCCGGATCAGGATCCGCCAGATCCCGGACATGGGGTTCTCGAAGCGCATAAAGATAAACTGGCTCCCGGCGCTCACATCGGCGATCTGAGTGTAGACCGTGATCCTGGTCTGTTCCAGGAGAAAGGACACCGTGTTCTCGCCCCGGAGCGGAACGGAGATCTCCCGCGCAACTTCGCCGGTCGGCGAGATAAAGCCCACCGTGTAGACACCCACGTCCTCCGCCCACAGCTCCATAGAAAACCCGGCTTCCCGTTCCCCCACACGCAGTTCAGCGGTGACCTCATCCGTGTCGGCATCCATGACAGCCCGGAAGTGATGTCTTGCCCCGGTCTCGTTCCCGGCGGCGGTGATGACGGCGGAACCGTTTGAGAGACTGACCTGGTTTAAATACTGTCCGAGGCGGCTCATTCCCATGTGGCTTCCCATATTGGTGCCGAGAGGAATGCAGACGACGAGGGGCATGGAGTACTTTCTGGCGAGAAAATAGAGATAGGAGACGCCCATCATGATATCGTTCTCCTGGTAGGCCTCTGCCCCGTCCTGGATCAGGTAGAATTCCCGGAGATATTGCTTGGCGGGCTTTAATTTTACCATGGCGATGGATGCCCGAGGTGCCGCCCCGGAAAATTCCGCCCGTTCATCCCGGTTTCCGGCGGCAATGGAAGCAAGAAATGTTCCATGTCCGTTTTCGTCCCGGGTTGGGACGATGGAGACGGGATCGTCGGAGTTCAGAGCTAGGTTGATCTCCTCGGCAGTGTACTGCGTGCCATAGAGAGCTGAGAAGGCAGAAAATGGTTTTGCGGTTTCATTTTCGTCAGAAGATGGTTGAATCGTCTGGTCCCATATCCCAATAATCCTTGTACTCCCATCCACATTCCGAAACAGCGGATCCATATAATTGATCCCCGTATCCACAAATCCCACAATAACTCCTGCTCCCTGATTGCCCAGCGCCGGAAGCCCGCCCGCCGCCGTGATCCCGGAAGCATCCATACTTGTGACATCCAAAAGACTATATAGCTTCGGAACTGCCGAATATGTATAGGAGGTATAAGTAAAAGGTGTCACCGTGGAGAGAGGAACATAGACGACTGCCAGCGCAGGATTCACAAAATCAATGCAGTCTGTCCCCTGTGAACGAATAAGCTTTTCAGGTGTAGTAAAATAAGGCGCAATAAAATCTGCAAAATCTTCCGACGCGACAGAATTTGTACATGACATGGCTGATACTCCTCAGAAAATGGTTCATACTGTATATGTATATGAGGGACAAAGTCATATGTTCCGAAGAAAATTACAGGATCAGAAAACGGGAAGAGGAACGAGAGGCGTAAATGAAATGGGGAAGAAAACGTGTGAAAATGGCGGCACAGTCTAGTCGGGAAATAAGAAATATATGGACGGACCCTTTAAAATGTTGTAATATAAGGATATCTGTGAAAGTATGCAATCATGTAAGGCAGAAAAGAAAGGGGAATCGCAATGTTTGGATTTTTGACATTTGGAACGACGCTTGCGCTTACAGATCTGGCTGTGAAAAAAGAGATCGAAGCCAGACCCGATGAAGAATTCCCGAAAACCGTGAAAGAATCAGGCGGGCTGATCCGCCTCTACAAAAATCACAATCCGGGCTTTTCCTTCGGATTCATGAAGGAATACCCGAAACTTGTGGAGATGGTCCCGGTCTGTATGCTGTCGGCTGTCGCTGGTGCATGGGCGTATGTGATCGGAAAGAAAGGACGCGTGCTGGAGAAGACGGCGCTGACCCTGGTGCTGGCCGGCGGCGCAAGCAACCTTTATGACCGGCTCAAACGCGGATATGTGGTGGATTATTTCAGCATCCAGTGGAAGAAACTGAAAAAAGTGGTCTTCAACCTGGGTGATATCTTTATTTTTGCCGGATCGGCCCTGTTTGCGGCAGTCCAGTTCGTGGAGGAGATCCAAGGAATTCTTCCGAAAGAAAAAATTTCTATCAAGGAAGAGGAGTAATTCAGGCAGCAGGATAGAAAATTCAGCCCGCTTATGTGAAAAGAGCATGACTGAGCCGGACAACTGTAAAAAACAGTATTCTAAGAATTAAAATGCAGAATAGAACTACTGCAAAATACATCAGCATAGAAATGCTGAGACAATGAGGAGAACAGTTGATATGAAGAAACAATACGATTACCTGTTAGTGGGCAGCGGTCTTTTCGCCGGAGTTTTCGCGTATTACGCAAAAAAAGCCGGAAAGACCTGCCTGGTTCTTGAGAAGAGGGAACATGCAGGCGGAAACATCTACTGTGAAAATATCGAGGGCATCAACGTACACCGTTACGGCGCCCATATCTTCCACACCAGCAACAAGGAAGTCTGGAACTTTGTGAACAGCCTCGTGGAATTCAACCGCTACACAAACAGCCCGGTTGCAAATTACAAGGGCGAGATGTACAACATGCCGTTCAACATGAACACCTTCAGCCGCATGTGGGGAATCTCCACTCCGGAGGAAGCAAAAAAGATCATCAATGAGCAGAGAAAGGTCATCAAGGGCGAGCCGAAGAACCTGGAAGAGCAGGCCATCAGCCTTGTGGGAACCCATATCTACCAGAAGCTTGTCAAGGGCTACACCGAGAAACAGTGGGGCAGAGACTGCAAGGAGCTCCCGGCTTTCATCATCAAACGTCTCCCGGTACGCTACACCTACGACAACAACTACTTCAACGACCTTTACCAGGGAATTCCGATCGGCGGCTACAATAAGATCACGGAAAAGCTCTTCGAGGGCTGTGAGATCCGCCTGGGAACTGATTACCTGGCAGACAAGGAAAAATACGATGCCCTTGCGGACAAGGTCGTGTATACAGGAACCATCGACAGCTATTTCGACTACTGCTTCGGAAAACTCCAGTACCGCAGCCTGCGGTTTGAGACGGAAGTCTTAGACTGCGACAACTACCAGGGCAACGCGGTCATCAACTACACTGACCGTGAGACTCCGTACACGAGGATCATCGAGCACAAACACTTCGAGTTCGGAACCCAGGAGAAGACAGTCATCACGAGAGAGTACCCGGCGGAGTGGACCGAGGGCATGGAGCCGTACTATCCGGTAAACGATGAGAGAAACCAGGAATTATATAAGAAATACGCGGAACTTGCTGGAAAAGAGGAGAACGTGATCTTCGGCGGAAGACTTGCGGAGTACCGCTATTACGATATGGATAAGGTTATCGAGTCTGCCCTCTCCTGCGTAAAGAAGGAATTTGGAAATGAATAACCGGCCGAAAACGTCTCACGGTTTCGCCAGACTCATTATCGGCGACGGATCCGCGGTGTCGGAGCAGAAGAACATCATCTGGAATATGATCGGAAGCTTCCTCTACGCCTTTGCGTCCATGGTGCTCTCCATCGCGGTGGTCCAGCTTGCGGGTGAGGATGCGGGCGGAGTGTTCACCTTCGCCTTCACCACCTTCGGACAGCACATGTTCATGGCGGCATACTTCGGAATCCGCCCGTTCCAGATCACGGATACCGGGGAGAAATATACCTTCGGCGATTATCTGGGACTGCGCCTTATCACCTGCGGGCTCGCGATCCTCGTGGGCTTTGGCTACGTTCTTGTCAGCGGATACACCTTTGAGAAGGCGGCTGTCGTCTTCCTGATGGTGGTCTACAAGGTCATCGATGCCCTGGCGGATACATACGAGGCGGAATTTCAGCGGGGCGGAAGACTGTACCTGACGGGAAAATCCAACGCGTTCCGGACGATCCTCTCCGTAACCTGCTTCCTCGGAAGTCTCGCGGTGACGGGAGAGCTTCTGACCGCCAGTGTCTGGGCAGTCGGCGCGCAGTTTGTGGGATTTTTCCTGTTTGATTTCCTTGTGATCCGGGAACTCCCGAATGTGACATGGAAGTCGGGGCGCGGAAAGAAATTCCAGCTCTTCCGGGATAATATTCTGTTATTTTTCTCGGTAGTTCTTGACTTCTATATCTTTTCCGCATCGAAATACGCCATCGAAGCCCATATGGCGGACCGTGATCTGGCGGTCTACGGCGCGATCTTTATGCCGACCAGCGTGATCAATCTGGTTGCCGGTTTTGTGATCCGGCCATATCTTACAAAGCTTGCGGTAGACTGGGAGACCGGTCATTTAAAAGCATTCCGGAAGATCATCATGAACCTCGCCCTGATCATTGCGGCTCTGACAGTTCTTGCGGTGGGCGGTGCGTGGTTATTGGGAGTTCCGGTGATCAGCCTGCTGTACCCGAACCTGCGGGAAGGACTTTCCACCTGCCGTGCGGCACTGGTGCTCATCATCATCGGTGGCGCCCTGAATGCGTTCATGAACCTGTTTTACTATTCTCTTATTATCATGCAGAAACAGAAGTTCATCATTCTTGGCTATGCTTTTGTCAGTGTGCTGGCAGTCCTTTCCTCCGGCTGGTTTGTCCGGACGGGTGGGATTCAGGGCGGTTCCTTTGTATACATGCTTTTGATGGCGGCACTGATGGTATTTTTCGGAATCTTTTCGGCAGGCTTTATGAAACAGAAAGAGAGAGCACAAAAACATAATGAAGGTTGATGTGATCATCCCGGTCTACGGTCCGGGAAACAGATTGTTGGAATTATTTGACCGGCTGGGACGCCAGACCGTACCGGTGGACCGGCTGATCATCATGAATACAGAAAAGTCCCTGTGGGACAAGTGGACGGAGAACCTGGAACCGGGAAGACTCCCGGAAAATCTCTCTGTGTACCATGTGACGAAGGAAGAATTTGACCACGGTGCCACGAGGAACGCAGGGATCGAGCACTCCGACGCGGATGTCTGTGTCTGCATGACCCATGATGCGCTTCCAGCGGATACAAATTTGATAAAAGCCCTGACGGACGCACTTTTCTCCGGGGATGATATTGCCGTGGCCTATGCGAGACAGCTTCCTGCAAAGGACTGCAATATCATCGAGCGCCACACGAGAGACTTTAACTATCCGGACAAAAGCCGGGTGAAGAGGCTCTCGGACCTCGACACCCTGGGAATCAAGACCTACTTCTGTTCCAATGTCTGCGCGGCATATAAGCGGGAGATCTATATGGAGCTGGGGGGATTTATCCGGAAGACGATCTTCAATGAGGACATGATCTTCGCGGCAAAGGCCATGAAGAACGGATATGCGGTCTGCTATGCGGCAGATGCGAGAGTGATCCACTCCCATAACTATACGGCGTCCCAGCAGTTCCACAGAAACTTTGACCTGGCGATCTCCCAGGCGGACAACCCCGACGTATTCTCCGGGATCCGGTCCGAGGGCGAGGGGATCCGCATGGTGAAGGACACCGCGCGCTGGCTGGTAAAAACGGGGCATGCATCTCTCGTACCGAAGCTTGTGGTGGACAGCGGGTTTAAGTATATGGGATATCTTGCCGGGAAGCGGTATAAGAAGCTGCCGAAGGCATTGGTAGTTAAGTTATCTATGAACAGGAATTACTGGAAATAGAGTTGGAAATTATGTAAAACTGTTCAGTAGGTCTGCGCACTTGCTGCGCTGACCGTAAGAAAACATAGGATAGGAGGCAAAAATCCCATCAGCGAAACTGATCTGGAATGGATTTTTGCGTGTAACTATGAAGGTACTGAATAGTTACAATTATGTAAACCGATTTGCCGCACATTCCTCTATATCAATGGCTGTGGGGCAGGTCAGTGCAGAAAAACATTGTCATTCTGCACTCCGGGTGGTATGATGTAGTGCGGAAATGCCGAAAAATGGCGGAAATACAGCGGCTGATCCGGAAAAAGCATGTGCTTTTACTCCGGAAATGAAACGGACATATGCCGAAAGAGAAAACAATTACAGCCGTAAATTTATAAAAATGTGAGGTAAAAGACTATGGGAAAGATCAAAGTTTCTTCCTGTGAAACAGATGGAATGGTAATCGAAGGCCTTCATGTGATCGAGCCGACCGTATTCAACGACGAGCGCGGATATTTTATGGAGACATACAACCAGAATGACTTCAAAGAGGCAGGACTCAATATGGTATTCGTACAGGATAACCAGTCGATGTCCGTAAAGGGTGTACTCCGCGGCCTTCACTTCCAGAAACAGTTCCCGCAGGGCAAGCTTGTCCGTGCGGTACGCGGAACCGTGTTCGATGTAGCGGTTGACTTAAGAACACACTCCAAGACATACGGAAAGTGGTTCGGCGTTGAGCTCTCCGCAGAGAACAAGAAACAGTTCTACATTCCGGAAGGTTTCGCACACGGCTTTGTCGTTCTCTCCGACGAGGCAGAGTTTGCCTACAAGTGCACCGATTTCTATCATCCGGGCGACGAGGGCGGACTTGCATGGAACGATGAGACCATCGGTGTAAAGTGGCCGATCACACCGGACATGCAGCTCATCATCTCCGAGAAAGACCAGAAATGGCCGGGATTCAAAGAGATCTTCAAATTTGATCGTTAGCAATTAGCAGTGCGGCACGAAATGCGGAAAAATGTGCTGCAAGCTGGCTTGCATAAGCATTTTTCCGTATTTCGTGACATAGGGCGCTGCGATAAAGCAGAAAGGTTGTTAAAGCGTGAATTATTTAACTTCATTATTGAAGGAGCTGGTGGCAAAAAGAAAACTGATCTGGGAACTCTCCAAGGCAGATTTCAGAAAACGTTTTGTCGGCTCCTATTTTGGCGTTGTCTGGATGTTTATCCAGCCCATCGTCACCGTCCTGATCTATTGGCTCATCTTCGGTCCCATCGGATTCAAGAGTGCGCCGCCGGTGCCGAACGCCTCCTACGTCCAGTGGCTGGTTCCGGGTATCGCCCCGTGGTTCTTCTTCTCCGAAGCCTTAAACTGCGGAACAGGATGTCTTCAGGAATACAACTACCTGGTAAAAAAAGTAGTATTTAAGGTGGAGATCCTGCCTGTGATCAAGCTGATCTCCTGCCTGTTCGTCCATGCGTTCTTTGTTGCGATCATGTTTATCGTATTCCTGGTCAGCGGCAGAAGACCGCAGATTTCCTGGATCCAGATCATTTATTATTCCTTTGCCACATCCATGTACGCTCTGGCGCTCACCTATCTTACCAGCGCGATCCAGGTATTCTTCAAGGATATGGCACAGATCGTCAGCATCTGCCTGCAGTTCGGCATGTGGCTGACCCCGATCATGTACAGCGAGCAGTTATTCCTCGACAAAGGTCTGACGATGGCTCCGATGATCCTGAAGCTGAACCCGTTTTACTATATTGCGGCGGGATACCGTGACAGCATGCTGACGGGAGACTGGTTCTTCATGCGTCCGACACTGACCGTGTATTTCTGGGCAGTGACCCTGATCACCATGTTAGTGGGACTCAAAGTATTCAAGCGGCTTCGCCCGCATTTCTCAGATGTATTGTAGGAGGAAACCATGTCTGCCAATGCGATTACAGTAAAAGACGTGACGAAGGTGTACAGGCTCTACGACAAGCCGATCGACCGCTTGAAAGAGTCCTTAAGCCCGACACATAAAAGCTATCACAAAGACTTCTATGCCTTAAATGGTCTGTCCTTCAACGTAGAAAAAGGACAGACAGTGGGCATTATCGGAACGAACGGTTCCGGTAAATCAACGATCTTAAAGATCATCACCGGTGTCCTTACACCGACCACAGGCCAGGTGGACGTTGAGGGAAAGATTTCCGCACTTCTGGAGCTTGGTGCCGGCTTCAACATGGACTACACCGGAATCGAAAATATCTATATGAACGGCACGATGATGGGCTATTCCCGGAAGGAGATGGATGAGAAGCTGCAGGATATCCTGGATTTCGCGGATATCGGCGATTTTGTCTATCAGCCGGTGAAGACATACTCCAGCGGTATGTTCGTCCGTCTGGCGTTTGCGCTCAACATTAACGTGGAGCCTGAGATCCTGATCGTCGACGAGGCCCTGTCCGTCGGAGACGTATTCTTTCAGGCAAAATGTTACCGGAAGATGGAGGAGATCAAGCAGAGAGGAACAACGATCCTCATGGTTACCCACGATATGGGCAGTATCATCAAATACTGCGATAAGGTCGTTCTCTTAAACAAGGGCGAATTCATTGCGGAAGGTGAGCCGGGCCGTATGGTGGATTTCTATAAGAAGATCCTGGCAAACCAGCTGGATTCCTTGAATGAAGAATTGGAGAGCGATTATTCCGGCGGGATGTTAGGCGATGAGAAAAAGGCGAAGGTGGAGGAATCTCATTCTGACGGATCCCTCATGAAGGACAAGATCACCATCAACACAGACCGCACCGAGTACGGCGACGGCCGGGCTGAGATCTTCGACCTGGGACTCTTCGACGCGAGAGGAAATCTCACAAACCTCCTGTTAAAGGGAGAAATGTTCACGATCAAGGAGCGGATCCGCTTCCACGCGCCGCTCAAGAGTCCGATCTTTACCTACACGATCCGCGACAAAAAGGGAACAGACCTCACCGGAACGAACACCATGTACGAGGGCTGCGATATCAAACCGGTGGGGGACGGCGATGTCTACGACGTTTCCTTTACCCAGAAGATGACATTACAGGGCGGCGAGTACCTGCTCTCGATGAGCTGTACCGGCTTTGAGGGCGAGGAACATGTGGTCTACCACCGCCTGTACAATATTGCAAACATTACGGTGATCTCCAACAAGAATACGGTCGGCGTCTACGACATGGAGTCCGAGGTGGAGACATCACTTACAAGGGCGTAAAAGCGGGAGAAAAAGATGAAGGATTACAGTTATGAACTTCTAGACCTGCTCGAAAAGTATAAAGGAGATGCGGAGGCGGCACTGCGGGGCGAAACAAGCCCGTGGTGTCTCTACGCATTTTCGCCGTTAAGGGAAAACCTTTTCGAGTGGTTGGAAATAGGAAAAAATGACCGGGTTCTCCAGGTCGGATCCGACTACGGTTCCTGTACCGGGCTCTTTGCGGAGCGCGCCGGTGAGGTCGTTGTTCTGGATCCACGGGATGAGAACCTGGAGGTGAACCGGAAAAGACACGGGGAGAAGAAAAATCTCTGCCTGGTCCGCGGCGAACTTCCGAAGGCGGGAGCAGAGTCTCTTGGATGGAAAGAGTACAAGGGAAAAGAGCGTGCGGCAGAAGAACTTGACGTTCTCTATAAGGATGGCTTCGACTATGTGATCCTGCCGTCCATGCTCTCCGGGACGGAGAAAAACGGGGCGGCAGATCTGCTGGCAAGAGCAGCAGCTCTTGTGAGACCTGGCGGAAAGCTTTTAGCGGCAGCGGAGAATGAGTCTGGTGTCCGCTATTTCATGGGAGCGGCGCCATTTGAGCACTCCTTCCTGGAGGTGGAGTTCCGTGGTCTGTTTGAGGACTTAAAAGAGAAATTTGGCGGAACCGCAATGCTCTACTATCCGGTTCCGGACTACCGTTACCCGGTGACCATCTACTCCGACGGCTATCTCCCGCAGACCGGCGATGTGACGAACATTTCCGCCCGTCTTGACGGACCGGGACTCTGGTTCGGAAACGAGGAGAAAGCCATGGCGAACGCATGCAGAAATGGGGACTTCACGAAATTCACGAACTCATTCCTTGGCATGTGGGAAAAGGGGAAGGCATGAGACAGATTTTATTTGTAAAATACAACCGGACCAGAGCAGCGCAGTTCCAGTTAAAGACGGAGATCGTGCGGGAGGACGGAGTTCTCACCGTTGAAAAGACGGCTCTCACAGAGGCTGGCGAGGCACATATCCGCTCCTTCGGAGAAAAATATGAGAAGATCCGTGATCTGAATCCTGCCATCCGCTTCTTAAAGCCGGAATGGAAAAAGGATAAGAAGACGGTCTCCTTCCAGTACTTAAACGGCAAGACGGTCGGGGATGCCCTGGGCGAAGCTATTGTTATGGGCGAGGTTCCGTATCAGGAACTTGAGACTGTGATGAAGGTGCTGTTCCCGGAAAATGCGGACGCGAAAGTCTTTGAGGCAACACCGGAGTTCGAGGCGGTATTCGGAAAAGTTCCGGCTATCAGCGATAAAGCAGTCGCAGTTTCCAACGTGGATGGCCTTTTTGAGAACCTCATGGTGCCGGAAAATGAGAACTGCATCTACGGAATTGACTATGAATGGGTATTTGATTTCCCGATCCCGGAGAAATTTTTGAAATACCGCGATCTTTTATATTTTTACAGACGCTACGAGAGAGTTCTCAACGCAAAAGAAGAGGATCTCTATGCCCATTTCGGGATCACAGAGGAAGAACTCCAGATCTTTGACGGCATGGAAAAGGCATTCCAGTCCTATGTCCATGACGCAGGTTCCTTCGGCTACATGAAACAGTACGAGCAGCCGACGAAGACTGTGGAATTTCTTCTCGACCGCGAGAGCGAGCTCTACAAGGTAAAAGACTGGTGCGAGAACTTGAAGCAGGAGATCTCCGAGAAGGACATCACGATCATGAAGCAGCAGGAGGTTCAGCGTCTCACAAACAACCATGTGACGAACCTGGATGCCATCATCGCCAGCCTGAGAAGCGAGAACGCGAGAATGGCGGGAGACCTGCAGTACCTGTCGAAACATGAGGCGATCATGTGGAAAGTTCTTCGGAAATGCCACCACGCTGTGGATAAAGTCATGCCGAAGGGCACGAGAAAGAGAAAGATCGCGGGGTACTTCAAGAATACCGTCTTCCATCCGGGAAAATACGGAAGGCTGTACTTCACAAAGGACGGAAGAAACAGGATCCGCGGCGACTTTAAGATCGGCGCCGGTTACTTAGAGCATGGAAAACTCCACTTTGACTATGTGGAGCACCCGACCGTGTCCATCGTGATCCCGGTCTACAACCAGATCCACTATACCTATGCCTGCCTGCTCTCAATCTTAGAGAACACGAAGGATGTGACCTATGAGATCATCATTGCCGATGACGTGTCCACGGACGCGACTAAGGAGCTGTCCCTGTACGCGGAGAATCTCGTGATCTGCAGAAACAAGACGAACCAGGGCTTCCTGAGAAACTGTAACCAGGCAGCGAAGGCGGCCCGCGGAAAATATGTGATGTTCTTAAACAATGACACACAGGTAACTCCGGGTTGGCTCTCATCACTCGTGAACCTCATTGAATCTGATCCGACGATCGGTATGGTTGGCTCCAAGCTGGTCTACCCTGACGGACGTCTCCAGGAAGCGGGTGGAATTATCTGGAGCGACGGCTCCGGCTGGAACTACGGACGTCTCGACGATCCGGAGAAGCCGGAATACAACTACGTGAAGGATGTGGACTATATCTCCGGCGCGGCGATCCTGTTATCCAATGATCTCTGGAAACAGATCGGCGGCTTCGACGAGCTGTTTGCACCGGCCTACTGCGAGGACTCCGACCTTGCCTTCGAGGTACGAAAAGCCGGATACCGTGTAGTCTACCAGCCGTTGTCAAAAGTCATCCACTTCGAGGGCGTCTCCAACGGTACTGATGTAAACGGAACCGGCCTGAAGCGCTACCAGGTGGAGAACAGTAAGAAGCTAAAGGAAAAATGGGCGGACGAGTTCAAAAAGCAGTCTGTGAACACAGGCAATCCGAACCCGTTCCGTGCCCGTGAGAGAAGTCAGAAGAAGCCGGTGATCCTCGTCGTGGATCATTATGTTCCGACCTTCGACAAGGACGCGGGTTCCAAGACCACTTACCAGTACCTCAAAATGTTCGTGAAGATGGGATATTCCGTGAAATTCCTCGGAGACAACTTCCTTCACGAGGAGCCGTACTCCACAACACTTCAGCAGATGGGCGTGGAGATCTTATACGGACCGGAGTACCAGGCAGGGATCTGGGACTGGCTGACAAAGAATAAAGATGAGATCGATTTTGCGTACCTGAACCGTCCGCATATCGCTATCAAGTATGTTGATTTTATTAAAAAGAACACCAATATTAAGGTGATCTACTACGGACATGACCTGCATTTCTTAAGAGAGTACCGGGAGTACGAGCTCACCGGCGATATCAAGAAGAAACGGGAGTCCGATTACTGGAAATCCATCGAGTTCTCCCTGATGGAGAAAGCGGCGGTCTCCTATTATCCGTCCTACGTGGAGGAGGAGGCGATCCACGCGATCCATCCGGAGTACAAGATCAAGGCGATCACAGCCTACGTCTATGAGAAATTCCTGGAGAATATCGACAAGGACTTCGCAAAGAGGGAAGGACTGCTGTTTGTCGGCGGCTTCGCGCATCCACCGAACGCGGACGCGGTTCTCTGGTTCGCAAAGGAGATCTTCCCGCTGATCAGACAGAGGATCGACGTAAACTTCTATGTAGTTGGTTCCAAGGTGACAGACGAGATCAAAGCGCTTGAACAGCCGGGAAGCGGCATCATCGTCAAAGGTTTCGTCACGGAGGAAGAACTTGCGTCTCTTTATTCCACATCCCGCATCGTTGTGGTTCCGCTGCGCTACGGCGCCGGAGTTAAGGGCAAGGTCGTCGAGGCAGTTTACAATGGAGCTGCCATCGTCACCACATCCATTGGTTCCGAGGGAATCCCGGAGGCGGATCGCGTCATGAAGGTTGCCGACGGACCGGAGGCATTCGCTGACGAGGTAGTCAAGATGTACCAGGATCCGGCAGAATGCCGCAGAATGTGCGAGGAGACCCAGAAATACATCCGCGAGTACTTCAGTGTCGAGGCTGCATGGAAGGTCATCGAGGAGGATTTTACACCGGAGAAAGAGCGGTAGGAAGTTCCCTAGGCCGAGCAGGTATGGACAATTCAATATTGTGATAAGGAGCTGCCGGGAATCTGTTTCCCGGCAGTCTGTTCATTTGACAGGAAATTCCAACGAAACTTTCTGTTAAATAAAAAGGCACTTTATGCCAAACCACATTCTATTATGGACATAATTGGTAACTGTTCAGCAGGTCTGCGCACTTGTTGCGCTGACCGTAAGAAAACATAAGCTGGAAGGCAAAAAAACCATCGGCGCAGCCGATCTGGAATGGATTTTTGCTTGTAACTATGAAGGTACTGAATAGTTGCCATAGTTGATTGAAATGTAGCAAAAAAGGAGAATATAGTGAAAATAGACAATATTCATAAAACTGTTCTTCGAGGGATGACCAAGGACGATATCCCGGAAGTGGAGCGGGTCGAGCAGACCTGTTTTTCCGACGCCTGGTCCGAAAAACTTTTATCCGACATGCTGGAGAGCAAGTGGGACGAAGCTTGGGTGCTGGCGGCCGGAGATGGCACCGTCATCGGCTACGCCAACTTCCGCTTCCTTGCCGGGGAAGGTGAACTCATGCGGATCGCTGTTCTCCCGGAACACAGGGGCCGTGGGGAGTCAAAGAAACTCATGGACCGTCTGGAAATCTCTGCAAAGGAAAAGGAAGCGCCGGACCTGACCCTGGAGGTGCGCGCTGGAAACACACCTGCCGTAAACCTTTATAAATCCTATGGTTTTCAGGCGGAAGCCGTGCGGAAAAACTACTACCATGATCCGGTGGAGGATGCCTTCATCATGTGGAGACGTTCCGTTCCATCGATTCCCACTTAAAATCACGAAATTTTCCGCTATACTGTAGGGGACTCCGGGAGAGCCGGGGATGAAGAAGGCGGAGGAAAAGAAAGAATGAGAAAATACGGAAAAGACGGCAGACTGGAGACTGTGATCTGCAACCGGTGCGGGAAAAAACTGGCAGTGAAGCATGGAATCGTCCGGGAAGGAGTATTTACGTCGGACCACACATGGGACTTCTTTTCAGAAAAAGATGGGGAGGTCCACCATTTCGACCTGTGCGAGGAATGCTACGACGAAGTGACAGCGGAGTTCCGGGTTCCGGTGGATGTGGAGGACGAGACCGAGCTGCTGTGAAAAACGCAGACGGTATGCGGCAGAAATGCCGTTATGCTGAAACAGGTTCAGACCAGCTTGCGCTGCAAGAGTATATTTGAAGGTTAGAAACGGGTACGGGCGGTTGTCTGTACTCGTTTTCTATTGCCATGTATTCAAAAGAAGTTATCGACGGCAGGTTCTGTACTTCCCGGTTACTGTACACAGTAACACTTTCCACAGTTCCTGCCCAGGAATCAACCTCCATCTCTTGCATATAACTGCCGCTTTATGGTATGATACGTGCAGACTGGACAAATATAGACCTTTTATTATCATAGAATGCAGAGGAAAATACATGTTAGATATCTGTTTACTGGGAACCGGCGGCATGCAGCCGCTGCCGTACCGCTGGCTAACGTCCATGATGGCGCGCTGCGATGGCAGCAACCTGCTGATCGACTGCGGCGAGGGAACCCAGATCGCATTGAAAGAAAAGGGATGGAGCCCGAAGCCGGTGGACGTGATCTGCTTTACCCACTACCATGCCGACCATATCAGCGGACTTCCGGGGTTTCTCCTGACCATGGGAAACGCGGAGCGTACGGAGCCGGTACTTCTGGTGGGACCGAAAGGTCTGGAACGTGTCGTTGGTGCCCTGCGCACCATCGCACCGGAGCTTCCGTTCCCGCTTGTGTTTAAAGAACTCACGGAGCCGAGAGAAAAATTTCAGGCGGGTCCCTATGTGGTGGACGCATTCCGCGTAAACCACCGTGTGACCTGCTATGGATACCGTATCACGATCCCGAGAAATGGCAAGTTTGATGTGGAACGGGCGAGAGCCCAGGAGATTCCGCAGAAATTCTGGAGCAGACTGCAGAAAGGCGAGACCATCGAGCACGAGGGTAGGATCCTGACCCCGGACATGGTGCTGGGAGAAAAGCGCCGCGGAATTTCCGTTACCTACACGACTGACACGCGCCCGGTTCCGGCAATTGCCGAATATGCCGCGGACAATGACCTCTTTATCTGCGAGGGCATGTACGGTGAGAAGGAAAAGATCGCCAACGCGCGGGAGAATAAGCATATGATGTTCCAGGAGGCGGCAAAGCTCGGTAAAGAGGCGAATCCGCGGGAGATGTGGCTGACCCATTACAGCCCGTCTTTGATGCATCCGGAGGAATACCTGAATGAGATCCGGGAGATCTTCCCGAAAATTAAGACCGCCCGGGACGGCTGGTCTGCAGAACTTGGATTTGATGAGGATTAGAAAATGAAGATACACAGTGTTGAAGAAGACGTATATATACTTGCAATCGAGAGCTCCTGTGACGAGACGGCAGCTTCCGTCGTGAAGAACGGCCGTGAAGTGCTGTCCAACGTGATCTCTTCCCAGATCGCGCTCCACACACTCTACGGCGGCGTTGTGCCGGAGATCGCATCGAGAAAACATATTGAAAAGGTAAACCAGGTGGTTCAGGCCGCTCTTGACGAGGCACACATGACATTGGACGAGATCACAGCCATCGCTGTGACATACGGTCCGGGTCTTGTAGGCGCACTTCTCGTGGGCGTTGCGGCAGCGAAGGCCATTGCCTACGCGGCAAAGAAACCGCTTGTACCGGTTCATCATATTGAGGGCCATGTATCCGCGAACTTTATCGAGCATCCTGATCTGGAACCACCGTTTGTCTGCGAAATCGTGTCCGGCGGACATACGCATCTTGTGATCGTGAAGGACTACGGTGAGTTCGAGATCATCGGACGCACAATGGATGACGCGGCGGGAGAGGCATTCGATAAAGTTGCCCGTGCCGTAGGTCTTGGCTACCCGGGCGGCCCGAAGGTCGACAAGGCGGCAAAAGAGGGAAATCCTCATGCCATGGAATTTCCGCGGGCAAAAGTCGGCGGATCCCAGTATGATTTCAGCTTCAGCGGCATGAAATCCGCTGTATTAAACTATATCAACCAGGCGGAGATGAAGGGAGAGACGATCTGCGTGCCGGATCTCTGCGCTTCCTTCCAGAACGCGGTGGTGGATGTTCTCGTGAGCCGTGCCGTTGCGGCAACAAAGGAGTTTGGCTACAAGAAGCTCGCCATTGCGGGCGGCGTTGCGTCAAACTCTGCCCTGCGCGCAGGCATGAAGGCGGCATGTGAGAAAGCCGGAATCGAATTCTACTATCCGTCACCGATCTTCTGTACCGATAACGCAGCAATGATCGGTGCTGCGGGATACTATGAGTATATCAACGGAGTCCGCGCAGGCTGGGACCTCAATGCGGTGCCGAACCTGAAACTGGGAGAGCGGTAATGAAACAGGTGAAAACAGCAGCCATCGTGCTGGCAGCCGGACATGGAAAACGGATGCACAGCAAGGTGGCAAAGCAGTATCTTCTCCTAAAAGGAGAACCGGTGGTGGTCCATACCCTGCGAGCCTTTGAAAAAGCCGGGATGGATGAGATCATCCTGGTGACCGGAGCGGACGAGGTGGAGTTCTGCAAAAAGGATATCGTGGCGCAGTATAACCTTTCCAGCGTGAGACAGGTCGTGCCCGGCGGAAAAGAGCGGTATGACTCCGTGTGGAACGGACTCAAGGCTTTGATGGCAACAGGATTCCCGGAAGACGGGATCGTTCTGATCCATGATGGGGCAAGACCCCTTGTAAATGGGGCAATCATCGCGCGGTCTGTGGATGGTGCCAGGGAATTCTCCGCATGTGTAGCGGCGATGCCGGTGAAGGACACGATCAAAGTGGCGGACGTGGATGGATTTTCCGCCAGTACACCGGACCGCAGCACCTTATGGCAGATCCAGACCCCCCAGTCGTTCCGCTTCGGACTGATCTACCGCGCCTATGAGAAGATGTTCATGCCAGGAACAGACCGCAGCCATATCACGGATGACGCCATGGTAGTGGAGAGGATGACGGATACGAAGGTAAAGTTCGTGGAAGGCAGCTATTCCAATATCAAGGTGACGACACCGGAAGACATGGTGATCGCGGAGGCGCTCTGTGCCCATGGGGCAGAATAGAGTTCTTCTATATAAAAATACGGACCCGTCAGCGGGGACTTTGGTGAGAGCGTGGTTTTTCTGAAAACAGAGAAATCACGCTTTTACAATTGCATGCATCTGGAAGAAGCTGCCGGCGGCAGCTTCTGTCGGTATGATGGATAAAACTTTTTTAGAGCTTTTTGAAAAAATTCTGAAAAAACTTTCTTTAGATAAGGCACGAGTTCATCGGATATATAATACAGGAACACTAGATGTTGATATTAAATACGTGACAAGATAGCATATTTTGTATACAATTTAAAAAGAACCAAAAAACGAAAAAAACTTGGAAAAACGCTTGACAAAAATGATATTGTAGGGTATTATTAATGAGCACGTTTGAGAGAGCGCTTTGGAGAGATATCGAAGTGGTCATAACGAGGCGGTCTTGAAAACCGTTTGTCCGCAAGGGCGCGTGGGTTCGAATCCCACTCTCTCCGCTACTGTACTGCGGAGCTAGAGAGATTAGTTCCTAGTGCAGAACTAAATATGAGTCTTGTAAAAAACAAGATGTGAGTCAACCAATGCAGAAGTACCCAAGTGGTTGAAGGGGCTCCCCTGGAAAGGGAGTAGGTCGTTAGTAGCGGCGCGAGGGTTCAAATCCCTCCTTCTGCGCTTTTAACTTGCAAAGAAAACTTCTTTGAAAAAAGTTAAAAAAGTTCTTGACAAATCGGAAACGATTTGATAGAATAAACGAGTTGCTTCTGAAGAGCAGAAACAACAAAATAGTTCCTTGAAAACTGAACAGTATGTAAAACCCTGAAAATTCTTATAAAAATGGT
>CABVBU010000027.1 GCA_902496665.1 uncultured Clostridium sp. | reverse complement strand
CTGCAAAAAATGCACGTTCCCAGGGGGAATCGAACCCTCAACTAGTGCTTAGGAGGCGCTTGTTATATCCATTTAACTATGGGAACAAATGCCGTATTTTCGGGCTTTTTCAGCCTTTTCGGTCACGGCAAACAACTTTATGAACTCAATCACTTTCGTGATGAATCATCTGATTTCTTATTTCGACATTTCAATATGCCATTGTTCAAATCGAACTCTTTGTTACCACCTTTTTAAGTTCCACGGCTTTAACCATGGTTACTTCTTAGGAGGCTATTGTTATATCCATTTAACTAAGGGAACCCAACCATCCAGTCACGATATACATCTTACCAAAATGGCGTTGGAAAGTCAAGGAAGGAACGCCTGGAATTTCCTTTTCGGAGTCGGAAAACTTGAAAAATGTTACCGTCCAAGAATCACCGCCCACATGCAGGAACAAAAGCAGAAAAAAATACCGCGCAGCGGAATTGGCGTTAACGCTGCGCGGTGGTAATTTTTCTTTAGCTGTTAGAAAAATTAAATTGTGAAAAAAATTATGAAAAAGAAGGGTTGGTCAGCACTCCGAGGAGCACTGGCCGGATCATCAGTTACAATCTATATAAATCTCATTTCCCCCGAGAATCATGTTTAACCGTCTTGGACTTAAGGATTATTCTGTAAAAATCTGGATCCACTGGCGCCCCCACTCGGTGCTGCTGTCGCTATAGTAGCCGACTCCCATCTTGCGGGCATTCGGATTTAAGATGTTTGCACGATGTCCCTCGGAATTCATCCAGTCTGTGACGACCTCCTGCGGAGTTGCCTGGCCCCATGCCGCGTTCTCGCCGGTCGCCGCATCGGCAACACCAAACTCATCAAGAACAGTAAAGCAGCTGGATCCATCCGGACGTGTGTGTGACTGTGTTGTAGCGATCTCAACGGCACGCTTCTGCGCTGCCGCGTTTAACTTCTCATCGCCAAGAACGACCGGGCTAAGTCCATTCTTCGCGCGCTCTGCGTTTACAAGATCAACGACCTGCATTCAAGAAGTCTGCCTCGTTTTTGATGTCTGAAATCTTTTATTGTTATTTTCTGACAGTAAACTTCCGATTAGAATTGTTGTGAATATATTCCTTTTGTCGGAATTTGTATCCATAATATCTTAAATTGTACAAATTCAAGAACAATTTCCGGTCATTAATTCTATAAGTTCTGCGATCCCCCCTTCGCTGCGTATCGACAGCCGTATTCTATTTTTTGATTTTCCGGGATAATTTTGCTGCAATTTTCTTTTTCCCGTAGAGTTTATATGTTATAATCATAACAGAACAATTATTTTCTGGAAACCACCTCGACGCAAACGGTCAAACTTCGACGCAACTGGTTCGGGATGGTTCTGGTGATCCGAAGGGGGCTTTCGTTATGCTGCATTTTGCGATCGTGGAGGATCTTCCGTCGGACCAGGAGGATCTGGTCCGTAAAATAACGGAAAATCTTAAGGCGCACGGGGAGACGGCCGGATTTTCCTGTTATGAGAGCGGGGAATCGTTCCTTGCTGCCTTCCGCCCGGACTGTTTCCACGCGGTCTTTCTCGACATTATGCTCGGAAAAGACGGGTTAAACGGATTTGAGACAGCAAAGCAGCTCCGGCTGACTGCCGAGCGGATCCCGCTGATCTTTACGACGTCTGAGAGGGACTACTCCCTCGACTGTTACCGGGTCCATCCGCTGGACTACCTCTTAAAGCCGGTCGATGAGCGTAACCTTGACTGGTGTCTGAATGAGATCCGCAATTCTCTCTCCGTTCCATCCTATATCGAGGTTTCCGCGACGGCGGGTCAGGGGCAGTCCTCCCTCTGTCGGATCCTTCTGGACGATATTCTCTATGTAGAGTCCCAGAACCACCGACTGATCATCCACACTGTGGAGGGGGATATCGCCGCCCGCCTCTCCTTCGCGGAGTTTATGGCACTTCTCCCGGACGGAGGCCGTTTCTATCTCGGCGGACGCGGACTTCTCCTTAATTTCTCCCAGGTCTCCTCCGTCGATGAGGACGGAACGGTCCACCTGAAGACCGGCGGGGAATTTTTCGTGAGCCGCCGGAAAAAGAAGGAGACAAAGGAAGCTTTTGCAGACTACCTGTTCCATTGTCTGCGGAAAGGACGGACGGTATGAACTGGATGGTATTTTTCAAAGCGTTTCTCTGTGAGACCCTGTACTCGATCCCGTTTTTTGTCCTCGCCCTGTTCCCGTTTCGGAAACAGCTTCGTTTTTCCATGCGGACGATCGTTTTCCTGATCGTTCTCGGACAGCTTTTCCAGTCCTTCTACTATGTGTTCCTCGTCGCCCACGGGAGGTCTGTCCGTGTCTCGGATGTCATCTTCGCGTTCGTCTGCCTGGTTCTGTACTTCCTGTGCGTTAAGGCGAATCCATGGAAGCTTCTGTTTCTGAGTATTTTTATCCTGAACTATATCGTGACGCTCCGCGGGATCTGCTTTTTTGCGGAGAGCTGGCTCTTCTATGATCCAAATATTACATTTTATTCGCTCCACACGAAAAGTATGCTGATCTGTTTCGCGCTCCTGCTCCTAACGGTCCCGTTCGGGCTTCTCTTTATGAAAAAGACGAAGGACCGGATCTTTCAGGTCGACAGCCCGGCATTCTGGAAGAAGATCTGGTTTCTCCCGTTTTCCGGCACACTGCTCATCTGCATCTACAATTTCGACCTCAGTATCTCGGTCGTTCGGAGCTTCCGCTTTATCTTAATGAGGATCTGGCTTCTCGTGATGACAGTCATGGTCTACTCGATCCTTCTCGAGGCGTTCGATATTATCCACGGGCAGGCGACATTAAAGGAACGGGCTGCCCACCAGGAGACGCTTCTTGCAATGCAGAAGGCGCAGTACCAGCAGTTAAGCCACCACATCGAGAGCGTCCGGCAGGCGAGACATGATCTCCGCCAGCACCTGAATGTGATCGACCACTATTTAAACAGTGGAAAGACGGAGGAGCTGAAGGCGTACATCTCGCAGTACCGTCAGACGCTCCCGCCGGATACGTTCTGTACCTGGTGCGAGAATTACGCGGTGAATACGATCGTCAGCTATTATGTCGATGAGGCGAGGAAATCCGGTGTCGATATTTCCGTCAGCATGGCAGTCCCGCAGAAGCTTTCCATGAATGAGGCAGAGCTCTGCTCGGTCCTCGGGAATCTTCTCGAAAATGCCCTGGATGCCTGCCGGGAATATACCGGCAGCAACCCGTTTATCCGGCTCCGCGCGAAGGAGGAGAACGGCCACCTTGCCCTGACGGTCGATAATTCCTGCTCCTCCGCCCCGGTGGAGGAAAACGGACGTTTTCTCTCGACGAAGCATGACGGGTTTGGAACCGGAACCGCCTCGGTCCGCTCGATCGCGGAACATTATCACGGGGTCGTCACGTTCCGGTATGCGGACCAATGTTTTTTCGCCTCCGTGTTCCTCTGATCTGTGATTTGTGAGTTTGGGCTGATGTTTCGATTCAGGAACCGTGTATAGTAATCTTTTGCCGGATATTCTTGGGAATCCCCCCATTATCCAGTTGAAGTTTTATCCTTTGAAAGTTATAATAGAACCACCTATATATAAATATATGAAACAACACACTTGCAAAAGGGGACCATACATATGACATTAAGAGAATGCTACGAAATGATGCACGGCGATTATGAGGGAGTTACCGGGAGACTCGTTTCGGAGAGTCTTGTCAGGAAGTTCGCGTTGAAATTTTTAAATGATCCGAGTTTTGGGCAGCTGCAGGCCGCGATCGAGAGCGGTGACGGCGCGGAGGCGTTCCGCGCATCCCACACTTTGAAGGGGATCTGCCTGAACCTCGGATTTACTGCGTTATGTGATGCCAGCTCTGCTCTGACAGAAAAGCTCCGTGGAAACAACACGCTGGACGATGAGAGCAAATCGCTTTTCGCGCGCGTCCATGAGGAATATGACCGCACGATCCAGGCGATTGAAAAGCTCGGTCCGCAGTAGGCAATGATGGCGTACCTGGAATAACCGGCTACAAATTTACATTGGGGATAGAATATGGAAAAGATTGCGTTCCAGCTCGCGTGGCTGGGGGAACACAAAGTATTAATATTTCTGTTTTTTGCGGAATTGCTGGTCGCGGCGTGCCTGCTGATCGTTTTTTTTCATCTGCGTCTGTCCTGGCGCAGGTTAAACTTTAACAAATCTACCGACAGGGGGAATCTTAACGGGTTTGACCTCGTGGATGACCCCTGTTTTCTTCTCCGCTCTTCGGACCTTTTCCCACTCTATGTGACAAAGGATTTTGAACAGCAGTTCGGTCTTACGAGGGAACAGTTTCAAAACGACGTTCTCTGCCTTGCCCCGAAGCTTCCTGAGGAACAGGCAAAGCGGCTTCAGGAAGAATATAACGCGTGGGACGGCAAAAGTCCGATCCGGATGGATATTGAACCGGTCGGGATGGACACCTGCTACCGCCTTTCGGTGACAAGGAAGGACGGGATGGACCTGTTCCACTTCCGGGATATCACAGAGGAAAAGAGGAAGCTTGATGAGATGCGGGCAAACCTCGAGGCCGCCGAGAACGTAAGCCAGTCGAAATCCGCTTACCTCTCGGAGATGTCCCATGAGATCCGCACTCCGTTAAACGGAATTATCGGTATGCTGAACCTGGCGCACCGCCAGCTTCACGGTCACAGCGCCGAGGACTATATCGTGAAGGCGGAACAGCTTTCCGAGTTCCTTCTGACCGTTATCAACGAAGTTCTCGATATGTCCCGAATTGAGGTCGGTAAGATCGAGCTTGAAAATAAGCCATTCGACCTCTACCACCTGGCAGACCAGATCCGGAACCTGTTTAAGAAGACAATTGAGGAAAAGGGAATCACCTATATCGTCGAAATGAAGGACGTGGACGTCCGCTATGTGGTCGGCGATGAGGAGCGGATCTCCCAGATCCTCGTAAACCTCCTCTCCAACGCCTCGAAGTTCACGGAAAAAGGCGAGATCCGCGTGACATTCCGCCAGATGATGCGGAATAAAGACAGCGTGGAATTCCTGTTCCGGGTCCATGATACCGGAAAGGGAATGGATCCGAAGTTCATCAAGCGGATCTTCCACCCATTCGAGCAGGAGAACGCCGGAATCACAAAACAGTACGGCGGTTCCGGTCTCGGTATGGCGATCACGGACAAGCTGATCCAGCTGATGGGCGGCTCGATCTTAGTCGAGAGCATGCCGGGCGAGGGATCTGATTTCAGCGTATATCTGACGCTGCCTCTGGCGGATCACCCGGAAAATCTTGCGGTGGGTGATACTGCACAGGACAACGATACCTTTACATATGAAGGCTGCAATATCCTGATGGCGGAGGATAACGAGGTGAACGCGGAGATTGCTGTGAGCATCCTGGGATTAAGCGGTGCAAGCGTCGATGTAGCTGTAAACGGACGTGACGCGGTAGAAAAATTCGCTGCCGCGCCGCCTGGAACCTACGACTTTATCCTCATGGATATCCAGATGCCGGAGATGAACGGACGGGATGCCGCCCGCGCGATCCGGAAGCTGGATCATAAAGACGCGAAAACGATTCCGATCTTTGCCCTGTCCGCGGACGCCTTTGTGGAAGATCAGAGACTGTCCATCGCGAGCGGCATGAACGGGCATTTTTCAAAACCGATCGATTTCGAGAAGATCCGTAAGGAAATCGGACGGATACTAAAGGAGAATAAATGAAACACGATAAGAAACCGGAAAATGATTTGAAGCGGTTCACGATGCTGGCCGCCGGAACTGCTGCCTCTGTGGCGGTCCTGGCGGGAGGTGTGCGGATCTGGAACGGATACCAGAACGGAAGTCTGTTCCACCCGGACCTTTTTGTCAGCACTCACGATTACCAGGAAAACCAGATCATGTTCCCGGAGAAAAATGATTACGGGCAGAAGTCCCAGACAGACACCTCTGACGATAACCATCGCCTCGAACGTGATCCCCAGGCGGATGATTCCTACGGAAAGGACAAAACGGAAGATTCCGGCTATCAGATGCCGGGGGACGGAAATGTCGAGACGGACCTTAAAAACGCCAGCAATCTTCTGATCAGTCCGGAGACTTCGGATATTCCGTCTGGCGGGAATCTGACGCAGGGAGTTGAAAAATCGGCGGCGGTGATCGCCGGGACATCCAATAACAGTTCTGACCAATCCGTGATCAAGCTTCCTTCCGGCAGCGGAACCTTTTCCGGAAACGGGATCTCCGGGCGGGATGATTCCGATGACGATGGTGATTCCGGTTCAGGAGCTTCGGGACGTTATCCGGGCGGAAATACCTCCGGCGGCGGTGGCGGCGGTGGAAATACAAATAGCAGCGGAACGACTCCTGTGCCGGCACCAGAACCGGTTCCTTCCCCAACGCCGACACCGGCTCCCGACCCGGTTCCGACACCGACGCCTGTGGTTGATCCTGATTATCCGAATAAAGGGGATAAACCGGCTTCACCCGATCTGCCTCCTGATATAAATTACCCGGCTTTTCCATCAGACGGCATCACTACAGACAGTACAGAGCATGTTTCTCTTACCTTCATACCGTCCTCCGTTTTCGACTCCGGTGAGACACTGTACAATGGTGCAGTTCTCACTGACTGGAAGATTCTCTGTTCCCTGTATGTATTCGTGGATGTCAACGACGAAAATAATAATATAATCTCCCGGCATCGTCTTTCAGACTATAATGAGAATTTCCGGATCGGCGAATTTCCATCTGTGGCAGACGGAAATTTCACTGTAAATTTTTACTTTCGCCAAAACGCGGATAGCGACTGGATCGAATTTCCATGTTCGATCACCGTTAATTACGCGAAATTTGTTGTCCTCGATGATGATGGGACTGTTCTTGGCGAGTCATTTGCCGAAAAGGCCGGAGATGGTATCTGCCTGTTAAAGGAGATGGAGCAGTATTATCTTGATCACAAGGATGAATGGGGCAGCCCAGATGCCCTGAATTCCATCTTCCCCGGCTGGTCCCTGACTGAAGGCGGCGAACCGCTTGGGAACTGGTTTACTCCGGCAGAGCCGGGGCGTTATGTCTTTTATCCGGTGGACTGCGTTTCTGTTCCCACCGGGCTTACCGTCTCTGCCTCCGCAGGCTGGGATCCGACCCATGCTGATAGCTGCTATGCCGCTTTTCTGCAGCGGCTGTCTTCCGCGCCGGAGGGACTTGATGTCCTTGAAGTTCCTGAAGGGATCCAGGAAGTCGGCGAAGATGACTTCTCCGGTATGGCCTCGATCTGCAATATCGGCACTCTGGTACTTCCAAACTCGGCGATCCTGGTGTATCCGAAATATTATACTGTCCTGGACGCGTACCAGGTCCAGGATGACAATCCCTGTTTTTCTGTAAAGAACGGCATCCTTTATAATAAAGACGGTACAAAGATCCTCGGTATCCCGCAGAGCCGTTTTAATGCCCTTGTCGTTCCTGAGAATGTGACGGATGTGGAGCTTCCTCTGAATAATTCGATCAACAAGATCATCTTTTCTTCTGAGGCTCCGCCGGAGATCGACCTGTCCCGTCTTTCTGGCACAGAGTTGGTCGTTCCAAAGGATTATTACACGGCTTATTTTGTAGCGTGGAACCAGTATCTGCTTTTTAATAACCTCACATTGACCACTGATGACGGACAGACCCCGGAATTCACATTAATCGACGGCGGACTTTATTCCGACAGCGGAAAAGTCCTGGAATATATCCTCGCGGATCACTCCGGTTTCTTTACCGCTTCCGAAGATCTTGAAGTTGTAAGGGAAAACGCGACGGCTGACTGCAAAGAATTATACCAGCTCCTCCTTGGCAAAAATCTGAAGGAGCTTGAGCCCTACAGCCTGACCGCGCCAAACCTGACATCTGTCTTTATTTCCGCTGTGAACCCGCCGAAGCTCGATGGGAACACCTTCGGAGATCTCCAGGAAGCGCTGGAAAGAGGACTCCATGTCATCGTTCCGGAGGAAAGTCTCACTCTGTACCAGGATTCCTGGAGGAAAGTCCTGGGCGACGCGGCCACGCAGCTTTTAAAGGGCGCGAAGCTGGGAACAGTGGAGACAGAGAGCGGCTTAAAATATATGACTACGGACAACGGCTCTATTCTCCTGCGCGCGCCATCCGATATCACATCCTTTGATGATATCGAAAAAGAGACAGACGGAACCGTACTCTGGGGCGAGATCGGAAGCAACGCATTCAGCGGCTGCGCGAACCTTACCGCGTTATCTATCCCTGACACGGTCAACACGATCGATTCAAACGCGTTTGCCGGATGTGAGAACCTGCAGCTGACTCTTCTGGAGACCACCGGTAAGATCACAATTGAAGAAGACGCCTTCGATCCTGACAGTGCTCTTCAGCTTGTGGCTTTCAACTCGAAGGACATCACCTTCAACGATCAGGATCTTCCGTATGAAGTCTCCTGCTTTGTCCCAAATGACAGTACCGTCAATTCCAATAATGTAAGCATCTGGGGCGATACCTATACGTTAAAACAGGGTGAAAACGGCATCTTTGCTTACGGAATCGATACATTATGGGAAGAATCCTATATGATCGGCGCAACAAAGGACGTTTCCGGCGCGATCGAGCCGCCGGATGGTACATCGCTGACACAGTTTGCCCCGTACGCTCTGGCTGACTGTACCGGAACGCTTACGATCGACGATTCCGTGGGCTCAACGATCTTTTATATCGGTCGGCACGCGTTCAGTGGCTCCGGGATCTCCGGTGATCTCTATCTCGGAAATATGTTCCAGATCGCCGATTCCGCGTTTACTGACTGCTCGCAGCTGCATGACGTTGTAATCGCCCCGTCCCATTATAATTTTACCCTCAGCGGCTACGCCTTCGGGTATTCTTCCCTGGAACGCATTACGCTTCCTCCAAACCTGGTCACACTCGGAAGCGCTCCGTTCTCTTACTGCGGAAACCTGAAGGAAGTGATCTTTACCGGTCCGGAGGCACCGACTCTCGAGTCCCTCTCCTACGGTTTTGATTACTCATTTGGATGGGATGACTGGGCAACCGACAGGGCGCCGAACGTAAAGACAACGCTGCAGGGTGCCGCGACAGAAGAGAATTACCTTAAAAAGTGGAAATACAATCTTCAGGGATACTCCTCGGAGAATGATCTTCTGGAGGATAAGGGCTTTGCTTTCTACTATATCTATGAGTGGTTTGAAGCGGCTGGTTCTTCTCCGTTGACTGCGGACTTCGATTATATTCCGGAATTTGAAGAGTATGTGAAAGCACGCGCGAAAGCAGAAGCTGCAAGCACACTGAACGGGACGATCCAAAAATTCTACTGGTATCTGGACAAAGATGTTCCGGACGGCATGATCCAGGATGTCGTTTTCCCGGATATCATGGAATATGTAAAGAAAGCCGGGGAATCCAAAGCCAGTGATTCCAATGCCCAGAAAGCCACTGACTCCAACAGCAGGAAAACTACAGCTTCAAACGCCAATGCGTTCTAGGGCGCTTCCTCCAACGATCTTTTCGGGAAAAGAAAAGCCCTGTTGAATTCGATCCACTTTGTTACCAAGAAAACTGACGCTCCACAGGAGGAAAACTAAACATATGATACTGGAACAGTCCGGACTTATCGTTCAGGAAGTGAAAAAAGCCTTTATGGGAAAGGATGACGTGATCGCCCGCGTGCTGACCGCGATCTACGCCGGCGGCCACGTTCTCCTCGAGGACTGCCCCGGCGTCGGGAAGACGACGCTGGCGCTGGCCTTTTCGAGGGCTCTGGCGCTGGATTTCAAGAGGATCCAGTTTACCACGGACACTCTGCCGTCCGATATCACCGGTTTTACGATGTACAACCGTCAGACAGACAAATTTGAATACCGTGAAGGCGCGGTCCAGTGCAATCTGCTTCTTGCGGATGAGATCAACCGTACTTCCCCGAAGACCCAGTCGGCGCTTTTGGAGGCCATGGAAGAGCGGTCCGTCACCGTTGACGGCGAGACGCACCCTCTTCCGAGTCCTTTTATCTGCATAGCGACCCAGAACCCGATGGGCGCTGCCGGAACACAGGCACTGCCGGAATCCCAGCTCGACCGCTTTATGGTCCGCCTCTCCATTGGCTATCCGTCTTCAGAGGATCAGGTCAATATCTTAAAGGCGAAAAATTACGCAGATCCCTTAGACCAGATCCGTCCGCTCGTGACCGCGGAACATATCAGTGAGGTCCAGAACTACCTCTCCGCGCTCCGGATCAGCGACGAGCTCCTCTACTATATTACGCACCTCTGCGAGGCCACCAGGACAAACCAGATGGTGGATCTCGGGATCAGCCCGCGAGGCGTTCTCGCCCTCACGCAGATGGCAAAAGCCCAGGCAGTCTTAAAGGGGCGTTCCTTCGTCGTTCCTGAGGATGTCCAGGATGTTTTTATCGATGTCTGTGCCCACCGCCTGATCTTAAAGCCGCAGGCCCGCGTCCAGGGCGTTACCGAGCGCGCTGTCCTGGAAGGTATCTTAAAGGACGTTTACCCGCCTGCTGCCCCGAAGAGGTGGGATCATGACTAGAACCCGGATCGCCTACGGAGTCTCCATGGTGATGACAGCCGCTGCCTTTTTGTGGAACGGCGCGTATTTCGCCCTGTATGTCTTCCTGTTCCAGCTCGCGCTGTTTCTGATCCTGAAGATCTTTCTGCGCCTGGAAATGGCGCGGCTGAAGTTTTCCGTCTCTCTTCCGACGGCATGCGCCTGTGGTCAGAGCGTAAATCTTCATATCTCCGCGTCCAATTTCTTCGTGCTGGCGGCGGCCATCATGGAAGGCGATCTTGTCTATGAAAATAAGATGCTCGGAGAGGAGACCAGATCCCGGTTTTCCGTGAATCTCTCCTCCCGCAGGCTCACTCTTTCCCTAGATTTTAAGCCGGAAGCCTGCGGATGTTACTCGGTCCGTCTGGAACATGTCCGCTGTCTCGACATCTTTGGTCTCAACAGCGCTCCTCTCCCGGCCCCGGTCTCCCACCTGATCACCGTCTATCCAAAGCCGGTCACCATCAGTTTTTCCTCCCACACTACTCCCAATGGGCGGATGGAAGAAGGTCCGCAGAGCGTCAACCGGAAAGGCAGTGATGCCTCGGAGGTCTTTGATCTGCGCGCGTACCAGCCTGGGGACGATATCCATACGATCCACTGGAAGCTTTCCCAGAAAACAAATGAGCTTCTCGTGCGGGAACCTGCCGATTCTCCGCGCTATGACACGCTGGTCCTGATGGACATCGGGCGTTTCGACCATATGATCCCGCAAGATCCGAAGCAGCTTTCCCTGACCGCCGCCCTGACACTTTCCATCAGCCAGGCATTCTTAAATTACCAGCTCCCCCACTACATCGGAACCGTTGTGGGCGGCGATCTCTTTATCACGGAGATCCGGGAACAGGCGGATCTGGACCGCGCGTCAAATCTCTGGATGAGTGTAAAGATCCCGGAGGAGAAAGGTCTCGGGCTGCGGCTTCTGTCCATGAAAGCCCTGGAATTTCCTTACCGGCAGCTCTTCTACCTCACCGCCGGTGGATATCCGGATGAAATCGACACGCTTTCCCCGGATCTCAACCTCTTCGCGTTCTCCGTCCATAAAAGCAGCTCTGAGGCGGGCATGAGCCGCCGCGGCAGCCGTATTTTCATGAACCTGTCCGAAGACCAGCTCGAAAAGGGCAGCTTAAATATCACCTTATAGCAGAAAGGGTACGTCTATGACAGACACACCGATTTTCATAGAAAAACGAGAGCAGCCAGATCAGATCCGCACGATGGAGACTGCGCTTCTCTGCGGGATCCTGACCGCAGGGATCTCTTTTTCCATTTTCTCCATCATCGGGACCGGGCGGGAACAGCATTTTATGGTCCTCGCCTTCTCGGAGACCGTGGTCCTGATCTTAAGCATCGTCAATCTCCTGTTATCCCCCCAGAGGAATCTCGGGGTCTTTCTCGCGCCTGCCGCAAGTCTCGTCACCGCGTTCTTCATCGGACCATCCCGGTGGTTAAATGGGATGAAGCTTTTCTTTAACAGCTATATCTCCGGCTGGAATCTGCGTTTCGAGGACGGCGTCCGGTTGTTTTCCGTGGATGGCGCAGGGAACTGGGACGGAGCGCTGTTCTTTCTCTCCGTCCTCTTCCTGATCTCCGCTGTCTTCTGGTTCCTGATCCGGAAGCGGGCATTCTTTGTGACAGAAATACTGGTCTTCCTCTTTTGTATCCCGGGGCTCGTGCTGCGGATCTTTTCTCCTCTCGGCGCGGTCCTGATCTTTTCCTCGATGATCGGATTCTGGCTGTTCTCCTACCAGGCAGGATCTTTTCTGCGGCGGGTTTTATGGCTCTTTTCGCTCACCTGCGTGTTCTTCGCGATCCGGGGGATCGCCGGAAGCCGGACCTCCGTTTCCATCCTCCGCGCGCAGATTGCTGCGAGGGAAGCTGCGGAACATCTCATTTACGGGACGGATACACTGCCGGAAGGCGATCTTTCCAATGCATCCGGCATGGAGATCGGGGACGAACCCCGGCTTTCCATCACGACGGACCAGGTCAAGCCCCTCTATTTTAGAAGCTTTACCGGTGCGGAGTACGCGGACAACGCATGGACACCCTTAAAGAAATCAGCCTACGGCGGCGAGCGGTACGGATTTTTAAAGTGGCTGTCACAGAACGGCTTCGATCCGGCGGCCCAGTTCGCGTCCTACATTAAGGCCGGGAATACAGTCCTCGCGGAAGACCAGGCGGTCGAAAAGAACCGCGTGACCGTAACGAACCGCGGAGCAAACAGGAAATATCTCTACACGCTTTATTCCTCCGAATCCCCCGGCTTCTCCTCCGTGTCCGGGTACCGGGACAACGGCTATCTGAAGCATGGGATCTTCGCAAAAGGGAAATACTCCCTGTCGGAATATTCCTCCAACCTTCCCGGCGAGCTGCAGCGCCTCTCAAGCTGGGTCTACAAGCCGGAAAACGACACACAGGAACAGTATTTAAACAGTGAATCCGTCTACCGTTCCTTTGTCCATGAGAACTATACGGATATCGATGACGCCTGCTATGATCTCATTACCTCTCTGTTCCATGAATCGGACGATCGGGATGTCACCGGCAGTCTCGGCGTCTACGAGGTCACCAGGCGGATCCGGTCCGTTCTCGAGACAAATACCCGGTATGAGAAAGAAAAGGCTCTCCTGGACCAGGAAACGTCTGAGAATGAGGATCTGCTGACCGCGTTCCTCCTCGGGGACCATGCGGGAAACTCCGCCTATTACGCCTCGGCGGCAGTCCTCGCGTTCCGGAGCTTCGATATCCCGGCGCGTTACGCGGAAGGTTACTTTTTAAGCAGCCGCGCTATCGAGGCTGCGGGCGGCAGGGATGTACCGCTCACCTCCTCCGATGCCCACGCGTGGGTGGAGGTCTACATGGATGGCATGGGCTGGATCCCGGTGGATGTGACACCCGGATTCTACTATGATACCTACGCGCTCTTACAGATGGCACAGATTCCCAGTGATATCCAGAGGACAGCGGCTCTGGAGGACAGCGGTGAGGAAGTGGATGCCCCGGATTCCCTGCACACCGGAAAGCGTTCGGACTCCACGATCATCATCGACTGGTTAAAGACCGCCGTAAACATCCTGTGGGGCATCCTGCTGGTTATTCTCTTTTTCAAGGGAATCGGCATCGTCATCCTGGAATTTCGCCATCTGATCACGGAGCGGAGGCTTTTAGGCATCCTGGAACTGCCTCCGGGCGAACGGGCCGGCATGATGTTCCAGGCGATCCGTCATTCGCTTTTCTTCTTTGAGATCTCCATCCATCCCGGATGGAACTGCAGTGAGACGGAAGCGCGGCTCTCCAGGATCCTTCTGGATTACGAGCCGGGACTTTACACCCGTGTGAATGAGCTGATGGAGAAATACTATTACGGTGGTGAGGATCTGAAGGAATATGAGCTGCGTCTCCTATACCGGTTCCTGACGATGATCCGGTCCAGCCGTAAGAATCTGACGCTTCTGCAACGCTTCCGGATGCGGTATGATCTGTAATGCATCGCAAAAACGCCCCAGAGCAGCTTTCCCGGCTGCCCTGGGGCGTTTCCTTATATATTCTCCTGTTCTTCTTTCTCGCCATACCAGCGGTCTTTTCCTTCTGATTTTGCCTGGTAGAGACAGGCATCCGCCCGTTTTAAGAGGGCATAATAGTCTCTGCCGTCCCGCGGCGCGATGGCGATCCCGACACTGCCGGAGATCCTTGTACTGTTTCTTCCTTCTACGGTAATGTTCCGGATCCCCACGAGGATCTTTTCCGCGGTCTCCCTGGCGCGGTCCTGCTCCGTCTTTACAAATACGACAAACTCGTCTCCGCCGACGCGGCCCGCGAGATTCTCCGGGCCCGCTATGTCCTTTAAAACGTCCGCCACCTGGCGAAGGACCTCATCCCCGACCGGATGGCCCATGGTATCGTTGATCTGTTTGAAATTGTCGAGATCCACGAAGTAGAACGCGTAATTGTCATCCGTATCCGTCAGCTTCTCACTGATGGCGTCAAAGGTCGCCTGGAAGTTGCAGATCTTCGTGAGCGGGTCTGTCTGGGCTTTTAAGAGCAGCTCCTCCAGTCTCTGGCTCTTCTTCTGCTCCTCGAGATAGACGTTCGTCACGTCTGTCCTGGAGAGCAGGATCATCTGACATTCTTTATCGTAATAGCGGTAGTCCAGGCGCTTTCTCGTGTAGCCGCCGTGTTCTATAATTCCGCAGGTGAAGCTGTGGACCTCGTTGTGTTCCAGTACCTCCAGGATCCGGGATATCCGCGTCTCACGGATCACCATCTCCTAATCTTCCTCCACCACATATTTCCTCGCGTATTCGATCTTGGATCCCTCGTAATCATTGCACATCACCGGGGGAAGCGGGGTTCCCGCCCGGCTGCTGAACATCTGGTAGCTGTTATGCTTCGCGTCCAGATAGATAAAATAATCGCAGGTCGATGATACATACTGGTTCGCGATGGACCACATAAAGTATTCCTGTCCGGCCTTGCGCAGCAGGATATATACCTTTTCCTGGCTGTCGTTTCCAGGCGCGAACGCCAGCACCGTAACATGGTTATCCGGCAGTTTTCCGTTCATCGTCGAAAAGTTGTTGGAGAACAGACTTTTGCCCTTTTCGCATTCATTTCTCAGTTGCCTCAGGCAAAAGTTATCTCTCATCCGCTCGTGATCCGACGGTTGAATCTTATTTTTCATGTATTCCTCTAAATGACTGTCCCAGATACATTCTCTCCCACGATCTGAAGGATACGCGATGCTGTGAAGGATCGTTGCTTTTCCCGTGTTCAGGTCAACCTTGATGATCTCCTGATATAATTCCTGGATAGCTTCGTAAATTTCCTGGGCTATATTCATTGGAACACCCCCCCCCCGATAATTTTTTAACAAAGTTGTTTTTTTCACACTCATTACCTGCCCTGCTCCGGCCGGATCTGGTTTCCAGCATCCGGCCAGGTACTTTTTTACTCCATCTTCAGCGAATTTAACTGCAAGCTGGCAATATCCATGTTTTCCTGATCATCCACGTCTCTTACAAAGTCCTCCGCGCTCGTAACTCTGACCTTCCGGCGGATCTCATCCTGGATATCCAGCATACACTCTAAAAGCAATGGGTTGAAGTTCCCGCATTCTCCGTTTAAGATCATCTGGATCGCGACCTCATGCGGATATGCTTTTTTGTAGACACGCTCGCTGACCAGAGCGTCGTAGACGTCCGCCACGGATACAATCTGGGCGGAGAGCGGGATCTCGTCGCCCTTCAGGCCATCCGGATAGCCCTTTCCGTCCCAGCGCTCATGGTGCCATCTGCAGATCTCGTAGGCGAACTGTACAAGGCGCTCATTGTGGTACAGGTCAAGCTTTCCTATCATGTCCGCGCCGATGGTCGTGTGGGTCTTCATGATCTCAAATTCTTCTTTTGTTAATTTACCAGGTTTGTTCAATATCTTCTCGTCGATATTGATCTTTCCGATGTCATGGAGCGCCGATGCTGTAGCGATCAGGCTGATCTCCTGCCAGGAAAGATGGTATTTGTTTTTCTTTTTGATCAGCTGCTCTAAAAGCAGTCTCGATACGATATTCAGGTGAATGACATGAGGTCCGCTCTCGCTGTTTCGAAATTCAACGATCTGGCTTAAAATACCGATCATAATACGATTGATGCGCTCTTTTTCCTGGATCTGGGATGTTACAAGGCGGAGCAGGCGGCGCTGTTTCGCGTACAGCTTGATCGTATTTAACACGCGCTGATATACGATTTTCGCGTCAAATGGTCTCCTGATATAGTCGCTGACGCCGAATCCGTAAGCTTCACTGATATATTTCCCGGAGTCCTCACTGGAGATCATAATAACCGGAATCTCCTCCATCAGGTGTCTCTCATTCATCACCGTCAGGACCTGGAAACCATCCATCTTCGGCATCACAAGGTCCAGCATCACAAGGGCGATACCGGTTCCATACTGCTCCAGCATCTTTAAGGCAACTTCGCCGTTTTCCGCCTCCAGAATCTCATAATCCTGGTACAGGATCTCTGTCAGGATCTCGCGGTTCATATCGGAATCATCGACGATGAGGATCTTCGGCTTGATGGACTGTGTCTTTAAGTATTCCCGCATCGTCTCGTCCATATATTCGGTCTCTTCCTCCGTAATAACCATGTTTTTCTGGTCTTTCGCGAAATACATCAGGCGGTCGGCCCTGAGAACTGCCTCCTCAAAACTCTCGCCGCTGCGGGAGATCACACCTCCGATGCTGACAGAAAG
Source organism: uncultured Clostridium sp. (assembly GCA_902496665.1). Classification (GTDB taxonomy): domain Bacteria; phylum Bacillota; class Clostridia; order Lachnospirales; family Lachnospiraceae; genus Pilosibacter. Next base: position 26,522 of record CABVBU010000027.1, on the reverse strand, counting down.
GTGGAGATTCCCATAATCCGCAATGGAGGTATAATGGATCTTTTCCTGGATCATTTTTAATTTTGCGTTGAGACTCTCCTTGCTGATTCCCGGCATGATCAGGAGGAATTCGTCTCCGCCGTACCGGATCAGGCTGTCCGTCTTCCGGATATTCTGTCGGATCACGTTGACCATCGTCTCAAGGGCACGGTCACCCGCCCTGTGTCCGTATGTATCATTATAGACCTTCAGATTGTCCATATCGATCACGGCGATTCCCGCTGTGTTGGTCTTATTTTTTATTTCATCCTCAAAATAACGGCGATTGTAGACGCCTGTGAGGGCATCCGTGTAGATTAAACGGTTATATTTCATCAGTCTTCCTATGAGTTTTTTGCATCCGTCCTCATCGACAAAGTTCTGGCTGTCCTGCTTCTGCAGCATCTCCATCACATACGGCTCGCCGTCGATCTCCACGTATCTCGCCGTCACCTGGTACATCTCTCCGCCGAGAAATTCCAGCTTTGATGCCTGGCCATGCTCTTCCATCATTCTCTGGCTGATGCAGTTTTTGCATGGCTTATCCTTCTGCCAGAAAGCAAAACATTCGCAGGGTGGGACTGTCTCCATCTTGTCCTGGCCTTCCATCGCTCCCGTTTTTCCATTCAGATCCATCACCGTATACCCACGCACAAGGCGGACGATCGGGAAGATCTGCCGGAACACTTCCATCTTCTTTTCGGCCTCTTCTCTGGTCATAATATCGTAATCTTCCATAAACTACAGTTCCTCCCCTGTTCTATGGATTCCTGTCTAATAAAAAAGCAGTTTCCTCTGTCTCTATATCTTCGAGATCGCAGGAAACTGCATGTCAGTCTTGGTTTTTGGGGTAAATTCAAGCTGATTCGAATGAGATAATCTGTTTTTATTATACCCCATGATTCTGTTTGTTGTCTATACCTTTTATCGCTTTTGATCCATCGGTCCTGCCTTGTAAGGTACCAGCTTTAAGGTACCCTGCATCCAGATCTGTCCTTTAAAACGGCGGCCCGGCTGCGGTTCTCCTAAGAGGTCCTTGCTGTTGATGCAGACCATGAATTCCAGGTCATGGCTATCGATCTTCATGCGATAAATCTCTTCTTTTGTATAAATATTTCGGATTTTCTCAACTTCTTTAATTTCTCCGATAATGGAATACTGGTCGCACTCCACGCCGCAGGGCATGAAGCAGGAGTCGATAATGGAGTAGAGATCTTCCTTCATGGCTCTTCTGGAGATCTGGGAGTAGAGGTCAATATCCTCGATGGTCAGGGTCTCCATGGCATCCTCGTCCCCGTTTTTTGCGGCCTCGATCAGGCTGCTGCGTTCTTTTGCGGAAACTTTTGCCTTCTGGATCTGTTTCTGGCTCTTCTTGATCGGAAGAAGGACCTTTCCGCCGATGGACATGCCGGAAAAGCAGACAGATCCGATTCTGGAGTGGTGCTCTTTATCCAGCATTTTCTCCCGGAAATCCAGGAAATTCTGGATGTAGAAGATCAGCGTGATGCCAACTCTATTCTCGTCCACCATGCCGGAGTAGGTCTCTTTCTCCGTGTGTCTCTGGACAGAGCACTCTTCCGTGGAGCCGACGACATCGCTCTCCAGGTACGGGAAGTAGTATTCCCGCTCGAAATTTCCTTCTTCGTTCAGCTCTCCGACGATCGAGATTCCAAGTCCCGGGGCGACCTCCGCGCGCATTTCGCACACGTTGCTCTCCTCATCGACCTGGACGCACTTCGTTATCGACGGCTGCCGTTCCAGCAGATCCAGAAGCTTTTCGATATCCTTTTTCTTTGTATACATGCTGAAACCAGCTGCACGTAAAAATTTATGCATATGGATCAATAATCTCCTTTATCCTCGCCATTGAAATCATCCGGCATCGCATCAAAATCCTCGATGTTGTCTGTCTCGATCTCAATCTCTTCCACATCGTATGCGTCCGCATACTGCTTTACACGTTCTTCTTCATCCTCGCGGCGCTCTGCCTGGCGTTTTCTCAGTTCTTTCATGCGCTCGCTCTTCTTCCGCTCGCTGCTCGGAACCTCGATATCCTGCTCTCCGGAGCCGCCTTTTAACTCTTTTTTCCTGCCGTTTGCGGCCTTTTCCTTTATTGCGAGGCGCTCATCCATAGTCGGGCGCTTTACATAGCCCAGAGCCTGCTCCAACGCTTCCTGCTCTTCTCCGCCGAGAAGAACTTCTGTCGCGCCTTCCTCTACCTCTTTTAAGTAAATGTAGCAGCCCTCGCGGCTGTGAACAACATCCAGTACGAAACCACTGTTGTTGTTGTCCAACATTGCGATAACAAAGCTTAAGTTGCCGCCCATTCCCTTGAACGCGTTATACTTGACGTATCCGAATTTCTGGAATGAGGACTTGATCTGCTTGGACAGCTGTTTCATTGCATCCTTGCTGGCCCGGTCTTTCGCCTGCAGCTCCTCCATCTCATCCATCATGTCCATGATCGTATCTTCCAGTGTCTCCGCGTCTTTTCCGCGCATGAAGATATCGTATCTGCGGTACAGTTTATTGAGCTTCACAATACAAATGATCACCACGATCAATAATACCAATGACAGGATCGAAAAACCGATGATCAGTACCATTGGATCGATGGGAAGATTGTATAACATACTGTTTTCCATATTCTGTTTTCTGTCCTTCCGTATGTGTCTGTGCGTTTAATGATTTTAGTCTTTTTAATTCAATTTTTTCCCGTTCGTCAGCTTCCGTTTCATTTAGCTTTCATCTTGGGCAAAGGTCTGCCTTCTGCTTTTTTGCTAAATTTCAGGAAACCCTAAATACAGCCGGCTTTTTCAGCATTTTCTTTCCAAAAATCCCATCAGCGAAGCTGATCTGGAATGGATTTTTGCGTGTAACTATGAAGATACTGAATAGTTGCGCTGGATTATTGGTTGGTTATGCTCTTAAGGATTCCATGAGCTCGATCAGGCGCTCTAACTCTTCCTGGGAGTAATACTCGATCTCGATTCTTCCTTTATTTTTGTCTTTCTGGTTGATGACAACCTTCGTGCCCATGATGGACTTTAATTTGTCCTCCACCTGGCGGTAGATCAGATCGATATCCGGTCCTTTTTCCGGCTTCTTCTCCTTCGACGGGCGGTTCATCATTTTCACGAGTTTTTCCACGTCGCGGACACTTAATTTTTCCTCGATGATCTTCACCGCAACCTGATACTGGCGTTCACCTTCCTCAAGGCCAAGAAGCGCTCTCGCATGTCCGCTGGAGATCTTTCCGTCTGCCAGCATATCCTGTACACGGACGTCAAGTTTCAGAAGACGCATGCTGTTTGTGATCGTTGCGCGGTTCTTGGATACGCGGTTCGCGATCTCTTCCTGTGTGAGATGGAACTCCTGGATCAGCTGCTGGAAGGCCTGTGCTTCCTCGATCGGATTCAGATCCGCACGCTGGACGTTCTCGATCAGCGCGATCTCCATTGTCTGCTGCTTGTCATACTCGCGGATCAGCACCGGGACATCCGTGATCCCCGCAAGCTTTGCTGCGCGCCAACGGCGCTCACCGGCGATGATCTCGTAGTGATTGCCCTTTTTCTGGACGATCAACGGCTGTAAAATTCCATACTGCTTGATAGAATCCGCCAGCTCCTGAAGACTTTCTTCGTCGAAATTCTTTCGCGGCTGCTCACTGTTCGGCTCGATCAAGTTAAGCTTTAGTGTCTGCTCTACCGGCTTTTCTACGATCTTTTCAACGGGTTTTTCTACCACTTTTTCAACGATCTTCTCGACCGGTTTCTCAACAATTTTCTCGACGATCTTCTCAACAGGTTTCTCAACAATTTTCTCGACGATCTTTTCGACCGGTTTCTCAACGATCTTCTCAACCACTTTTTCTACGACGATCGGCTCAGAATTACCGGCAGTCTGGGAATTACTCTTTTTAGCTGCGGCAGTGCTTACCGCCGTATTTCCTGCTGTCTTCGCTTCTTTTCCGCTGTCACTCTTTGCCCCTGTTCCATTTTTTTCTGTGTTTTTAGCGGTTCCCTGATTTGCCATCAGGTGCTCTTTTCTCTCACTTCTGCTTACTTTTTCCGCAGCGTTCTCTTTCGTAGTTGTAACTTCTTCCCCGAAGAACGCGCCTAAACCTTTACCTAAACCACGCTTCGCCATTATAATTCTTCTCCTCTGCTGATGACTTCCGCTGCTAAAAGTCTGTAGCTCTCTGCTCCTGACGACCGGCTGTCATAGAGATTGATCGGCATACCGTAGCTCGGTGCTTCAGCCAGTCTGACGTTTCTCGGAATAATTGTCTTGTAAATATTTTCATTCAGGTGCTCTTTTACGTTCTCTACAACTTCCAGTGACAGATTTGTTCTGGAATCATACATCGTAAACACAACGCCCTCTACTTCCAATGCCGGATTCAGCTTTTTCTGAACAAGATTTACTGTTTTTAACACCTGGCTTAATCCTTCCAGTGCGTAATATTCACATTGGATCGGGACAAGTACCGTATTTGCCGCGGTCAGCGCATTGATCGTAAGAAGGTTCAGGGACGGTGGGCAGTCGATGATGATAAAATCATATTTTCCATCCAGCAGTTCCAGATTTTTCTTGAGGATGCTCTCCTTTTCTTCCATATCAAGAAGCTCGATCTCTGCTCCCGCCAGATCAACATCCGACGGCATCACATCCAGTCGCTCCTGGATGCTGGGATTAACGCACTCTTCCACGGTGCACTCCCCCATCAGCAGTTCGTATACAGTATTGTCAATATTTCCTTTTTCCAATCCAAGCCCGCTTGTCGTGTTTCCCTGCGGATCAAAGTCCACCGTCAACACTCTCTGTCCTGCTTCAGCCAGGCAGGCCGACAAATTGATAGCCGTCGTCGTCTTTCCGACACCGCCCTTTTGATTTGTAATTGCAATAATACGTCCCATACCTCTATCCTTTCCGCAGGTCAGCTCTACTCTTTTTATCGTGTATCTCTCTCTATTCAGCCTCGATTTACCATAAAATCCGGGTTTTCACAGGCTTTTCTCTATTTTTCTTCTACTATTTACTATCAAAACATTAGCGAAACTTAGTATAACACAATTTTTCTTATTTTCCTATTGCTTTACCTTATAAAATTAAAAATGTTTCACGTGAAACATTTTTGCAAATCCTACAAGTCAAATTTTCTGAGTTCCGTGTGGTAAGTGTTTCACGTGAAACATTATACTTTTTTGATTTTTCTTTTTGTGGTCCATTGATGTTTCACGTGAAACATCATGATTTTTATCGTTATCTTTTCACTATACCCTTTTTCCTTTATTGGGGCTTTTCTTTTGACGTTTCTTTTGGTCTTCCGTTTGGTCTTTCTTTTTCCTTCCTATGTGTTCTGTTTTGCTCCCCGCAAATGTTTCACGTGAAACATTCATATTTATCGCTATTTGCCTTTCGTAAACGGTAACGCATATTCTTCAGAAACATTTCACACTTTCGCCTGTTGTATCTCTCTATCAATTATATTATAATATAATCAGGGTTTACCTTAGAGAAAAGCGATAAAACTACTGCTCTTCTCTCACAGTATTCCCACCATATTTCTATACCCTATCATCTAATTTCGAGGTGAATTTATGAAAGCAAAAAACAAAATCATCACTGCCGTTCTCCTGTCCGCCGGCGCGGCTGTCGGAACTGCTCTGATCAATAAATATATCAAAATGTCTGCCGTTGCCAGAAATCTTCTTACCCAGCCGGAACCGCGCTGCTATCGTTGGAGGCTCGGCAATATCTACTATACAAAAGCAGGAACCGGAAAGCCGCTTCTTCTCGTCCACGACCTGACGCACGCGTCCAGCAGCTGCGAGTGGGATTCCCTGATTCCACTTTTAAAAGAATATTACACAGTTTACACCATCGACCTTTTAGGCTGCGGCCGTTCCGAAAAACCGAACCTTACTTACACGAATTTTCTCTATGTGCAGCTGTTAAATGATTTCGTAAAATCCGAGATCGGCCGCCGCACAAATATTGTCGCCACCGGTGCGTCCGCTCCGATCGTGACAATGGCCTGTGGATACAATCCGGATCTCTTTGAGCAAATGATGTTCATCAACCCGGATTCTCTCCTCTCCTGCAGCCATATTCCTGGAAAATCCGCAAAATGTTATAAGTTTATCCTTGATCTCCCGATCATCGGAACACTTCTCTACAATTTTGCATCCGCAAGAAGTATAATCTCCAAGACCTTCTCCGAGAGTTACTTCTACAACCCGTACGATGTGAATCCGCACAACATCGACAAATACCACGAGTCCGCCCATCTCGGCGACTCCCCGAAATCTGTCTACGCCAGTGTCCAGTGTAACTACACAAAATGTAATATTACAAAGACTCTGGAAAAGATTGACAACAGCATCTACATTCTCGGCGGTGAAGCCGAACAGGACATCGACCTGACGATCAAGGAATACACCAAATGCAACCCGGCAATCGAGTCCAGCACCATCGCCAACACCAGACATCTTCCTCAACTCGAAAATCCAGAGGAAGTCAGCGCAACCGTGCAGATGTTCTTCAACTAGTTTCATACAACCGTATTTCAATGTTTCACGTGAAACATTCCCATTAACTACAAAAAGGCGCCGCTGCTCTCTTCTGGCAGCGACGCCTGATTTATTTCTATCGCTTTCCAACAACTTATCTATTTCTGTTCTGTTATAAATCTACCGATGTTCCATCACAAATGTTTCACGTGAAACATCGTGACATTTTTATTGCCTTCATTGCAAAAAAAGAACTCCACTATCCTAATTTATAAAGATAATGAAGTTCCCAATTTCTCTTAAATTTTTCTTTTCTTATTTTAACGGTTCCTTCCCCGGAAGTCCCGCTTTTCTCGGATATTTCTTTGCCGTAATCGCCATCTTCTTTACCGGAACAAAGGTACGTTCCACGTCCGTCTCCGGAAGAACCTTTACGATAATATCCTTCATCTCTCCGCCAAGCTTCTTCACAGCAGATCTCGCCTGAGCGATCTCCTCGTCAGCTTTTCCGGATTTATACGGGATAAAATATCCGCCCTTTTTCACAAAAGGAATACAGTACTCTGAAAGTGTGGACATATTTGCCACCGCCCTGGAAACACAGAGGTCATACTGCTCGCGGTGTTTCGCATCATGTCCGTAGTCCTCGGCACGTCCATGGACAGCAGTAATATCCGTAAGTCCCAGTGTCTCGATCACCTCATTTAAGAATCCCACTCTCTTATTTAAGGAATCCAGCAGTGTGATCTTCAGTCCCGGAAATGCGATCTTTAACGGGATTCCCGGAAATCCTGCCCCCGTTCCCACATCGATACAGCTGTATTTTGCGGATCCGTCAAGCTTTAACCCAAGCTCCGGCGCAGCCAGAACAAGCAGCAGGCTGTCCACAAAGTGCTTCGTGATCACATCGGAAAGCTCTGTGATCGCCGTGAGGTTCATCACCTTATTTTTCTCGATCAGCATCTCATAATATTTAAAAAACTGCTCTTTCTGCTGATCCGATAGCTCGATTCCAAGATCCGCGCAGCCCTGATCCAATAATTTTACAAACTCATCTGTCATTGAATTATTTCCTTCCCATCTGCTCTAAATGCACCATCAGAACAGAGATATCTGCCGGTGAAACGCCGGAAATTCTCGATGCCTGTCCGATATTCTCCGGCTTATAGAGATTCAGCTTCTGGACAGCCTCTCTTCTTAAGCTGTTTACCGTTGTATAGTCGAGATCCGCCGGAATCTTTTTTCCCTCAAGCTTCTTAAACTGTGCCACCTGCTGCTTCTGTCTGCGGATATATCCGTCATATTTCAAATTTATGTCAACCTGTTCCCGCACATCCGCCGGAAGCTCCGGTCTCTTTTCATCTAACTCCGCCAGCATCTCATAATTTAATTCTGGTCTCTTTATGAGCTCCGCCAGTGTACTTCCAGACTTTAACGTCGTACTTCCATGAGCCTCCAGGAACGTCTGAACCTTCTCGTTCGCACCGATATTCGTCTTCTCGAGACGTGCGATCTCTACCTCAATGGCCTTTTCTTTCCAAAGTACATACTCATACTGTTCATCGGATACAAGACCGATCTCATGTCCGATCCCGCGAAGTCTGAGATCTGCATTGTCCTGACGCAGAAGCAGACGGTACTCCGCTCTCGATGTCATCATACGGTACGGCTCATGGTTTTCCTTCGTCACAAGGTCATCGATGAGGACCCCGATGTACGCCTGGGAACGGTCAAGAACCACCGCGCTCTTCTCCTGCAGCTTTCTCGCCGCGTTCACACCTGCCATAAAGCCCTGAACGGCTGCCTCCTCATATCCGGAGCTTCCGTTAAACTGGCCGCCGGAGAACAGTCCGTCAATATTTTTAAACTCCAGGGACGCCTTTAACTGTCTCGGATTGATGCAATCGTACTCAATTGCATATGCATTTCGAACAATTTTGACATTTTCCAGTCCCGGAACCGTCCGGTACATGGCGTACTGAACATCCTCCGGCAGAGAACTGGACATTCCGCCGAGGTACATCTCGTTCGTGTAGAGTCCCTCCGGCTCCACAAACACCTGATGGCGCTCCTTATCCGGGAATTTTACGACCTTATCCTCGATGGACGGGCAGTATCTCGGACCGGTTCCCTCGATGGCACCGGAGAATAATGGAGAACGGTCCAGGTTATTCCGGATGATCTCATGGGTCTTCTCATTCGTATACGTCAGCCAGCAGGAGATCTGTTCCTTCTGTACCGACTCCGGATCCGTAGAAAACGAGAACGGAACGACCCGCTTATCTCCAAACTGCTCTTCCATCTTGGAGAAATCGATACTTCTCTTATCAGCTCTCGCCGGTGTTCCCGTCTTAAACCGGTACATCTCGATCCCGTTCGCCTTTAAAGAATCTGTCAGATGGTTTGCCGCCTGAAGCCCATTCGGTCCCGTCGGGTTGCTCACATCGCCGTAAATGCATCTTGCACGGAGATAAACACCGGTAGCAAGAACCACCGCACGGCACTTATAGACCGCGCCAGAGTAGGTTTTGACGCCCACGATCCGCTTTTTCACCGGATAACCGCTCTCCTGCTGCCCTTCATGTTCCTTCTTAAAGGTTCCGTACTCGCCCGGGATCTCCTCCGTGAGGATTTCAGCAACCTCCGCCTGGCGGATCGTCAGATGATCCGTGTTCTCCAGGACATGGCGCATGGATCTCGTGTACTCCTGCTTATCCGCCTGAGCGCGCAGGGAGTGGACCGCCGGTCCCTTGGATTCATTCAACATCTTCGACTGGATAAACGTTTTATCAATATTTTTGCCCATCTCACCGCCGAGGGCGTCCAGTTCACGGACAAGATGTCCCTTGGAACTTCCTCCGACGTTCGGGTTGCATGGCATCAGGGCAATACTGTCCACGCTGACCGTAAACATGATCGTCTCAAACCCAAGTCTCGCTGCCGCAAGCGCCGCCTCGCATCCCGCATGGCCCGCGCCGACAACTACAATATCATATGTCTCCTCTACTACCGGCATTTTATTTCCTCTTTTCTTGTCAATTCCCTACTGTCTCTTCTATACTCCCAGCGGAATCTCCCCTAAAAACGTTCCGATCCGCCAATTTCTTTCCATTATAACCTTACTTACCCATGCAGAACTTGCTGAATATCTCATTCACCAGGTCATCCTCTACAGATTCCCCGACAATAAGACCCAGCTTCTCATAGGCATCCATCAGATCGATCGAATAAAAATCCTCCGGCATGCCGTTCGCTATACTGTTCTCCACCATGGACATGCTCTCGAAAGCGTCCTTCAAAGCCTTCACATGGCGCACATTCGTGATCATAACCTGATCGTTGAAGTCGATCTCACCTTCATAGAATAAGGACTTTATCTCCTCTTCCAGGAGGTCGATTCCCGTCTCCTCCTTCGCAGAGATTCCGATCACCTTATGCCCAGACCGCTTCTCCACCTCATCCGCGGATACTACTGGCTCCAGATCGCTCTTATTTAAGAGCACCACCGACTTCCGTTCCTTAATAAAGTCCATGATCTGATAGTCGTTCTCATCCAGCTCCCTCGATCCATCTACAACGTAGATGATGAGATCTGCCTTCTTCGCCTCTTCCATGGCCCGGGAAACGCCGATCTTCTCCACCACGTCCTCCGTATCCCTGATTCCCGCAGTGTCCACAACATTCAGGCTGATTCCCTGAAGATAGATATGTTCCTCAAGGATATCTCTCGTCGTTCCCGCCACATCCGTAACAATGGCGCGATCCTCGCCAACTAAAACATTCATCAGGGACGATTTTCCGGCATTCGGCTTTCCCAAAATTACAGTCTTTACGCCCTCAGAAACCACCCGTCCATTGGAGGAAGAACGGATCAGCTTCTCAAGCTTCTTCTTCACAGAAAGAACAACCTCAAGCAATTTCTCCCCGTATCCATCCAGGGAAATATGTTCCGGATCATCAAGCGCCGACTCGATAAAGGCGATCTCGTAGATAATCTGTTCCCGGATCTCATGGATCTCCTTCGATACACTTCCCCGAAGCTGGCTCACAGAGGACTGCAGCGCATATTCATTTTTCGCGTTGATCACGTCGATGACTGCCTCCGCCTGGGAGAGGTCGATCCTGCCGTTTAAGAACGCCCGTTTCGTAAATTCACCCGGCTCCGCCAGTCTCGCCCCGGCCTTTAAGACTGTCTCCAGGATCCGTCTCGTGACCAGCATACCGCCGTGACAATCGATCTCCACGGTATCTTCCGCCGTGTAGCTCCGTGGGCCTCTCATGAGCATCAAAAGGACCTCATCCACAGCCTCATCCCCGTCATAAACGTATCCGTAATGGATCGTGTGGCTCTCTGCCTCAGAAAGTTTCTTCTTTCCAGGTGCCCGAAAGACCTTTTCCGCGACCTCAACCGCGTTCTCACCGCTGATCCTTACGATTCCGATTCCTGAATTTCCCATCGCCGTGGCGATCGCTGCAATCGTATCTGTATATTCCATAATCTCCATCCTGTCACTCATGCCTGCTGCCTTAAAACATCAAGCTGAATGATCTTCTATTTTCTGGCTCCGCAAGTCCTGTAAACTCACGGGAATTCACACAATTAGTCACCCTATCATAGCACAAAGGGGCTGCCATAGGCAACCCCCTCTATCACGATATCTTGTAACTGTTCAGTACCCTCACAGTTACGCGCAAAAATCCATTCCAAATCGGCTGCGCCGATAGGATTTTTGCCTTCCAGCCTAATTTTTCTTACGGTCAGCGCAGTAAATGCGCAGACCTACTGAACAGTTACGATATCTTTAACTATTCAGCACCTTCCTGGTTCCCTTTGTTCCCAGACAAAATCAGCCATGCGTTCCCGCACAGTGCGGCGCATGGCTGATCTGTGAATTATTATTCCTGACTGCTGCTGCGATAGCTGTTCTCAGAACCAGCAGTTCTTTCGCGTCTCTCGTATCTCGGTCTTCTCTCTCTGCGCTCTTCCTTCTTTAACGCGATCACAACATGGCGGAACGGCTCCTCGCCTTCGCTCTTTGTGAATACGTATTTATCGTTCTGGAGTGCAGAGTGGATGATCCGTCTCTCGTACGGGTTCATCGGCTCTAAGGAAACCGGCCGTCTTGTCCGTTTTACCTTGTATGCGATGTTCTTCGCGAGAGTTTCCAGTGTCTCTTTTCTTCTCTCTCTGTAATTTTCGGTATCCAGTTTGACTCTTAAGTAATCCTCAGATTCCTTATTTACAACGAGACTTACAAGATACTGAAGAGAATCGAGTGTCTGTCCTCTCTTACCGATGAGAAGTCCCATCTCCTCGCCGGTCAGGTTGACATCCATCTCCTTTTCCTCTTCATTCATTTTCACTTCCACGTCAACGGCAAGGCCCATTGCGTCGAAAACGGAATTCAGGAAATCTACGGCCTTATCGTCAACGGTCTCGATCTTCTTCGCACGGATCACTGCCGGCTTGGAACCAAAAAGTCCGCCGAGAACTCCGGCACTTCCCTTTTCAACGACCTCATACTGAATCCGATCACTGCTCACACCGAGCTGCAGGGATGCCTGTGTGATTGCATCTTCCACAGTTTTCGCAGTCACTGTAATCATTTCCATAACAGAACCCCCTTATTATTTTCGCTTATCATGTGCCTCATTGTACTTCTGGACCATCGCTGCCTTGGAAGCGAGACTTCCCGGTTTCGCGTTGGTGTTGTAGTACTTGCTGGACTCCTCGATCTGCTTCGCGATTTTTTCCTTCTTAACTTCCTCAGCAGCTTTTTCCTTCTCCTCCTCAGCCTTGATAGCCTTTAAGGATGCGGTAGCGTTCTGAGTTACCTTAGCCGGCGGAAGTCCCTGTTTCGCACGTTTCTTATTGACCTTTTCCAGGTTCTTTGCGATCATGTCATCGATGTTTACCTTATCCATGTACGCATTGACAACTAACTGCTGGATGATCGTTACAACGCTTGTCGCGATCCAGTAGATACCAAGACCTGCCGGCATCGTGATACAGATGAACGCGGAGAATAACGGCATAGTCGTTGTCATAGTCTTCATGGACTGGGCCATCGGATTCTCTGCATCTCCGGATGTGGACGGCTGATTTCCGCTCATGAGCTTTGTGCTGAACCACTGGGATACTGCCGCGAGAACCGGGATGATCCATGCGAAGGACGGTACCCAGCCCGGCGCCTCTGCCATATTTAAGCCGAGGAACGTGTTCATTCTCTCAACAACAGCAGCGTTCTGTCCGATCACATCAGAGATTGCCGGGAACAGTGACTGAAGCTCTCCCCACTGGGCCGTGGAGAATTTATAGAGCATGTCTACAAGACGGTTTGCATTTGTGAAATCAAACTTGTCTAATTTTCCGCCGCAAGCGGTTGCGATATTTGTGATTTCCTGTAACTTCTGAGCATAGTCAGCCTGTCCCATTAACGGGGTTACAACGTTATCGAAATAAACGCGTACAGACGGAACGTATGCCGGGATATTGTAGATGACACGGTACAGTGCAAGAAGGATCGGCATCTGGATCAGCAGCGGAAGGCATCCGCCTGTTATGCTTGTGCCGTACTTCTCGTAAACAGCCTGGATCTCCACATTCTGACGCTGCATGGACTCCTGATCTGACTTTCCTTTATACTTCTTCTGGATCGCCTGGATCTCCGGATTCATGACAGACATGAGTTTTGTAGTTTTCTGCTGTTTGATCGTCAGCGGTATCATCAGTGTTTTCATTACGATCGTAAACAGAATAAAGCACAGACCTACGTTAAACACGCCGAAGCTGCTCGTAAATCTGAAGAGGATGTCCATGACATAGCCAAGGACAGTCGCGATCGGTCCCAGAATGGAACCAGCCTTCGTCAAAACCATATCTTACCTCCTGGGTTTTTTACGGGACTGGATCATAACCGCCTTTCGCAAACGGGTGACATCTCAAAATCCGCCTGCAAGCAAGATAAGTACCTTTTATAGCGCCGTATTTTCTGATTGCTTCCATGGCGTACTGGGAGCAGGTAGGCGTATAAATACAGTGAGGGCCAATACAGGGAGAGATAAACTTCCTGTAAATCTTAATCAGACCAATCAGAACCCATTTCATAAACCACTCACTTCGATTCTTTTAAAATGTTATGAAGCCCGCATAAGTGCAGAAAAGCACTCTCAATCTTGTCGAAATTTTTGTCTTTTGCCGCAGCGCGTGCGACAACAATGATGTCTTTGCCGTCTTCTAATATGTCCTTATTTAACCGGAAACTTTCACGGACGAGTCTCGCGAACCGGTGTCTCACAACACTGTTTCCAACCTTTTTGCTGGCGGAGATTCCAATCCTTGTGTCCTCCCGTCCAGAATCCATCACGTACATGACCAGATATTTGTTTGCGTAGGACTTCCCACCCCGGTAAACAGTCTGGAAATCCTGATTTTTCTTTAACGAATTGAACCTTTTCATTCAATACCTCTGCAAAACTGAATCAATAAGATCTCGAAAATCTCACATAACAAAAAAGAGCATCCAAAAGTTTTCCTAAACTTCCGGATACTCTCTTGGTTCATTAAGCAGATAATCTAGCTCTACCTTTTGCTCTTCTGGCAGCTAAAACTTTTCTTCCGCCTGCTGTTGCCATTCTCGCTCTGAAACCATGAACTCTTTTTCTCTGAGTGTTCTTCGGCTGAAATGTCATCTTCATAAACCCGGCACCTCCTCTTACTCTAAATTCAAGTACCTTCTCATGTACATATAAACTAAGACATATTGAAGCATCGTATCGATTATATAAAAATTGCCGCCCTTCGTCAAGACTAAATTTCAAAAAAATCCTTAAAATATGGGGATTTCTCCCATATGATTTTTCCTTTTTTCCGCCTTATATCCACATTCTGCTCTTTGCACGGAACGTAACTTTTCGGTCTTTCTGTATAAAAAAAGGGAACAGCGTTTCGCTATCCCCAATAAAATGTATGTATTGATCCTATGTCACTATATTTAGTATCTCTTCATATTATAGAAGCTGCAGCGTTGTCATTTTCCGCTGCTCTCAGTTTTTATATCTGATCCTCTTCCGAAAGCTGCCACACCACGCTTCTGAAAGATATTCATATATGACCGGCTCTTTCCGATCAGCCGTTATTTTTCATAATTTTAAACAGAACCTTCGTGATAGCCGTCGTAAGGATACCTGCGACGATCGCCTCCGGGATACCGAAGCCCAGAATGATTCCCAGGATCACATCGTAGATGTGCTCCACTGCCTTATTGGACGCAGCCGCATAGCTCTGTCCAAAAAAGATATAGATTCCGTTCATGACAAGCAGTGTGTTTGTCATAGCTCCTGCGATACCAGCGACCCAGAGGGCAACGGTCTGGCTGCCTTTGATTCCATGAGCCACCTTCATGATCAGCTTATATACAAAATAAGCAACGATGCCGATGCATACGCGCGGCACAATGGCGATCACGGCGCTCCACATGTTTCCGCTGTATCCGCCGATCGTGACGAACGGGCTGAATACGAAGGAGGTCACTCCCGGGGCAATGGTCGCTTTTACGAGGCTGGTCACACCAAATACCAGTCCTAAGTAAGCGCCGTACTTCGGTCCAAGGATGATCGCTCCGATGATGACCGGGACATGGATGATCGTTGCGTTCATAAAGCCTAACGGAATGTAACCGAGAAACGGTACGACCGACATGGCGATGATGATCGCGGTGAAGATCCCGGCGAGGGACATGTCCAAAACTTTCTTTTCAATTTTCATTTTTCTTTTTCCTCCTGCTACTGTTCTCTTACGAGATACAATGCAATATAGTCACGTCTTGCATTATAGCGTGTCAGCGTGATGCCGTCAAATTCTTTCTCTAAAATTTTCCATTTATTTTCAATTCAATTTTACTTCCTACCTTCCCTTCTGATTTCGGTGTCTTTCTTCCACGGACACAATTTATTGTATTTTTTCTGTCCGTTCCTGGCGCACATCTTGTTATGTGGGTATTCACATGTTTTCCACTCGTAATTATCAACTTATCCCCAAATCGTGGATAAGTTGTGGATAAGTCGCTGGAAAAGTTGTGGATTTTCACATTTGACATTGAAAATTATTCCGTTTTACGCTAGAATAAACTCAGAGTGGGTTTATATGCTTTTGTGGACAGGTTTCCGCCTTTTCCACAACTATGCACATCGTTATACACATGTTTAGGAGTATGAATATGCTGGAAGAAATCAAAGAGAAATGGGACGAGATCCTCTTAAATATAAAGGAAGAACACGATATTTCAGAGGTGTCCTACCGCACTTGGCTGCTGCCGCTGATCCCGGATTCTGTGGATAAAGATATCCTCACGATCCTGGTGCCGGATTCTGCCTTCATCAGCTATGTGAAAAAGAAATATGAATTCCTGTTGACAATTACGATCGAAGAAATTACAGGATTTCAGTGCAAACTCGATTTCAAGTTAAAATCTGACGTGAAGGAACCGGAAAAAGAGAACCGTCTGATCAATGTAACCAACAATACGGTCAGCCAGCTTGCTCTCCAGAACGCGAACTTGAATCCGCGTTACACCTTCGATACCTTTGTCGTCGGGAAAAACAATAACCTTGCCCATGCCGCATCCCTTGCAGTTGCGGAATCCCCGGGCGAAATTTATAATCCGTTATTTATTTATGGAGGCGTGGGACTCGGAAAGACGCACTTAATGCATTCCGTCGCCCACTTCATCCTGAAAAATAACCCGAGCGCAAAGATTCTGTACGTGACATCCGAGAAATTTACAAATGAACTGATCGATGCGATCCGAAACAAAAACAATGTTTCCACCACGGAATTCCGTGAGAAATACCGAAACAATGATGTGCTTCTGATCGACGATATCCAGTTTATTATCGGAAAAGAAAGTACGCAGGAGGAATTTTTCCATACATTCAATGCCCTCTACGAGGCAAAAAAGCAAATCATTATTTCCTCCGACCGTCCTCCAAGAGAAATTGAAACTCTGGAAGACCGTCTCCGTTCCCGTTTCGAATGGGGACTCACCGTAGATATCCAGCCGCCGGATTATGAAACCCGGATGGCGATTCTCCGGAAAAAGGAAGAACTTGAAGGATACAACATCGATAACGAGATCATCAAATATATCGCTACCAATGTAAAATCCAACATTCGTGAACTGGAAGGCGCTCTCACAAAAATCGTCGCTTCCAGCAAATTAAATAATAAGGAAATCAATCTTGAACTTGCAGAGGAAGCATTAAAAGATCTGATCTCCCCGAACGCTGCCCGCGAAGTGACTCCGCAGCTTATTATTAATGTAGTTTCTGAGCATTTCGGCATCACACCGCTCGATCTCATCGGCCAGAAACGAAGCAAAGAACTCGTATTCCCACGCCAGATCGTCATGTATCTCTGCGGCGATATGACAAGCGAGTCTCTCCAGAATATCGGAAAGGCTCTCGGCGGCCGCGATCACACAACGATCATTCACGGAACGAAAAAGATTGCCAGTGAATTAAAGACCGACGAGAATTTAAAGAACACGATCGATATTTTAAAGAAAAAGATCAACCCGCAGTAAGCTTGTGGATTTTTTCGTGGAAATCCAGTTGAAAATTTGTGGATAAAATGAGGATGATTTTTCCCGATTTTTGCCTGTGGAAAACTCCCGGGTTGTCCTTTTGGATTTGTAGAGTTACCCACAATGGTTTTCACAGAGGTTTTTTCAGGATTTTATTAGGGTTTTCCCCCTTATAAACAAATTCACACTCCCTACTACTGTTAAGACTAATATCTTTTATATATTTCTTTATTTGTGAACGTTTCTTAAGAAAGGAAGTTATCAACAACTATGAAACTGACATTCCAGAAAACCGCTCTCTTAAACGGTATCAATATTGTTCTCAAGGCAGTTCCGTCAAAAACAACAATGCCTATTTTAGAGTGCATTCTGATCGATGCTTCTACTGATGAGATCAAGCTGACTGCCAACGATATGGAGCTCGGCATTGAGACAAAAGTTGAAGGTGATATCCTTGAAAAAGGTAAAATTGCACTGGATGCAAAGCTTTTTTCCGAAATCGCAAGAAAATTATCTGATGCAGATTCCCTTGTAACAATCGAATCTGATGAAAAATTCAATACTGTGATCACCTGTGAGAACTCTGTATTCAAAATTCAGGGCAAAGATGGCGAGGAATTCTCCTATCTTCCCTATATTGAGAGAAATAAAAACATCACACTCTCCCAGTTTTCCTTAAAAGAAGTGATCCGTCAGACGATCTTCTCCATCTCTGTCAACGACAGCAATAAGATGATGACAGGCGAACTTTTTGAGGTAAACGGCGATACACTCAGAGTCGTTTCTCTCGACGGACATCGTATGGCAATTCGTAAAATTGTATTAAAAGATGAATATGAAAGCACAAAAGTCATCGTTCCGGGCAAAACTTTAAACGAAATCAGTAAAATTCTTACCGGTGACAACGAAAAAGAGGTCCAGATCTTCTTCGGAGCAAACCATATCCTCTTCGAATTTGATGATACGATCGTAGTTTCCCGCCTGATCGAGGGCGAATATTTCAAAGTTGACCAGATGCTTTCCAGCGATTACGCCACAAAAGTATCTCTGAATAAGAAAGATTTCCTGGACAGCATCGAGAGAGCTATCATTTTGATCCGCGAAAATGACAAAAAACCGATCATTCTGAATATTGAAGACTCAAAAATGAGCCTGAAATTAAATTCCAGCTTCGGTACCATGAACGCGGAGATCCTGATCCATAAAACGGGACAGGATCTGATGATCGGATTCAACCCGAAATTCTTAAGTGATGCGCTGCGGATCATCGATGATGAGGAAGTTACCCTCTATATGATGAACGCAAAATCTCCGTGTTTCATCAAAGATGAGGATGAAAGCTACATTTATCTGATCCTGCCGGTAAACTTTAACGCCGCTGCGATCTAAAATCAGATGAAATTTCCCCGAAATTCCGGTAAAATCCGGGGTTTCGGGTCGGTTTTTTCATATATCTGGAATAAAAAAGGAGAAAAATGGAAAGTATTCACTTAAAAGATGAGTTTATCAAGCTTGGCCAGGCATTGAAACTTGCAGGTCTGGTCGGTTCCGGAGTGGACGCAAAGTTTGTAATTCAGGACGGGCTTGTAAAAGTAAATGGGGAAGTTGAGACCCAGCGAGGCAAAAAACTTTACCCGGGAGACACGGTTTCCTATGACGGAAAGACATTTAAGGTAGAAAATTAAAGGATTTTTTCATGTTTATAGAATCCATCGAGCTGTCAGATTACAGAAATTACAGTCATTTACATATTGATTTTCATAAAGGGACGAACGTTCTTTATGGAGATAATGCCCAGGGAAAGACAAATATCCTGGAGGCAGTCTATGTGTGCAGCACAACAAAATCGCATCGGGGCAGCAAAGATAAAGAAATTATCCGGTTCGGCGCGGACGAATCCCACATCAAAATGATGGTCCGGCGGGATGGAATTCCCTACCGGATCGATATGCATCTGAAGAAAAATAAGGCAAAAGGGGTCGCGGTGAACGGAGTTCCGATCAAAAAAGCCAGTGAACTTTTCGGAATCGTCAATGTGATCTTCTTTTCACCGGAAGATCTGAACATTATCAAGAACGGACCCGCTGAGCGGAGACGTTTCGTCGATCTGGAACTCTGCCAGTTGAACAAGCTGTATGTCTACAATCTGGCGCAGTATAACAAAACGGTTATACAACGAAACAAGCTATTAAAAGACATGGATTACAATGCGTCCCTAAAAGAGACACTCCCCATGTGGGATGAACAGCTCTTGAAGTATGGCACAGAACTTATAATTATGCGTTCTGAGTTTATAAAAGAGCTGAATCCCTTGATTGCGGAGATCCACGCGGGCCTCTCAGGCGGAAAGGAAACACTCTCTATCGCCTATGAGCCGAATGTGACGGCAGAAAATTTCAGGGAACAGCTTGCGAAGAACCAGTTTCAGGAGATCAGGCAGAGGCAGACCCTGACCGGTCCCCACCGTGATGACCTGAACTTCATCGTAAACGGAACGGATATCAGGCGGTTCGGATCCCAGGGACAGCAGAGAACGGCAGCTCTTTCTTTAAAACTTGCGGAGATCGAGCTGGTGAAAAAGATCGTAAAGGATTATCCGGTGCTTCTTCTGGATGACGTCCTTTCTGAACTTGACAGCAAGAGACAGGAACATTTACTTTCAGAAATTACCCACATTCAGACCCTGATCACATGTACGGGACTGGATGAGTTTGTAAACAGCAAATTCCGGATGGACAAGATTTTTAAGATTGTTGAAGGAACGGTAGAGAGCGAAGACTAAAGGAGGAACTTCATGAACGCAGAATATAATGCAGATCAAATCCAGATTCTGGAGGGACTTGAGGCTGTAAGAAAAAGACCGGGAATGTACATTGGAAGTACGTCTTCGAGGGGACTTCACCATCTGGTATATGAGATCGTAGACAACGCGGTGGATGAGGCCCTTGCGGGATACTGCGATACCATCGACGTACAGATCAATTCTGACAATTCCATCACCGTCATCGATGACGGACGGGGAATTCCGGTCGATATCCAGAAAAAAGCGGGACTTCCTGCAGTCGAGGTCGTATTTACGATCCTTCATGCCGGCGGTAAGTTCGGCGGCGGGGGATACAAGGTATCCGGCGGCCTGCACGGTGTAGGAGCTTCTGTTGTAAATGCCTTATCCGAGTGGCTGGAGGTCGAAGTCTGCCACGGAGGAAAGGTCTACAAGCAGCGCTATGAGCGCGGAAAGACCATGTACCCGTTAAAGATCGTGGGTGACTGCCCGGCAGATAAACATGGTACAAAAGTAACGTTCCTTCCGGACAAAACCATCTTTGAGGAGACCGTCTATGACTATGATACCTTAAAGATCCGTCTCCGCGAGACGGCGTTCCTTACAAAGAATTTAAAGATCATTCTCAGAGATGACCGCGAGGACAAGAAGGAAAAAGTCTTCCACTACGAAGGTGGTATCAAGGAGTTCGTCACCTACTTAAACCGCAGCAACGTGCCGCTTTACGACAATGTGATCTACTGCGAGGGAAAGAAGGACAACGTGCTGGTGGAGGTTGCCATGCAGCACAACGATTCCTACACCGAAAATATTTACAGCTTTGTAAACAACATCAACACACCGGAAGGCGGAACCCACCTGACTGGTTTTAGAAACGCCTTAACAAAGACGTTCAATGACTACGGAAGAAAGAACAAGCTCCTTAAGGACAGCGAGCCGGCCCTCACCGGTGAAGACATCCGTGAGGGACTGACTGCCATCATCAGCGTTAAGATCGAGGAGCCGCAGTTTGAGGGTCAGACAAAGCAGAAGCTTGGAAACAGCGAAGCGAGAGGCGCTGTGGACAGTGTCGTTTCCGAGCAGCTCACCTACTTCCTCGAACAGAATCCGTCCGTCGCGAAGACGATCATCGAGAAATCCGTTCTTGCCCAGCGTGCCCGCGCCGCTGCGAGAAAGGCAAGAGACTTAACAAGAAGGAAGACGGTCCTTGACGGCTTATCCTTACCCGGAAAGCTTGCGGACTGCTCCAGCAAGCATCCGGAGGAATGCGAGATCTACATCGTAGAGGGAGATTCCGCCGGCGGTTCCGCGAAGGATGCGAGAAATAAGAGCACCCAGGCAATCCTGCCGCTTAGAGGAAAAATCTTAAACGTTGAGAAGGCGAGACTCGACCGTATTTACGGAAACGCGGAGATCAAATCCATGATCACGGCGTTCGGAACGGGAATCCACGAGGATTTCGATATCTCGAAGCTCCGCTACCATAAGATCATCATCATGACCGATGCCGATGTGGACGGTGCCCATATCAGCACACTGCTTCTGACATTCATCTACAGGTTTATGCCGGAGCTTATCAAACAGGGCTACGTTTACCTGGCTCAGCCGCCGCTCTATAAGATCGAGAAGAACAAGCGGGTATGGTATGCGTACAGTGATGAGGAGTTAAACAATATCTTAAAAGAGATCGGACGTGACCAGAACAACAAGATCCAGCGCTACAAAGGTCTTGGTGAGATGGATGCGGAACAGCTCTGGGAGACAACAATGGATCCGGAGCACAGAATCCTTTTGCGTGTGACCATGAACGAAGAGATGACGTCGGAGATCGACCTCACCTTCACGACACTCATGGGTGATCAGGTAGAGCCGCGCCGTGAATTCATCGAACAGAACGCAAAGTACGGAACTCTTGACATTTAATGCGGCAGCAGGGCTGTCTGGAAGGCGGTAAGCCTGCCGGATGGTCATGCGGCGCAGTTTACGCAGGTTTAAGGCGCAGCGCAGGCTGCATTGGAGGAAAGAATGGAACCGAATATTTTTGACAAAATTCATGAGATAGACTTAAAGAAGACCATGGAGAAGTCGTACATCGACTACGCCATGAGCGTTATCGCATCGCGAGCGCTCCCGGATGTCCGTGACGGATTAAAGCCGGTACAGAGACGTGTCCTCTACTCCATGGCGGAACTGAACAACGGTCCGGATAAGCCCCACAGAAAGAGCGCCCGTATCGTCGGTGATACCATGGGTAAATACCATCCGCACGGCGACAGCTCCATCTACGGTGCTTTGGTAAATATGGCCCAGAGATGGTCCATGCGTTACATGCTCGTGGACGGCCACGGAAACTTTGGATCCATCGACGGCGACGGTGCCGCTGCCATGCGATACACCGAGGCGAGACTCAGCAAGATCTCTGTGGAGATGTTAGCGGACATCTATAAAGATACCGTTGACTTTATCCCGAACTTCGATGAGACGGAGAAGGAACCAACGGTACTTCCGTCCAGATTTCCGAACCTTCTCGTAAATGGCGGAACAGGTATCGCGGTCGGCATGGCCACCAATATCCCGCCCCACAACCTCCGCGAGGTCATCGCGGCTGTCGTAAAGATCATCGACAACCAGGTGGAAGAAGGAAGACAGACCTCCATGGAGGAGATCTTACAGATCATCAAAGGACCGGATTTCCCGACTGGAGCTGAGATCCTGGGAACGAGAGGAATCGAAGAGGCGTACCGCACTGGCCGCGGAAAGATCAGAGTCCGCGCGGTGACAAACATCGAGACAGCTCCGAACGGAAAGAGCCATATCATCGTCACAGAGCTTCCATACCTTGTCAACAAGGCGAGACTCATCGAGAAGATCGCGGAGCTCGTAAAGACGAAAAAGATTGACGGAATCACCGGAATCACCGATGAGTCCAACCGTGAGGGAATCCGCATCAACATCGAACTGAGAAGAGATGTGAACGCGAACGTCCTCTTAAACCAGCTCTTAAAGCATACACAGCTGCAGGATTCCTTCGGCGTGATCATGCTTGCTCTGGTAAACAACGAGCCGAAGATCCTCAACATCCTTCAGATGCTTGAGTACTATCTGGACCACCAGAAGGACGTTGTGACGAGAAGAACGAAGTACGACTTAAATAAGGCCGAGGAACGCGCCCACATCTTAGAGGGCTTATTAAAGGCCTTAGATCATATCGATGAGGTGATAAGGATCATCCGCGGCTCCGCAAATGTCGCGGAGGCGAAACGTGTCCTCATGGAGCGCTTTGAACTCACAGACCCCCAGGCACAGGCGATCGTGGACATGCGTCTGCGCGCTCTCACAGGTCTGGAACGCGAGAAGCTCGAGAACGAGTACAAAGAACTGGAGGCAAAAATCGCGGAATTGCGTGCAATCCTTGCAGATGAAAATAAATTATTAGGTGTGATCAAGAAAGAGATCCTTGTGATCTCCGAGAAATACGGTGACGACAGACGGACAAAGATCGGCTTTGACGATGATATGTCCGTGGAAGACCTGATCTCTGACGATGACACTGTAATTGCCATGACCAATCTTGGATACATCAAGAGAATGTCCGTGGACAATTTCAAGAGCCAGAACCGCGGCGGAAAGGGAATCAAGGGAATGCAGACCATCGATGAGGACTTCATCGAGGATCTTCTCATGACAACGAACCATCACTATATCATGTTCTTCACGAACACAGGACGATGCTACCGGATCAAGGCCTACGAGATCCCGGAGGCAGGAAGAACAGCCCGCGGAACGGCTATCGTGAATCTTTTACAGCTCCAGCCGGGCGAAAAGGTCACAGCGGCGATCCCGATGCGTGAGATCGATGATGACAAGTACCTCTTTATGGCCACAAAGGGCGGAATGGTGAAGAAGACCAGAATGTGCGAGTACAGCAACATGAGAAAGACAGGTCTTCAGGCAATCCTGCTCCGCGAGGGAGATGAACTGATCGAGGTAAAGGTGACAGACAATAATGAGGATATCTTCCTCGCGACGAAATTCGGTATGTCCATCCGCTTCAAGGAGACGGATGCGAGAATTACCGGCCGTGTTTCCTATGGTGTTATCGGCATGAAGCTCGATGAGGGAGACGAGGTCATCGGCATGCAGATGGCAAGCCAGGGCGAGTACATGCTCGTGGCATCCGAAAAGGGATACGGAAAGAGAACGAGAATCTCTGAATTCAAGCTGCAGCTTCGCGGCGGTAAGGGACTTCTCTGCTACAATGTGACAGAAAAAACAGGAAATCTTGTCGGAATGAAGCTGCTTGACGACGGAAGAGATATCATGCTGATCACCAATGAGGGCATTCTGATCCGCATGGGTGTTGACGATATCTCCATCATCGGCAGAAATACATCCGGCGTAAAACTGATGAGCATCGATGCAGATTCCAACGTCCGTGTTGCGTCCATCGCCAAAGTGCGGGAAAGCAGCCGTCAGGACGAGGAGGACGAAAACATGGCAGATCCAGAATCCATGGAGAATGAGGACGGAGAGACCACGGAGGAGTAATGCTCATGAATATGAAGAGTGGTTATGAGACCGCCATTCGTCCATAAAACAGGATTTCTGACTCTGGAGTGATTGGATACAGGAATCTGGGAATGCCGGATTCCTGTATTTTTCATAATAATAGGCCATCATGAATGTCCGGAAGAAATCCGTCCGATGGCGATCGATCCAAAAAAGTAATCGGGAGGAAAATCGTCTATGAGAACTGTTCAGACGAGTGAGATCACAAAAAACATCCGGGAAATGTGCATCGAGGCAAACCATTTCCTTTCGGATGACATGAAAAAAGTATTTAATGAGAGCGTGGAGAAGGAAGAATCACCTCTTGGAAAACAGATCTTAAATCAGCTTCAGGAGAATCTTGAGATTGCCGGAAGAGACATGATTCCGATCTGCCAGGACACGGGCATGGCCGTCGTTTTCATTAAAGTCGGGCAGGAAGTACATATCGAGGGAGGTAGTCTGACGGACGCCATCAATGAAGGTGTCCGCCAGGGATACGTGGACGGATACTTAAGAAAGTCTGTTGTCCGTGACCCCATCGACCGCGTGAATACAAAAGACAATACCCCGGCGATCATCCATTACGAGATTGTAGACGGGGACCAGGTGGACATCACTGTTGCGCCGAAGGGATTTGGAAGCGAGAACATGAGCCGTGTGTTCATGTTGAAGCCGGCTGACGGTATTGATGGGGTGAAGGAGAAAATATTAGAGGCTGTCCGTGACGCTGGTCCGAATGCCTGTCCCCCGATGGTGGTCGGTGTCGGCATCGGTGGAACCTTTGAAAAGTGTGCCCTGATGGCAAAACATGCCCTGACGAGAAATCTGGAAGAGGAATCTCCGGTTCCGTATGTCAGAGACCTGGAGAAAGAGATGCTTGAAAAGATCAACGGACTCGGAATTGGACCGGGGGGACTCGGCGGTCGTGTGACTGCCATGGCCGTCAATATCGAGACGTATCCGACGCATATCGCGGGACTTCCGATGGCAGTGAATATCTGCTGTCATGTAAACCGTCATGCGCATCGCGTTATTTAATAAGAGAAGCGGGAGGAAACCATGGACAGACAGATCAGTGTACCAATTAAGAAAGAAGATGCAGTGTCTCTTCGGGCGGGGGACTACGTGACTCTTACAGGAACCATATACACAGCGAGAGATGCGGCGCACAAGAGAATGCAGGAAGCGTTAGACGCGGGGGAAGCTCTGCCTATCGAGATGCAGGGGAATGTGATCTATTATATGGGACCGTCCCCGGCAAGAGAGGGACGCCCCATCGGATCTGCGGGACCAACAACGGCGAGCCGTATGGATAAGTACGCGCCGAAGCTTTTAGATCTTGGCCTGGGTGCCATGATCGGAAAAGGGAAGAGAAGTCAGGCTGTGATCGATGCTATTGTGAGAAATGGTTCCGTCTACTTCGCTGCAATCGGCGGTGCGGGGGCATTATTATCCCAGCGCATCAAAAAGTCTGAGGTCGTTGCCTATGACGATCTTGGAACCGAGGCAATCCGGAAACTGGAAGTAGAAGATTTTCCGGTGGTCGTCGTGATCGATTCCCAGGGAAATAACCTGTATGAGACGGCAATCAAGGAATATCAGAAATAATATCAGATGAGAAAGCGGAGAACCGACAGCCGGAAAAGGAGTTGATTCCCCGCTTTTCTGATGTAAAAATATAGAGAAAAATCATACTGTAAAAAGATGGTAAAAAAAGATGAAAAAAGTTGTTGACAAAAAGAACTATAGCTTGTATAATTAATCCTGCGTCTGGCGAGTTCGCCCGACAAACTTAATAAATGATAATTAGCTACGGTAATAAGGAGAAATACTCAAGAGGCCGAAGAGGCGCCCCTGCTAAGGGTGTAGGTCGGGAAACCGGCGCGAGGGTTCAAATCCCTCTTTCTCCGTTCATCTGCTTGAAGAACTTCGAAAAAGAACTTCAAAAAAAAAGATGAAAAAAGTTGTTGACAAACAGCAAACACTGTGATAAGATATCAGAGTTGCCGCTGAGATACAGCAACAACAAAACAAAGTTCCTTGAAAACTGAACAGTATGTAAAACCCTGAAAA
>CABVBU010000026.1 GCA_902496665.1 uncultured Clostridium sp. | reverse complement strand
ACACCGACAACACCGACGACACCGACGACACCGACGACACCGACAATCCCGACGACACCGACAATCCCGACGATTCCAACGACCCCGACGATCCCGAAAAAGGACAGCAGCAGTTCCGACAGCAGCGGCGATACCACCAGCTATACTCTGAACCTCCATGCGAACGGTGGCGGCGGCATAAGTACAATCGGGGGAACCTACGGTAAGATGATCAGACTTTCCGATCATATACCGACCCGTGAGGGTTATGATTTTACCGGCTGGTATTCCGATCAGGCATTGACACAGAGGATCACGGAACTCAGGATGATCGGAAACAGGACGGTTTACGCCGGGTGGATAAAGAGCGATCCAAACGCAGGGGCGAATCCATTTACGGATGTGTATGGAAATGACCGGTTTTATAAAGATGTGATATTTGTCTATGAAAAGGGATTGATGTCAGGCACCAGCGCGACAACCTTTGCACCGTATGCTAATATCACTCGTGCCCAGATCGCGGTGATCTTCTACCGTATGGCGGGCAGCCCTGCCGTTGAGGGAAAGAACCGCTTTACCGATGTGGAGTACGGTCCCGGTACCGTAGGGTTTTACGATGCGGTAACATGGGCACAGCAAAACGGCATTATGGGAGACCTTGACGGCAAGAAATTTGGTCCGGATGATCCTGTTACGCGCGAACAGCTTGCATCGATCTTTTATCGCTACGCACAGCTCAGGGGTTATGATACCACACAGAGTGGCATGGCAGACGGCATCGATCTTCCTGATCTGAAGGGCACTATTACCCGCGCTGAGACTGCGGAGATGCTCCACCAATTTGTAGAAAAACAGGGACTGAAACCTGTTGCTGCGTCGACAGGCGCGACAGAATGGGTGAAGAGGACAGGCGGCTGATGACTTGTTTGTCCGGGTCAAAAATGAATAAAAGACCTTTTGACATCGTTGGTTATTTTGTGTCAAAAGGTCTTTTTACTATTTACAAAATCTATGTAGTTCATGCTGGACGTCAGTCGTAGAATGTACATTCTTGGGCAGAATGGAATTTCTGGAAACAGTCCTAAAAAGAGATGAATGAGCAGGGATTTATTTTATCTGCGTGAAGACAGAATATCCACACCCCACACAAGCAGAATCAGTCCCAAAAGGATCGCGCCAGCCTTATTCCAGTCGTACTGGTTCATCGCGAAGATCAACGGTGCGCCGATCCCGCCTGCGCCCACGAGTCCGAGAACGGACGCCTCACGGATATTGACGTCAAAGCGGTAGAGGACGGCGGAGCAGAATGCCGGGGCGATCTGTGGGAGAACGCTGTGGCAGATGGCTGGAACCGGATGGACACCCATGGCGAGGAGCGCCCGGTACGGGCCGGGATCGATGGCCTCCAGACATTCAGTGAAGCGCTTTGTGAGAAGTCCGATGCTGCAGACTGCTAACGTCAGGACACCTGTGAAGGCGCCGGGGCCGGAGACCCGGATAAAGATCAGACCATAGATCAGAAACGGGATTGACCGGATCGCCATGATGATCAGGTTAAAGAAAAAAGCGGCCGGTGCCGGGACAAAGCGTCTTGTGTTGAGAAAGGCAAGGGGTGCGGCAAGAAAAGCACCGATGGCTGTTCCGACAATGGCAATGCAGATGGTCTCAAGAAGCAGATAGCCGAGCCCGTCTTTCTTTGCGGAGAAAAAGAAGGTCCAGTCCGGATGTGTGAGTCCGGCTGCCATACTTTTTAATGCCGCGGCACTTGTCCTTGAAAAATCCGGCGGAGTCTGTGTCGCGAGGCAGAAGAGGAAGAGCACCACAAATACGAAAAGGATTATCCGTCCAGAGATACGGGTCTTTTTAGACAGGTCCTTGCTGCCTGAAAAAAGTTCTGTGATCTGTCCGCTGTGGATCATTGACGTAAAATACCGGTTCGCGGATTCGATGACACAGACCGTGAGAAAGAGCAGCAGCAAAATCGTTCCGACTTTGTGGAACTCCCGCCAGGAGATCTTTTCATTTAAGATCAGGCCGATCCCGCCTGCCCCAACGTATCCGAGAATGGAGCTGTGCCGCACATTCGTCTCAAAGAGGTACAGGGCGTTTGTCAGAAACGCGGGCAAAATCTCCGGCAGGACGGCATGGATAAATGCCGGGAAACGGGCGCAGCCCATAGAGATAAGAGCGTGATAGGGGGCCGTGTCCGCGTGTTCTGCATCCTCGTAGGTGAGCTTAGTCATGATCGCAAAGGTGTAGAGCGTGATGGCGAAGGTTCCCGCAAAGGTTCCGAGTCCGAAGAGAAAGGTTGCGGCGAGGGCCAGGATCAGCGCCGGAAAAGACCGGAGTACCTGGATCAGGAGACGCAGAAAACGCCTTGCCCATGACGGAAAATGCAGGGACACGGCGCCGAAAGGGGAAACGATCAGTGCCAGTGCGGATCCGGTCACGGTACCGGTCACGGACATCTGGACTGTGTAAAAGAGCGGCAGCAGGATCTTTGGAAAATAGGAGAGATCCGGCCGAATCATGTCGGCCGCCAGATCTGAAAGATGGGAGCTCCTTGAAACAAAAAGAGCCGGATCGCATCCGGTGAAGGACGCGGCGGCGTAAAAACAGAGAAGGAAGAGGATCCAGCTGGCAGGTTTTATATATTTTTTTCGGTTTCTGTACATGGATTGCTTCCTCCTCTGAAATGTTTCTCTGCAAGGATCCGTTGGGACGGATAAACGCATAAATAGCAGAGTTCTATTATTCATAACCTAAGACAGGTGGGAGTCTTCGAGACTTAGATAAATGTTTCTCAGGATTTCCTCATTTATTTCCGATGGCGTTCCATCAAAAACCACATTTCCATCTTTCAGTCCGATGATCCGGTCGGAAAACTCCTGGGAGAATTCAAGGTTATGGCTGTTCATAAGAATCGTGACGCCGTCCTTTTTCTGGATCTCCTTTAAAAGTGTCAGGATCTGCCGCCCGGTGACCGGGTCCAGGGACGCGGCGGGCTCGTCGGCCAGGAGAACCTTTGGATGACGCATAAGGGCTCTTGCGATGGCGGCGCGCTGTTTCTGCCCGCCGGAGAGATTTTTTACCGGTTCCTCCGACTTCTCGGAGAGTCCCACGCGGTCAAGAAACTTCAGGGCTTCTGCCCGCCGCTCTTTCCCGTAAACTCCGAACACAGCCGGGAAAAATCCCATATCCGGCAGACAGGCGGTGAGCACATTTGCAAGGCAGGTGGAATTTTCCACGAGACAGAAATCCTGGTAGATGGTGCCGATGGATCTCTTCACATTCTTTCTGGCGGTTCCGGACATGGACGATATGCTGCAGCCATCAAAAAGGACAGCCCCGTCCCCCGGCGTTTCCATGCCGTTTAAGATCCGGAACAGTGTGGTTTTTCCGGCTCCGGACGGACCGATCACGGAGACGAACTCGCCCTGAGGGACGGTAAACGTCACATGATCCAGGGCGCGGGTCCCGTTTTTAAATTGTTTTCCGACATTTTGAAGAGTAATCTCCATGGAAAATACCTGCCTTAAAAATATTGATTATCTGGTCAATTCTACTAATGAAACAAGTGTCCCGAGTGATATTTTCTCTAAGCATTGATGTGCGAAATAACATATCTCGTGAGAGAAAAGAAGTCACCCGGGAAATAAGTTATAAAAATTGGGAACGATTTAGTTCATGGATTTTAACATTTCCTGTGCAGCGCGTTCCCCGTCATAGTTCGCGTCATCGCCCCACTCGTAGCCGACCTGACTGAAGACTTTGATGATGTCTTTGCCTTCATCGGTTCCTGCGATCTCGATGAAGGAATCACCGAGAGCCTGACGGAAGTCAGCGTCCTGCATGAGCTCGGAAGTTTTGCTGTATGCGATCATATCGTTGTAGATTCCCTCTGTGACGCCGATGATGCCTGTCTGCTTTACCATGTCATCAGTGCCGCCGAATTTCTCTTTCCAGTCCGGCGCATATTTTGTGCGGATATGGCCGTAGGAGACCATGAGGTCTGCCTGTCCGGAGGCGAGGCGGGCGAGGGAGGTGGTGTAGGAATCAGACTGGACCGCGTTCGCGAGGTCGGCGATGGTCTTTCCGTAGCGCTCGTTTAACCATAAGGACGGGTAAATGTAGCCGGACGCGGAGGTCGGACCCATGACTGCCCATGTGGCGCTGTTTAAGTCATCCCAAGTGAGATCTTCGCCGTTGTTGACTTTTGCTAAAAGCTCATGCCCTTTTTCACTCGGTCCCGCGAGAATGATGGAGCGGTAATATGTGCTCATTTTGTCTGTGTTTTCCTCAATGGTGCCGTCGTTCCATTCCTTCGGATCCTCGGAGTCCTTGTTGATGGCGTAGCGGAGAGCTGTGAGAAGAACGTCGCAGTCATCGGAGAACAGCACATAGTTTCCGCCGGAGATGAAGCCGATATCGGCGCTTCCTGCGCTCAATGCGTCGCCGACAGCGGTGTAGCTTGTTCCGACGGTCATGTCGATGTCTTTGACATCGTAGCCTTTTTCAAGCAGTGTCTCTTTTAAAAGGTTTTCTAACGGCTCTGTTGCTGTCGTGATCGTATCTGCATCCGCGTACGGGGAGAACGCGATCTTTAAGGAATCGATGGATTTCGTCTCAGCGGAAGCAGCCGTCTCAGCAGTGTTTTCTGCGGATGCGGCAGCTGTTGTCTCTTCCGTGGAAGCCGCTGCCGCGTCTGTCTTAGAAGAGGAACATCCTGTGGTGAGTCCGAGGCAGAGCGCCAGGGAGAGAGCCGGTACAACAAATTTTCTCATAATAATACCTCCATAGCCCGTCAGGGCAGAATATATTTTCTGCTGAAAGAATGGGACACCGGGAAATACGGTGAAATAGTTTCAATATCCGCCAATGGTCAGGATCCTGTGAGAGCGTGATCGTTCCGGATAAAATGAAACAGAACACGTTCAGCAATCATGGATTCGGGTGAAACAGGCGGATAAAGAAAAAGGCATGCCTTCTGCAGCATGCCGTAAAAATGACTTTCAGGCAGAATGCTGACAAGCCGCGGACATGGATCCGCGGCATGGGACGGTCGATCCTTTCTGGGATCCTCTCAGCCCGGAACACGGGCTCCCTCGCAATCTGGTCTTCGTCATCAAGTAATTGAATTGACCGCAGCACCAGGGCGCTCCCCCTCATGCTGCATTCCGTTAACCGATTTGGATTGTAGCACAGGAGATGGAAAAAGGCAAGAGAGGAAATTTCTGAAAGGCCGCCGGGAAAAAGCGATGGGCGGGGAACACAAGGCTGTAAGCAGGCTGCACGGAATACATGAAAAATATCGATGGATCCATGCAAAATCCGCAGTCTTGAAATTATGTATGAAACCGGGTGCAAACTTGACTTTTCCGCGCAGAAAGTATATAGTAAATCTTGTCAAAAAAAGAAAATAAACAGACCGGGGAGCCTGACGGATCAGGCTGAGAGTTGGCTGCATCGCCAAGACCCGTATACCTGATTTGGATCATGCCAACGTAGGAAGCTGCTGAAGAGAAAGAGTAGAAGTGGAGATACCTGCGGGTGTCTCCTTTTTTGTGTAACAGGAAATTCCCTATTACAAAAAGGTATTGACGTGCCAATACTGCGCACTTGCGCGAAGATGTAGATCGTCGCAAGCGGCCGCGCGAGGCGCGGGAATGTGCTAAGACGCGTTTCATGTATTGTAGGAGGTAGAAAATATGAACTGCAGACCGGAAGATATGCTGCTCTACGCGGTGACGGACCGCGCGTGGTTGAATGGCGAGACGCTGGAGAGCCAGGTGGAAAAGGCTTTAAAGGGCGGCGCGACCTTTATTCAGCTCAGGGAAAAAGAGCTGGATGAGGAGAGATTTTTGGAAGAGGCGAAGAAGATCAAGAAGCTCTGTGCCGAATATCATGTTCCCTTTGTGATCAACGACAACGTGGATATCGCTCTTAAGATAGACGCGGACGGCGTTCATGTGGGACAGAGCGATATGGAAGCTGGAAAAGTGAGAGAAAAGCTGGGACCGGATAAGATTATCGGTGTTTCCTGCAAGAATGTGGAGCAGGCGCTTCTCGCGAAAAAGCACGGGGCAGATTACCTCGGCGTCGGAGCGATGTATCCGACAGGAACAAAAAAGGACGCCACAGCGGTGACACCGGAGGCGCTTTCTGCGATCTGTCAGGCGGTGGATATCCCGGTAGTCGCCATCGGCGGGATCAATAATGACCGTCTGGAGCCCCTTAAGGGAACCGGCGTGGACGGCGTTGCGGTCGTCAGCGCGATCTTTGCGGCGGAGGATATTGAGAAGGCGACGAGGGAACTGAAAGAGGCGGTAAGAGAAATCTTATAAGATTTTAAAGAGTTTTCAGTGATATGCCTTCTATCCTATGTTTTCTTACGGTCAGCGCAGCAAGTGTGCAGACCTGCTGAACAGTTACAATAATTTCAAAAAACATAATTTTTTAAACACTATATTCAAACAAGCCAATAACCCAGAAAAAAGATGGTCTGCCTGAGAATGGAGATTTTTAATTTACATAGCAGCCATTTTCTTTCTGGTTTTGGAATAGATCAAGCGGAAATATTCTTCCGCGGCGGCACATTGGGGGCACCACCTTGCGTCGCCTAATAAAAAGTTATTGATGCCTGAAAGGAGTTTTTATGATGAAGACAGCATTAACGATCGCTGGAAGCGATTCCAGCGGAGGCGCCGGCATCCAGGCCGACTTAAAGACGATGATCGCAAACGGAGTATACGGGATGAGCGCGATCACAGCACTGACGGCCCAGAACACGACCGGCGTCCAGGGGATTTTTGAGGTAACACCGGAATTCCTGGAACAGGAGATCGACAGCGTATTTACGGACATCCGTCCGGACGCGGTAAAGATCGGAATGGTTTCTTCCGCGGGACTGATCAAGTCTATCGCAAAGAAGCTTCATGAACACAAAGCAGAAAATATCGTTGTGGACCCGGTCATGGTGGCGACAAGCGGATCAAAGCTGATCAGTGACGATGCCATCGGCACATTAAAAGAATATCTGTTTCCGATGGCGGCGGTCCTGACCCCGAATATCCCGGAGACAGAGGTTTTATCAGGGATGGAAGTAAAGTCCGCCGAGGACATGATCGCGGCGGCAAAACAGATCAGTGAGACCTATCACTGCGCAGTCCTCTGCAAGGGCGGTCATCAGTTGAATGATGCCAACGACCTGTTATACCGCGACGGCAGCTACCGCTGGTTCAACGGTAAGCGGATCGACAACCCGAACACCCACGGAACCGGCTGTACCTTATCGAGCGCCATCGCCTCCAATCTGGCGAAGGGTTATGACCTCGATACAGCGGTGGAACGCGCGAAAGCTTACATCTCCGGAGCGCTGGCAGCCATGCTGGACCTCGGACATGGATCCGGACCGATGGACCACGGATTTGATTTCCGCGGAAAAGGATTTGCGGAGGAACATGTATGACGATGACAGAACGCCTTTTAGAGGCAACAAAGAAGATCTGGGACGGCTATAACGAGACGCCTTTTGTAAAGGGAATCGCGGACGGCAGTCTTGATCATGAAAAATTCAAATATTATATGATACAGGATTATCTGTATCTTCTTGACTATACAAAGGTATTTTCCATCGGCACGGCGAAGGCGAAAAACCTCGACGCTATGCGCCTGTTCGCGGGTTATACCCATTCGATCCTGGACGGTGAGATGGATATCCACCGCGCGTACATGACGAGACTCGGAATCGCGAAGGAGGAGGCGGAGCAGACACCGGTCGCTCTTGATAATCTGTCCTATACCTCCTATATGCTTCGTGTCGCTTACGAGGAAGGAGAGGCGGAGGTCATGGCAGCGATCCTTTCCTGTGCGTTGAGCTATGAGTTTATCGCAAAGAAGATTCTTGCGGAGTATCCGGCTGCAGATAAGCATGAGTTCTATGGGGAATGGGTCAGCGGATATGCGTCCGACTCCTACCACGAGGACAATGAGGTTCTGGCAGACCTGATGAACCGCCTGACGGAGGACTATTCCGAAAAGCGGAAACAGCATATCGTGGACATCTTTACAGCATGCTCCCGCTACGAGGCGGCATTCTGGGATATGGCATGGGAAATGAGGCAGTAGGATGCTGAAATTTGACAACGTAAGCTTTCAATATGATGTGGAAGATTTCTCCATCATTGACCACCTCTCCTTCGATGTACAGGACGGGGAATTCGTGTCCGTCATCGGCGCTTCCGGCTGTGGTAAGAGTACGATCTTCCGACTTGTGAACAAGCTTCTTCTGCCGGCTTCCGGCGAGATTCTGGTGGACGGCGAGTCCATTGAGAAGAAGAGAAACTACTGCGGATACATGCCGCAGCAGGATCTTTTATTTCCGTGGCGGACCGTGCGGGAGAATCTCCTGCTGCCGATGGAGATCCGGGGCGGATATTCGAAAACGGAGATGAGAGAGAAGGCGGATGCGGCGCTGGAATCCGTTGGCCTTAAGGACTGGGGCGACAAGACGCCGAAGGAGCTTTCCGGCGGCATGCGCCAGAGAGCGGCATTTGCGAGAACGGTGCTCACGGGTTCCGATCTTCTGCTCCTCGATGAGCCGTTTTCCGCCCTCGATTACCTGACGAGGATTTCCATGCGGGAATGGCTTTTAGAGCAGTGGGAGAGGGAGAAAAAGACAGTCCTTTTTATCACACACGATGTGGAGGAAGCGGTCTTTTTGTCCAGCAGGATTCTGGTTGTTGAAGAATCACCGATCACTCATCTGCGGTCCATTGATGTCCCGGCAGAATACCCGAGATCCAGGGACGAGCTTCGAAAACCGGAGATACTGGCCCTGAAGGAGGACCTGATCGGCATGCTGAGGAAGGAGACGTCATGAGTAAGAAGATGAAGAAGGATCATGTGCGGGTTCCTTCCGGGGCTTCGCGCGTACAGAACCATAATTTTCTGAGTACGAATCTTCCGGCGGCGATTCTGGTGGCAGCTCTGCTGATCTTCTGGCAGGCAGCGGCTATGGGAATCGACGCGGCGTATATCCTGCCGTCACCGACCCAGGTGGTGGTACGGCTCTGGGAGCTTAGAGGCCCGTTATTTACGGCCCATCTTCCGGCAACCATGTCGGTGGTGGGGATCGGACTTCTGATTTCCATTATTCTCGGTCTTGGTCTGGCCATTTTGATGGATGCCAGCGAGACAGCGGAAAAGGCACTCTATCCGCTTATCATCGCGTCCCAGACGATCCCGACGACAGCTCTGGCACCGCTTTTTGTACTCTGGTTCGGATATACGATCTGGAGCAAGGTGCTTGTGACGGTGCTGATCACGTTTTTCCCGATCACGATCACGGTATTTGATGGATTTAAGTCGGTGAAGACGGAGATGGAAGAGCTCTTGTTTACCTTTGGCGCGGATAAACGCCAGATTTTTATGAAGTTGAAGGTTCCGGCGGTCCTGCCCTGCTTTTTCTCGGCGATCAAGATGGCGGTTCCGTTATCGATCATCGGAGCGGCCATCGGTGAATGGCTGGGAGCCCAGAGTGGACTTGGATATTTCAGCAGGAGAATGATGACACAGCTTGACGGAGCCGGAGTGTTCGCACCGATCTTATTGTTATCGGTGGCGGCGATGGCGGCTGTCTGGGTGGTCACACTGCTTGAAAAACGAATCATTCATTGGAGAAATGAGTAGAAAACACAACATGAAATTCTGGCTGACCAGTGAAAGAGCAGGACAAATTATTTTGATAACGAAAGGAAATGACATGAAAAAAGGAATGAGAATCGCTGCAGCGGTGATGGCTGCGGCTTTCAGTATGACAGTACTTGCAGGATGCGGTAAGAGTGAGACAAAGACAGCGGAGACGACGGCAGCGGCAGCCGCTTCAGCGGAAAACAGCAGTGCGGCGGAGACAGCGGCTGCTTCTGATGAGAAAAAGGATCTCCGTGAGGTCAATGTGGTATTGGACTGGTATCCGAACGCGATCCACACCTTTATCTACACCGCCATCGAGCGCGGATATTATGCGGAAGAGGGACTTGATGTGAAGGTCCGCTTCCCGGCGAACGCGAATGATGCTCTGGCTCTTGTCGCTGCCGGCAAGGCGGAGATCGGAATGTATTATCAGCAGGATGTGATCCAGGCGGTTGCAAATCAGGGAACGAAGATCAAGTCCATCGGCGCGATCGTACAGTCTCCGTTAAGCATTGTACTTTCTTTGAAGGATAAGAACATTACAAGCCCGTCCGATCTTGTCGGAAAGACGGTTGGATACGGCGGAACAGCTCTCAGTGAGTCCATTGTGAAGACCATGATGGAGTATGTGGGCGCGGACGCGTCAGATGTAAATCTGATCGATGTTGGATTTGACCTGATGAGCTCCATGACTACCGGCAACGTGGATGCCACCATCGGCTGCCTTGTGAACCATGAGGTTCCGCAGCTGGAGGAAGAGGGCTTTGACGTCAATTATTTCATGGCAAACGGGTATGGCATTCCGAATTATTATGAGGAAGTGTTCCTTGCGAATAATGATATGATCGCTGACGAGCCGGAGGTGTTGAAGGGATTTCTTCGGGCTTCTGCGAAGGGATTTGAGGATTTTAAGAATGATCCGGACGGATGCCTGGCGATCCTTATGAACAACCAGAATGAGGAGAATTTCCCGCTGACACAGAGTGTTGAGGAGAAGTCTTGTGAGACGCTGCTTCCGCTTATGGAGACGGAGGATGTTCCGTTCCTGACGCAGACGGAGGAGTGCTGGCAGGAGAACATCGACTGGATGCTTGAGAGTGGACTGATCAATCAGAAGGTTGAGGTTTCTGATGTGATGGTGGACCTCGGGGAGTAGGTTCCTGGGGGAATTTTATAGGAATTGAGAAATACCGGGATGGCGAGGTGACTGCTGTTCCGGTATTTTTTGCTGGGTCAACTTGGCGGAAGTACGCGCAGATCAGCCTCTGGACCCGGGTACTCGGGATTTTCGGGCGGGTTCCTCTAAGCTTGCAGAAGAATGCTAAGGGCGGAGAAAATGGGACACAACTCGCTTCGCTCAGACAAGTGTCCCATTTCCTCCAACGCATTCTCCTGCGAGCTAAGAGGAAGCCAGGCCCGGAAATCAGGCACCCGTGTCCAGAGGCTGACCTGCGCTGGGGATTGAAGATTTAAGTATAGATCTGGATGATGTATATCGTTGTTACTGTGGGAAAGAACACTTGTTCATATGAGAGATATGTATTATAATTGGGGTTAGATAACGTTTTTACGGGGAAGAAAGAGATATCTGGATGGAGGAAACTGTGCTGTTTCGGTTTTTGAAAATCAGGCATCCGCGTCCAGCGGCAGTCTTGTGCTGGATATTGACGAGATTGAATGGGAGGAAGGTTATGACAGAACAGATGAAGAAGGAGAGGGCAAGGCGGCTGTTTTGGATCGCTTTCGTCCTGTTTACATTTGCGAACGGATTTGGCGGCAGCATTATCTCGAATTATTTTAAGGGCGTGTATCAGGTGGACTCGGTGCAGAGGGGGCTTTTGGAGATCCCGAGGGAGCTGCCGGGAGTTGTGGGGGTGTTTGTGATCACGGCACTGTCGGGATGTGGAAATCTGACGTTAGCGATGATCAGCTTCTGCCTGTACGCGGTGGGAATGTTTGTCCTTGGACTTTTATCTCCTGGGTATCTCTTAATGCAGCTGTTTGTGTTTACCTATTCTCTCGGGGATCATATTGTCATGCCGGTCCGGGACGCGATTGCGATGGATCTTGCGGATGAGGGAAAGACGGGAACCTTTCTTGGAAAATACCGGGGATATGCGACGATGGGGTCTATGGCTGCATCTCTGCTTGTATTTATCGGGTTCCGGTATGGGGCGTTCTGGTTCCGGGCTGACAGTAAGATCGTTCCGTCGTTCTGTGTGTCGCTGGTGATCGTTGGGGCGGCGTTGTTTTTCTTGTGGAGACTGAGAAGAGAGGTTCCGGCGCTTGATGTGCGGAAGCATGATGAGAAGAAAAAGGGACTGCCGCTTAAGAAGAAATATATTCCTTATTATATCGTTACAGGGGTTTATGGTTTCCAGAAACGGATGCGTCTGGTGTTTGCACCGTGGATCATTATCGAGCTCCTTGCGATGGGGGCAGATACGGTGGCGCTTCTTGGAATTGCGGCGCATTTTGGCAGCAGTATGATTGCCCCGCAGATCGGAAAATTTCTTGACCGGTATGGTGTGAAAAAGGGACTTGTTCTGGAGAGCGTGACGATCGGGGCGATCTTTCTGTATGCGGCCTGGGCGGTCCATGGGATCACGTCAGGTGTATTTACGGGGAGAGTGGAGCAGATCTTTGCGTTCACGGCATATGTTTTTATCATGATCGCAGATCATTTTAATGCGGTCCATGTGATGTTGATGAAAAAACTCAGCGATTCTCCGGCGGACGTGATGGAGAATCTGTCGTTTGGACTGAGTGTGGATCATGTGCTGGCAGTGACGGTCTCAGGGCTTTTAGGAGCTGTCTGGAAGTTTGTTGGGCCGGAGTGGGTGTTTGTTTTAGGTGCGGCAGTATGTCTGGTGCATTTTGGAGTGGCTGTTTGGCTTGGAAAGAGAGCAAATTAGATTTCCATTTTTGCAAAGAAGTTTTGGGAGAACGTGGTATGTTAGATTCAGAAACTTGGAAATCATGTGACAGGTAAAGAAACTGCGGAATGACTGCTGCAGAGGATATATTTGGGAGGAACGAGGATATGATCTTTGTATCGCACTATGATTCACCGCTTGGAATCCTTTATCTGGCGGCGGATAAAGATGGGTTAAAGGGAGTCTGGTTTGAGGGGCAGAAGTATTTTGCTTCCGGGTTAAAGGAGAACGAGACAGAGGAGAAGGAAACTCCTGTCTTGAAGCGGACGAGAGAATGGTTGGATCTTTATTTTGCAGGAAAAGATCCGAAGTTTCTTCCGCCGCTGGCGCCGGACGGATCAGAATTCCGGAAAGAGGTCTGGAAGATCCTGCTTACGATCCCATACGGAAAGACCATGACTTACGGAGAAATCGGCAGAAAAATTGCTGAGATGTCCGGGAAAAAGACGATGTCCGCCCAGGCTGTCGGAGGCGCTGTCGGACGAAATCCGATCTCAGTTCTGATCCCGTGCCACCGGGTAGTTGGTACAAGCGGCAGTCTTACCGGATATGCGGGCGGAATCGAGAAGAAGATTGAATTGTTGAAACTGGAACAGACCGATATGTCCGGGATGTTTGTGCCGAAAAAAGGAACGGCGTTGTAGTTGAAAATAAACAATCCACAGTATCTCCAACAGTATAGAATACGGACCTTGGAGAGGGGATATAGACACTACTACTTTATAATACGAGGAGAAGATATTATGATTATTGCGTTGGCAACACAGAAGATGATCGATTTTTATAAGGGCAGTATCCATGATATCGACCATTTCCTGAAAGTATGGGCAATGGCAAAGACGATCGGAGAACTGGAAAAACTGGATGAACATACCCAGGAGATTCTGGAACTTGCCGCGGTCGTACATGATATTGCCTGCCCGCTGTGCTGGGAAAAGTACGGCAATACAAATGGAAAATATCAGGAGGCGGAGAGCCCGGCGTTGGTGGAGCCGTTTTTATCGGAACTGTCAGTAGCGGCTTCTGATATCGAAAGGATCTCGTGGCTGGTGGCGCATCACCACACCTATACGGATGTGGATGGTCTGGACCACAGGATCCTGCTGGAGGCGGATTTTTTAGTGAATGCGGGAGAGAGCGGATATACGCGTGCCGAGATCGAAAGCGCGAAGGAGAGAGTATTCAGAACAGCTGCCGGGATCGATCTGCTGGACAGTATGTATTTGCGGTAGGTAAGCAATATAAAATACGATTAAGTGGTTTATAGGGAAAAATGAAAAAATTAGAGATTCTTGCAGTGAAATTTCTTCAGAATGAAGATTACCGGCTGAAAATAAGAAAGGCGGGAATCTTCCGTTTTGTGGAAGAATACAGATTCCGCCAGCACAGTCATGAGGAGTATGAGATCAACTATATTAATACCGGTCAGGCTGTTATGCAGATCGAAGGGCATGAGGTGACGATCCATCAGGGACAATGTGTGGTGATCCCGCCTCATAGAAAGCATTCATTTCGTGTGATCTCAAAAATCGGCTGTAAATTGACACAGTTGGAAATGAGTCTTGAGATGAAGAATCAGGATGAAGAATTCCTGATGAAAGACGGAAAAGTAGAAAATTATTATGTAATCAAAAATTGTGATGAAATTGCGCCGCTGATCGAACGGATCGCCAGGGTATTTAGAAAAAATGAGACGGAACAAAATGAGTTCTTCCAGAAAATATCCGCCATCGAGATGATGATCATTTTGAATTATTACATCAATCAGGATGAGAAAAAATTATCCTTCCGGGTGACATACGGACTAAAACAGGCGGTTACCTGGATACAGGATCATTTTGATGAACCGGTCAATCTGGAAGCGGTGGCTGAGGAGGCAGGAATCAGTTCCAGGTATCTGCGAAAGTATTTTTCGGAAGTTATGGGGAAATCCTGTATCCAATATATCACAGAATTGAGAATGGAGAAGGCGAAGCATCTCCTGTGGGAGACAAATAAAAATATACTTGATATAGCAATAGAGACAGGCTATGAAAATGCCCAGTATTTTA
Organism: uncultured Clostridium sp.; assembly: GCA_902496665.1. Lineage (GTDB taxonomy): Bacteria > Bacillota > Clostridia > Lachnospirales > Lachnospiraceae > Pilosibacter. Next base: position 29,053 of record CABVBU010000026.1, on the reverse strand, counting down.
GTCGTGTGTTCCGCAAAACAGAAGGAATAACACCTCAGAAATACAGAATGCTCTGGAGAGAGGAAAGCTGATAATAGATTGGCTTTCCTTTTTTGTTCCGAAAAGTACACTAAAAACGAAAATAAATACCAATTAATGAAAGAAAAAATATTATATAAAAATTATAATTGATATTACAAGAAAAGAGACAAAGTGCACATTTTGCAAATATGGATAAGAAAAAAATGCACAATGGAACGTCGAATATGCAATAAAATATAGAAAGTATTAAGCATATGTATCGCAAAATGAAAAGGGAGGGACGAAGCGTGGAGAGTGTTTTAGAATTTAAAAATATCTCTAAGTTCTTTCCGGGAGTCAAGGCACTGGACCACATCTGCTTTAAGGCATATGGCGGAGAGGTACTGGCTTTCCTTGGAGAAAACGGAGCAGGTAAATCAACACTTCTAAAAGTCCTGAATGGAGATTATCAGCCGGATGAGGGCGAGTATCTGTTAGATGGGGTTCAAAAACATTTCCAGTCGCCTCATGAAGCGATTGAAGAGGGAATCAGCGTCATTTATCAGGAACGTCAGATCCTTTTGGAATTGAGTGTCGCTGAAAATATCTTTTTAGGACGTATGCCGGCGAATCGGTTCGGTGTGATCGACATTGCAAAGGCAAATAAGGATGCGGAGAAAATCATCAAGGGCTTCGGTCTTCCGATCTCTCCAACGACAAAAGTAAAAGATCTGAGCATTGCGTATCAGCAGATGGTTGAGATCATGAAAGCCTACAGCAGGGAAAACTTAAAAGTTATTTGTTTTGATGAACCTACGGCCAGCCTGAGCGATGCGGAGATCGACTCACTGTTCGAGGTAATCGAAAAACTGAAAGCCCAGAAAAAGATCATCATTTACGTGTCTCACCGAATGAACGAGATACAACGGATCACGGATAAAGTAGCGATCTTTAAGGATGGTCAATATATTACAACGGTTAAGACCCATGAAGTTCCGGAAAAGGAAATGATCAGAATGATGGTGGGCCGCGATCTTGGAGATGTTTACAAAAATCTCGATAAGAACAAGACGATCGGTGATGTGCTTCTGGATGTGCGGGATGTATCTTCCGATTATGTAAAGCCTGTTTCGTTTCAGCTGAGAAAGGGTGAGGTCCTGGGATTTTCCGGTCTGGTAGGCGCAGGGCGCACCGAGATCATGCGTGCGATCATAGGTGCCGATAAACGAAGAAGCGGAGAAATCTACCTGGAGGGAAAAAAGATCGAGAACCGCTCACCGAAAGAGGCGATGGATAATGGTATCGTTCTGGTCCCGGAGGATCGAAAATTACAGGGAATCCTTTCAAACCTTAGTGTGGATGGAAACATTAACATTTCGCTTATGGATAAACATGCCAATAAATTTGGTGTTATTAGTTCAAAAAAAGAGCGGGAAGAGGCGGAAAAGGATATCCGGGAGTTCAGGATAAAGACACCTTCCAAGGACAAAAAAATCGTAGAACTTTCTGGCGGAAACCAGCAGAAATGTATTGTTGCCAGGGGAGTTGCGACGAACCCGAAAGTTCTGATCTTAGATGAGCCCACAAAGGGAATCGATATCGGAGCAAAATCAGAATTTTATGAGATGATCTGTGAATTCGCGAAAAAGGGACTGGGAGTGATCCTGATCTCATCGGAACTTCCGGAAGTAATTGGTTTGTCTGACCGAATCATTGTTATGCGTTCCCTTCAGATCGCGGGTGAGGTCGACGCAGAGGATGCAACAGAAACAAGACTTTTGGGACTTGGAATGATGGGGGAATAAAAAATGAATGGTGAGAATCAAAAAAAAGAAAATGGCTTAAATAAGATCCTTAATTTGATCGGCGGCGATAAATTAGTTTTACTCGGTGCGATCATTGTGGTCTTTGCTTTGTTTACGTCCCTGAATAAAAACTTTTTCTCATGGACGAACATGGTAAACATTCTGGTTGCGGCCTCTCTGATCGGTATGGTAGCAATCGGACATACATATCTGATCATTGCGGGGCAGAACGACTTGTCCCCAGGCTCTCTTGCAGCATTATCGGGCGTTATCGTCGCACTGCTGCTTGGTATGGGACTTCCGATCATAGTATGTATTCTTGTTACATTGCTTGTAGGCGCGTTAGTAGGTATCTTTAATTCATGGATGGTAAATAAGATCAAACTTGAGTCATTCATCGCAACGCTGGTAACACAGTCGATCGTCCGCGGTTTTGCTTACATCGCCTGCGGCGGTAAACCGGTAGCGATCAGCAACATGACATTTATTAAAATCGGAAATGCAAGATTCCTGAATATTCCGTTAGCAGTATGGCTTATGGTGATCTCCTTTATCATTTTCGGCTTTATTCTTGCAAAGACAAAATTCGGAAGAAGCGTATATGCCATCGGCGGCAGCAGTGAGGCCGCAAGACTGGCAGGTTTAAATCCGCAGAAGATCATCACACTCTGCTTTATCATGATCGGTGTTATGACTTCCTTAGGTGGTATCGTTTTCGCGGCAAGAATGAATGCAGGACAGCCTGCGGCCAATGTGAACCTGGAGTTTGATGCGATCACAGCAGTTATCCTTGGTGGCGTATCTTTCGCCGGTGGTGTCGGAAACATGGGCGGAACGGTTCTCGGTATTCTTCTAATCCAGGCGTTTAATACGGGATTAACTATGGTAAATGTACCTTCATTCTGGCAGTATGTGGCACGAGGCGGACTTCTTCTGTTTGCTCTTACGTTTGACTACATCAGAAAAGAGAGAAGAAACAAAGAACTTCTTGCGGCCAGCATGAAAAACGCGAAATAAATTTAGAAAGTTTTAAAAACAAACAATATATAAGGAGGAAGGTTTTATGAAAATGAGAAAGGTTATGGCATTAATGGCAGCGGCAGCATTGGCAGGTTCTGCACTGACAGGCTGTGGCAGCAGCAGTCAGGAGACTACCGCAGCAGCAGACACTAAGACAGAGGCAGCAGCAGAGTCTAAGACAGAAGCGGCAAGTGACGCAAAGTCTGATGGAAAACTGCTGGTATATGGAATTTACAAAGCAGGTGATCAGACATGGTTCATCGATGAAGGTGCTGCAGCTCAGAAGGCTGTGGAAGAAGCTGGCGGTGAGTTCGTTTATGTTGACGCAAAGATGAACCCGGAAGAGTATTTAAAGGCAATCGATAACGCAATCGCAAACAACGCAACAGGTATCGTTACCTGCATTCCGGACCAGACAATGTCCCAGGCTGTTATCACTAAGTGCGAGGAAGCAAATATGCCGATCGTCGCAGCAGATGATGCTCTGCAGGATGCGGATGGCAATAAGCTGGCTCCGTGGGTAGGAATCAACGCTTATGTGATCGGTCAGGCAAACGGTGAGTGGCTTGCAAATTATGTAAAAGAGAATAATCTGGCCTCTGATCCGGAAGTTGGACTTCTTGTTATGACGATGGATACAGTTTCCAGCTGTGTTCCGCGTGCAGAGGGCGAACTGGACAAATTTACTGAGCTTTGCCCGGAATTTGACTCCAGCAAAATTTACAAAGCAGACTATGATGGAACAACAGATAAAGGTAATACCGCAGGTGCAGCTGTAATCACCGCACATCCGGAGATCAAGAAATGGCTGGTTACCGGCGCAAACGAAGAGGGCTGTATCGGTGCTGCAAGAGCATTAGAGAGTGCTGGACTTGATAAAGATGCTTGTGTAGTAGGTCTTGGCGCATACATGGCAAAAGATGAGTGGAACACAAAGGGAGCAGATGGAACTTGTGTGAAAGCTTCCGCGTACTTCTCTGCTGAGTCTGTTGGCGCAGGTTCTGTAGAAGTGCTCTTAAACCTTATCAACGGTGGAGATGTTAAACAGGAAACTGCAGTTGACGCAGTTGTTGTAACACCGGAAGATTACAAAGAAGTAATGGGATCTTACGCAGAGTAAATGTATAGAATTTGATTTGCAGATGTCCTGAATGATAGAACTGCCATATTTCCAATGAAATGCAAATCGGAAATATGGCAGTTTTTAAGTTAAGGAAGGATCAAGCCTAAAATAACAGGAGGACGTGACATGGAAAACGTTAAAATATGGGAAGAGTCCGTAATGATACCGACCTACGAGGTGGGAGAACCAGATAAAAACCCGATGTTTCTTGAAAAAAGAGTTTATCAGGGAAGTTCAGGGAAAATTTATCCCTATCCAACCACAGAAAAAATAAGTCGTGAGAAAAGAGATAAGTCGTATCAGGCAGTGTTCCTGGAAAACGAGTATCTGAAAGTGATGGTTCTTCCGGAACTTGGCGGCAGGATCCAGAGAGCTTATGACAAGACAAATGGTTATGATTTTGTGTATTACAATCATGTGATCAAACCAGCGTTAGTGGGGCTTACTGGTCCATGGATATCCGGCGGAATCGAATTTAACTGGCCGCAGCATCACCGTCCAACCACATTTATGCCGGTGGATCATGTGATCCGTGAAAACGAAGACGGAAGTAAAACGCTTCTGGTCAACGATGTGGATCAGATGTACGGAACAAAAGGAATTACGGCGTTTACGCTTTATCCGGACCGCGCTTATATTGAAATTCAGGGTCAGCTTTACAATAAAACGCCTCTTCCGCAGACTTTTTTATGGTGGGCAAACCCGGCAGTAGCTGTGAATGATCAGACCCAGTCGATCTTCCCGCCGGATGTACACAGTGTTTATGACCATGGAAAGAGGGATGTCTCACGCTTCCCGATCGCGACAGGTATTTATTATAAATATGATTACAGCCGTGGGGTGGATATTTCCCGTTATAAAAATATTCCGGTTCCAACTTCCTATATGGCTGAGAAGTCAGAGTATGACTTTGTAGGCGGTTATGATTATGGAAAACATGCCGGAATCCTTCATGTGGCGGATCATCATGTATCACCGGGGAAGAAACAGTGGACCTGGGGATGCGGTGATTTTGGAAAAGCATGGGACCGAAATCTGACAGATGAAGATGGACCGTATATTGAACTGATGACAGGTGTTTATACGGATAACCAGCCAGATTTTACCTGGCTGAAGCCATTTGAGGAAAAGACATTTAAACAGTATTTTATGCCGTATAAAGCGGTGGGACAGGTGAAAAACGCGACTACTGATGCCATGGTAAACATGGAAGTAAAGGAAAATGGTGTTTATGTATGCGTTTATGCGACAAAGCGGTATAAGGATGCCCAGATCATTCTGATGGTGAATGGAAAAGAAGAGAAACGTGACCAGGCAGTGATCTCACCGACAGACATTTACGAGAATACATTCCAGATCAATGAAACGGATGAAACAAAGATCAAGGTTTGTGTGGAATGGAAAGGAAAGATCCTGGTTTCCTATCAGCCGAAGAAACAGCGAATTCCGAAACTGGCAGAACCGGCAAAGGCAGCAAAAGCTCCGGAAGATATCATGACAAACGAAGAATTGTATCTCACAGGACAGCATATTGAGCAGTACCGCCATGCGACCTATCTGCCGGATCCTTATTATGCGGAGGGGTTAAAGCGTGATCCGGGAGATATTCGCATCAATAACGCATATGGAATGCTTCTGCTTCGAAGAGGATGTTTCGCGGATGCCGAAAAATACTTCCGAAAAGCGATCGAGCGTCTGACCAGCATGAATCCGAATCCGTATGACAGTGAAGCTTATTATAACCTGGGACTGGCTTTGTTTTATGAAGAAAAATATGAACAGGCATATGACGCTTTCTTTAAAGCGACCTGGACGAATGAGCAGCAGGAGATGGCTTTCTACTATCTGGCAGTTATCGCCGCGAGAAATCATCAATGGGAGATGGCAAGAGGATTTATTGAAAAGTCACTTGTAAAGAATGACCATAATGTAAAAGCACGCGGGTTAAAAGCCACGATCCTGCGTTGCCTGAATTTACAGGAGGAGAATGAAAAATGGATGCAGGCAAACCTGAAACTGGATCCGTTTGATTATCGGACGTTGTTTGAACAGGTATTTTCAGGAGAAGAGAAACAGCTGGACGTCATCGATGAACGATCCAGGGAGTTTCATGAAACATATCTTCAGATCGCGAGGGATTACGCGGAATGCGGTTGCTATAAGGAAGCATGTGAAGTGTTAAAGAACTGCAGATCGGATAAACCGATGATTCATTATTATACCGCTTACTATCAGGAACTTCTTGGAAACCAGAGTGAAGCGGAAGAGGAGACCTTTTATGCGGAGAAAGCTTCCCCACTTTATTGCTTCCCGAATAAACTGGAGGATATCCGGGTCCTTGAGGCGGCGATCAGCAGGAATCCAAAAGGCGCAAAGGCTTATTATTATTTAGGATGCCTCTATTACGATAAACTTCAGTTTGACAAGGCTATTGGATTATGGGAGACGTCCGAGTGCCTGGATGATACATATCCGACACTTCTTCGAAATCTGGCGGTAGCAAGTTATAATAAAAAGTCAGATCCGGAGCGGGCAAGAAAGTGTCTGGAACGGGCGTTTGAACTGGATCCTACCGACGCAAGAGTATTTCTGGAACTGGATCAGTTATATAAAAAGCTTCACATGACGGCAGAAAAACGCCTGGAAAATTACAAAAAACATCTGGAACTGATCCAGGAAAGAGATGACCTCTACACAGAATATGTAACGGTATTAAATTTGTGTAGACAGTATAAAGCTGCTTATGACGCAGTCATGGACCATCAGTTCCGGGCATGGGAAGGAGCAGAAGGAAGGATCACGACCCAATACAAGACCGCACTTCTGGAGATGGCAAAAGAAGCAATGCGCGCCGGAATGTATGAACAGGCAAAAGAATATCTGGAGAAGGCAATGCTGTATCCGGAAAATCTCGGAGAAGGACGTCTGGAGGGAACAAAGGATAATCACCTGTTTTATACACTTGGACTGGTCTTAGAGCATTTAGGCCAGGAGAATGAAGCAAAGGAGTGCTATAAAAAGGCTACACTCGGAACGATGGAACCAGCAGGAATGCTTTACTACTATGACCAGCCTGCGGACATGATCCTGTATCAGGGACTTGCACAGAAAAAGCTGGAAAATCAGCCGGAAGCAAACACAAGATTTTACAAGCTGGTGGACTACGGTGAGAAACATGTGAGAGATCATGTAAAGTTGGATTACTTTGCGGTATCGCTGCCGGACTTCCTGATATTTGAGGAAGATCTAGATAAACGAAATCAGGCACACTGTTATTATCTGATGGGACTTGGCATGCTGGGGCTTGGAAATGATGAGAAAGCACGTGAGAACTTTGAGAAAGCACTTGTTTTAGATCCTGCCCATGAGAATGCCGCGATCTATCTGCATATGACGGGCATCATAGAGGTGTATTAAAATGGCAGAAATCGAAATCATTACGAAGGAATCTTTTGCGCCGTTTGGAAATATAATCGAATTTCCAGAAGGAAACGAAGAGAATTTTTATATTGTAGACACGGAAGATAGACAACCGTGGAGACTGGCCGTATTCCGCTACAGCAATCATGAGATCCAGAGAATCGAACGTCACCCGACATCCAAAGAAAGCTTTGAACCGCTGTCAGGAACAACACTGCTCCTGACAGCAGAACTGGATGAGCCGGAAAACTATCATGTATTTCTTTTGGATAAACCGGTCTGCTTAAAGAAAAATACCTGGCATCAGGTTCTTGCGCTGAGTAACGAGGCGAGTGTAAAGATCACGGAAAATCTGGAAGTTGAATCGGTTTTCTATGATCTTCAGGAATCAGTGCGGGCGCAGGTGGTTTGAAAAATTCCGAAAAATACAAAAAAATAATCCGGAAATGCCGAAATGGAAATACCTGAAAAATGCTCAGCAATTATAATAAAACCAACAGGAAATATGGCAGAACGGAAATTCGAAAAGCAGAAAAATTCATGAAAACTGCGGAAAGAGGTGACATATCATTGGAACAGATCACGAAGATCCATGGAAGTCTTTTAGAGGGCTGTATCTGGGATGAGCGTTGTCGGTATCTGTATTTTGTCGATATTGATAAGTTCCGAATCTATCGCATGACGCAAAACAGGGAACTGACATTTCTTGAAATGCCGGCTCATGTCAGTACGATCGTTTTAAAGGAGGACGGGAGTCTGATCGCGGCTCTGCAGGATGGGATCTACGAGGTGGATTTCGAAATGAAAAAAGCTGAGAAGATCATGGACAGCAGTTTTCCGCCTTATATCCGTTACAATGACGGAAAGTGTGATCCCTATGGAAGGCTGTGGGTAGGAAGTATGTACATGGAGCAGGACAGACCGGACGCAAAGAATGGCGGAAGTTTGTACTGTATTCGAGCGGGAAAAGTGGAAGCACGTTATCCGGGTTATACGATTCCCAACGGGCTGGATTGGTATCAGGGACTTTTTTATCACACGGAAACCAGCACGAAAAAGATCTCGGTATATCAGCAGAAAACGGGAGACCAGGGAATGATCGGATGCAAAATTGATGAGATCGATCTCTCCGGGGAAAAAGGTTCTCCGGATGGAATGTGTGTGGACTGGGACGGAAATCTCTGGATCGCTATGTGGGGCGGCTACCAGGTGATCGGATATGATCCGGGGGAAAAGAAAGTTTTTAAACGGATCCCGGTGCCGGATGCAAATGTCAGCTGCTGTATTTTCGGAGGAGAAGAGGAAAATCGATTATTTGTGACCACCGCGCAGGATGAAAACGGCGCAGGCGGAGAGGTATATACAATTTTACTGACAGATTATAGAGGAAAGGCAGGATATCAATATGGAAGCAGGTAAAAAAACGGTTCTGGTTACCGGAGGAGCAAAAGGGATCGGAAGACAGATCTGTCTTACAATGGCAGAAGAGGGCTATAATGTGATCGTCAATTACAGAAGTGACGAGAATGCGGCCAAAGTAATAAAAAAACAGATCGAGGACATGGGGCGCAGGTGTGAGATCATCTATGCGGATATGTCAAAACTTGATGATATCCGTGCAATGTATAAAAAAGCATATGAATTGTTTGAGGTGATCGATGTGATCGTCAATAATGCGGGTATCAGCAGTGAAGTGTACTTTCTGGATGCTACGGAGGAAATGTTCGACCACATGACAGCGGTAGACTGGAAAGGTGTGTACTTCAGCAGTCAGTTTGCGGCGAAGGAGATGATCGCCCGCAAGACAAAAGGCGTGATCATCAATGTTTCCTCCAATCAGGTAGAGGGATGCTGGCCGAGAGCCACGATCTATGGACCGACCAAGGCTGCTGTTTCCAAATTTACCAAGAATGCCGGAATGGAACTGGCAGGAACGGGAGTACGCATGATAGCGATCGCCCCGGGATATACGGATGTAGGCTGGGAGCCGGGAGATATCCGGCTGGAGGCAGCATCAAGGCTCCCGCTCCGGCGCTTTGCTACAACAAAAGAGATTGCGAAAGGCATTGTATATCTGGCTTCCGATGATGCGGATTATATGCTGGGAAGTACACTGACAATAGACGGAGGAGCAACACTTCCGGTGGTTGCTGCCAATGATTTTGTGAAATAACGGGAGGAACCGGTGATGGAGAAAAAGAAGTATTATAACCAGCTTTTACAGGGAGACAGCGGAGCGCTGAAAAGAGCCTTGTATAAGTCGATGGGATTTACGGATGAGGCTCTTTCCAAACCGCTGATCGCCATTGTAAATACATATACAAATGCTACGCCAGGTCATTATAATATACAGGAACTGTGTGAGCAGGTCCAGAAGGGAATCGAGGCGGACGGCGGAACTGCAATGACATTTGGAACGATTGCTCCCTGTGACGGAATTGCGGAAGGTCATGACGGAATGCGGTATATCCTGCCGTCCAGGGATCTGATCACGTCTTCTGTGGAATGCATGGTGAGGGCGCACAAGTTTGATGGAATGGTGCTCCTGGGTTCCTGCGATAAGATCGTCCCAGGACTTTTAATGGCGGCTGCCCGCCTGGATATTCCGGCGGTCTTCTGCAATGGCGGTCCGATGATGCCGGCGGCTTATAAGGGGAAACATTACGACGGAAATATCGTGACAGAGGCGGTCGGCTGGAAAAAGCGCGGTGAGATTACGGAGGAAGAGTTTGTCCAGATCGAAAACTTCGCCGAGCCGTGCGTAGGTTCCTGCGCAATGCTTGGAACGGCCAATACGATGGGATGTCTGGCTGAGGCGATGGGAATGAGCCTTCCGGGCAGCGCCGTTATCCCTGCTATTTACGCAAAGAGAATGCAGACTGCGTATGAGACAGGCCGTGCGGTCATGGGATTGGTGAGAAGCGGTCTTACAGCCCGCAAGATCATTACAAAAGAATCAATGGAGAATGCCATTGCCGTTCTCATGGCAATGGGCGGTTCCACGAATGGAATCATGCATCTGCAGGCGATCTACAGAGAAGCAGACCTTGGAGAACTCCCGTTAGAAACCTTTGATATCTGGAGCAGAAAGATACCGCAGGTAGCGTCCGTCTATCCAGCGTCCCCGTATGATATGGTGGATTTCTATGAGGCTGGCGGTGTACCGGCAGTTATGAAAGAGATCGAGGAGAAGATCCATGGAGACTGCATGACGGTAACCGGTCATATGATCCGTGAAAATCTGGCTGAGCAGCCGTTTACCACACGCAGGGAAGTGATCCGTACGGCAGAAGAACCGTTCCACGCAAACGGTGGTGTGGCAGTATTAAAAGGAAATCTGGCCCCGTATGGTGCTGTCGTAAAACCGGCGGCAATTCCAGAACAGCTGATGAAATTTTCCGGAAAAGCTGTAGTATTCCAGAGTGAACAGGAAGCTTGCAGCGCGATCCTTGACGGTAAGGTGGAGGAGAATACGGTGCTTGTCCTTGCTTATGAAGGACCAAAGGGCGGTCCTGGTATGCCGGAGATGTACCGTCCGATGAAGTGCCTGGAGGGAATGAACCTTTCCGGAAGCTGTGCTCTTGTAACGGATGGCCGTTTCTCAGGATCCAACAGAGGATGCTTTGTGGGTCATATTTCGCCGGAGGCGTATGAAGGTGGCTGCCTAGGACTGGTACAGAATGGAGACGTGATCGAGATCGATGTTGAGAGACGTTCGATCACGCTGAAAGTTTCGGATGAAGTCTTAGCAAAGAGAAGAGAAAACTGGAAACCTGTGGAAAAAACATTGAAACCGGGCTATCTGAACGTCTATAAACGTATCAGCCGGTCAGCGGCACAGGGAGCCGTTGTGGAATAATTAAGAAAATCTGGAGGAAGAATATATGCTTACATGGAAAGACGACAATGAATTATTTGCAATCATGAAAAAGGAACTGTATTCTGCGGTTATCGGAGACATCCTCGATAAGATGCATTATACTCATCAGTTTCTGCCTCAGAGGATCCAGCCGATCACGGAGGATATGGTAGTGGCAGGAAGAGCTATGCCGGTATTGGAAGCTGATGCCTTCGAAGAGTTATCAGATGGACAGAATCCGGTCTTGAGCAAACAGTTCGGACTGATGTTAGAGGCGTTAGATGACTTAAAGGAAAATGAAGTTTATATCTGTACCGGCGCGTCTCCGATTTACGCGCTTGTAGGCGAGTTGATGTGTACCCGTATGCAGATCCTGAAAGCCGCGGGAGCAGTTGTAAATGGGTTCCACAGAGATACGAAGGGAATCAAGGAATTGAATTTCCCGTGCTTCTCCTACGGCAGATATGCGCAGGATCAGGCACCGAGAGGAAAGGTGATCGATTTCCGAGTTCCGATCGAGATGGATGGTGTAAGGATCCGCCCGGGCGACATTATTTTCGGAGATCTGGATGGTGTTCTGGTTATCCCGAAAGAGATCGAGAAGGAAGTGATCCAGGCTGCTTATGAGAAGGCAACGGGTGAGAAGATGGTAGCTGAAGGCATTAAGGCCGGAATGGCAGCAAAGGCATCATTTGATAAATATGGCATTATGTAAGATCATTTTTTGATAGCGTTGAAAAGGGAGCCGTTGTGGAGAGAAGATCCATGGCGGCTCCTTTTGCGAAGAAGTTTATAAAGAATGTGGTATGCCAGATTCCGCAGCATGGTAAGTGGGCTTTATCTGTTGCAAATATAAAGATTGCTTTCATAATAAATTTCTGATAAAGTTGTAATTAGCTACAAAGTAACGGAAGGAGCTGATATCATGGATGAATTTTTAAAACTGCCGGTTGGCATCGATAATTTTGAAAAGATCCGTCGAAATGGATTCTACTATGTCGATAAGACGAGCCTGATCGAGCAGCTCTTTTCGAATTGGGGGGAAGTCAATTTATTCACCCGTCCTCGGCGTTTTGGAAAAACACTTAATATGAGTATGCTAAAGTACTTTTTTGAAATCGGGACGGACCGGTCGCTTTTTGATGGACTCCATATTTCATCAAATGAAAAGATATGTTCTGAACATATGGGAAAGTACCCGGTGATCTTTCTTTCATTAAAAAATGCAGAAGGATTGAATTTTGATACAGCGAAATATCAGATGGTCGAACTCATTGCGAGAGAGGCAGAGCGGTTTTCTTTTTTGGCAGAGGATGCAAATTTGTCGGACCGTGACAGGGATAAGTATAACGCACTGACTGCATTTGCGGATGGACGTTATCAGATGAGCGATGATGTGCTGTATGGCTCTCTGCAGACGCTTTCAGAGCTTCTGTATAAGCATTTTAACCAGAAGACGGTTATTCTGATCGATGAATATGATGTACCGCTTGATAAGGCCTTTCAGCATGGTTATTATCGGGAGATGGTCGCTCTGATCCGGGCAATGTTTGGAAGGGCGTTAAAAACCAATGAGGCTTTAGCTTTTGCAGTTTTGACCGGATGTCTCAGGGTTTCTAAGGAAAGTATTTTTACAGGATTAAATAATTTCAAGATCCTGTCGATTACGGATTCGCGGTTTGATGAACAGTTTGGTTTTACAGATAAAGAAGTACAGAAACTTCTCGCGGATTATCACCTGGAAGCGAGATTTTCGGAAACGAAGGAATGGTACGACGGGTATCGTTTTGGCAATGTTGACGTGTATTGTCCATGGGATGTCATTAATCATATCGATCGAATCAAGGACGATCCAAATGCAAGACCGGAAGCATACTGGATCAATACCAGCGGAAATGACCTTGTAAAGCGCTTTGTAGACAAGGCAAACAGAACGACCCGGAATGAGATCGAACAGTTGATTGCCGGGAATGCAATTGAAAAGATGCTCCGTCTTGATCTCACTTATGATGAGATCGATAACAGCATCGAAAATCTCTGGAGTGTTCTATTTACCACTGGATATCTCACGCAGGCGGGAATGACAGAGGATGGCGCGTACAGGCTCGTGATACCAAACCGGGAGATCCGTGAAGTGTTTAAAGTGCAGATCCAGGAGTGGTTTAAAAAGTCGATCTTCAGCAATACGGAGCAGTTGACTGCTTTCTGGAAAGCTTTTGAAGAGGGAAATACGGACGGAGTCGAGATGTATCTCAATCGGATCATGAGCAATTCCATCAGTGTTTTTGATATAAAAACGGGAGAAGGGAAAAAAGGAATCTCGTATCATAACCTTCTTGTTGGTATTTTGACGGGAAATGCAGACTGGCTTGTAAAATCTAATGTCGAGGCAGGAGAGGGATTTGCGGATATTATTGTGGAAACGGAAGATCCGAATGCAGGCATTGTTGTGGAACTGAAATATACGAAGGATTACGATGAGATGGAGCAGGCCTGCAGGGCGGCGCTGGATCAGATCAATGACTGGCGTTATCAGGAATATCTTTTAAATGATGGTCGAAAAGATATCACACTTTACGGAATTGCCTTCTGTAAAAAACGTTGTAAAGCGATGACTTCCGGAAACTTATAATCGATTGGTGTTAATGATGGATGGGTGTAGTGCAGAAAAACGAATTTTTTGCATTACACCTGTTTTTGGCGGGTCCCAAGGTCAAGAATTTAGATTTCGTTGAGGTGCGGCATGAAGATACAGAAAAAATGGCTCTATATACTGCTGGCTGCAGCAGGTGTGTTCGGTGTGGTCACAATTCTCTTTTTTTCAGGTGAAAAATGGCTGCGTGATGGCTGGTATTATATCCCTGACAGGGCGATCGCCATTGCACTTGGGCTCTGCGTGTTCTGGCAGATCGTGCTGACAGTGGGGACATTTTTTTTGCTGGCGTGGAACAGAAAGAAATTCGACGGCTGGATGAGAAGGATTATCAGGATACCGGTGATCGTGGCGGCGGTTTTTCTGTTCCTGTTTTTTGCATGGAACTGGTTTCTTTACAGTCTTGGATTTGAGCAGAAAGTGGAACAGTATGATGAACACATTGCCCTGTATGTAACGAATACATTTGTGAGAACGAGATTTCGGTATCCGCATTATATGTATGAGGAAAACTGGCTGTTTATGAGGAGTCTGAGTGATGAAGAACAGCAGGAAGCTGTTTTAAAATACGGAGATCCGGATGATTATTACAGGGAATATCATTAACGGCAGATGCAGATATGCGCCGGAAGAAAAGCTGCAGTTGGAGAGTTATGTGATTCAGAAAGGAAAATAAACGATGCGATATTTAAAACCACATTTTTACGATAAATTTGTCTGCACGGCCGGAGACTGTCCGGATACCTGCTGTGCGGGATGGCAGATCATGATTGATGAGGATTCTCTTGAGAAGTATAAAAACGTGCAAGGCGAGTTTGGAAAACGTCTGCATGATTCGATCAACTGGAAAGAGGAATGCTTTTGCCAGAATGACCGGCGGTGCGCGTTTTTGAATGATGAGAATCTGTGTGATCTCTATAAGGCACTGGGACCGGACGCCCTCTGCGATACCTGCCGCCTTTATCCGAGACACACGGAGGAATTTGAGGGACTCAGGGAATTATCCTTATCCCTTTCCTGCCCGGAGGCTGCGAAGATCATTCTTTCCTGCAAAGAGCCGGTGCGGTTTCTTGAGGAGGAGACAGACGAGGAAGATGATTTTGACGAGTTTGATTTTATGATGTTTTCGAGACTGGAAGACACCAGAGATGTTCTCTTCTCTGTTTTACAGGATCGAAACCTGCCGCTGACACTGCGTATGGCAGCGTGCGAGCAGCTGGCGGAGAGATACCAGATCTGTATGGAGGAAGGAAGAGAGTTTGAGATCGATGATCTGCTTCAGGAATGCGAACGCCATCACAGGGAGGGAACCTTGCGGAAGTTTATATCGGAAAGTCTCTCAGAAAAGGGCGTGGATGCGGCATCTTTTCATCAGTGGGAGTGGCAGAAGGAAGAACTTCAGGTTCTTTACGGTCTGGAGCGCCTGCGCCCGGAGTGGGATCAGGTGCTTGACGGAGCGGAAAAGCGGCTGTATCAGGGAAGCAAAGAGGAATATTTTAAGATATGTGAGGAATTTCACCGGATGTATGGGGCGCTGAGCAGCCATAAAGAAGAGTGGGAAAATCTGGGCGAGCAGCTTTTGATGTTCTTTGTATATACATATTTCTGCGGGGCAGTCTATGACGATATGGTCTGTTCCAAGCTGGAACTGGCGCTGTTTTCTGTCCGCTGGATCCAGGAATTTTTGATCGTCCGGTGGCTGGAAAATGGGAAGAAGCTGTCCCTGCAGGATGTGGAGGAGATCTCCTGGCGGTACGCGAGGGAGATCGAGCATTCCGATGATAACCTGAATGCGTTGGAGGACTGGCTGTTTGGGATGTATGCGCCGGAGGGATGCCAGCTTGCCTGAAATGGATCGGAATCTGCAGCAGTTCGCGCAAGGGATAAACGGGAGCCGGAATCGCAAGAAAAAAGCAAGAAAATAAGCGTAGCATTTTTATCATACAGGATGGTAAAATGGTGATGGGGTCAAAACTTTTTGACCCCTTTATTACAGGCTGGAAAGGATGGACAATATCATGGCTAAACCGCCCCTGATGGACTGTCGAATCAGAAAATACGCTTATCAGGAGATAAAACAAATATATAAAGAGATCGAGACATCACCGGATGGACTGGATAATAGGCAGATCGACAGGAAACGTGAACGATACGGAGAAAACCGCTTTGCCAAACAGAAGAATGATACGATCCTGCGCTGTCTGCGCAGGGCATTTATCAACCCATTCCATATCATTTTGTTTGTACTTGGGATTATTTCTCTGGCAACGGATGTCGTCCTTGCGTCTAATTTTACGAGAAACGCAACCACTGCCATTCTTATCTTTTCCATGATCCTGATCAGTGGTATGATCCGGCTGATACAGGAAGTACGTGCAAAAAATGCGGCACAGCAGCTTAACCGGCTGCTTCATGAAAGTATCACGGTCAGGAGAGAGGGAAACGAAAAAGAGATACCTGCTGAAGAACTTGTCGTAGGAGATATTGTGCTGATATCTGCCGGAGACAGGGTTCCGGCAGACATCAGGCTGACAGCTGTCAATGACCTGTATGTTTCACAGGCTTCGATCACCGGGGAGAGTGCAATCCTTGAGAAAAAATCCGATGTAGTGAACGATGAAAGACAGGAGACACTGACACAGCTTGAAAATCTTATATTTCTGTCAACGACAGTAATCAGCGGGAGAGGCGAAGGAATTGTACTGGCAGTCGGTAAGGATACCCTCTATGGGAGCTTCGCGAAAGCTGAGCTGGATGAAAAACAGTCCTTTCAAAAAGGGGCAAATTCCATTGCGTGGGTTATGCTGCGTTTTACAGCGGTGCTGATCCCTGTCGTGTTCATCATTTTAAGAGTTACAGGCGGCAGATGGCTGGAATCCTTTGCGTTCGCTTTGTCGGTAGCAGTCGGTCTGATGCCGGAGATGCTGCCGATGGTCATTACGGCATGTCTGGCGAGAGGCAGCATCAGCATGAGCCGCAAGCAGACGATCATCAAGGATATCAATGCCATGCAGGGATTTGGAAGTATGGATGTTCTATGCATGGACAAGACCGGAACCCTCACGAATGAGAGCATTCTGTTGGAATACTATATGGATGTGCTCGGAAACGAAAGTGAGAAAGTACTGGATCTTGCTTTTTTGAACAGCATGTGTCATTCCGGTGTATGCAATCCCATTGACAATGCGGTCCTGGCATGCCAGACAATGCCGGGACATGAGAAACACTTTGCCGATCTCATTGCAGGGTATCAGAAAATAGATGAGATTCCGTTTGACTATGCGCGCAAGTTTGTCAGTACCCTTGTGGCCGGTCAGAATGGGGAGCGCCAGCTCATTGTGAAGGGGGACATCACACGGATCGTGGAACGATGCAGGTATGTGGAGTTTCGCGGTGAAATGATTCCGATCGAAGCCTGCAGCCCACAGAGTGTGTCATCGGTGGTGGATGAGATGCTCGAGGACGGCATGAAGGTGATCGCGGTTGCACGGAAAAAAACAGTAGGAAACGATCAGCTCCTGCGTTCAGACGAGAATGATCTGATCCTGATGGGATATCTTGCATTTTTTGACGCGCCTAAGAAAACAGCAAAAACATCGGTGAAAGCGCTCGAAGCACTCAGGGTAATTCCAAAGGTCCTGACCGGGGATCAGGAGGAAGTGGCTGTTTCGATATGCCGCAGAGTAGGAATTCCGTCGGAAAAGGTGCTGACAGGGACAGCGCTGGATGAAATGAGCGACAGCGAACTTGACAGAATTGTTGAGGAGACACATGTTTTTGCAGGGCTGACACCGGGACAGAAGGTCCGCGTTGTTTCAGCCCTGAGGAAAAACGGGCATACAGTTGGATTTCTGGGGGATGGGATCAATGATATACCGGCACTCTGTGAGGCGAACGTGGGCATCTCGGTGGACACTGCCGTAGACGCAGCCAAAGATGCGGCCGATGTGGTGTTGCTCCAGAAAGATCTCGGGGTGCTGGAGCAGGGCATTCTGGAAGGCAGAAAAACCTTTACCAATATGCTTAAATACATCAAGATCACAGCAAGCTCCAATTTTGGAAATATCCTTTCGATTGTGTGTGCCAGTGCTTTTTTACCATTTCTGCCGATGACATCGCTGCAGATCTTATTGCTGAATTTATTATACGATGCCTTATGCATCATTTTGCCGTGGGATCATGTGGATAAAGAGGAAACACTTTTTCCGAGAGACTGGTCAGGCAGGACACTTGGACGGTTTATGCTTTATTTCGGACCGATCAGCTCATTGTTTGATATGATAACGTTCCTGTTTTTGTATTATGTCCTGTGCCCAGCCTTGTGCGGAGGTGTGACATATCTGGATCTCGCGGATCCGGGGATGCAGCTTCAGTACTCGGCTCTGTTTCAGACAGGATGGTTTCTGGAGTCCATGTGGACGCAGGTGTTGATTCTTCATTTCCTGCGGACAAGGAAGCTCCCGTTTGTACAGAGCAGTCCGTCAGCTCCTGTGATCGTTACGACAATTGCAGGTATTTTTGTATTTACTGCAATTACCTTTACAAAAGCGGCTGGAGTATTCGGATTGACGAGATTGCCGCTTTGGTATTTTATGTTCCTGGTTGTTGTGGCAGTCTTTTATATGCTTCTGACTACGGTGGTCAAAACCTTTTATCAGAAGAAATATCATGAACTGATCTGAAAGGAGGACACCATCGTGAGAAAGAATACCGGTTTTATTTATATGGATGCTGTCCTTCTGGAATGGCTGATGGAAAAACTGATAAAAGAGCCGCCGGAAAGTGACAGCGCGAAAGAACTGCTTTCCGGTATATATGACATGAAAAACGGTACAGAAAGTTCACTGCTTTTGGGTACATCAAAAGACGCCCGGAATTTGACAGATGTATCAGCGGATGAGATACGGATCGGGGAATTAACGATTCATCAGAAAAGCCGGAAGGTGGTAAGAGGCGGAGAGGAAATTTCCCTGACACCAAAGGAGTTTGATATTTTATACTTTCTGGCAGAAAACAGAGGTGAGGTCTATACAAAGGAGCAGATTTACAGGGCAGTGTGGTCAGAAAATTATCTGCTGGATGACAGCAATATCATGGCATTTATCCGGAAACTGCGAAAAAAGATCGAACCGGATCCGGATGAGCCCAGATACATTCTGACGATCTGGGGAATTGGATATAAATTCAATGATGATATTTGACAAAGGCGGGCTGATTCTGGCTCGCCTTAATTCTTGCCAAATCGCAAGGGAATCGCAAGGTTTTGATCATGTGATTCTCCTTGCTTTTTTTGTATCATAAGTGAGGTCGAAGGGAGGCGGTAAACATGGTTTACACAGATTTTGTTTTAAGAATTGTCCTGTCTATGGTACTTGGATTTCTGATCGGATTGGAAAGACAACTGACAGGGCATCCGGCAGGGATACGCATCAATGTCCTGATCTGCATGGGCACCAGCTTTTTTACATTGTTCCCAATGCTGTATGGTTCTGATCAGATGTTTCGAGTGGGAAGCAGTATCATTTCAGGCGTAGGTTTCCTGTGCAGCGGTGTGATCTTTAAAGACAGTGGTACAGTGCGCGGTATCAATACGGCAGCAACACTCTGGTGTACTGCGGCAATAGGGATTTTAGCAAGTACCGGGATGTATGCAATGGCTTTTACCGCCACAGGCATTCTGATCGGATCGAATCTGATCCTGCGGCCGTTTGCACAAAAGTTAAATCCGATCGCGGCCGGAGACGAATCCGAAAAGGAATACTGTATCACAGTTCTTTGTCAGGAGAACGCGGAGCAGGAAATCCGTCTGCTTCTGATCAATCGGAATTCCTGCAAAACCTTGTACCTGAATCATCTGGAAAGTGGCGACGTAGTTGGCGGTAAAGTTGAAATAATCGCGAAATACTGCTCAGCAGGCAAGCCAAAAAGCAATATTTTAGAGGGCATTGTCGGGCAAACTCTGGAAATTCCGGAGGTGATAAGTGCCGGATGGGAGGTGTTGTAATTGAAGAATCTAAACTGCACGAGTATCATTCTTGGGATTATTTTTACGGCTGCAGGTTTCCTGTTTGCTTCCGGGAAACTGCATGTTCATCTGACAAGCTGGAAAAATATGTCACCGAAGGAGAAAGAAAAACTTGATATTATGCCGCTTTGCCGTAATATCGGGGAAGTGATCATGCTGAACGGCCTGATCTTTTTGATGAGAGGATTGTGGGCTGACTTCTCAGAGCACTGGTTCACAGCGGCTATCATCGCATGGTTTCTTGTAGCAGGAGTCGATCTGCTATATATAGAAAAAAGCCGGCGGTATCAAAAATAGTTGAGATCGTTGAGGTCAAGGAGGGAATGAATGATGAACAAGAAAGAAAATCGCAGAGCGGTACATCAGGCGCTGCAGAAGGCTGTGATCCGTGATGAGCAGAATCAGCGCATCCAATATGCAGCTACGAACCGGATCAAGGATATTCTGAAGAGTCTGCATACAACGCTGCGCGGACTGGACGAAGAAAACGTATCGGTAAACAGGACGAAGTTTGGAACAAATAAGGTAACGCACGAAAAACAGAAATCGCTTGCAAAACGTCTGGCGGAGGCTTTTGTCAATCCTTTTACGGCAATCCTTTTTTTCCTTGCTTTGGTTTCCACCATGACAGACATGGTATTCCCCTATTATTCGCTTTTGGGAAGTACTCCGGAGGATTTTGATCCTTTGACAGTGATCATCATATTAACGATGGTCATGATCTCAGGTACGCTTCGTTTTGTGCAGGAATCAAGAAGCGGAAATGCCGCGGAAAAACTGTTATCCATGATCACGACTACCTGTACCGTTACACGCCAGGACAAGGAAAAAACAGAGATCCCTATGGATGATCTGGTCGTAGGCGATATCGTACACTTGTCAGCCGGGGATATGATCCCTGCGGATGTCCGCATTCTGGAAGCCAAGGATTTATTTATCAGTCAGGCAAGTCTGACCGGTGAAAGTGAACCCGTGGAAAAGACGGCAGCTGTAAGTGTACAGAAAGAGTCCGTGACAGAGTATACAAATATTGCCTTTATGGGCAGCAACGTGATTTCCGGAAGTGCCGCCGCCGTTGTGATCTGTACCGGAGACAACACGCTGTTTGGCTCTATGACATCCGCGATCGCGGGGGAAGCCGTGGAGACAAGCTTTACAAAGGGAGTGAATGCTGTTTCCTGGGTACTGATCCGGTTTATGCTGGTCATGGTTCCGCTTGTATTTTTTATCAATGGGATTACAAAGGGTGACTGGCTGGATGCCTTTTTATTCGGTATTTCGGTTGCGGTAGGCCTGACCCCGGAGATGCTTCCGATGATCGTGACAACCTGTCTTGCAAAGGGTGCGGTTTCCATGAGTAAAAAGCAGACGATCGTCAAAAATCTGAATTCGATCCAGAATTTTGGGGCAATTGATATTCTCTGCACAGATAAAACAGGAACATTGACACAGGATAAGGTCGTACTGGAATATCACCTGAATGTAAACGGAGAAGATGATACAAGAGTGCTGCGTCATGCGTACTTAAACAGCTATTTCCAGACCGGTTACAAAAATCTGATGGATCTGGCGATCATCCAGAAGACAGAGGAGGAAGAGGCAGCGGATCAAAGACTTCTTGACCTGTCGGAAAACTATGTGAAGGTGGATGAAATCCCGTTTGATTTCACGCGCCGCCGCCTGACCACGGTCGTACAGGATAAAGGCGGAAAGACACAGATGGTGACAAAGGGTGCCGTAGAGGAGATGCTTTCCGTATGCGCTTTTGCGGAGTGTGATGGTGATGTGAAACCGCTTACAGAGAAGCTTCGGCAGCGTATTTTAGAGACCGTGGATGAACTGAATGAAAAGGGATTCCGGGTGCTGGCCATTGCGCAGAAAAGCAATCCTTCCCCGGCCGGTGCTTTTGGTGTAAAGGACGAATGTGATATGGTACTGATCGGTTATCTTGCATTCCTGGATCCGCCGAAGGAATCGACGGCAGATGCCATCAAGGCGCTGAAAGCTCATGGTGTCAATACGAAAATACTGACAGGCGATAACGATAAGGTAACACGCACGATCTGTAAACAGGTTGGACTTGAAGTGCGCAATATGCTTCTTGGTTCTGATTTAAGCCATATGAACGATGCAGAACTTGCGAAAGCGGCAGAGACAACCGATGTTTTTGCGAAGCTGACACCTGACCAGAAGTCGCGGGTAGTTTCGGTCCTTCGGGAAAATGGCCACACCGTCGGTTTTATGGGAGATGGGATCAATGATGCGGCAGCAATGAAGGCAGCAGACATTGGAATTTCGGTGGATACCGCCGTGGATGTGGCAAAGGAATCCGCAGATATTATCCTGCTGGAAAAAGATCTGATGGTTCTGGAGCAGGGGATCATTGAAGGGCGAAAAACGTATGCCAACATGATCAAATATATTAAGATGACTGCATCCTCTAATTTTGGAAACATGTTTTCGGTACTGGCTGCGTCTGCGCTCCTGCCGTTCCTGCCGATGATGAGCATTCATCTGATATTGCTGAATCTGATCTATGATCTGTCCTGTACCGCGATTCCGTGGGACAATGTGGATGAGGAATTCATCGCAAGACCGCGCAAATGGGATGCATCCAGTGTGGGAAGCTTTATGATATGGATCGGACCTACAAGCTCGATCTTTGATTTCACAACTTATATTTTCATGTATTTTGTGTTTTGTCCGATATTTGTCTCACACGGAGTATTGTTTCATGATCTGGCAGCGCATTACAGCGGGGCAGAGCTGGCAGCCATGCAGCTTAAGTATATCGGTATGTTTCAGGCAGGATGGTTCGTGGAATCCATGTGGAGTCAGACGCTGGTCATCCATATGATCCGTACTCCGAAGCTTCCGTTTATCCAGAGTCATGCATCAGCTCCGGTAACGCTTCTTACAATGACCGGTATTGCCGTTCTGACTCTGATCCCTTTTACACCGGTTGGAACCGCGCTTGGATTTACCGCTTTACCGGCTGCTTACTTTGCGTATCTGATCCCGTGTATCCTGCTGTATATGGCACTGGCAACAAGTTTGAAAAAAGCATATGTCCGTCACTATGGCGAATTACTTTAGGAGGTGTGAAAAAGGATGAAATGGGAAGAAATCTGGATGACACTGTTCGGGACATGCGATTGGCTGGGACTCAACATGGGATTCTGGGCATCGATGGCTGCGGTTCTTCTGATCGTGGTCATCATGAACGCCGTGTTCTGGGGAATGAAGCCACAGAATCGCGGGGATGCGCAGTGATTCTGATAGGAGTGAATCTGTATGGTTTGATACGAGGATAATAGCGACGGTACCCCTCCGGGAGTGGGCCGTCTGGATGGAGGGAGTTGGCTTCCTCTTGGCTCGCAGGAGAATGCGTTGGAGGGCAGGGGGCACTTGTTTGAGCCGCAGGCGAGTTGTGCCTCCTGTTCTCCGCCCTTAGCATTCTTCTGCAAGCTTAGAGGAACCCTCCCGGAATTCCTCAAGGTCCGGGACCGGAGGGGTACCGGCGCGTCCCCGCGATGCCGCAGGCGAGCGCCCGCCTCAGTGAGTCAACTTACAAAACCTGCTACCGACATTTTTTCTAAACATATGACAACAAAAAAGCCTGCTCCACCAGCAATCCATTGCCAGTGCAGCAGGCCCTTTAAAATACGTTCTAAATTACATTCTAAGTCAACATCTAAGCTGAAATCTACCAGCCAAGAGCCATCATTCCAACTCAAACGCCCCAGTATACAACTGATAATACACACCCTTCTGCGCGATCAACGTCTCATGATCCCCTCGTTCAATGATATGCCCGTGATCTAAAACCATGATCGCCTTACTGTTGCGTACCGTAGAAAGTCTGTGGGCGATCACGAACACCGTGCGTCCCATCATCAGGTTGTCCATGCCCTCCTGAACCAGCGCCTCGGTTCTCGTATCGATCGAACTCGTCGCCTCGTCCAAAATCATCACGGGCGGATCCGCGACAGCTGCTCTCGCGATGGAAATAAGCTGTCTCTGTCCCTGGGAAAGGCTGGCGCCGTTTCCGGTCAGCATCGTATTGTAACCTTCCGGAAGTCTCTGGATAAAATCATCCGCATTCGCAAGCCTTGCAGCCGCCATACATTCTTCATCGGTGGCATCCAGCCGTCCATAACGGATATTCTCCATAACCGTACCCGTAAAGAGGTTCACCTCCTGAAGAACAACGCCGAGAGACCGCCTGAGATCCGGTTTCCGGATCTTTGTGATATTGATCCCATCGTACCGGATCTTGCCGTCCGGAATATCATAAAACCGGTTGATCAGGTTTGTGATGGTCGTCTTACCGGCACCTGTGGCGCCGACGAAGGCGATCTTCTGACCGGGCTTCGCGTAGAGCGTGATGTCATGAAGCACAAGCTTCTCCGGCGTATAGCCGAAATCTACATCCTCTAAACGGATATCGCCCTTTAAAGGAGTATAAGTGACGGTTCCGTCCGCCTTATGCGGGTGTTTCCATGCCCAGATTCCGCTCTTGTCGTTTGTCTCTTTTAAGACGCCGTCAGCGCCCCATTCTGCACGCACGAGAGTTACATATCCTTCGTCCTTCTCCGGTTCTTCATCAATCAACGCAAACACACGGGAAGCGCCTGCAAGACCCATGGCAATCATGGCAACCTGCATGGAGGCCTGTCCGATGGTTTGGGAGAGCTGTCTCGCCATTCCAAGGAAAGAGACGATCACACCGATGGTGACAACACCGGAACCGCTGAGACTTAAGTTTGGGGCTTTGAGATATACGAGGAGTCCGCCGACAATGGCGAGGACCACATACATCAGGTTGCCCACGTTATTTAAGATCGGCATCAGGGAGTTGCCATAACGGTTTGCCTGCTCACCGTCGGAGAAAAGCTGCTCGTTCAACTTGTCAAAATCCTTCTTACACTCGTCCTCGTGGCAGAAGACCTTGACGACCTTCTGTCCCTGGATCATCTCCTCGATGAAACCTTCCTCCTTCGCGAGGGATCTCTGCTGCGCCATCATGTAGCGGGAGCTTGCGCCGCCGAATTTCTTCGTGACGGTCAGCATGAGAGCGGAGAAGAGGCACACAACGAGAGTCATCCACACACTGTAATAGATCATCATGAGGAGCATGACCGTGATCGTGAGAGAAGACTGGAAGATCATCGGAAGCGACTGGCCGATCAGCTGGCGGATCGCGTCCGTATCGTTTGTGTAGGTACTCATGATATCGCCGTGGGCGTGGGTGTCAAAATATTTGATCGGCAGGGACTGCATCTTATCGAACATGTCCACACGCAGGTGCTTTAATGTCCCCTGTGTCACGGTCGCCATGAGGTGGGTGTAGGTGAAGGCTGCCGCGACACCGAACACATACAGGGTGACCATCGAGAGGATCGTCTGCATGAACGGCTGCCGGATGCTCTCAAATCCGTTCTCCAGTCCCGGAAGAATGCAGGTATCGATGAGGCGCTGTAAAAATACAGTCTGGACCACGGAGGCAGCCGCGGCAATGATGATGCAGATGATCACGGTGATCATGTACACCCGGTAGTTCTTGTAAATGTAGCGGAGCAGGCGGCCGAAGGTGCCATTTTTCTTATTCTGTTTTTCCATGATCATGCCTCCTTGCTCTTTGTCTGGGAATCATTGACTTCTCTGTAAATACCGTTTAAGGCGAGAAGTTCTTCGTGGGTTCCGGATTCCACGATCCGCCCGCCATCCATGACGAGAATGCGGTCCGCGTCCTGAACGGAGGAGACACGCTGGGCGATGATGATCTTTGTGGTGTCCGGAAGCTCATTTTTAAATGCCTGACGGATCAGGGCATCAGTCTTTGTATCGACTGCAGAAGTCGAGTCGTCCAGGATCAGGATCTTTGGCTTTTTTAAGATCGCTCTCGCGATGCAGAGACGCTGTTTCTGGCCGCCGGAGACGTTCGTTCCGCCCTGTTCGATGTAGGTGTCATATCCATCCGGGAATTGTGTGACAAACTCGTCCGCCTGCGCTAATCGGCATGCGTGGATCAGCTCCTCGTCTGTGGCGTTCTTATTGCCCCAGCGGAGGTTTTCTTTGATCGTTCCGGAGAAGAGGACATTCTTCTGGAGAACGACAGCCACAGCGTCACGAAGAGACTGAAGATCGTACTCTCGCACATCGCGTCCGCCGACCTTCACAGCGCCCTCCGTCACATCGTAGAGACGCGGGATCAGCTGGATCAATGTTGTCTTTGCGGAGCCGGTACCGCCGATGATACCGATGGTAGATCCGGACGGAATCTTAAGATCAATGTCGGTCAGGGCAAATTTCTTGTTTTTTCCGGAATAGCGGAAGGAGACATGGTCGAACTCGACGCTGCCGTCCTTTACGTCCTTTGCGCCATTTTCCGGAGATTTTAAAACGCTCTCATGATTCAGAACCTCAACGATACGGTCGCCGGATTCCTGGGCCATGCTGCACATAACGAATACCATGGACAGCATCATCATGGAAGTGAGGATCTGGACGCCGTAGCTGATCAGGGAAGAAAGTTCACCGGTGGAAAGCTCGCTGCCTCCGGTGCCGATGATGAGCTTCGCACCGAAAAAGCTTACTAAAAGCATTGAAACATAGATGCAGAAGGTCATTATCGGGTTATTTAAGGCGAGGATCTTTTCTGCCATCGTGAAGTCTTTTCGTACCTCCTCGGCGGCGTTTTTGAATTTCTCCTTCTCGTAACCTTCCCGGACGAAGGATTTTACGACACGGATGCCTCCGACGTTCTCCTGTACGGAGTTATTTAAGGCATCGTATTTCTTGAAGATTCGCTTAAAGATCGGGTGGACATAGAAAAAGATGCCAAACAGTGCCGCTGCAAGAACCGGGAGAAGTGCCAGAAAGATGAAGGACATCCGGACATTGATGCTCATGCTCATGATGACGGAAAAGACTGTCATAAGCGGGGCACGGACTGCCATACGGATCAGCATCTGGTAGGCGTTCTGGACATTCGTGACATCCGTCGTCATCCTCGTTACGAGAGAGGAGGAGGAGAACTTGTCGATGTCGGCGAAGGCGAAGTCCTGGGTCTTAAAGTAGAGATCTCTTCTTAAGTTCTTTGCGAGTCCGCATCCGGCTGTGGCAGCAGCTCTCGCCGAGAGAACGCCGAAGAGCAGGGAAAGGGTCGCAAGGACCAATAAGAGTGCGCCGTATTTTAAGATCGGTGCCATGGAAGTTCCAGTCATGTCATCGATAAGCTTAGACATGATGAGAGGAATTGTACATTCCAGAATGACTTCCATGGTGACAAACAGCGGTGTCTCGAGGGACACGCGTTTGTACTGGCGCACGCTTTTTAAAAGTGTTTTAACCATGAATGATTTACCTCGTTTCCATATAAAATTTGCGATCCCGCAAAAGCTTCTGATGCGGAGAACATGCAGGTTCTGCAGGTGGGATCTGTCCGGACATTCAGGACATATTTCGGATCATCTGGTTGATGACCCTGAAAAACACGGCGAGATCCTGAGGAGATATTCCGGAGGTCAGACGATCTTCAGTTTCTTCCAGACTCTGGTGGATCAGTTCCTGATACCGCATGGCCTTTTCAGTGGCAACGATGCGTTTTAGACGGGCATCATAAGGAACTGCCTCCCGGTAGATCAGTCCGTTTTTTTCCATATCCTTTAAGAGCTTTGTGGCGGTCGGTGGTCTGAGGCTGTACTCCTCTTCAATATCTTTCTGGAAGACATCGCATTCCTGCCCGCGCACCAGAATAAAATGAAGCGTTTTTCCCTGTGCGCCGCTTAATGTACCATGAAAAGAAAAGGTACTGAAGTGCCTGCGGATCAGGTTGGAGAGCATTCCCACACTGCGTCCAACGGTTTCTTTCATAGATCAGGTTCCCCCTTATAAATAAAAAGCTGTGATTCGGTCGTCTGCCATATACTTAGCAAACTAAATTATTAGCTTGCTAAGTATAGTAAGACTTTTGTGGAGGAATGTCAATGGGAAAATTGTGAAAAAATTGTGATCGATGATGAAAAAGATGAAGTTTGCGGCAGAAAGTGGGGACAGCTTAAGAATCCCATGGACGTCATGGTGGAGGTAGGATGAATGTGAATAATGAAATGATAGAATTTGGCTAAAGTTTTGTGCAAGTATACAAAATTGGTATTTTGTGGAAAAAAGTACTTACGAAGCGATATAAAAATATTGTATACTGCGTTCACATAGAGATTGAGAACGCAGTGAGATGTACACGAAAAGAGCAGTGGAGTCGCAACGAGTTTTGTTGGCTTCGCTGCTTTTTTCTGTCGTATGCCCGGAAGGAACGGTCAGAGACAGTTCTTATATCCACGTCGTTTTCACAGGAATTTACAGGTTGAAAAAGGAGAAAATGTATGCCAAGAAATAAGAGAGAAAGTCTGATCTACACAGTATTAATGTGTTTTACCATGGTGCTCTGGATGAGCATCTACAACGTAACACTTCATATGGGAGCGTTAAACCTCACAACGATCCGCGAGGCTTGGATCGGCTTCCCGATCGCCTATGTGTTCGCGATGTGCATGGACTGGTTTGTGGTCTCCGGACCGGCGAAGGGCTTCGCGTTCCGTTTTCTTGTAAAGCCGGAGAGTCCGGTGCTTCACAAGGTGATCGCGGTTTCCTGTTCCATGGTGGTTCCGATGGTGATTATCATGTCCCTCTACGGTGCCCTTGAGGGATGCGTAAAGAGCGGAGATTTTAGCCTCCTGCCGATCATCTGGCTCACAAATATCCCGAAGAACTTTGTGATGGCGCTGCCGTTCCAGCTCATCATCGCGGGACCGCTCGTCCGCAAGGTGTTCCGCGGGGCATTTCCGGAAGGGACTGTGTTAGCGTAAGAATTCAGGAAAGAAAGCTGCGATACAAATTGCGACGTAGATAAGGAAAAGCCGTCTGGACTTTCTCTGTGATAGGATTATGAACCTATGGGGGGAGAAAGTCCAGGCGGCTTTCTTATATAGAAAATTTAAAAGTATTTACTGAAAATTTTCTTTAAAACGGACTGCTGCCTATTTTAAACTGGAGAACTGGAAAGAGTAGGCTGCTTTATGATTATGTCTAAAATTATAAAGTTTAAATGCGAATTCGTAAAGCAATAATTTGAAATAATGAAAGA
>CABVBU010000025.1 GCA_902496665.1 uncultured Clostridium sp. | reverse complement strand
ATAAAGCAGGGCTGTCGCCCAGCAAAAAATATTTGCTAATGCGACAGCCCCTTTTCTTTTTCATCCAAATTTTTCTTTTTAAATCGATCTGATATACCGTTCTGATGCCGCCGAAAAATTGTTGCCAATAGTTTGTTTGGAGTACGCGACAACCGAAAAATACCGTGAGAAAGTTTCTTTTACCTCTCACGGCATTTTTATTATACTCTTTTACAGATCCAGATCGATAAACTCGAAGCCATCGTCGTCCTCGCTCCTCTTCTCAGCCGGTGCCGCTTTCGGCGCTGCCTTCGCGGCCTCCTTCGCGAGATTCTTTGACAGATCTTTTTCCATATCCGCCACATTCTTTCTCACCGGTCTCTCCGGAGTGTCTGTTTTCTCTGGAACATTCTCTGTCCTCACAGCTTCCCGTCTCTTCGCTGCCGGACGGCGTGTCTCGGCTGCCTCCGGTCTTCTGCGCGGGATCTGGATTTCTTCCTCTTCCTCGTCGAAAAGCTCTTCCCCGCGGCCAGCCGGTCTGGACGCAGCTCTTCTCTCCGGCGCTTTCGCGGACTTTCCGGTCTTCTGCGCCTTTTTCGGCTCAGACTTTCTGTTTTTCCGTCCGCCCTCGTAGTCACCGTAATCGTCATCATATCCGCCGCGGCCCGGATTCTTCGGTGCCTTCGGCTTTCTGAGTAAGAGAACGATAATGATGATCACTAAGAGAATACTGAGTGCAAATAGCCCGATCACGAACATTCCGCGGATCTCGTAATCCTTAAGGAGACTGTTGTAATCCTCCGCAACCTTTAAGTACTTGCTGCGGGCATCCGCTGCGTCCGGATCCTGGAAGTAACGCTGGAGCGTCATCTCCTTCTGGTCGTAGCGGTAGAAGCCTTCCTCACCGTTTTCATTGCGTCCGTAAACGACACAGTACTCCGGTGCGGAATCTCCGCTGTCTTTCCAGATCCAGCCGTGGACTGTGTGATCTCCGATATCGATGGTACACTCGGCAAAACCGTCCGGAAGCGCTGTTCCCTCCGGGATGCACTCAGGCGGAAGCACTACGACTGTCTTCTCTGCCATCTTCACGACTACATAAGCAGATAAAGCGCCCGTCTCACTGTTGTATACAAAGAAGTCCCCGTTGCCGGAATCATCTGTCATATAAAGTAAGGTCATTCCAGAATCATCTGTAGCTGCCTTTACGGTTCTGCCCTCATACTCGATCTCCGTCGCTGTAAATCCAGACGGAAGTTCAGAATCATCAAAGGTATCCGCAACAGTCCAGTTGCCGTCCTCACCGATGACTCCTGCGTTTGTCTCTGCAGAACCCGCGTCTGTCTCACCGTTGGAAGCCGCTGCATCGTCAGACTTTGTGACCACGATGGTGTAGGTCTTTGTTGTCTCTCCATCCTCCGCTGTTACGGTACAGGTGATAGTGTTCTCTCCGTCCTGGAGATCATCAGTTCCGCTGACAGCCACCTTCGCGCCGCCGTCCTTTGCCGGTGCGCTGACCGTGATGGATGTCACATCGCCAGGAACCGCAGCGGTATACTCGGTCACATCCGCGGAGAACGCAGGTTTTAAAGTACCCGGTGAGATTGTGAGGGACGCTAAGGACGCGTCCTTGGAAGAAGTATCCGCCGCATTGATCTTTACGGAAGAGCTTCCAATATGGTCAAGAGTCACTGCTTTGGAGTCGGCATCGTAAACTTCCTGGGATTTCACCGTGATAGAGGAAGTTCCAGCCTTTAAGGCATTAAATTTTAATGTAAAGCTGAACGTCTTCTGGTCCGCAGCCTCCGCAGAACCAATGACGCGGACAGATCCTGCTCCGCCATTGGAGTTCGTGCCGCTGACAAATTCAAGGGCATCCGCATCATACTGAAGCATCACATCGGAGGAACCGAGTGCTGCATCCGCGGCAATCTTCATCGTGACGGATATCTGGTCTCCCACCGAAGCGGTTGGATCGGAAAACGAAAGTTTTCCGCTGGCCGCAAATGAAACCACCACGCCAGCCGGCAGCAGCATGACCATCAGCGCGAACGCCAACAGCCCTGCCGCCAGTTTTTTCATGTATTTATTCATATTTCTTTATCTCCTATTCCAGCTTTTTCCAGGCTGGGCATTATCTTGTTTCCATAATTTCCGCCTGTACTTCTAAGCATAGTCTTTCCCGAAATGGATCTTCTTATGACCAGATATTCCCGTATCAGTTGCCGGTCACAAGTTTTCCGCTGCCGGTCGCGCCCTCCGGATAGGAACCACTCGTTCCCGTGCTTGTACTTCCAGGGTTTCCGCCCGTTCCCGTCGATGACGTCACAAGCTTTCCAGACCCGGATGCACCTTCCGGATAAGAGCTCTGTGATCCGGAATTTGTACTTCCAGGGCCGGTGGTTCCGGAACTGCTTCCGCTGTTCGATGTTCCGGTCGATCCGCCAGGTCCTACCATAGAGCCGGTCGTCATAGAGCCCGAGGTCGAAGAACCTGTGGAGCTTCCTGTCGACGGGGAAACTACGGTGGTGCTGCCGTTTCCGTTTCCTTTTGCAATGGAAACCTGGTATGTGCGGACATCACCGTTCTCCGCCTTCACCTGAATCTTCACGATCGTCGTTCCGCTTCCGAGGCTGATCGATCCCGCTCCGCTGACTGTTGACTTGGAGTCGATTGCCGTTGCACGGATATTTACAGAGGAAACAGAAGAGTCCACAACGAGATCATACTTCTCCGTATCTTTATTGAAGGTTGGTGTCAGGGAATATCCGTCGATGGTGATTCCTGACAGCTTGTTGTTCGGGCTTCCCGTTACGGTCGGCTTTGCGCAGGCAGTTTCCGGCATATTGTTGAATACCGGGATCTTGAACACGAGCGCCTGTTTCTTCATTTCATCCGTATAGGCTCTCGCGAGCTTCGCGCCCTCTCCGGCCGCGCCTTCCACGTTTGTCATATACTGGTGCTTGTACGGGGTACTTCCCTGCACATTAAACTTCTTTAAATAGAAGGTATCCTGCCCATTCCGCAGGAAATTCTCGCTGTAGTAGGTAGCACCGCCGATGATGGACTTCTCGATAGAATTCCACGGTCTTCCGTAGCTTCCCGACTGGGATGCGTACCAGAGACCTCTCGTGATGGCTGACATGGAGCCGGAGGCGAAAGCGCCGATATTAAAGAAATTATAGTAACCTTCATAGCCGGAGGTCTTTCCTGAAATACTTCCGGATTTACCTGTCCCCTGCTCCTGAAGGATCATGGCGCCGAGGACGTACGGGTTTACACCTGTCTGGGCAGCCGCCTTCATAATAATATCCACATACGTTTGTCCCGTCGGTACCGGGGAAGTGTTTGACGCGCCGGTATTGTCATCGGTGATGGCGGACGCATCCATTCCCGGACCATACTCTACCTCCGGGAGTGCCGTTGTATACATCTTTCTCTGGCTGATCGTGGAGCTCACCGTGGATCCCGGTCCCTCAAGGCTTACGCCCTGGTTTCCGCTGCCGGAGCTGCTGTTGCTGCTTCCAGAAGAACTTCCGCCGGACATTCCAGAACTCATTCCCGGTCCGTAGTTTTCCCCCTGCTGCAGGGAGCCAGAAGCTTCAGTATTCGTTTTATTGTTTATGACTGCCGCAGTACCGGCTCCCGAAGTCTCCTGGGTACTCTGGGCTGCCGTCGTCTCCTCCGGCGTCTTTTCCAGGAACGTTCCCGTGATCAGGCTCGTAAGTCCCGCTCTCGTCTGGGTATTGCTGTCGTAGGCGTGGTGCAGGAACTGGAATACATAGGTATCGTTCAGGAAATTTCTCGGATCCATATAGTAGGCGACAATGTCCTTGGATGCCGCCACCCAGGAAGAACCGTCGAATCCGGTCCAAGTGCTGGTATTCCAGTCGTAAGCGCCGTAGTCTGTGGATTTCCAGGATGAAATGCTGGCCTTCGATACCAGATTCGTTCCGACTGCTCCTTCCGCCTCCATCACATCGCTCCAGTTGAGCCCCGCCTTCTGGGCCTGAAAGACCCAGGTCGGATGCTCCGTGTGAAGGGTCCGCAGGGATGTCTTGTAGCTTTCCGGGAATCCCTGGCTGTTTAAATAGTTCTCAAAATTCGAGTCATAGCTGTAGGATACCGGGAATTTGATATAGTCCGAACGGACATAGCCTCCCTGTGTCCCTGAACCGGAGGAAAACTGGATCTTATACCAAATCTTTCCGTCGGATCCCGTTGTCTCGGAAACCACTGTCACAGCAGCTCCGTAGGCAAGTTTTTTTACGATAGAACCCGTTGTCCCCGGCGTGCTCCGCACATTCAGGGTCGTGGCATTTACCGTTGCCGAGCCTGTCGCCGCATATACGGAAGACAGCCCGGATATCATCGTTCCGGCGTGAACCGCACAGTCTCCCAAAAGGACCGTCCCCAACATCAGCGCCAGAAATCTTTTTTGTCTCTTTGTCATGTTTTTCTTCTCTCCCACTGCCGGTTTCGTGAAGTTTTGCATAAAATCGACATCATACCCATTATAATGATAAAGGCACTTTTCTGTCAACCGCGCAGGAGAAACTTCACACAAATTCCAAATATTGCCGCATTTTCTTAATAAAAACTTAAAAAAGAAACGATAACCTGCGGAACCTTCCACCGTCAGCTTCTTTCGAATGCATGGCAACACAAAAGCCCGGCATCTCCTCATGGAAACGCCGGGCCTCATGTTTTTTCGTCAATTACAATTCAGATTTACTGCAAAATTATACCGGGTAAGCTTTATTTGCTTTGTCAGCAGTCTTCTGGTCAACCTTCGTCTGCTGAGCTTCACGGTACTCGAAGAAGTCTTTTGCTACAGCCGGGAACAGAGCGTAGGATAATACATCCTCATCCTGCTGCTTCCACTGTGCGCATTCCTTCTCGAATTTCGGCAGCTGCGGCTCGATCAGGTCTGCTGGACGACAGGTGATCGGAGTTGCATCGCCGATGATCTTCTTCTGGACTTCTTTGTTGAACGGTTTTACCGTCTTACCAAATTCGCCCATCATGATCTTCTTGGATTCCTTCGGAACCATCTTATATCTCTCGCCGGAAAGAACGTTCATGACAGCCTGTGTGCCAACGATCTGGGAGGACGGAGTTACAAGCGGCGGCTCACCGAAGTCTTTTCTTACTCTCGGGATCTCCTCAAGCACTGCGCGGTACTTGTCTTCCTGACCAGCTTCCTTTAACTGGGAAACAAGGTTGGAAAGCATTCCGCCCGGTACCTGGTACTGGAGTGTCTTGATGTTTACACCGAGAACCTTCGGATTCAGGAGACCGCTCTTTAAAGCTTCCTCACGGATCGGTGTGAAGTAATCGGTGATCTCAGCAAGCAGATTCTGGTCATAACCAGTATCATACTTGGTGCCGCGGAACGTCTCAACCATAACTTCGGTTGCCGGCTGGGATGTACCGAGAGCCAGCGGAGACATTGCACAGTCAATGATATCGCAGCCTGCTTCCACAGCCTTTAAGTATGTCATGGAAGCAACACCGGAGGTATAGTGTGTATGCAGGTCGATCGGCAGCTTTGTGCCCTGTTTTAATGCCGTAACAAGCTCGGAAGCTGCGTACGGAGTTAAAAGACCCGCCATATCCTTGATGCAGAGGGAGTCAGCGCCCATGCTCTCGATCTCGGAAGCGATGTTCTTCCAGTAATCAAGTGTATACGCATCGCCTAATGTATAGCAAAGGGCGATCTGGGCATGTCCGCCTTCCTTCTTGGTTGCCTTAACGGCAGTCTCAAGGTTTCTGATATCATTCAGGCAGTCAAAAATACGGATAATATCAATTCCGTTAGCGATGGATTTCTGTACAAAGTACTCAACCACATCGTCCGCGTAATGATTGTATCCAAGGATGTTCTGGCCACGGAACAGCATCTGGAGCTTCGTGTTCTTGAAACCGGCTCTCAGTTTTCTGAGTCTCTCCCACGGATCCTCCTTCAGGAAACGCAGGCAGGCATCAAAAGTAGCGCCGCCCCAGCATTCCACTGCGTAGTAGCCAACTTTATCCATTTTGTCAACGATCGGAAGCATCTGATCAGTCGTCATTCTTGTTGCAAGGAGAGACTGATGTGCGTCACGAAGTACGGTCTCAACGATCTTAACCGGCTTTTTCTGAACTTCTGCCATTTTATTTTCCTCCTAGAGCGGGATGCCCGCAAAGGCAGACATCCCCAATGATAAAAGTCTCGGTCTGAATTAAACCCCGAAGATAGCCATGAAGGTACCGGCAGCAACGGCTGTACCGATAACACCTGCTACGTTCGGTCCCATCGCGTGCATGAGAAGGAAGTTCGTCGGATCTGCCTCAGAACCAACCTTCTGGGATACACGGGCTGCCATCGGAACCGCGGATACTCCGGCAGAACCGATCAGCGGGTTAACCTTACCACCAGTTACCTTGCACATGATCTTACCGAAGATAACGCCGGCTGCTGTACCAAACGCGAATGCGATAAGTCCAAGGATAACGATCTTGATGGTTGTAACTTTTAAGAATCTCTCAGCACTTGTTGTAGCGCCAACGGAAAGACCGAGTACGATTACAACGATGTACATAAGAGCGTTGGAAGCTGTCTCCTGTAACTGTTTAACAACGCCGGACTCACGGAAGAGGTTACCAACCATAAGCATACCAACGAGCGGAGCAGTTGTCGGAAGGATCATACAAACAACGATCGTAACGATAACCGGGAAGAGGATCTTCTCAAGCTTGGATACCGGACGAAGCTGTTCCATCTTGATCTTTCTCTCTTCTTCTGTTGTTAAGAGTTTCATGATCGGCGGCTGAATGATCGGAACGAGAGCCATGTAGGAGTAAGCTGCTACGGCGATCGGTCCCATGAACTCAGTCTGTCCAAGCTTACCTGCAAGGAAGATGGATGTCGGGCCGTCAGCACCACCGATGATGGAGATCGCTGCGGCTGCCTTGTCATTGAAGCCCATGAAAATAGCCATAAAGTAAGCGGCGTAGATACCGAACTGTGCGGCAGCGCCTAAAAGGAAGCTCTTCGGGTTGGCGATCAGCGGACCGAAGTCTGTCATCGCGCCTACACCCATGAAGATTAGGGACGGAAGAATACTCCACTCATCCAGTAAATAGAAGTAGTGAAGAAGTCCTCCAACGCCGTTAGAAGAATCTTCAATGCTCAGCATAATATCCGGGTAGATATTTACCAGCAGCATACCAAAGGAAATCGGCACAAGAAGAAGCGGCTCAAATCCTTTTCCGATCGCAAGGTAAAGGAAGATACACGCAACTAAGATCATGATCAGGTTTCCTACGCTTAAATTCAGGAATGCTGTCTGCTGAAGAAGATTCAAAAGTGTATTTTGAATGTATTCCATGTTAATCCCTCCATGTGGAATCTGCAGTCAGCAGAAAATTAGTTTAATGTAGCGAGTGTAGCACCCGGCTCTACGGAATCACCAACAGCAACGTTGATTGTTGCAACAGTGCCGTCCTGCGGAGCAACGATCTCGTTCTCCATCTTCATAGCTTCAAGGATCAGGAGAACCTGGCCTCTCTTAACAGCCTGACCTGCAGATGCCTTAACGCCAAGGATCTTACCCGGCATCGGAGCTGTAACCGCTACTGCACCCGCTGCGCCTGCCGGTGCTGCCGGAGCTGCTGCCGGTGCCGGAGCTGCCTTCGGTGCTGCTGCCGGTGCTGCCTTCGGAGCCGGTGCTGCTGCCTTCGGTGCGGAAGCTGCGCCTGTGAAGCCCTCTTCTACTGTTACTTCATATACATTACCGTTTACTGTGATTGTATAATTTTTCATTGTGATTTCCTCCTGATAATATTAATTCCAGTTTCTGTTAGAAACACGTTTGATGGAGCGGACTACAAGTCCGTTGTCAACAGTCTCTTTTCCCTCGTAAGCTGCGATTGCTGCTGTGATTACGGAAACGAGTTCTGTATCATCGGTAAGGTTCTCCTCCTCAGCCGGAGCTGCTGTCGGAGCCGGTGCTGCTGCCGGTGCCGGAGCCGCCGGTGCTGCTGCCGGTGCTGCCGCTGCCGCATTCTTCTTTGCTTTCATCTTTGCCTCAAATACGCTGATGTATTTGAACATGCTGATCAGCCAGCTGATGAAGATCAGGACTGCGAATACAACGCCCATACCCATTAAGGTATTCATTCCGGCTTTCGCCATCTTCTCACCTGTTGTGTAAACCGGGGAGAAGGAAATTGTCTCGACTTTGCTGAGATCTTCGTCTGCGATCAGAGTAAATTCCATTGCTCTCTTCTCGTAAACAGTGTTCATTCTTGCGATATAGCCGTCATCACCTTTTGTAACGGCTGCTGTCTCGCTGGAAACGAACGCGCCAAGGTCATCCTTAATGGAATCCCAGGATTTTAACGCATTCTCCATAACAGTATCTTTGTTCTTTACGCTTGTAGCAAGGGCCTGCTCGATGGAAGCGTCATCCATCTGGTTGAACAGATCCAGGTACTGCTGGGAGCCGGACTGCATCGCCATCTCGATCTGCGGATCGATCGTCTCGGCGGTGTCAACGGCTGCAGAGCATCCTGCAAGCGCAAAGAGGCAAACTGCCATGCAGAGTGCAAGCCAGATTTTTCTAATTCTCTGTTTCATATTTCAGCCACCTCATATTAGATCGTTCCGTGCTTTTTGGACGGACGATCCTCTCTTTTTGTGAACAGCATCTCAAATGCAGCGGCTACACGCTGTCTTGTCTCGGAAGCCTCGATGATATCGTCTACATATCCTCTCTTTGCTGCCGCAAGTGCGCTTGCCTGCATCTCATTATACTGTGCTGCTTTTTCATTGATCAGGACTGCAGCATTGTCAGCCTTTGTGATCTCGTCAGCATACATGATCTTCACAGCCGGTACCGCTTCCATAACGCCGATCTGCGCGTTCTTCCATGTGTATACAATGTCAGAACCGATGGATTTGCTGTTCATGGTGAGTCCTGCTGTTCCGTTTGCCTTGCCGACAACGACAGTTACCTTCGGAACGTCTGCGTTTGCGAACGCGTAGGTCAGGCGTGCTGCCGCCTTCGCGATCTTCTTCTCGTTGCATTTGCAGTTCTTGTAGCCGTCTACATTGACAAGTGTAAGTACCGGGATCTCGAAAGCGTTGCAGAAGTTTACAAACGCTGCTGCTTTCTCACATCCTGCCGCGGTAAGGGCTGCGTCATAAGCAGCAGTCTTCTCGCCGTCTGTATAAACTTCGCTGCGGTTTGCAACACAGCCCACAGTAGCTCCGTTTAAGCGGATAAATGCCGTTACCATCTCCGGTGCATAGTCCTTCTTCATTTCCATGTAGAAGCTGTCATCGGAGATCATGGACAGAGCGATCGATGTATCGCCTGTGCAGTTTTCGATATCTGTGCAGATTCTGTTTAAATCATCCTCACATTCGCTGTAAGACATATCATCCTCGTTGTTAGCCGGGAGGATGGAAACAAGGTTTCTGATCTCTGTGAAAATTTCTTTCTCGGAGCCAGTCGCACATACGTTTCCTGTCTCTTTTGCCTGGTACTCAGCGCTGGAATTGTCAGCATCGTTCTCAGCGATTACAACCGGAGCATTCACAAACATTTTTGCTTCCTGTTCCATAAATGTAAAATCAGCCATTTCAGATGCCACAGCCATTCCGCCGCCGCAGTTTCCAAACACAGCCTGGATCTGCGGGATCACACCGGATGCCATTGCCTGGCATACATAAAGTTTGCCGAAGCCGTCCAGGGCATCCATGCTTTCCTGGAGTCTGAATCCTGCACAGTCGATCAGGCCAACAATGGGTGCACCCATTTTCATGGCCATACTATAGAGCTTCTCGATCTTCTTTGCGTGCATTTCGCCGATGGATCCGCCCATTACGGACGCGTCCTGGCTGTACACATAGACGAGAGCGCCATTGATCGTACCATAACCGGTAACAACACCATCTGCAGGGGTTTCCTGAGACTGCATGTTGTAATCAGTGCTTCTGGCAGTAATATAAGCACCAACCTCAACAAAGCTGTTGTCATCAAGCAATTCATGAATTCTGTTAATTGCCGACGTTTTTGTCATTTTGCTGTCCTCCATTATTCCTTAAATTGACGAAAATCAAATTTCTGCCTAGTGTAATAATAAACGGATTTGACGTAAAATTCAAGGAGTTTTTCCCTGCCTTAACAACATTTTTATGCCTTTTCGTCAGAAAAAATTAAGAAACTTTTTTTCTAACGTGGTCCCGTAACTGAGCTTAATTTTTTAAACCAGCAGCTTCCAGATGGCGTTTCACATCCGTAAATCCGCGTCCCCTGACCTCTCCGACCTGATGAACGACCATGAAGGCCTCGCTGTCGATGTCCATGACGATGCGGTTTAATTTCTGAAGTTCCCTGCCGGAAACCACGGTGATAACGGCCATGGACGGCTTTCTTAAGTGCCCGCCCTCGACCTGGAATAATGTGGTTCCGCGGTCAAGCTGTTCCTGCACCGCGATGTTGATCTCCTCATATTTCTCGCTGATGATCTTCGCCTGTACCTGCTTTTTGCCCATCATGAGCATCTTGTCGAGGATCACGGTGTAGACCATGACCATGATGATTCCGTAGAGGATCTTTTCCCGGTCGCGGAACAAAAGCTGGGATAGGAGAATCGCCACATCGAAAACGTACATGGACACGGATACCGGGAACTTAAAGCGTTTCTGCAGGACAAGTGGAGGAATGTCCATGCCGCCGGTGGAGGCGCCGGAGCGGATCACGAACCCCAGAGCGAATCCGATCATGATCCCAGCAAATATGGCGCAGAGCATGGGATCCGTTGTAAATACGAAGTCTCCCGTCAGGGCGGTCAGGCGGTCAAGGATGAACGGGTAATAAAATGTCGCAAGCAGGGTCGTTGCCGCAAATTTTTTTCCCAGCTCCAGCCAGCCGAGGCCGAACATGGCGATATTGAAGACCGCAACGAAGCCGGAAAGAGGAATCCCGAAGAAATGCTGTGCCATAAGGCCAAGTCCTGTGGTTCCCGCGGCGATCATGTCCAACGGCAGAATGAAGAGGACGACTCCCGCAGCGTAGACCGTGAGACCAAACAGGATAACCGCAGTCTGGATAACGGCAGTTGCCGCCTTGTTCTGTTTTGTTTCTGATGTTTCCATTTGTTTTGTTACCTTTCTCTTTGTGTGCTGTTTATTGTTGTCTATTATTGTTTGTATTGTTTATATATTTTATATTATTTAAATTTTCCGCCTTCGCAATTTTTCGCGTTTTCTGTTCTTTCCACTACCTCTTTATCACAGAAAAGCGCACAAAAAAAGGACGCCCGAAGGCGTCCTCATGAATTTTCCTTATTTGCCGAAAACTGCTTCATAGTCTTTACGGAATTTCTCAATTCCCTGGTCAGTTAACGGGTGATGTGTCATCTGCTCGATTACTTTGTACGGAACCGTCGCGATATCGGCACCTGCGAGTGCGCACTCTGTTACATGCATGGTGTGTCGTACGCTTGCTGCGATGATCTCCGTCTCGATATCATGGAGAGCAAAGATCTCTGCAACGGTGTCGATGAGGTCGATACCCGGCTGGGAAATATCATCGAGGCGTCCTAAGAACGGGGATACATAAGCTGCACCTGCTCTAGCTGCGAGAAGTGCCTGATTTGCAGAGAAGATCAGGGTCACGTTTACCTTGATTCCTTCCGATGCAAGAACTTTTGTTGCCTTTAATCCTTCAATGGTCATCGGGATCTTAACGACCATATTCGGGTGGATCTTCGCGATCTCGCGGCCCTCCGCGATCATTCCCTCCGCGTCAGTTGTTGTTGCCTTTACCTCACCGCTGATCGGTCCGTCTACGATAGAAGCAATCTCTTTTAAAGTCTCAACATAATCTTTTCCTTCTTTTGCGATCAGGGACGGATTTGTTGTAACTCCGCAGATCACTCCCATGTCATTTGCTTTGCGGATTTCATCCACATTGGCTGTATCAATGAAAAATTTCATTGGTTCCCCCTCCTGTATTTCAAATAATCGTAACTGCCCGGTATTTTCGCAGCTACAAATCGTCATATAAGTTCATTTTAACATGAGGACATGTTTTGTCAATGCATTTCGACGTTTTTCCCGGATTCTGTCCATTCCTGAACGCGAGTTCGCGAAAAGATGCAAATCACAGCAGGTGAGCGCGTTCGGTGTGGAAATTCACCGTGACACATTCTTTTTATCCGGCATACGGGATAAACTCAAAGCAATCCTCTTCATACACCCCGTCGATCTCGAATCCCCAGCCTTTATCCGACTTTTTCACTGCCAGACGGCATCTGCGTCCATCGGAGAGCTCCATGTCCACAAAGTTTTCCAGATCTGTCGCCCGGACATAGTACTTTGTTCCCACTGGAAGTTTCTCCTCTTTTTCACTGCCGTCTGCTTCCATCATCGTCACCGGAAGCTCCCTCGTGGATACCAGCGCCGCCTCGTCCTCCTTCGAGTCGCAGACATTGACTTTTGTATACACATCATTCTCTGCCACCGGCATCCCGCTCTCACCCACATGGAATTTCCGGTAAGCGTCGTATGTTCCCAGGGCGTCCACCCTGCGGGTAAGGTAAAATCCATTCGGATCATTTAAGAGGGCACCATGAGGGCTGTCATTCGATGTACCAACATGACGGATCTCTTCTCCCTTCAGGTCAAAGACTTCCATGGTCCTCCAGTCATTCTCACTCTGGATCTCCGTGTAAAGATATGGGTGCCCGTCATCTGTCATGACGATCCAGCCGTCCTGGGGCTGTCCATAGAGTTCCATCGTGAATTCTTCCTTCTTTCCACCCCGTTCCCGCTCGATCGTGATGTTTCTCGTATCATACCCGTCTGCGGCATCATCAAAATGATAACTCACAGAAGTGTCGTTTTCCTCATGCTCATACGTCACAGTCTCCCAAGGACTGGTCTTTTTTTCCCAGCCTTCCGAAGCTTTCCCTATATAGTCTGTCTGCAACATCGCTTCATTTCCGGCGAACGGAACCTCCACTTCAACAGCTCCTGCCGCATATGAGGCGATAACATACTGGTCAAAATGAATGCGCACACCTGTTTTTGTGATGCACCATTCCAATGGCCCATATCCATCCGTCCCCGCAAACAGACTGTCCACGGCCGTTTCATAATCTTCGAATAATCCTTTCTCCTCTTTCTGGTCAGAAAGTTCCTCCTTCACATATATCCGGAATCCCGGAAGATCTTTTACCACATCGCCGAGTTCCAGCTCTTTTCCCGTCTGCGTATCGAAATTGTGGTATTCCGTCACAGAGCTGGGATGCGCACCTCCCAGATCATAATATTTCAGCCAGTACATACTGACGACCGTATGGTCGAAGCGGACTGGATTGAATTCATAATTACAGACATATGGCTGCTTCATGTCCGGGTAATTGTTCCGCATATCCTCAGCTTCTTTTTTATAGGAGGCATAATCCTCTTTATTCTGGCTGACCAGCTTTTTATTCAGGGAAGTGAGTGACTGCTTCAGCGCGTCATATCCGTCCCCCTGGACATAAACCTTGTCACAGCGGGATGTGATGATCGGAGTCTGGTCCGCGTCATCCCATTCCCCGTCATATTCCCCGTTTACCGCGATTGGGATTGGAGCGAGACGGTCCACCCTGGCATCCACGTCCGTATTCCCGTTCTGATCTGTGCCCGACAAGTTCTCTGCCGTGCTTTCCGGCTCGCTTTCCGCCTTGGGTCCTGTCTCGCTGCTCTCCTGTGTCGTCTCCGCCGCCGGATCCACCGTCACTATATCTTTCTTCTGGCAGCCGGTCATGAGACTCACCGCAATCAGAAGATATAATCCATATTTTCTCATACTTTTCCCCCTCTTTATCAATTCTTATAACCGCTCGATTTTATCTGCCGCAGACATGCGGCATTCATGTTCTGCTTCCCTTTGCAGCTGAAGTTTACCTGTATCTGGACTATTTCTTTTTACATCCTTATCTTACTGCATACGCTCAAAGGAATCCATTTCTTTTCCCTTACGAATTCTTAAAACAAACAGGAGGAAAATAGAAGGTACAGCGGCTCTCCCCTTTTCGCAAAAAATCTCAGCATATTCAGGCATAAAAATACCGGAAACAGGCAGCTTCCCATTTCCGGCATTTTCATTATATTCTCATATATCCATTTTATCCGCGCACCGCGCCTCTACAGCATCCAGTCCTTAAGGACATCGTGATCCCGCAGAAGTTTTCCAATGATCGTCTTATCGATCTTTCGGAGCAGCGGCTTTTTCAACATCTCAAACGGCATCGGAAGCTTCATCTCCAGCGGGGACTTTCCGTCCATGAGTTTCACCGTGCTGTCCAGGAGCTCTCTCACATCGTAGACACTGCCCCATACCTCCGGCACACCGCGGTCCACTCCGCAGAGTCCGTATACTGCCTCCATGGCAGTACG
Organism: uncultured Clostridium sp.; assembly: GCA_902496665.1. Classification (GTDB taxonomy): domain Bacteria; phylum Bacillota; class Clostridia; order Lachnospirales; family Lachnospiraceae; genus Pilosibacter. The sequence continues at coordinate 32,062 of CABVBU010000025.1, read as the reverse complement.
GACAGAGTACTCTGTGGTGAAGATCGTATCTCTCGGAGTCTCTGCAAACTGTCCGAGGAAAGCGGCGTTTACAGATCCGTCCGGAATTACATCCGGGCGGTCTCCGGCAGCTCTCGGCATAAAGAACGCTGTGATATATGGCATCATGGTCGGCGTGCAGTTGCACTCTTCTCCTGCCAGTCTCCCGATGTCCTCCACCGGGATTCCGAGATGATACAGCCACTCGGCGGTGATCTCCTTACCGGTACACTCCTTCATGGGTTTCTTCACATAGTCGCCCGGAACATCGGTGAACAGGCTGTATACCCATACACACACCTCGTCCTTCTTCTGATTCTTGAACTGTCCCTGGCGGTTGATGGTCCAGCTCAAAAGCCACTTGGAATCGCGGCAGCTCACGATACCGCCGGTAACGACTTTTCCTGTCCTCGGATCGCGCTTGCAGATTTTCTTGATCTGGTCGATGATCTCCTCATTTGCAGTGGTGACCGTCGCAGACTCCCAGTTCGTCTTCTCGATATCGGAGCAGAATTTTTCCGGATGGCCGAAGGACGGATCCTGCACCGCAATTTTCTTCCAGAGACTCCAGCAGCCACTGCTTCTCACTTCCGCGTCACCCACCGGCGCGTGGTTCTGGTCACCGTAGATCGTCCCTTCTGTGCAGCTTCCATTTGTGATAAAGACAAGGTCCTTTTCCGTCAGCGGGATCTCCGTGTCCCCGTTCTTCGTGCGGCACTCGATAGCGCGGGCCGTCTTCTTTCCGTCCTTGATCTCAAAGCGGACGTTTGTGACCTCTGTGCCAAACCGAAACTCCACGCCTGCCGCCTCCAGGTATTTCTGCATCGGCAGAATCAGGGATTCGTACTGGTTGTAGCGGGTGAATTTCAGAGCGGAGAAGTCCGGAAGGCCGCCGATATGGTGGATAAATCTCTGGAAGTACCGCTTCATCTCCAGGGCGCTGTGCCAGTTTTCAAAGGCGAACATGGTTCTCCAGTAAAGCCAGAATTGGGAGCCGAATACCTCGTCATCGAACACATCCTCGATGGTCTTGTCATAGAGATCCTCATCCTTCGTGAAGAAGAGCTTCATGATCTCCATACTGCCCTTCTGGCTCAGACCGAACTTTCCGTCCGTGTGGGCATCCTCGCCGCGGCGCTCTGTGGCACGACAGAGAGAATAGTTCGGGTCATGCTTGTTTAACCAGTAATACTCATCGAGAACGGACGCGCCTGGAACCTCCAGGGACGGGATGCTGTGGAACAGATCCCAGAGGCACTCGAAATGATCCTCCATTTCGCGGCCACCGCGCATCACATATCCTCTTGTCGGATCATCGATTCCGTCGCAGGCACCGCCGGCGATATCCATCGCCTCTAAGATGTGGATGTTCTTTCCCGGCATCTGGGCGTCGCGGACGAGAAAGCATGCCGCCGCCAGGGACGCGAGACCGCTTCCCACAAGGTACGCGGACTTCTCCTCGATTCCCGCCGGTTTCTCCGGGCGGGCGAACGCCTCGTAGTTTCCGTTTGTGTAGTAGATTCCCTTGCTGTTCTTATCATTTTTTCCGAGTTCTGTGTTGCGGTAATCGGATCTGCTTCCATGGGAAGCCTTTTTCATCTTATCCATTTCCATGTTTCCGCGCTTCTTCGCCGCGAGTACCGCTGTGATTCCAGCTCCGGCCGCCAGAACTGCTCCGGCTTTCCATCCTTTTTTGCTCATCGTTTCTGGTTTCCTTTCCTGTTTATTTCGTTTCTGTGTTCTGCATCATGTAGTTTTCATAACTATATCACTATTTCTGATAGTAATCCTTTCCGCGGGCTTTGTCAAGCTTTCCATTCAAATATTTTGAACGCAAAAGTTTTTTTCTGCGCTCCCCGCCTTTTATCTTCTCCTTTTTTCTGATTTTCATTCAAAAAGTACCCCGCCCGCTGTCTCTATAGGGGCAGCGAACAGGGTACTAAAAAGGGGAGGATAAGTATTAATCTTTTTCTTTGGTACTGGTCATAGGATTGCCTGTTTTTTCGTTTTTATACATTCGTCATTGATTTTCCATACACATTTTTTTATAATAAGTTTACGGAATACATTCAGATTGGAGAATACAGAAATTATGAAAAATCTTGTAATCGGACAGTCCGGCGGACCTACCGCCGTCATCAACGCGAGCCTTTATGGTGCGGTAAAAGCATTCAAGGAATCCGGCACGGACGGACATGTTCTCGGAATGATCAATGGAATCGAGGGATTCCTCGCCGACCATGTGATGGACCTTTCCACGGACCTCTCTGACGAGGAACTTGAGCTCTTAAAGCTCACTCCGGCCGCATACCTTGGTTCCTGCCGTTATAAACTTCCGGCAGATTTAGACAGCGAAGTTTACCCTGCAATCTTCGATAACTTCCGTGAGATGAACATCGGATACTTCCTCTATGTGGGCGGAAACGACTCCATGGATACCGTGGACAAGCTCTCCCGCTACGCGGAGAAGATCGGAAGCGATGTGAAATTCATCGGAATCCCGAAGACCATCGACAATGATCTTGTCCTCACCGACCACACACCGGGCTTCGGAAGCGCCGCAAAGTATGTTGCCTCCACCGTCCGCGAGATCGTCCTCGACGCCTCCGTCTATCAGCAGAGATCCGTCACCATCGTCGAGATCATGGGACGCCACGCAGGATGGCTCACCGCTGCTTCCCGGCTTGCAAGAAAATATGAAGGCGACAACCCATGCCTTATCTATCTCCCGGAGACTCCGTTCTCCTTAGAGCAGTTCTACAATGACCTGGACGCTGCATTCAAGAAATCCCCGAACCTCGTTGTCTGCGTCTCCGAGGGAATTGCCGATGAGGGCGGCACCTTTGTCTGCGAGTACTCCGACGCAGCGAAGCTCGACTCCTTCGGTCACAAGATGCTCACCGGCTGCGGTGAGGTCTTGGAAAGCTTTGTGCGCGACAAGTTCGGCGTGAAAGTCCGCTCCATCGAGTTAAACGTCAACCAGCGCTGCAGCGGCATGATGGTATCCGAGACAGATATCGAGGAAGCAGCCATGGCAGGCGCTGCCGGTGTGAAGGCAGTTCTCGCCGGGGAGACAAAGAAGATGATCGCCTTCAAGCGTGACTCCGACATGCCGTACAAGATGCACTGCACACCTGAGGATGTAAGCCTCATCTGCAACCAGGAAAAGAAATTCCCGAAGGAATGGATCAACGCGGCAGGAAACGATATCACCGATGACTTCTTAGCCTACGCTCTCCCGCTGATCCAGGGCGAGCCGAAGCGCGTGATGGAGAACGGCGTGCCGAAATACCTGTACAGAAAGTAAGTTTGGTATTATCACCCATAACCGCGAATTTTAACAAAACTCTTCAGAAAAAGCCCGTGAAAGTACTGCTCTTGCTTTCACGGGCTTTTTCCTTAACTTTTCTTTCCTTCGTAAGAACTCTCCCAAAACTTATTCAAGATCAAAACAGCCCTGCGCCGCTGCCAAACGAAATCCACTTTTCCATTTAACTGCTGCACAGAGCTGTTTATTTTTCATATTCAATTAATTCACTTCACTGATATCCATCAGCCCGCACCCGTCATAGAAGAACTTTAAAATCTCCTGGCAGGTCTTTCCCTGCTTTGCCATGCCCTGGGCACCGTTCTGGCTCATGCCGACACCGTGTCCAAAGCCGCCTCCGTAGATCGTGAAGGTCGTCACCTGATTCTCATCGGTTCCGTTGTTCTCGATATAGATGAAACCGCTGGGAAGCGTATCCCATCCTGTGGATGTGGATCCATCTTTCCTGTTGTATACAAGTGATGCGTTTCCGAGAATGCTGCGGATCCTGCTCTGCCCGGAAAATGTCTTGGAACCTTCCGTTCCAACGACCTTCAGGGTCTTCGCGTATCCGCCCGCTCCCCTGGATGTGATCGTAAGTCCCGTGATCCTGCCGACCCCGCCGATCTTTTCGTCCAGGATCGTGCTGGTGGTCTTCGTGTTCCAGCGGAACATCGGGAAGTCAGAGTCATAGGCATCCGTGCTCCCGTCCTTGATAAAGCTCTCGAAGGACTCGTTGGATGTCAGATCCAGCTTCTTCGCCTTGTCGTTGATCATGACTGCCCTGAGGTACGGCGTGTTGGACGCGTCAGCTCCCCACACACTTCCGTCGGTTCCATGCCCGTCAGATGTGGAGTAATAGAACGCCTCGATGGGATCTCCGTTGTATTCCAGAAGCTGACCGAAGGTCTCATTCACAGCGGTATCTGTAGAATCGAAGGTCAGCGTATTGTTGTATACCTGAAAATTCGTGCTGTCATCCACATGGGCACCGTAGGTCGAGTAGGCATTGCCCTGAATCTGCCGCCATGCGTAGGTTCTCGCGCAGACTGCCTGGGCCTTCAGCGCCTCCAGCTCATAAGTAGGCGGCATCTCGCTCGGTGTCACCCGCTTTAAATATTCCTCGAGATCCACCTCGTTTAAGAGAAGCAGGCCGTCGCTTTCCTCTGTGATCTCCATATGTCCCGGATAGACGGGCATTCCCTGGGCGCGCTCCAGACTGTGTACCGTGATCATTCCGCCTTCATTTGCAGAACGGAATGTGAGACGCCCGCTCGCAAGCCTTGAATCTCCCGGTTTTATCGTCACCGTCTCCCCTGCCGCGATGGACTCTGTCTTTGCGTCCTTCTCATCTCCGTACTCCAATACTGCCATGGAATCGCAGGAAAGTGTGATCGTATCATGGAACAGTGACTTAAATCCATTCGTCATGATAAGCACGCGGATCATGTCGATATCCGGTTTCTCCGTCGTCAGGGCTGCGCAGATCTTTCCATCCGCCACCACGAATTCCTGCATGTGGTAGCCGACGAGAATATCCTTCTTCTGCTGTTCCCTGAGAACACCGTAGGTCCGATAGATCTTAAACTGATCCGCCAGCGGCACGCTGCCGTAGCCGTCGATCTCAATCTCCGTGTCGCGGACCGCAAGGACCGTTCCGGTGATCTTCTCCTTCTTCAGCACCAGCCGTTTTGGGGTTCCGCCCTTTAAGTACAGATCTCCGATCTGACCGGAGATCTCGCTCTCATCCTTTAAAACCCCCTTTACCGGAAATTCCCTCTGGATATTTCCGATAAAGACCGTCACCGTCTTTCCGGAGAATCCCGAGATCCAGGCATTCTCGTAGACGATCTCGTCCGAGACCATCTCCTCCACCTTTAAGATCTCATCGTCTCTCGCCAGAAACCGGATCTTCTGGTCAATATATCCGTCGAGGTAAAGTCCCTCAAACTGAAAAATACCGTCCCTCGTGTAGGCTGTCCATGCGGGCGCGCCATCCACATTGTCCGGCGTTCCGTAAAGGTCCGTCTCCACCTCGGCCACAGCCCCGTCCGGATCCACCGCCGCACGGAACGCGTCATAGAACTTCCAGAAGTTCTCACTGGAGACCGCCTTTTTCGCCCGTTCACCGGCGTCCACATAGGAAAGGAGCGCATCTGTTTCCCCTTTTCCCTCTTCCGATGCCTTTTTTGCCCAGTCCGCAAGAACCGCGTATGTAACTGCGGACGTAGCGCTCCGCTCGTCCGCTTTAACCGATCCGCTGTCAAGATATCCCTGACCATAGAGGTAGTCCATATATTTCACATACCACTGGTCAGATAGATCTTCATCAAAATTCGACGTCTCCGGCGCATTTTCAAGAATTCCATCCCCCGATTCCAGCGTCAGTGCCACCGTCCGGGATGCCGCTGCCAGGGAGACTCCATCCTCTTCCCTGTCCAGAAGTACGATCACGATCAGCAGGGCCACGATGAACGTCGTGACTCCCACCATCCAGTTTATCAGTTTCCTTCTCTCGTTCATAGTTCCTTTCCCGAGCAGAACCAGCTACTGTTCGTCACTGTGTTTTCTATACTTGCCGCTCTGTTCGTCGATCCGCTTCAGATTTACATAGTCCTCTTCTTTTATGCTCAGGCTCTTCTTCGAAAGGAGATATTCCTGAATCTGATTATAGATATGAATGATGACTGCCATCAACGGAACCGCAATGATCATTCCCACAAATCCGCACAATCCGCCGAACAGCAGGATTGAAAACAGTACACCAAAGCTGGAAACACCTGTGGAATTTCCCAGGATCTTCGGTCCCAAAATATTTCCATCAAACTGCTGGAGCACAAGGATCAGACCGATAAAGTACAGACACTGTTTCGGACTGATGAGAAATACGAGGATCGCACACGGAATTGCTCCAATAAATGGTCCGAAGAACGGTATCACATTCGTCACTCCGATGATCACGCTGATCAGCAGCTCATACGGCAGCTTAAACAGATGCATCAGGATAAAACAGAGAATTCCGATGATCAGGGAATCGATCAGTTTTCCGATAATGAAGCCGGAAAACGCCTTTTTAATAAACTGGAATTCAGCCACAACGATATTGGCCGCTTTCAGTGGAAGAACAGAATAAATAAATTTTTTCCCCTGCGCTGATAGGGATTCCTTGATATTTAACAGATAGATCATTACGATCAATCCGATCAGCATGTTTTTTGTCAGCGTGATCACATTCATGACTCCGCTGGATACGCCGCCGACGATCTTCTCAATATTCTGGAAGTTCTGGAAATTGGAGAGATTCGACATCAAGTCCGTCTCCATCCAACTCTGAAAATACTGGGCTGACTGCTCGTAAATATTTAAGATCGCCTGCTCCACCGGCGGGTTGTTCACGAAGAATTCCGTCAGCCAGTCATACACGTTCTGGAAATAAACCGGCATCATGTTGATGATCCCCACGATACTGGAATAGAGCTGCGGGATGATCATGCTGGAAAGGCTTACCACTACCGCGATCAGAAACGCAAGACTTACCACTGTTCCAACGGCTTTTCCAAGGAAATTGCCGAAGGATTCACTCTTGAACCGTTTCTTTGGCGCGATCTTCTTTTCCTCGTCCTCTTTTTCCTTGTCGTCATCGTGCACATACACGACCGTATTGTAGCACCAGTTATAGACCGGCGACATTAAAAAAGCAAGTACAGCGCCGTAGATCACCGGTGCAAGGACAAACCGTACTTTTCCCAGAAAGGCAAACACTGCATTCCTTTCCAGAAACAGAAAGACGACGAACACCGCTGCGATCAGTACCAGGATTGCCGTCACCCCCATGTAAATGTATCGTTCGAACCGTTCATTTTTCATAAAAAAAGTTTCTCCTTTGCAGTTGTTTCTTCCAGTCATATCATGTGTATCGAAACCTGTTTGCCCCCATAATATCATACTTCTCATGTTTAGAAAAGAGCATTTGCGGAATCTAAACCCCGTCCTGCGCGGAAATCATTCGTCGTTCATCTATGTGAAATAACGCCACATTATATCCCGCTATACAAAAAGAAGCAGCGATCTCTCGCTGCTTTTTATCTTTCGTAATCCCAAAATGCCGTTTCCTGAATAATTGACGCCTAGCAGTGCTAGGTGGGCATCCGCACTTAAACATCTGCCTTCCACTCGATGGAGGCCTGGCATCCGTCCAAGGATCTAGGAATCCCGTATGTCAAAATGTAGGTTCAAAATAGACAGGAGTGTCGAACATCCCAGGAATCACATTCCCTTTAACTGAGAACTATTATAGCGCATCACGGATCATTTTTCAAGTTCCATTTCCTGGTGTCGTGTATTTTTCTGCGACTCATAATTACAACTTCCGACATAGCTGTAAAACGTATCTTCGATCCCTGCCGTGCTGTCTGCCTTGTCTTTTACACAGACAAAGTATCCCAAATATCATATCGTCTGATCGTTTTTTACATCATACCTTTTAAGAGCTTTACTGTCTCCTCCGGTGTCTCACAGAGGTAATCTGCCCCGGCGCTCTGGAGTTCTTCCCGGCTTCCATATCCGTAAAGCACACCGATCACGGAAAGTCCCGTCTTCTTCGCACCGTTCACATCATGTTCCCGGTCACCCACCATGATCACGGAAGGCTTCTCCTCCTCGCTGATGCCGTTTTCTTCCAGGACATAACGGATCACATCGTCCTTATTCACACGCTTTTCATCCATGGACGCGCCGCCGATGAATTTAAAATACTCTGTCAGGTGGAAATATTCCAGGACTTTCTTTGCGGTCTTCTCCGGCTTCGATGTTGCCACATAGAGTTCGAGTCCAGCCTCCTTTAAGGTCTTTAACATATCCTCCACGCCATCGAACGGCGCATTATCCATCCAGCCTTTCACATCGTAGTATTCCCGGAACACATAGATCGCATCATTTGCATCCTTGTCCGAAAAATTATAATATCTCTTAAAGCTGTCGGAGAGCGGCGGCCCCACAAACGGTTTCAAGACCGAAAGGTCATCCACATGGATGCCGTAATGCTTCAGTGCATACTGAACGCCCTTCGTGATCCCCGGCATGGAATCCGTCAGTGTGCCGTCAAGATCAAAAAATACTCTTTTTAACTTCATCGTTTTTCCTCTTTCACGTATTTCCAATTTCATGAGGTTTATTATCCCATGCCCCCATTTAAATGTCAATTATAAAATCCTGTACCGCCCTTCCGCCAACGTCCACTATTTTTCCATGGCTATCGACTTTTCGTTTTCAAATCGACAGAATCCATCACCTGTATTCTATTTCAGATCTACAGCTGTAAAAAAGCGGCACCCACCAAAACCGCTTTTTTACGATTCTGGCACATGCCGCCTTTCCCTTATCCTTTTTATCCTAATTCTTTTTTATCTGACCCGGAGTTTACCGGAAAAACTCGTGATTTCCATGTTTAAACAGGAATTCCAGATGTCTGTCAAACCAGCTCGCGTTCTTTTTTGATGACGCGTACCGGTTCATAAAATACAGGGCACCATCCGTCAGGTCTTCACCTGAGAGCGCCCGATCTACGGCCTCCACCGTCTCGGCTGTGACCCTGCATCTCTTGATGGAGCCGTTGGACACCGGTGAAAACTGGTGTTTCTGGTAGACAACTTTCGTGATCGTGTTTGGGAATGCGTCATTCTCCACACGGTTTAAGATCACGTTCGCCACCATGACACGACCTTCCATGTCACAGTTTCCGGCTTCCGCCTGCACGATCCGTAGAAGAACATCGTAGTCGCTGTCAGTGTAACTGGTGAAAACTTCCCTTGCAGGTTCCTCCGCTGCAGTCTCTTCCGCTTTCGCCTGTACCTCTGTCACAGGTGACTCTTCCGCTTCCGGCTCAACCTGCACAGCTCCGGCCTCTGCGTTTCCCGCAGTTTCTGCTTCCGCTCCTGCAGACTCATCCTGAGCCCCATTGCTCTCGCCTGCTTTTTCCGAAGTACCTGCGTCCTCGGCGCTGTTCTTATCATTCGTCTCTGTATTTTCAGTTTCCTTCTCGATATCTGCTTCCGTCTCCGCGGATGATGTCTCATCCGCCGTCGTCTCATCCTCTAAAACATTTCCGTCTGTTTCCGGAAGAGCAGTATCTTCTGTCTCCTCCAGACTGTCTTCATCCGAACCTCCCTGCGTCTCTGCAAACGCTACGATCGCGTTTTTGCCTCCGCCCTGAAAGTCCACCGCTGTAAATGGAATCACTGCGATCAGTGTTGCGCCCATCGTGAGAATTGCCGCATTCCGGTGCATCTTCTTTGTCACACCGGTGAAGAGTGATTTCACAAACTGAAAGACTGTCTGAAGAAATGAGTTCCATGGATTCATTTGAATACCCTCTTTCTCCGTCCTGTCGCCGGTTGTTCATTCCGACCGTTTTCCGGCCGGTGTCTGTGATTATAGGAGAATGAGGGGTCGGATGTCAATAAGCCATACTCAAGTTTGTTACATTTTACAGCCCATTTTTTAAAGTTTGTTACATTTTTTTAATATCTTTTCCAAATATCATCCGCATAAAACCTGAATTTTTGGTGGTATTGGCAAGTATAAAATATTGCAAATATTACAATTTTGTTAAATATTGATCCCCCACTTTCAGGTGGTTTCCGATAACTTTTTCATTTATGTCAACCATTTTGCTGCAAATCCAGCAGTTTTGCTCCCACATAGTCTGCAAGAGCCTGTGGGGAAAGCAGTACCTGAAATCCCCTCTGGCCCGCGCTGACAGCGATCGTTTCGTATTTTAACGCCGCCTCATCAATAAAAGTCGGGAACTTTTTCTTCATTCCGATAGGAGAACAGCCGCCGCGGATGTACCCTGTTGTGGCTAAAAGATCCTTCATCGGAAGCATCTCCACCTTCTTATCTCCCGCCGCTTTCGCCGCCTTTTTTAAATCCACTTCACCGTCCACAGGGATACAGCAGACGAGAAACCCGGTGCGTTCCCCCTTCAGTACAAGAGTCTTAAACACGCTTCCATGGTCCACGCCCAGCATGTCCGCCGCATGACTTCCGGAGAGATCATGCTCGTCCACCGGATACTCCTTAGCCTCGTAAGGGATTTTCGCGGCATCTAAAAGCCGCATTACATTTGTCTTTGTTTTATCATTTTTTGCAGATCTGCTCATAATTATTTCCTCCTGAACACAGCCCTTTCCCTGCGCCGCATCTGGCCGCAGGCCGGTATTTATACCTTTTTTTGCTGCATCTCTTTTATACAACGGGATGCACAAAAAAGCAATAAAAAGCGGCAGCAAACTCTGTAATCTGCTTACAGATATCCGCTGCCGTTTATCTACTTTTCGACCTGTTTCTTCTATATATATGAATCCCTATGACAGGATCATACGGTCATTCGCAAGTTCGCCGCCTGCAGCTTCCTCAAACTTCGCGAGAAGATCCTGAACTGTCAGGTGTTTCTTCTCCTCTCCGGCCACATCATAGATCACATGACCCGCGTTCATCATGATCAGACGGTTTCCGTGGGCGATCGCATCGCGCATATTATGGGTGATCATGAGTGTTGTCAGATGCTCACTGTTTACGATCTTATCGGTTGTCTCGAGAACCTTCGCCGCCGTCTTTGGGTCAAGGGCTGCCGTGTGCTCGTCTAAAAGAAGAAGTCTCGGCTTCTTTAAGGTTGCCATGAGAAGGGTCAGTGCCTGTCTCTGTCCGCCGGAGAGAAGGCCTACTTTTGATGTGAGGCGGTCCTCAAGGCCAAGGCCTAAAATCTTTAACTGCTCCCTATAGAACTCACGCTCTTTTGCGGTGATCCCGGCTTTCAGGGAACGTGTCATTCCTCTTCTCGCCGCCAACGCCATGTTCTCCTCGATCTGCATGGTGGCAGCCGTTCCTGTCATCGGATCCTGGAATACGCGTCCGAGATACTTCGCACGCTTGTGCTCCGGGAGCTTTGTCACATCGATATCATCGATGGTGATCTTTCCCTCATCCACAAACCACGTTCCTGCCACCGCATTTAACATGGTAGATTTTCCGGCTCCGTTTCCACCGATGACGGTGACAAAATCGCCTTCGTTTAAATGAAGATTTAATCCGTTTAACGCTGTCTTTTCATTGACGGTTCCCGCGTTGAAGGTTTTATAAATATTGTGAAGATCAAGCACGAGGTGCACCTCCTCTTTTTACCGGTTTAGAGAAATATTTGCCTTTCATGTACGGGATCGCAAGGAATACCGCAACGACAAGGGCAGACAGGAGTTTTAAATCGTTGGAATTTAATCCCATCCAGAGTACAACCTGAAGGACCAGGTAGTAAATGATCGCACCGAAAGCAACGGAGAACAGCTTGAAGCCGAAGTTCTGGCTGATCTTTCCGAATACGACCTCACCGATGATAACGGCTGCAAGACCGATCACGATGGCACCGCGGCCTGCGTTGACATCCGCAAAGCCCTGATACTGGGCGTATAAGCCGCTCGCAAAGGCAACGATCCCGTTGGAGATCATAAGACCTAAGATCTTTGTGAAATCAGTATTGATGCCCTGGGCACGTGACATGTTCTGGTTGGAGCCTGTGGCACGGATGGAGCATCCGATCTCTGTTCCGAAGAACCAGTAGAGGATCGCAATCAGGATCACAATGATCAGTGCAGCCACAAAGATCGTGTTCTTATAAAAAGCAACTCCCTTTACATAACGAAGAGACACCAGAAGATCATACTTGTCCACGCTGATGGCCTGATTTGCCTTACCGCCCATAATCCGGAGGTTGATGGAGTAGAGACCAAGCTGGGTCAGGATTCCCGCAAGGATCGCCGGGATTCCCATCGCCGTGTGAAAGATTCCGGTCACAAGGCCCGCGATCATTCCCGCGATAAACGCCGCAAACAGGGATACTCCCACGGAATGTCCGTTTAACATAAAAATGATACAGACAGCACCACCCGTACACATGGTTCCGTCCACGGTAAGGTCCGCAAGATCAAGGATCTTGTATGTAATATAAACGCCGATCGCCATGATGCCCCAGATGAGTCCCTGTGCGCAGGCACCCGGCAGTGCGTTGAACAGTGTCACAAAATTCACGTTTCTTTCCTCCTATGGCTGATGATAGCAAACAGGGTGACAAAAGTTTTTGCTGTTTGCCACCCTGATGTCCTCATAATTTTCAGTCGTTATTATTCTTCGATTGCAACGTAGTCATCCGGAACTGTGATTCCAAGTGCCTCGCAGTTTGCCTTATTGTATTTCTTAGTTACCTCCGGTGCAAACTCAATCGGCATTTCCTTTACGTCCTTGCCGTCCATCAGGATCTCTGCGCCCATTTCTCCAGCTTTGTATCCGATATCATAGTAGTCGATGGAAAGAGTTGCAACACCGCATCCGGAGCAGATTCCCTCTTCACCTGCAATCACCGGAACTTTCGCCGGAAGGCAGATATTGTTTATGATTTCTGCATTGGAAGCAGCCGTGTTGTCAGTCGGGACATAGAGAACATCGTTCTCTCCCGCCGCTGTTGTTGTTACGGAAGCGATGTCGTTGGAGTCCGCGAAGGTGTATTCCTTACAGGTATATCCAAGCTCCTCCAGATATCCTTTTACGGTTGTTGCCTGATATTTGGAGTTCGGCTCTGCGGAGCAGTATAATAAGCCGACATTCTTTGCGTCCGGGAACAGTTCGTTGAGCATCGCTGCCTGCTGGTCAAGCGGAGCGAGATCGGAAGTTCCGGAAATATTAAGACCTGTCGTACCGGTCCAATTATCGATGTCAAGAGCAGTCGCGTAGTCTGTGATGGAGGTTCCGAGGATCGGGATCTCGCTGGTTCCTGCCGCTGCTGCCTGAAGAGCTGCAGTCGCGTTTGCAAGGATCAGGTCTACATCGTTGGATACGAACTGGTTGATGATCGTTGCGCATGTCGCGGAATCGCCGGATGCGTTCTGAAGATCAAATTTAACATTGTCACCGAGTTTATCTTTTAATGCAGCCTCAAAACCTTCTGTCGCTGCGTCAAGAGCCGGGTGCTGGACTAACTGGCAGATACCTACGTTATAAGTCTTGCCGTCCTCTTTTGCCGCCTCAGTGGAATCTGCTGCCGCAGCCTCTGTTTTGGCCTCTGTGGCTGCTGCTGTTGTCTCTGCTGTGGAGCTGGATCCACAGCCTGTCAGTGCGGAAGCCGCAACAACGGCTGCCATTGCAAATGCTGTTACTTTTTTCATAATATCGATCTCCCCTCAGATTTTTCTTTTTTTCGGAATCCTTCCCTTCATGCGAGATCCCGTTTTTAAATGCGTTGTCGCGTTACGCTTTAACGCATGTAAGTGAAACTGTCCTTATCATACACCCGTTTCTGTGATCCGTCAAGTCGCTTTCCCGTTTTTATCTATGCAAAAAGCACATTAATTTGTAATTCTTAACTCAAAGAATCCCTGATTTTATCCAGGAACCTCTCCCCGTACTTCTCAAACTTAAACTCTCCGACGCCGGAAACCTTCAGCATTTCCCCCTTATTTTTCGGTTTTATAAGGCACATATGTACCAGCGTCTTGTCGGAGAATACGATGTAGGGCGGGACTTTTTCTTCCTTTGCAATCTCCCTGCGAAGTTCCTTTAAGAGGTCGAAAAGCGTCGTCTCCTTCTCCGTGAAGTTCTCGCTTCCGGCCGTCATCTTTGTCTTCTTCGCACCGGAAGTCTTCCCGGTCTTCACTCTCTCCTGCTCCTTCGGGAGCTTCATCGTGACTTTCTCATCATCACTGTTTAAGAGGGCCGCCGCCTTCTTTCCGAGTTTTACGATGGCGTATTCGTCAGAGGTCACCACAAGATATTCTTTCATCTGGAGGAAATTTAAGATCTGGCGCAGTCTGTATGTAGGAACCTTCGATAACTCTCCGTAATGGGAATTCTCATCCATGTGATAGTTTCGGATCTTCACCGTCGCTGCCCCGTGGACGGTATCCAGGATCACCGTGGTTCCATACCGCTCCCGGCACTCTGCGACGCAGCCCACGATAGCCTTCGCAATCTCCGTCACATCCATCTCCTCAAACTGTGTCTTGCAGTTGGAACAGTTTCCGCAGTATCCGCTTCCATACTCCCCGAAATACCGGAGAATATATTCCCGCAGACAGTCGTTTGTGAAGCAGTAAAATGTCATCTTTTTTAAACGTTCCCGATCCCGCTCCGAGACGATCTGTCTCGTCACATCGTCCAATTCCTCGTTGTCCCGGTTGTTGTCGATAAACATCTGGTTTGTCACCACATCACGGCCGCCGTAGAGCAGCAGGCAGTCCGCCATTTCCCCGTCACGCCCTGCGCGGCCGGCTTCCTGATAATAGCTCTCCATGTTCTTCGGCATATTGTAGTGGATCACAAAGCGGACGTTCGACTTGTCAATTCCCATGCCGAAGGCATTGGTCGCCACCATGATCTGCGCCCGGTCGAAGATGAAATCCTCCTGATTCTGTTTTCTCTCGCTGTCGGAAAGTCCCGCGTGGTATCTCGTCACGGAAAAGCCGTCCTTCATCAGCTTCTCCGTCACCTCCTCCACAAGTTTTCTCGTCAGGCAGTAAACGATGCCGCACTGACCGGCGTGTTCTTCGATATATGTCTTTACCGCCGCATACTTCTCCTTCGGGCTCTGGACCTCGAAATAGAGGTTTGGACGGTCGAATCCTGTTGTCGTCACCACCGGATCCTGGAGTTTCAGGAGATCGATAATATCATCCCGAACCTCCGCCGTCGCCGTTGCCGTGAAGGCGCTGACTACCGGACGTTTCGGAAGTGTACATAAAAATTCTTCTATTTTTAGGTAACCGGGTCTGAAATCCTGTCCCCACTGGGAGACACAGTGTGCCTCGTCCACCGCCACCATAGCAATCTTCGCATGGACGGCAAAATCGAGAAATTCCGGTGTCAGAAGGCGCTCCGGCGCGACGTAGATGATCGGATATCGGCCCTCGCGGGCATATCCCAGCGCTTTATAATACTGCCCTGGCGTCAGGGAACTGTTTAAATAGGCCGCATGGACTCCCGCCTGGTTCAGCGCGCTGACCTGGTCCTTCATTAAGGAAATTAATGGTGAGATCACAAGCGTAATTCCCCCGTTCTCCCCTGCCATCAACGCCGGGATCTGGTAACAGAGCGACTTTCCCGCACCCGTCGGCATGATTCCAAGTACGTCCCTGCCGGAGGTGATCGCGTCGATCATCTTTTCCTGTCCGTCCCGGAACGTGTCGTAACCGAAATACTGTTTTAATACTTCGTATTTATTCATATAATCTCCGTACCTCTTCGTAAAATCGTAGTTGTTCCATCTTACCACTTCCCGTACCCGTCTGCAAGATGTGTTTTCATCTTGTAATCTCCCCCCAATATTGCTATAATTGGTTACAATACAGATACACCCAAAGAGGAATTTGACGGAGGATAGAACATGAACTTTTTAGAAGAACGCATTGCAAAAGACGGTGTGGTAAAAGAGGGTAACGTATTAAAGGTTGACAGTTTTTTAAACCATCAGATGGATATCGAACTTTTTGACGAGATGGGAGCGGAGTTCAAGCGCCGTTTTGCCAATGAAAATATCAACAAGATCCTGACCATCGAGGCATCCGGTATTGGTATTGCCTGTATCGCAGCAATGCATTTCCATGTGCCGGTCGTTTTCGCTAAGAAATCCCAGAGCGTAAACCTTGACGGCGAAATGTATGTTGCTGAGGTAGAATCTTTCACCCATAAATGTAAAAATCAGGTCATCGTTTCCAAGAAATTCCTTTCCCCGGATGACCATGTTTTAATTATCGATGACTTCCTCGCGAACGGTTATGCCCTTCAGGGACTGATCTCCATTGTCCATGAGGCGGGCGCTACAGTTGAAGGAATCGGCATCGCGGTAGAAAAAGGATTCCAGATCGGCGGACAGGTCATCAGAAATCTTGGCTACCACTTAGAGTCCTTAGCCATCGTTGAATCCATGGACCCGGCTGCCGGCACTGTAAAATTCCGCGAACAGGACTAATGTAAAAACGGATACTTTCGCTTCCGGCAGGAATGCCGGAGTGCAAAGTATCCGTTTTCTATTTCTTCTTTCTATTTCTTCTCTTCTTTCGGCAACGGAATCGCAAGAACCGTCTGGATCACCTTGTTCTCCACTTTCATGATCTTTAACAGGTAGTCCCCGATCCGGACACTCCCCTTCTCTCCCACTTTCGGGATATGTCCAAGCCTGGACACCATGAAACCGTTCAGCGTGTCAAAGTTATCCTTATCTTCCTTGTCAAATTCCACCCCAAGAGTCTCCTCCACATCATCTAAGAGTGTGAGACCGGTAAGCTCATATGTACCATTCTTTCTGGAAACGATATCCGGCTCCTCCTTATCATACTCGTCCAGAATATTTCCGACGATCTCCTCTAAGATATCCTCCATCGTAACGATACCCGCAAGCTGACCATACTCATCCACGACCAGCTCGATATGGATCTTCTGGGACTGCATCTCCTTAAAGAGAGAGTTGATATTCTTCGTCTCCGGAATAAAGTGTGGGCTTCTGAGCAGCCCCTTGATCTTTTTGATCGGCGTATTTAAATGTTCTTTCGAGTCTGTATAATGAAGCATGTCCCGCATGTGGAGAATACCGATGATATTGTCGATATCTTCCTCATAAACCGGGAATCTCGAGTAGTTTGCTTCCTTCACAACGAAATCCAGCGCTTCCTTAAGCGTGATCTCCCCGTCTAATGCAAGGACAGCCGTACGGTGCGTCATGATATCCGCCGCCACTTTATCATCGAACTCGAAGATATTCGTGATCATCTCCGCCTCACTGGCCTCTAAGACCCCCTGCTCATGACCTTCATTGACCATATACATGATGTCTTCCTCGGTCACATTGTCATCTTTTTCGCGGATATTGATGCCCACCGCCTTCAGGGAAATATAGGCGAACTGATCCATCAGCCACGCGAACGGAAACAGAAATTTCGCCACAAGCTCCACCAGTGGAAGCACCTTATAGCAGAACCGGATCGGACTTTTCGCAGCGATGCGCTTCGGGATCACGATCCCCAGTACCGTGAGCAGGAATGCGATTCCCACAAGTCCCGCGACATATGAAATTCCAACTGCCGCCAGATGCGGCATCTTCGTGCGCACTCCGAGCAGCGCCGTCAGATTTCTTACCACAAACAGCAGGGAAGACGCTCCCATTGCCAGTGTCAGGATACTCGTCGCCAGCTGGTTTGTGCGGATAAAGAGATACGGATCCTCCTGGATCTTCAAGAGCTTTTCCGCCCTCACATTCCCCTCATCGCGCTCATCCTCCAGTGCACTGGTGTTCAGCGCCTGAACCGCCGCACCGAATCCGTACATCACCGCAAACAGGATCACCGATGCGGCAAATAAAACAATTCCTATCCACGAATTGCCATCGTCCATGAGAATTACCTACACTCCTTTATCATTTTCAGTACTGCATCCAGCCAGTTCCAGATCCACGGCTGAATTGTTTCAAAGATCCATTCCAAATCGGCTGTGCCGATAGGATTTTTGCCTTCTAGTCTAAGTTTTCTTACGGTCAGCGCAGTAAATGCGCAGACCTACTGAACCGTTACCATTTGTCCACTATAGCATTAAATCAATGCCCCGTCAAGGAATACACCCGCGATTATGTAACAGGTTCCGCCCCTTTCACAGGCACTTTCCTAATAGCATCCAAGCTCCAGGCTGACCTTCAGCGCCTCGTCCACCCGGCCTAACAGCTCCCCGTCGATATGACAGATCTTTTCCCTGAGTCTCTGTTTGTCGATGGTCCGGAGCTGTTCTAAAAGGATCACAGAGTCCTTCACCATGTCACAGTCTCTGGCGGAAAGCTCCACATGGGTCGGAAGCTTCGCCTTATTCATCCTCGATGTGATCGCCGCACAGATCACCGTGGGGCTGTGCTTGTTCCCCACATCGTTCTGGATCACGAGCACCGGCCGCACGCCTCCCTGCTCCGAACCGACCACAGGTCTCAGATCCGCATAATAAATATCGCCCCGTCTGATAATCACAAGTCTCACACTCCGCCTGAATTTCTATGCGGTCAGCAGATCCGGGGCTGTGCCTGCACCTGTCCCCGGCGGCTTCCGCGATCACTCAAGAAGCCTGCAGCGCATGCTTCTTATAGTCCAGAGTATTTCCCACTTATGATATTCTATTCAGGCGTACCGGTTTTCGAGCATGACCGTCAAAATCCTTCGTACTCTTCATCCCTGCACATCATTCCGCCCACTTCTTTTCCATTCTTCACATACCGCCGCGGCACACGTTTTCCTATCAGGCACGGGATTTCGTAATGGAATCCGCCGGAAATCTCTGCAAGCTCCTCCATAGTGATCTCCTGATTCCCGTCTCTGCCCACAAGAGTCACGGGATCTCCCTCTTCGGCCTCCGGGATTCCCGTAAGATCCGCCATAAACTGGTCCATGCAGATCCGTCCTAAGATCTTTGCCCGTTTTCCATGGATCAGCACCTCTCCTTTTCCGGAGAGATTTCTCGGATAGCCGTCCCCGTAACCTGCAGAAACCGTAGCGATCCGCATCGCCTTCTCCGCCTTAAAGGTTCCGCCGTAGCTGACCTCCGTTCCTGGTCCGATCTCCTTGATGTAAGTGATAAAGCTCTTTAACGCCATCGCCGGTTTCAGAGAAATAATATCCTGTTTTACCTCATCCGACGGGTACAGGCCGTAGATCGTGATTCCCGCGCGGACAGCGTCCATGTTGAAATCCGGAAGATCCACGATTCCTGCGCTGTTGGAACAATGGCAGACCGGTACTTCCACTCCCACTGCCTTCACAGCATCACAGAACGCATGGAACCGTCTGTACTGCTCCCCTGCATTCGTCTTATCTGCCTCGTCCGCCCGGGCAAAGTGGGTGAACATGCCGGCGATCCTGAGAGCCGGAAGCTCTGCAATCTCTTTTACAATCTCCACAGATCCCTCATCCGGGAAAAGTCCGATACGGCTCATTCCCGTATCCACCGCGATATGGATCTTCGCGGTCTTTCCCTCTGCCACAGCGGTATCTGATAATTCTTTTGCTCTCCGGTATTCAAACACCGGCAGACTGATGTCATTTTCAAGACATTCCCGATAGCGGCTGGCTGAAACCGGACCAAGACTCAGGATCTCTTTTTCGATTCCATGTCTCCTCAGCTTAAGTCCCTCATCCACCGTTGCCACCGCGTACCCACAGACAAAACGGTCGATGGTCCTCGCTACCGGAACTGCCCCGTGTCCGTATGCGTCCGTCTTTACCACCCCGTACATCTTCGTTCCCGGACGAAGATGCTCCTTCATGGCCTCCATATTTTCTTCAATACGCCCGAGGTCCACCTCTGCGTAGATTCTGTCAAATTCCATCTCTGTATACCTCCGGAAGGCAATCTGCGATCTCTCCTGCTAACACTCCGTGAATTCCAAAGTGTTTCTCAGCAGCCTCACCGGCGAGACCGTGTACATAAACGCCAAGGGCTGCCGCGTCACTCTCCTCCAGTCCCAGCGCTACGAGCCCGGCAATCACGCCCGTGAGCACATCACCGGAACCGCCCTTTGCCATGGCAGGAGTCCCGCTTCCGTTCACGAACGTCTTTCCGTCTCTTCCGGCGATCACCGTCGCCGCGTCCTTTAAGACGCATACTACGCCGTACTGATCCGCGAACTCCCTGGCGGTGCGGACCGGATTCTCCTTCATTTCTTCTATCTGAATTCCTGTGAGCCGCGACATCTCCTTCATATGCGGCGTCACAATAATATTCTCCGTAAAATAACCGGTCAGTTCCCGGTATTCCGCCGCAAGATTCAGGGCATCCGCGTCAAGAATGATCGGGACATAGGCGTCCTTCAGGACATTTTCCACCATGCATCTGGCATAGTCCTCCATCCCGATCCCGGGGCCCAGAACGATCACATCAGCCCATTCTGTCTCCCTCGCGATCTTTCGCGCAAAGTTTTCCGGATCTTTCCCGGCCTCCTTCGTATCGTAGGTGGCTAAAATAGCCTCCGGAAGCTTTTCCTGTACGATCAGCCGGTTCTCCTCCGGGGTAAAGACCTTTACGAGGCCGGCTCCCATCCGGTATGCCGCTCTGGCAGAAAGCAGGCAAGCCCCCGCCATGTTCTTCGCTCCGGCCATCACAAGGACCTTTCCGTATGTTCCCTTGTTGGAGTCAGCCATGCGGGCCGGGATCCTCAAAAGATCTTCCTGATCCAGCATCTGGACATGTTTTTCCCGTTCTGCGCTGCTTTCCGGCACAAAGCCCACATCTTTCACGAGAAGACGTCCGCAGAGATCCCGCCCCGGAAACAGCACCTGCCCAAGCTTCTTTTCTCCAAACGTGACCGTCACATCCGCGCGGACTGCGTCTCCCATCACGCCTCCGTTATCAGAGCTGATGCCCGACGGGATATCAACAGCGATGACTTCCATGTCTTCCTGCCCATTGATCCACTGGATCAGCTTCCGGTATGCGCCCTCCACATTTCTTGAAAGACCGATCCCAAAGATTGCATCCAGGATCACGCCCCGGCAGCTCCTTTTTCTCTCGCCGTCCTTTCTAAACGGCTGCACCGGAATTTTCTTTTTCCCCGGGTCCGGCAGGTCTTCCGCCGTCATCACTGGGATTCCCAGCCGTTTTACGACATTTAGCTGGGCTTCCAGCTCCTCGCTTCCTTTTCCGTCCCGCTGCGGGAAAACGATCTTCACATCGTACCCCTTTAAAAACAGCATTCTGGCGGCGGCAACCCCATCCGCCCCGTTATTTCCAAAGCCGCAGACGGACCAGACAGTCCCTGCCTGTTCTTTCTCCAGTATCTCCTCTGCTTTCTCTGCTACTGCCATTGCTGCCCGTTCCATCAGGACTAAGGACGGAATCCCATACCCCCTGATGGACCTTGCATCGAACTCTTTCATTTCTTTTCCACTGAGAACTGCTTTCATCCGGCATCCCCCTCTCCGACGGCAAACGCCATCGCATGGTCCTTCGTGTCTGAGATCGACACTTCGATTTTTGTGATCCCGAGGTCTTCTGCTATTTTTGCAGCTCCTTCATGAAGCTCCACATAGGGCTTTCCAAGAGGATCTCTTAAGACCTCCACATGAATCGGCATAAACTCCCGGAATCCCGTTCCAAACACCTTCGCCACTGCCTCTTTAACGGCAAAAGTGCCGGCAAGGACCCGGGGATCTCCCTTTGCCTGCCGGCGCTCACGCTCGGTATAAATACGCGACAAAAAAGCCTCTTTATCACAGGCTTTTTTTACTCGCTCAATTTCGACCAAATCACAGCCAACTCCAATCAACATGTCTCATTGGTTCCCGTCTGTTCTGCTTTTTCTTTCGCCTTCCGCTCCCGCTCATCCTGCATGCTGCAGACACGGTAGGAAAGACGCATCAGGCTCTCGGAGAGATGGACGTTCTCAACGACCACATCGTCCGGGACATTTAAGTCTGTGTGGGCGAAGTTCCAGATCGCCTTGATTCCTGCTTTTACCAGGCGCTCCGCGATCTCCGGGGCCTTGGACTTCGGGATCGTGAGAGCCGCGATCTGCACCTCGTTGTCAATAATAAACTGTTCAAGGTCATCGATTCCACGGATCTCAACGCCGCGGACCACGAGACCGATCAGGCGCGGGTTGATATCGAACATTCCCTTGATCATAAAGCCGCGCTTCTCAAAATTTGTATAGTTGGCGATGGCCTGTCCAAGATTTCCGGCACCGATGATAATGAGGTTGTGCTGTCTGTCGATTCCGAGGATCCTTGCGATCTCGGTGTAGAGGTACTTTACATTGTATCCGTATCCCTGCTGTCCGAAGCCGCCGAAGTTGTTAAGATCCTGACGGATCTGGGACGCCGTCACCTTCATTCTTGCACTCAGCTCGTTGGAGGAAATTCTCTCAATCCCCTCCTCCATCAGCTCGCCCAGATATCTGTAATATCGCGGAAGTCTGGAAATAACCGCCTTTGAAATCTGTCTTTCGTCTGTCATTTTCTGGTTTCACCTTCTCAAAACTTTCATATAACGATGAAATCTATTATACCCATATCTATATTATTTGTCAAATCCTTGTCAATGAATTTGAGCGAATTAGGGCAGGGAACTGCCCTGTCCCATGCAAAAAAGAAAATGTCCCATCCATGATCTCCCTGACCGGACGGAACATTTTCTTTTGAATACGTCTATATCTGTTCAACAGGTTTGCTGCTGTTCACACCCTGCGCAGGCAGCAACGGACCTGAGAATCAGCGGATATTAATGATTGCTGCTTATTCAGCCAGCTCCTCCCACTTTTCATACAGAGTCTCAAGTTTCCCTGCGATCTCCTCTTTTTCTTTATTTAACTCCATGAGCTTCGCCACATCGGAGAAAACGCTCTCGTCGCAGAGGAGTCCGTCGATCTCGCCGTCCCTGGTCTCAAGCTTGTGGATCTCATCCTCGACTTTCTTTAAGTCATTCTGGCGCTTTCTCTGGCGGGCCTGCTCTTCCTTCTGGGCTTTCCAGTCAAGCTTTCCGCCTGCGTCCACCGCGCTGCCCTGTACCGCGTTATTGGAAGTCTCGGCTGCAGCCCCAGTCTTTGACGCACCGAATCCTACGATCCCGCCGGTACTTTCCACGTTTTCGGTTCCGAAATGGGCGTTCATCATCGCCTCATGTTTTTCCAGATAATAATCATAGTTTCCGATATAATTCATCATCCGCTTTCCGGTGAGATCCAGGATTCTCGTTGCAGTCTTGTTGATAAAATATCGGTCATGGGAGACGTAGAGCACTGTTCCGCCGTAGTGTCTTAAAGCGTTCTCAAGGATCTCCTTTGATGTAATATCAAGATGGTTCGTCGGCTCATCGAGGATCAGGAAGTTTGCCTCGGAGAGCATCAGCTTCGCGAGGGAAACACGTCCCCTCTCGCCGCCACTTAAGTCCCCGATCCGCTTAAACACATCGTCCCCGGTAAAGAGGAATGCCGCCAGCGTACTTCTGATCTGGGTGTTGGACATTCCCGGATAGGCATCGGAGATCTCCTCAAACAACGTTTTTTCCATGTGGAGCACCTGGTGATCCTGGTCATAATATCCGATGTGGACTCTGGATCCCAGAATAATCTCGCCGTCATCCGGCTCCACGAGGCCGTTGATGATCTTTAAGATCGTTGTCTTTCCCGTTCCGTTGTCACCGATGATCGCAACCCGTTCCCCGCGCTTTACATCAAAGCTCAGATCCGTAAACAGCGTCTGGGCGCCAAAGGATTTCGCCAGACCGTTCACCGTCAGCACATCGTTTCCGCTTAAGATATTCGGCTCCAGGCGGATATCCATAGCGTCGTTAACCTCCGTCGGCTTCTCCAGGACTTCGATCTTATCGAGCATCTTCTCACGGCTCTCCGCCCGCTTAATGGACTTTTCCCGGTTGAAGGATTTTAACTTTTCGATGACCGCTTCCTGGTGCTTGATCTCCTGCTGCTGGTTTAAATAAGCCTTCATCTGGATCGCACGCATCTGTGCCCGCTTCTCGCTGTAGGCCGTATAGTTTCCGGAGTACACGATGGCATGTCCATTGTCCAGCTCGATGACCTTTGTGACGATCTTATCGAGAAAATACCGGTCGTGGGCAACGATGAGAACGGCACCACGGTAGTTCAGGAGATATGTCTCCAGCCATGCGATGGAAGACATATCGAGATGGTTCGTCGGCTCATCGAGAAGAATGATATCCGGGTTTGTGAGAAGAAGCTTGCCCAGGGAAACTCTTGTCTTTTGTCCGCCGGAGAGTGTGGAGATCTGCTTGGAGAACTCCTCCTCCGTAAAGCCAAGTCCCTTTAAGACGCCCACGATCTCACTCTTCCATGCATAGCCGTTGATGAGCTCAAACTCGTGGCTTAAACGGCTGTACTGATTCATCATGGTCTCCAGCTCTTCCCCGGATGCTGTCTTCATGGAATTTTCCAGATCCCTCAGACGATTTTCCATGGCGATGACGGACTTTTTCGCATCCAGCATCTCCTCATAGATGGTCCGGTGGCTCAAAAGATCCTGGTTCTGTGCCAGGTAGCCCAGCGTCTTCCCGCTTCCCAGCACCACCTCACCGGAATCCGGTGCCAACTCGCCGACAATGATCTTTAAGAGCGTCGATTTTCCCGCTCCGTTGATGCCGACGATGGCAGCTTTTTCATGATCCTCAATATGAAAGGAAGCGTTCTTGATAATATCGTCGCTTCCAAATGATTTGCAGATATTGCTGCAGGATAATATCATAAAATCCTCCTGTTTCTATCACTGTAACAGCTTCACAGCCGCATAATTTTTGTACACCGCAGTTATTTTTACAACTGCTCTTTTATCTTTCAACCGTAACTATTCAGTACCTTCATAGTTACGTGCAAAAATCCATTCCAGATCAGCTTCGCTGATGGGATTTTTGCCTTCCAGCCTATGTTTTCTTACGGTCAGCGCAGCAAATGCGCAGACCTACTGAACAGTTACTTTCAACCACAAATACTGACTCTGTATTTGCCGGCATTTGCTTTTTTATTTAAGCCCAGGGAAAATACGGCCACACCGCCGCGAGAAAGATCGCCGGAAGCAGGTTTGCCACCTTGACCTTCTTTCCCCAGATCAGATTTACACCAACGCAGAAAATTAAAATGGATCCTGTTAAGGACATGTCCGCCAGTCCCTCATCCGTGAGAAACGGCTCAATGAGCTTTGCCAGCAGTGTCATCACTCCCTGGAACATTCCCACCGGGATCGCCGAAAAGATACATCCCTTTCCCATGGATGCCGTCATGATCGCGACGATGATCATGTCCAGGACTGCCTTTGCGGCTAAGATCGAGTAATCCCCGTAAATTCCGTCCTTGATGGAACCTACAACTGCCATAGCTCCGATACAGACCGTCAGGGATGCTGTCACAAACGCGTCCACAAAGGAGTTATCCCCTTCGCTCTTCGTCTTTTCCTTTAACCACTCGCCGAACTGCTCCATCTTCGTGTCGAGATCGATCCACTCGCCGATGAGCGCCCCCACCGCAAAGCAGACGATCATCATCATGGATCCCGAGGAGGAAAGCCCGCTCTCCGTGAGCTTTAACATCTGCTCCATGCATCCCGAGACTCCGATAAACAGCACACAGAGCGCCGATGCCATCATCAGATTGTTCTGGTAGCGCTCCGTGAGCTTCTTTCCAAATAATAATCCCATCACGCCCCCGAAAATGATTCCGGAGACGTTTATGACCGTTCCAAGTCCAAACATTTTGTCTTTCGCAGCCATTTTCTTTCCATCGGCTGCCTGCCTCTTTCTCTTGTCAGTGTCATGTCATATCACGTCATGTCCACCTGATATGACACCATATTGTATTCATATAAAACGACATGCGCAGTTAAGTATAACACATATCTCCCATCAGCGCAACGAACACAAAATCAAAAATCCGCCGCCGTTTCCCATGACATTCTGTTCATGTTGAACCAGGCAGCGGACATCTTTATTCATTTTATGCTTCTTTCTCCACCTGCTCTTCCCATCTGCTTCTCTTATAGTAAAAGTAGGAAATAACCGCACACACGATCCAGCCCACCGGGTAGCCGAGGCCTACGGTGTACTCGTTGAAGGCGATCTTTGTCACGAAGAACAAATAGATCTGCCTACAGATGACAAAGCTGAAGAGCATGATGCACATCGGGCCCTTCGCGTCACCGGAGCCTCTTAAGGAACCAGCCAGAATCTGGTTGAAAGAGCTGCAGAAGCGGAACGGCACGGTCATCAGGATAAACAGGGTTCCGTAATGCAGAACCGACGGATCCCTGTTAAAAAGGGATACCAGGGATCGCGCGGAGAGCGCCATGGCAATGGAGATGCAGATCAGCACGCCGACTCCCATGAACACCGCCTGTCGAACACCTTTTCTGGCACGCTTTACGTTCTTCGCGCCGAGGTTCTGTCCCACAAAGGTGGTTGCCGCCTGGCCCATGCTCTGGGCGGGCAGGATCGCGAACTGGTCGATCTTCGAGTGACAGCTCCAGCCCGCCATGATCACCGAGGAACCAAGACCGTTGACGTATGCCTGTACCAGGGCATTGGAAAAGGCTGTGAGTCCCTGCTGGACACCGGCCGGAAGTCCGATCCGGAAGATCTCACCGAGACATGCCTTATTGATATGTAAATCTCTTAAGACAAGTTTATGGGCTCCATCTGTTCTTGTGAGCGTCATGCAGGCCAGGAACGCGGAAACTGTCTCCGCCATCACCGTGGCGATCGCCACACCGCTGATCCCCCAGTGGAATACCGCCACAAAAAGGATATCCAGAACAATATTTAAGCAGCTGCTGATGATCAGGAACAGGAGCGGACGTCTCGTATCCCCCACAGCCCTTAAGATCGCACTTCCCATATTGTAGAGGAACAGCACCGGGACTCCGACAAAGTAGATCTTTAAATACTCACCCGCCGGTCTGACCACATCATCCGGCGTGGACATCCACTTTAACATCACCGGAACGACTCCGATGGAGATCAGGGAGACAAAGCAGCCGACGATCACCGCGAAGAGGATCGTCGTTTCCACCGCCTCATGAAGTTTTTCATGGTTTTTCGCGCCGAAACTCGTGCTGATCACCACACCGGCTCCGATGGAGATTCCGTTGAAGAAGTTCACCAACGTATTGCAGATCGCTGTTGTAGCTCCCACAGCCGCCAGGGCCGACGTTCCGAGATAGTTTCCCACAACGATGCTGTCTACCGTATTGTAGAGCTGCTGGAAGACATTTCCCATGATCAGCGGGATTGCAAATAACACCAGCTGCTTCCAGATCACGCCCTGGGTCATATCGATATTTGTTTTCCGTCCAACTGAAGGTCTCGGCATCTGAATTGCTCCTTTCTGCCTTTTTATTTTACTGCGCATTTTTCATGTAAAATTTGCCGCAAAATGTAATATCTATGTAAATCATACGGGATTTCAGCATAAAAAGCAAGCGGTTCCATGTCACCTCTGTCACAGGAAATTTTTGTGCCGCCGGCAGCTTCTTCCGGATATATGGTCTAAAAAAAGCAGGATGCCCGATTAAACAAACGGTACATCCTGCCTTGCCTAAAATTCTGTATTCTGTTTTTTAAGGATTACTCCCAAGTCGGAACATAAGCTCCTTTGTAAACCTCGTCGATGACTTTGGCAACTTCCGGTGTGCGGAAATAGTCAACAACCTTCTTGTAAAGCTCGTTGTCCTTGTCTGCTGTTCTCGCAACGATGATGTTTACATATGGGTTGTCGCTTCCCTCCTCAACGCTCTCAAGGAAGATCGCATCCTCTTTCGGGTTTAAGCCGTTGTCAACTGCGTGACCGCCGTTGATGACTGCTGCCGCGACATCTGGAAGAAGGCTTGCTGTGTTTGCCGCCTCAACCTCTTTAATGTCAAGATTTAACGGGTTCTCTGTGATATCTTTCTTTGTCGGTGTGTAGCCAGCTTCCGGATCAACCTTGATAAGACCTGCGGACTCTAAAAGCTTTAACGCACGGCCGCCGTTCGTAGCATCATTCGGGATCGCGATGATGTCGCCGTCCTTGATCTCGGAAACGTCTTTAATCTTGTTGGAGTAAAGTCCTAACGGAGCAATGATGGTCTCTCCGATAACAGAAAGATCATAACCGTTGTTCTTGCAGTCATCCTCAAAATATGCGATGTGCTGGAAAGAGTTTAAATCGATCTCACCGTCGTTTAACGCACGGTTCGGAAGCGGATAATCTGCGAATTTTACAAGCTCCAGATCAATATTCTCCTCAGCAAGCTTCTCGATAACCGGCTGCCACTGCTCATTATTCTCGCCGACAACACCGAGCTTGATCACAGTCTTCTCGCCGGATGCTGCTGTCGTATCTGCCGCTGCCGCAGAACCTGCTGCTGTTGTGTCTGCTGCCGCCGCTGTTGTCTCTGCCTTCTGGCTGCTTCCGCATGCGGTTAAGGATAATGCTAAAACTGCTGCAGTACCAAGTGCTAAAAATCTTTTCTTCATAATATGTCTCCTCCTAAACTTTTTTCTCGCTGTCCGGTTCTGTCCGCATTCGCTGTACGGACCGGACAGTTCCATTCTATTGATACGACTCAGAAAATTTCCGCGCCGCTTCAAGCTGTATGATCGTTTCTAATGACCAGTATTAAAACATACCGGCCGCGAAACAAGGGTTACCCACTTAGTGGGTTGTCTTTTTAATGACATAAGAACCGGTACTCTGAATGAGGCTTACCATGATCAGAATGATGATCACCGTCACATATGTGACATCTGTCTGTCCTCTGGAATGACCGTAACGGATCGCGAAGTCTCCGAGTCCGCCGCCGCCGACAGCACCGGCCATCGCGGTAAGACCTACCAGACTGATAAACGTGATCTGCATCGCGCGGACGATTCCCGGTACACTTTCCTTCAGATATACCCGGAAAATGATCTCCCACGGGCTGTTCCCCATGCTCTCCGCCGCTTCGATCAGTCCGTAATCCACTTCAGCGAGCGCACTCTCGATCTGTCTCGTGAAGAACGGGACAGTACCGAAGATCAACGGTAAGATCGCTCCCTTCGTGCCGATGGCGGTTCCCACCACCATACGTGTCAGCGGGATCAGGGCTGTCAGAAGAATAACAAACGGGATCGAACGGAAAATATTTACCAGCTTGTCTAAAATATTGAAAACAACCTTGTTTTTTAAAACACCCTTCGGAGCGGTCGCCGTGAGGACAATTCCAAAGAAAAGTCCGAATACCATGGAGATGGCTCCTGATACGATCACCATGTAGATCGTCTGTCCAAAGCTTTCAAGAAGCTCATCCGGCTTCGACATGACGTTCGGGATGATTGCATTTAAAAAATCAGCCATTCTCAATCACCTCCACTCCTACATTCTTTGCTTTCAGATATTCAACTGCGCCCTCGATATCCTCTTTCCTGCCGCTGGCAATCGCTACAGTTCCGCCGATCGGCGCGTCCTGGACGATCTCCAGATCCGCGAAGATGATATTTAAGTTGATGTTGAACTTTCTGGAAGTCTCGGAGATCAATGCCTCCGATGTATTTTTCTTAATGTAGTTCAACCGAAGGATCTTCTCGCCCGGCTTTAATTCTACAAGCGGTGACTTATCCTCGATCAGTTTTTCAATCTTCTGAAGGTTTGAAGTTGTGCGGATGAAATCTCTCGTGATGCCAGCCTTCGGTGCCGCAAAGATCGAGAACACATCGCCTTCCTCGACAACATTTCCGTGTTCCATAACGGCAACCCGGTCACAGATCTCCTTGACAACTGCCATCTCGTGGGTAATGATCACGATGGTGATTCCAAGCTTCTTATTTAAGTGCTTTAAGAGCTGCAAGATTGCCCCCGTAGTCTGCGGATCCAGAGCGCTGGTGGCCTCATCGCAGAGAAGAACCTTCGGGTCGTTCGCAAGGGCTCTCGCGATCGCGACTCTCTGTTTCTGCCCGCCGGAAAGCTGGCTCGGATACGCGTTTTCTTTCTCCGCGATATCAACAAGCTCCAGAAGCTCCTTCACTTTCGCCTTGATCTGCGGTTTTGTAAGCCCGCTTCCCTTTAACGGGTAAGCAACATTCTCGCCTACCGTTCTGGAACGCATCAGGTTAAAGTGCTGGAAGATCATTCCGATCTTCTTTCTCGCCTCTCTCAATTCCTTTGCCGGAAGATCCGTAAGAACTTTTCCGTCTACGGTGACGGTTCCGCTCGTCGGTCTCTCAAGCAGGTTGATGCATCGCACCAGTGTGGATTTTCCGGCTCCGGAGAATCCGATGATACCGAAGATCTCGCCGCTCTTAATATGGAGCGTGACATCGGAGACCGCGTGGACTTTGTCCGCGCCGGTATCGAAGGTCTTTGTAATATGGTCTAACTGAATCAATTTTATCCTCCTATGTACGTACCAGCCGCACATTTTCTAATCTCTGTGTGTGCTAATAAGATATCACGTTTTCACTGATCCGTCCAATACAGATAAGAAATAAGTCATTATAGGTTTTTCCTATATCAGGGTCGCTTTTATGAATTTTTCCGGCTCTGACATTCATCTGTCTTTCTGTGGTGGTCATTTACCAGATTGAACACTTTAATTTTCGATTACACAAAAAGAATGTTCCTGTTGTGTAACAGGGAATTCCCCGGAATTTCCGATTACACAAAAAACATGGGCAGCTATTGCTTTAGCTGCCCTGTGTATCATATCTTATTTTTTCGCTTTTCCTATGCTTCCTTCACTGCCTTCACCGCATTGTCTAAGAAGTCTGCTTCCACATACTCTACCGTTCCCTCGTCGACAGCTTTCGCGATTGCCGGACGGATCGGAATCTGAGCGAGAACCGGAATTCCGTATTCCTTTGCGACGTCATCAATATGGCTCTCACCAAAAACGGAAATCTTCTTTCCGCAGTCCGGACATTCGAGGTAGCTCATGTTCTCAACAAGGCCAAGGATCGGAACATTCATCTTCTTTGCCATGTTGACAGCCTTCTCAACGATCATGGAGACGAGCTCCTGCGGGGAAGTTACGATGATGATTCCGCTCACCGGAAGAGACTGGAATACGGTCAGCGGCACATCGCCGGTTCCCGGAGGCATATCAACAAACATGTAGTCAATATCCTGCCAGAGTGTCTCACTCCAGAACTGTTTTACCGCACCTGCGATCACCGGACCACGCCAGATCACCGGGTCCGTCTCATTTTCCAGGAGCATGTTGGAGGAGATCACCTCAACACCTGTGGAGGAGACTGCCGGGACAAGGAGTTTTCCATCCGGAGTCACGGTCACACCGTCATGGATTCCAAATGCTCTCGGAATAGACGGTCCTGTGATATCTGCATCCAGGATTCCGACTCTCGCGCCTGTTGCGCGCATGCGGCATGCCATCAGGGAGGTTACTAAGGATTTTCCGACGCCGCCCTTACCGCTGACAACGCCGATGACTTTCTTTACGGAGCTTGCCGGATTTAACTTCTCAAGGAAGCTCTGCGGCTCGCTCGTTCTGCTTCCGCAGTTTGCGGAACATGTTCCGCAGTTGTGGGTACAATTTTCTGCTGTTTCGCTCATTACTATCTCACTTTCTAACTCTTATTCTCCCACCAGATCCATTATTCTCGGATTCCGGGAGTCATGGCAGCCCACGGCTGCCACATTGCATATTTTCTTGTATCGGTTCAACAGGTCAGTGCTTGCTACGCTGACCGGAAGATTACATTTTCTTTTAAATATGCGGTTCTTATTCCTTTAAGCCTGTCTCGATCAGATTGCAAACGGCCTCAACAGCCTCATTCTCATCCGGACCGTCACAATGTACTGTGATCTCATCGCCGCAGCGGATTCCGGATGCCATTACGTTTAATACGCTCTTCGCGTTGATTTCCTTTTCTTTATAAAAAATCATCACTTTAGAATCGAACTTCATGGATGTCTGGCAGAGCAGTCCCGCCGGGCGAAGATGAAGACCTGTCGGGTTTACGACTGTAACTTTTCTTTCTACCATAACCTGTTCCTCCTATTCAGTTTATAAAAGGTTCATAAACGTAAAAACCGCCCCAAATGATTACTTTTCATTTACGACGTTTCAGACTTTATGACTCAGCAGTTTCATTGTATACTACATTTTCCATGATGTCAACGGAACGCTGACTTGAAAAAGTAAATTCCAGTGCAAAAGTAAATTCCACCGCTCTTTTAAA
>CABVBU010000024.1 GCA_902496665.1 uncultured Clostridium sp. | reverse complement strand
CACTGATGATCATTACGATGGATACAACAGAAATCAGTGGGAGTACTTCTGATATT
Source organism: uncultured Clostridium sp. (assembly GCA_902496665.1). GTDB lineage: Bacteria > Bacillota > Clostridia > Lachnospirales > Lachnospiraceae > Pilosibacter. Next base: position 47,188 of record CABVBU010000024.1, on the reverse strand, counting down.
TTCTGGATCTGCTTTCCGAAGATCCAGTTGATCAAAATACCGAGAAGAACAGGAATCAGTACAACCTTTACAACAGAAATTACCATTGCAAGGAAAGATACTTCCACCCAGGCACCGGCAAGTAGATACACTAATAATGGTGTCATCAGTGGTGCTGCAAGTGTGGAAGTGATCGTCATTCCAACAGAGAGTGCCACATCACCTCCGGCAATATATGTAATTACATTACTTGCTGTTCCGCCGGGACAACATCCGACCAGAATAACGCCAAGTGCAAGATCTGTCGGAAGATGCATCAGCTGGCATAATCCCCATGCTACAACAGGCATGATTGTGTATTGTGCCACAAATCCGATCACGATTTCTTTCGGTCTTGAAAAGACTCTTTTAAAATCGTCCATCTTGATCGTAAGTCCCATACCGAACATGGCAACCCCAAGAAAGATGGAAGTATAATTGGTTGTCCACGCGAATCCGTCGCGCCAGAAAAATGCAATCACAGAGAAGCAGATAATGATGACCCCAATATATTTTGTAAGAAAAGAACTGGCTTTTCCCACTTTTTTCATCACATTTTCCATGCTCTATACCTCGTAGCTGAAGTTGTCGATCAGTCTGGTTTTTCCGATATAGACTGCCATAGCGACCAGAACATCTTTTTCTACTCTTTCTACCGGCTGCATATCCAGTGCATCTACCATAGATACATAATCGATCTTTGCCAGAGGCTCCGCCTCAATGATTCCACGCATTTTTGCTAATACTTCTTCCGCCTTGATTCCCTTACAGATGGTATCCTGGCCGGCTTTTACGGCTCTTGAAAGACAAAGAGCGGCTGTTCTTTCGGTTTCACTTAAATATGTATTTCGGGATGATTTGGCAAGGCCGTCTTCCTCACGGATGATCGGGCATCCTACGATCTGGATATCAAAATTCAGATCCTGTACCATTTTGCGGATGATCGCCAGCTGCTGTGCATCCTTCTGACCGAAATACGCTCTGTCCGGTGCTACAATGTTGAATAACTTGGAAACGACCGTACAAACACCTTTAAAATGAATGGGTCTTGTTTTACCGCACAGGGTATCGGATAAAGTATCAATGCTTACAAATGCATGCGGATCATGGTACATATCTGTTGGTTCCGGATGAAAGATGAGATCGGCTCCAAGGCTCTCGCAGAGTTCGCTGTCACGTTTGAAATCTCTTGGGTATGCTTCCAGATCTTCGGTCGGTCCAAACTGTGTCGGGTTTACAAAGTCGGATACGACAACGATATCATTTTCTTCGCGGCACCGTTTGATCAGACTTGCATGTCCTTCGTGCAGGAAGCCCATTGTCGGCACAAGTCCGATGGTTTTTCCTTCCTTCTTCCAGTTCTTGATTAAAGCTCTTGTTTCCTGTACTGTTTTTGTTACCTGCATGATGTTCTCCTTTTAAAAATAAATTAGGAGATAGCCTCTTGTTCTGAATTCAACAAATTTCGTTTTTATTGATAAGTTACAGTCAATCTTATCGTTATGCCATATCTTTCAGTAATCCGTGCTTTTCATAGTTTGTAACACGGCTGATCTTATTCGCATCATCTACAAACACAACCTGTGGTTTATGTTCTTTGGCTTCTTCAGCCTCATATTGTGCATAACACATGATAATGATCTTGTCACCATTGCTTACGCATCTTGCCGCAGCACCATTCAGGCAGATCATTCCGCTTCCGCGCTTGCCGCAGATTGTATAAGTTTCAAACCGGCTTCCGTTGTTCACATCCACGATCTGAACTTTTTCATATTCCATAATTCCTGCTGCTTCCAGCAGCTCTTCATCGACAGTAATACTTCCGACATAATCCAGTTCGGCCTGTACTACGGTAGCACGATGAATTTTTCCTTTTAACATCTCAACAGTCATTTCTTATTGGTCTCCTTATAAAAAAAAGCATTCGTCAAGGCATACTTGTCCCTGCAAATGCTTTTGCTATTCTTCGTATTCCCTGAGTCTTATTTTATGTCTTGATAAATATAAGCTTGATTTCCACCGGTTCCGGCGGGGTAACTTTTCAATATGAAATTGTTGTGATTCAGTCAGAGTATAGTTTTGTAGTATTCCAAATACTATCTCCGCGGCTATTATGACATTTTAGAAAAGGAATGTCAATACGAAGATGGAAATGAACGGTAACCAGTCAGCGCAGCAAGTGCGCAGATCTGTCGAAAGTTACAACGAAGCTATTTTGTGATATAAGCCTTCAACAGCTCGAAGGTATTGCGAACTCCGTCCATATGGGAGCGTTCGTAATTATGGGAGGCATAGACTCCGGGACCGATGAGACCGTGACGGATATCGTATCCGGCGCGCAGGGTAGTTTCCACATCGGAGCCATAATGCGGATAAACATCAATGGCATAATCCAGCTTCTTCTCCTTCGCAAGGTTGGAAAGAGCCGTGATCAGATCATAGTTATAAGGGCCACCGGAATCTTTGGCACAGATAGAAACCATCCGTTCAGTGCAGCCAAGGTCGCTGCCGACACAACCCATATCGACAGAAATCATCTCCTCAGTATCATCCGGTACGACACTTCCGCCGTGTCCTACTTCTTCATATACCGTAAATAATAAAGAAACCTTGCGGTTCAGCTTCCAGGCATCTTCACGTACTGCTCTGGCAAGACCCAGCAGGATAGCGGCGGAAAGCTTGTCATCAAGAAAACGGCTCTTGATGTATCCGCTTTCTGTCACAACCGTGCGCGGGTCCATGGCGATGATGTCTCCGGTCTGGATCCCAAGTGCCAGTGTATCCTGATCGGAAGCGACATTTTCATCCAGCAGGATCTCCATATTCTCTTCGATCAGCTCAGTCTTCTGATCAGCCACGTGGGAAGAAGGTTCCTTGTTCAGCACTACACCGGTGTAAACTCTGCCGTCACGGGTGTGAATGGTGCAGTTCTCGCCGTCCGCTGTGGACCACTGATGACCTCCGATGGTTGTGGGCCGCAGACGTCCGTTTTCCTTGATGGAACGAACCATAGCCCCCAGTGTATCCACATGGGCTGCCAGTACCAGAGGAGAGCCGGAACCACCCAGAGTAACGAATACGTTCCCCTTATTGCTGCGCTCCGGGGAATACCCCAGAGAAGATAATTCGGACAACAGGTAATCAGTCACTTTTGCTGTAAAGCTGGACGGACTCGGGATAGAAGTCAAGGTGTATAATTGCTCTTTGATAAAATTCATATGAGAGTTCATGTCTACATTCCTCCTGAAGGATATTTCTGATTACTATTGTAGCGAACCGGAGAAGAAAGGTCAACAAAGGACCTGGCGAAAAGAAGAACGATCCGGCTCACCGACAACCGATGACGATCAGAAAATGAGGTCTGCAAATCCGGTGGATACCAGGAATAAGACGAGCATTACGACCGGTACGACATAGCGGATCATGAAACGGTACAGACCGGCGCGCCTGAAGGATTCTCCGTTTCGTTCCACTTCCCCGATGATCCAGTCCGGTCCGATTACCCAGCCGATTAAAATACTGGTCAGGAGGGAGATGAACGGCATCAGGAAGCTGTTGCTGAGATAGTCCATAACGTCGAGCAGCTGCCCGATGGATCCGTTAGGAAGCTTCAGCTCAAAATAAAGCCTGTTGTATCCAAGACAGATCAGTACGGCAGTAATGAGTGAATAAATACCAACAGCGCCGCACATGCTCTTACGCGGTTTGTGATATAATTCCATGCAGTTTGCGACCAGTGTTTCCATAACGGATACGCAGGAGGTCAGTGCCGCGAAGCCCATCATCAAAAAGAATGCGATCGCTGCAGGACGTCCGAATACTCCCATGGAATTAAAAACCTTTGGCAGGGAGATAAAGATCAGGCTTGGGCCGGAAGCCATTCCGTCATTTCCGAGGAATACGAAAACGGCCGGTATGATCATCATTCCTGCAAGAAATGCAACACCTGTATCAAACAGCTCGATCTGATTGGTTGCCTTGTTTAAATCGATCTCATTTTTTACATAAGAGCCGTAGGTGATCATGATTCCCATGGATACGCTTAAGGAAAAGAATAACTGGCTCATTGCGTCCAGAAGGATCTCTAAAAAGCGTTTTACGGTCAACCCATGAAAGTCCGGCTTTAAATAGATAAAGAGCCCCTGCATACCGGTCCGGACGGTACCATCGGCATCTGTATGGGACAGGGTCAGGCAAAAGATCGCAATGACCACGATTAAAAGGATCAGTCCCGGCATGATGATGCTGGAAAACTTTTCAATTCCTTTTTCAACACCGCGGAATACGATCCATGCAGTGAGTGCAAGGAAAATCAGCATAAATGCGATCGGTGCAACATCGGATGTGATGAAGGAGGTAAAATACCCATCCGCCGCAGCCTCTGTTCCGTCAGAAACAAGATAAATAAAAAAGTACTTTGCGATCCAGCCGCCGATCACCGAATAGTAAGTCATGATCAGGGTCGGAACCAGAAATGTTAAGCGTCCAAGAAATTTCCATTTCGGATCAAGTGCTTCAAATGCTCTCAGGGCATTTTTCTTTGTCTTTCGTCCGATCGCAACGTCAGTTGTCAGCAACACAAAGCCAAAGGTCAATACGAGCACAAGATAGACCAGAAGAAACAGACCGCCCCCGTCCTTCGCACAGAGATACGGAAATCTCCAGATATTTCCGACACCAACAGCACTTCCGGCAGCCGCTAACACAAATCCGATGGACCCGGAAAAACTACTTCCTTTTTCTTTCATTTTAAATCCCCTTTTCCAATACATGTTTATCTCAGTCGAGAAGACTCCCACCTCTTTCAGGTGATGAGTAATCGCAAGTTTATCTCAGCGGGAGTCAGGTCTCCGACTGAGACAAAGGCTGGCGCCCCACAGCCAACAGCTCTATTCTATAGGAAAAAAAATAAAGTGCAAATCGGGAAAGTTTCTTTACAGGAAATTTTACATGCAAAAAGTTTCGTATCGCTTTACAAATCACCGGGTTCTCCGATATAATTGTTTGAGAAATCAAGGAATAAGAAGAATGGATAGTTTAAGGAAACAACATGAGTGAATTTACCTGTTATGTAGGGGAACAGATACGGAGATACCGGAAAGCCGGAAATATGACATTGCAGGATCTGGCAGATGCCATCCATAAAAGCAGGGCGACCATATGCAAATATGAAAACGGGGAAATCTCCGTTGACGTTGAAACATTATATGAGATCAGCCAGGTCCTTCAGGTATCGATCTCCCAGCTTACCACATATCTTCCGGAATCTGAGAATGAACCGGTCAGCATCCCGGGGAGAGGACAAAAGAGTCCGTTCTTCCAGGCGCAGAGATTATATTTTTACTTTTATGATGGACGATCCCAGCGCACAAAGGACGGTATCATTGATATATATGAAAAGAGAGGGGAAACCGGAAAATACGAGGCGACCCTGACAATCTGCACGGTTTCTGCCAATGGAAGAAGCAGCGAGATCTTTTACACCGGAAGAGTCGTTTACAGCGATATGCTGATCCGTTTTTCCTTCGTCAATCAGTATAATCCGCTGGAGGAGGATCTTTTGTATATTTTCAATCCTCTGGAGCGGAGAGATTATACGATGGGACTTCTGTGCGGAATCTCCAGTGCGGATCTCATGCCATGTGCATACAAATGTATGGTCACGTTAACGCCGCAGGAGCATACGGAAAGCTTCCGAAGCCAGCTGCTTTTTACAAAAAAGGACCTGAAACGTCTGGAACAGCTCAATATGCTGCTGGTAGATAATATCGAGCAGTAGAGATGCAGACGGGAATGGAAACAGGAAAATAAGGAAACAATAGGATATCAAACAAGAAGGAGAGATCAGGTTGTTGAGAACAAAAAAGGCATTATTTCAGGGCGCTCTGTTAATTGCCGGGGTGGTCATGCTGTGCGTCGGCGTCATGCGGGGAGAGGCGGATACCGTGTTAAGCAAGGCGATCAGGCTGTGTTTGGAGTGTGTAGGAATTGGATAACAGAAAACATATCATATCAAAGGACCTGAGCCGGTTTCGCGGCTGGATCCAGGCAGCGGCGGCACTTCTTACGAACCTTCACCTGCCAAATTTTTTTAAAGGCGGGATCTATCAGGGAAAGGCAAAGGCAGCCTGCGTGCCGGGGCTGAACTGCTATTCCTGTCCGGCGGCATCCGGTGCCTGTCCGATTGGCTCCTTTCAGGCGGTGGTCGGCTCATCGAAATTCAGCTTTTCTTATTATATAACCGGATTTTTGATCCTGGTTGGTGTCCTTTTAGGGCGCTTTATATGCGGATTTTTGTGCCCCTTTGGCTGGCTGCAGGATCTTCTTCACAAAATTCCGGGAAAAAAGCTGTCTACGGAAAGGCTTAAGCCCCTGACTTATCTTAAATATGCCGTGTTGTTTTTTACCGTGATCGCACTGCCGGCGCTTGTTGTAAATGATGTGGGGATGGGTGACCCATTCTTTTGCAAGTATCTCTGCCCGCAGGGAGTTTTAGAGGGGGCAATTCCTTTGTCAGTTGTTAATCCGGGGATCCGGTCGGCACTGGGACATCTGTTTACCGGAAAGCTTATGATCCTGATCGGAGTTTTCGTTCTAAGTGTGCTGTTTTATCGGCCGTTCTGCAAATGGATCTGTCCCCTCGGTGCGTTTTATGCACTGATGAACAAGGTATCCCTGCTTGGAATCAAAGTGGATGAGCACAGATGCATCTCCTGCGGAGCATGCAGAAGCGTCTGTCAGATGGATGTCGATGTCACAAGCTCACCCAATCACATGGAATGTATCCGCTGCGGGAAGTGTATCAATGCCTGCCCCACGGATGCCGTCAGCTTTTGCTACGGCTTTGCTTCCGACTCAAATAGAAATGGAGAAAAGAAATGAAACGATCAAATATGACAGTGATCCTGCTCATCCTTGTGCTGGCATTTGGCCTCACAGCGTGCGGGGGAGCAAAGAATAACAAGGAAACTACCTCCGGGCAGCCGTCAGAGAGCGGGACGTTACTGTCCGCGGAGCCGGGAGATGCCAAAGAAGCAGCAGACCTGTATCAAAAGCTGATGCAGAAGGAGGAGAATATCCAGTCAGCCAATGCAACGCTCTGGGAAAAGCTGTTCCTGACAATCAATAAAGACCAGGTGGCAAGCGGAAACAGTAATAATTACGGCGATTTTCTTCTGCAGGCGATCGAAGCTGCAAAGGATCAATTTACACCAGATGAGTTGAAAATTTTGAATGACGGAGCCGGACAGATCCGGGAGATTGAGGAAAAGCTGATGACTCTGGAGGAGAAATATCCGGATTGCGTCAAGATGACGGGGGAAGGTGAGAGTGTTGCGGCGGGAAGTGCTGAGAACGGTCAGGAAAAGTTTCCGGACTTTCAGGGAAAGGATCTCGATGGCAAGGATGTAAACAGCAGTGAACTCTTTTCCGGCAATACCGTAACCGTTGTGAATTTCTGGTTTACGACCTGCAAGCCCTGTGTCGGAGAGCTTGCGGATCTGGATGCGCTGAATCAGGATCTGGCGCAAAAGGGCGGTGCGGTCGTAGGAATCAATGCATTTACGCTGGACGGCGATGAGGGTGCGATTGCCGAGGCGAAGGAGATCCTGTCAAAAAAAGGAGCAGCCTATCAGAATCTCTGGTTTGACTCCGACAGCGATGCCGGTCGTTTTACTGCCGGACTGTACGCATTCCCAACGACCTATGTCGTTGATCAGAACGGGAACATCGTGGGACAGCCGATCGTAGGCGCGGTCACATCCCCGGAGCAGACGAAGGTGCTCCATGCCCTGATCGAGCAGGCACTTGCAAACGGTAAATCATGATACGAAAAAGCAGGGACAGATGAATTTTGAAGGTTCGTCTGTCCCTGCTTCTCTTTTATAAATGTCTCGTTTTGAAGTTCTATTCTACTTCGGAAGCTTCAGTATAATTTCTTCTTTCGCTGACGCGAAGCACGATCTCCTCCGGATCGATCTTAAGTTCAAGCTTATCGCTCATAAGCTCCGGAATATCCTTTACCATGAGAACGGTGCCGGTCGTAATTCCGTCCATGTCGATCGTGAGCGTATCGATCATATCTCCCGGTAAGGAAGCGTAGGGGATCTCCATCAGCATCTTTTCGAGCTGACCGGAAACTTTATCGTCATTTGCGAGGAGAATATGGATCACACTGTTTACTTTTTCATCGGCGGTCAATGTCTGGAAGCTGATGTGCTGAATTTCTCCTTTTATACTGTCAATGGCTTTTTCTTTGATCTGAACCAGCAGTCTGGTTCCGTCTTTAAAAATAATAAAAAAATTTCAGAGAATTAGGAAAACAAAACGGGCATATGTCAAAAATGTTATTGACATATGCCATTAACTGGGCTAAGATATAAGAAAAGCGAGAAGGGAGTCGTTTATGCCAAGACCAGTAAAATGCAGAAAAGTCTGCCATTTCCCGAATGTCTTAGAATTTCTTCCGGCAGATGATCATAAAAAAAATCCCCCTATCGTTCTGACGGTAGATGAGTACGAGACAATCCGGCTTCTGGACAAGGAAGGTTATAGCCAGGAGCAGTGCGCAGCATTTATGCAGATTGCCAGAACAACGGTCCAGAGAATTTACGAGAGTGCCAGAAAGAAGATCGCAGACGCGATTATTGACGGACGTGCGCTTCGGATCGAGGGGGGAGATTTTAAGATCTGCGATGGTCAGAGCAGTAACTGTGGACTCGGCGGATGCTATAAGCAGGCGCTTTATCAAAAGTATGCGGCAGAAAAAGGAGAAGGTATGATGAGAATCGCAGTAACATATGAGGCTGGACAGATTTTCCAGCATTTTGGACACACAGAGGCATTTAAGATTTACGATGTAGAGGAAGGAAACGTGGTACATTCAGAAGTCGTAGACACGAATGGAAGTGGACACGGTGCATTAGCAGGAGTCCTCAACGCGCTGAATGTGGACGTTTTGATCTGCGGCGGAATCGGCGGCGGCGCGCAGGCGGCGCTGGCAGCAGCAGGAATCAGACTTTTCGGAGGCGTTTCAGGGGATGCGGATCAGGCAGTGGAAGCGCTGATCAATAAAACACTTGATTACAACCCTGATGTAAAGTGCTCCCACCACGAGCATGACCACGGGGAAGGACATACATGCGGTGAGCATGGATGCGGAAGCCATAGCTGTCACTGAGAAGAATTGTAAAGAATACTGACACAGTTACTGTACACAGTAACCTGACACAAAAGGGTGTGCAAGGGTAATGGAGCAAAGTTACCTCAGCACATCCTTTTATGTTTTTTCATGGTTTTTAGAGTATCTCATAAGAACTCGATCCAGCCAAGGCGGGTGATTTGACGTTTATGATTTTTTGAGTGCCATATACTGCACGAAAACGAGATTTTTGACAAGATACTTGTAAAAGAAATCCCCGCCCCGTATAATAAAAGTCAGGGAATGGAAACATGATTTCCAGGAAAACATTTGAATGGAAAAGGTGAAAAAAGGTGCAGACAGACCAGAAAACAGGCGCACAGGCGGCGGACCCGATGACGGGGGAAGAGGTGTTGACTTGTGCGATCAATATTGGGGAGCAGCTTTTGGTGAGTGGAGCGGAGATCAGCCGTGTGGAGGACACGATCCAGAGGATCTGCAATGCGTATGGGATCCGGCAGAGCCATATTTTCTCCATCGCTTCATGTATTATTGTGACGCTGGAGACAAAGGATCGGCAGTGGATCACGCAGACGCGTAGAATTTTGGGTTACGGAACGGACATGTGGAAGCTTGACCGGCTGAATGATCTTTCCAGGCGGATCTGCGCGACGCAGCCGTCCTTTGATGTGATTGACCGGGAGTACGAGAAGATATTGAAGGGGCCGACCTATTCCCCGGCGGTGCAGTGCGCGGTCTATGCGATGACTGCGGGGGCGTTTGCGGTATTTTTCGGGGGGAATCTCTGGGACGGATTCGCGGCGCTGTTTGTTGGGGCGCTGATCCGGGTGACGTTGTACGCGTTCGCGGCGATCCATATGAAGGCGATCTTCTCAAATATCCTCTGCTCCCTGATCTCCGGCATCGCGTGTATTCTCGTATGCTATATCGGACTTGGACAGCATGTGGAGATGATCATGATTGGGAATATCATGCTGCTGATTCCGGGTGTTCTGATGACGAACTCGTTCAGGGATTTTATCAGCGGGGACATGATCAGCGGACTTCTTCATTTCTCGGAGGCGATGATCACGGCGGTCTGTGTGGCGGTCGGGTTTATCATGTCTAAAATGCTTCTTGGAGGTATGTTATGATTCAGGATGTGATGTCCGTTATCACGGCGTTTTTTGGTTCCCTGGGATTTTCTATCATTTACAACATCCGGGGGCAGAGGCTCTGGATCCCGTCTATCGGCGGCGCTGTCTTCTGGGCGGTTTATCTGGTGTTTCTGCATTTTGTGGATAATGAGTATCTGGGATTTTTCGTGGTTGCGATCCTGATCACGATTTACTCGGAGATCTGGGCGAGAGTTCTGAAGACACCGGCGACGACGATTTTGATGCCGACGGTCATTCCGCTGATCCCGGGAGGATCCCTGTACTATGCGATGGATGCGGCGCTCCGCCATGATGCGCCGGAGTTCATCCTGAAGGCCCAGAAGGCCATCGGACTTGCGGTCGCGCTTGCGGCCGGAATCATGATCGTTACGTCGTTAAGACGGCCGATTGAGGCAGTGGTGCGGGGGCTTAAAAGAAAATGATTGATTGTGTTACACAATCTTCGGGAAAAGAAAATAGCCGCCACTACCGCAAATAGTGACGGCTGTTACAATGTAACAAACTAAACTATGAAGGGTAGGCCACATGTATCTGACTTTCCCTTTTGTATTTATAGTGTAGCATATTTGAAAATTGAATTCAAGCCTTTATTTTCCTTCCGTCGTCACCGACATCCCCGGTATAATCTTCCCCTCAGCCGCCTTCTTAAACATCTCCTCCATCGTATGCCAGCCTAACACGGCGCATTTTACACGCGCCGGCATATGGGACACATCCTGTAAGATGGAAGCTTCCTCTAACGGTTCCAGTGTATCGCCCTTCGCAGTTCCTTTGATCATCTCAAGAAACAGGTTTGCGAGGCGCAGCGCCTCATCCTTTTTCTTACCAATGATCAAATCCAGCATCATATCCGCGGAGGCCTGAGAGATGGCGCAGCCGTCTCCGACGAAAGCTCCGTCGACGATCTCATCGTTCTCGACCTTTAATTTCAGCCAGATATCATCGCCGCAGCTCGGGTTTACGCCCTCTAAGACGAGGTTTGCGTCCGGCAGCTCATGCTTGTGAGTCGGATGAAGATTGTGTTCAATTAAAATTTCATTATAAAATGTATTACTCATATCCCATTTTTCTCCTTAATCCGCCAAGACTTGTGAGGAACGCACGGATCTCCTCCTCAGTATTGTAGAACGCGAGGCTCACACGCGTCGTGGAGGCGGTTCCAAGGTACTGTAACAGCGGCTGTGCACAGTGGTGACCGGCACGGACACCGATATTGTCTGCGTTTAAGATCTCAGCCACGTCATGGGGGTGAACTCCGTCGACGGCGAAGGACAGGATCCCGTGGTGATTGTCCGGATCGGAGCTTCCGAGAACGCGGATTCCGGGAATGTTCCGCATGCCCTCGTAGGCGAGTCTTGTGAGCCGGTTTTCCTGTGCCTCGATCTCATCAAAGCCGATATGATTCATATACCGGATCGCTTCTGCCAGAGCATAAGCGCCTCCGGCATTGACGGTCCCGGCCTCGAATTTATGCGGAACCTCTGCCCAGACAGCGCCTTCTCTTGTGACAGATTCGATCATCTCGCCGCCGGTGAGGAAGGGCGGAAGCTTCTCAAGAAGCTCTTTCTTTCCGTAAAGAGCGCCGATTCCCATTGGCGCCAGCATCTTGTGACCGGAGAAAGAAAGAAAATCCACGCCGAGATCCTGAACATCGACTTTTATATGCGGAACGCTCTGGGCACCATCGCCGACCAGGATCACACCGTGGCGGTGGCAGATCTCAGCGAATGTCTTTAAGTCATTCCTGCATCCGAGCACATTGGAGATCTGTGTGATCGCGGCGATCTTTGTATGGTCTGTGATCATGCTCTCCAGACGCTCAGCCGGGATCGTTCCGTCCATGTCGCACTCAAGATATTTCACCGTCGCGCCGTAACGCTTTGCAGCCTGCTGCCACGGGAGAATGTTGCTGTGATGCTCCATGATGCTGACAATGATCTCATCGCCCGGTTTTAACAGGTACTCGGAGAGTGTGTAAGCCGCCAGGTTTAAACTCTCTGTGGCGTTTCTCGTAAATACGATCTCCTCAGGACATGATGCGTGAAGGAAGTCAGCGACTGTCTTTCTCGCGTCCTCGTAGCATTCCGTCGCCTCTTCGCTTAACTCGTAGAGACCACGGAACGGGTTTGCATTATATTTCTCATAAAACCGCTTTTCAGCGTCCAGGACACATGCGGGCTTCTGGGAAGTTGCCGCATTGTCCAGGTAGATAATGTCATGATTCTTTAACAGCGGGAAATCTTCCCGGATCTTATTCACATCCATTGGAACCCTCGCTTTCTAAGTAGGAGGCAACGTCTGCCTTCGTCTTTTCATCAGGTACGAAGCGGAGGACCGCGTCGATCCGCGCCTTCGCCATCATCTTGTAGATCTCAGCCAGTGTCATGCCGCGGCTTTCCAGATAGAACACAAGATCCTCATCCAGCTTTCCGATGGTGGCACCATGGTTTCCTTCCACATCCTCCTCGGCGCAGAGGATCAGCGGGATCGTCTGGTTGACTACATCATCATCGAGAAGAAGAACGTCCTCTTTCTCGTTTCCGACAGCTCCCGCAGCGCCCTTCTTAAAGTCGATGGTCCCGCGGAACAGCTTTCTCGCGTTCGCATGGAGCACGCCGTCGGTCCTGATCTCGCTGACGGATTTCTTTCCCTCGTGGAGTGCCACATAGTTCATATCGAGCACGCAGTCATCGGCAACGGTGTAGGCAATGTCTGCTGTAAAATTACTCTTTTTGCCGATAAGTTCAGCCTTACAGCCGTTGTAGACCTTATCGCCGCCAAGGAATAAGTGGATCACAGAGAGTTTTGCGCCGTCAGCAACCTTCGCCCCGATATCATTCAAAACGGTTTTCGCGTTTTTGTTGCGGATGATCTGGACGAGAGTCACCTTCGCATCTTTTTCCAGAATCAATTTCGTCTGCACGGCGGAAAGCCCGCTGTGTTCAGACTGGGAGACGGCAGCAGGACTTTCTCCGGTCGTGGTGCCGGTCCTTACAGGATCGTCGTTTCGTTCAGCCGCCATATCCATGATAACGGTCATCTGGCTTCCTTCTTTTGCCAGGATTCCAAAGGTGTTCAGGCTGTGCTCAGAAGCGCCGTAGGCAAATCTGATCCGCGCCGGTTCCCCGGAGACATCACTGTCAGCAGAGAGCAGTACCGCACCCGCGGCACTTTCCTTTACCAGCATGTCCATATCGGATCCCATGCCGCCCGCGATATCCTTAAAACGGTCCGGAAGACCGGCCGGGCAGACAGTCTTTGTGATCCCGTCCGGGATCTCAAGGTTTCCTTCATGCGCTCCGGAAACAGAAATCCCGGAGACCGCAGTCTCATTCATTTTCAGCCAGTTCCATGTTCTGGAAGGGAGCTGGTTGATCTTCATGTTCTCCATCATCCAATACTTCCTTTCATTTCCAGATGGATCAGATTGTTCATCTCCACCGCGTATTCAAGCGGAAGCTCCTTCGAGACATTGTCGGCGAAGCCGCTGACGATCAGGGCTCTCGCGTCCTCCTCGGAGATTCCGCGGGACATCAGATAGAAGACGGCGTCATCGCTGATGCGGCCGATCTTTGCCTCATGTCCGACATCGGCGTCCTTCGTGCGGATATCCATCGCCGGGATCGTGTCGGAACGGGAGATATCGTCGAGCATCAGGGACTGACAGGAGACAGCAGATTTGCTGCCCTTTGCCTTCGCGGATACGACAACGGAGCTTCGGAAGGTGCTGATTCCGCCGTCCTTGGAGATCGATCTTGTATTTACATAGGAAGAAGTCTTCGGGGCGTTGTGGACCCCCTTACATCCGGTATCGAGGTTCTGCCCCTTACCGGCGAATGTGATCCCGGTGAATTCGGATCTTGCGCCCTCACCGTTCAACACGCTCATCGGGTAGAGGTAAGAAACATGGGAACCGAAGGAACCAGATACCCACTCGATGACTCCGCCTTCCTCGACCTTCGCCCGCTTTGTGTTTAAGTTGTACATGTTCTTCGACCAGTTCTCGATCGTAGAGTAGCGGAGCTTTGCGTTTTTCCCGATGAAAAGCTCGACACAGCCGGCGTGGAGGTTTGCCACGTTGTACTTCGGTGCGGAACATCCCTCGATGAAGTGTAAGGACGCGCCCTCATCGACGATGATCAGCGTGTGCTCAAACTGTCCGGCACCTGCGGCGTTTAAACGGAAGTAGGACTGCAGCGGGATCTCGACGGAAACTCCCTTCGGAACATAGACGAAGGAACCGCCGGACCAGACAGCGCCGTGCAGGGCTGCAAACTTGTGGTCATGAGGCGTCACGAGCTTCATAAAGTGGTCCTTTACCATATCGGCATATTCGCCGGTCAGGGCACTCTCCATATCGGTGTAGATAACGCCCTGTTCCTCAACCTCCTTGCGGACGTTGTGGTAGACGAGCTCGGAGTCGTACTGGGCACCTACGCCTGCGAGGGAGGTGCGCTCCGCCTGCGGGATTCCGAGCTTTTCGAAGGTATCCTTGATCTCTTCCGGAACCTCGGACCAGTCACCCTTCATCTTTGTATTTGCGCGGACATAGGTGGCGATGTTGTCCATGTTTAAACCTTCGATGGACGGGCCCCAGTCCGGAACCTTCATTTCATGATATATTTTTAAGGAGTTCAACCGGAAATCATGCATCCACTGCGGATCATGCTTCTCTTCGGAGATCTTTTCCACAATGTCCTCGGTGAGACCGCTTTTAATACGGTAAGCGTCCTTCTCGTCATTGCGGAAGTCGTACATGTTGCGGTCAACGTCCTCAACATACGTCTTTTCCTTCATTTGTTGTTCTCTCCCTTCTCGTTTGCGGAAGCGATAAACTGCTCGAAGCCGTTCTCATTGATCTCATCGACGAGAGAACCATCGCCCTCGGCAACCAGGCGGCCGTCTACGAGAACATGGGTCTTGTCCACGTGGAGAGACTCCAGGATCCTTGTGCTGTGGGTGATGATGAGAAGCGCGCCGTCCTTGCTCTTCTGGTACTCCTCGATTCCCTTGGAAACGGTGCGGACCGCGTCGACATCGAGACCGGAGTCTGTCTCATCGAGGATCGCTAAGGACGGATTTAAGAGGAGAAGCTGCAGGATCTCCGCTTTCTTTTTCTCACCGCCGGAGAAGCCGACGTTCAGATCACGGAAGCCGTAGGACGGATCCATGTCGAGAACCTCCATGGCTTTCTTGAGGTCTTTATTGAAATCCCAGATACGGATGTTCTTTCCGGTCCTCGCGGAGAGGGCGCTGCGGATGAAGTTGGAGAGGGAGATCCCCGGAACCTCCAGCGGGTTCTGGAAGGAGAGGAACATGCCGAGGCGGGCGCGCTTGTCGGCTGCCTCTTTTGTGATATTCTCACCGCTGAAGAAGATTTCACCGTCCGTGACGTGGTAGTTCGGGTTTCCCATTAAGGTACATCCGAGGGTGGATTTTCCGGCGCCGTTCGGTCCCATGAGAACGTGGGTCTCGCCTTTGTTGATGGTTAAGCTGATTCCGTGCAGGATGGATTTTTCTTCCACATCCACGGAGAGATTTTTTACATTTAATAATGGTTCTGACATATCGGATTCCTCCATGTATTTTATATAAGGTAAAAATGTAAGTTTCAGCAATTTCCGGACAGATATGAACCGGCACCAGAGCTGATCTCCGGGATACGTTCCGTCTGCCGGGACTAAACCTAGTTGCTTACTAGGTGATGCAATGATATTATACCTGTATTGAGAAAAATATGCAAGAAGCAATTCCTACAAACATGCTATGAATTGGTATTTATTCCTGTACAATCCGATATTTCCGGCAAAATCTGCAGGATTCATGAAACTGCAACAATCGGAAAACAATTCTGAAACATGGGCATGGTAGGCTGAGCAAAACAGCGGAAATCACAGACGGGATCGGACCGGAGGCAGGAGTTTCTATACAGAAATTTTGCAAACCTTACGAAAATCTAAAATCATTATAAAGTGAAAAAACAGATATTGACAGAATGACAGGGTGTCACTATAATGTTGACAGGTTGTCACTTTTACAAAAGATGCAAAGTGTCAGAAATATTTATTTGATTTTGACAGAAGGGAGATGGAACTATGCCGACTGAGCGGTTTCTGCGGCTTCCGAAAGAAAAAATTGAAGCAATTCGGATCGCAGCGGCAAAGGAGTTTATCAGAGTGCCTCTGGAGGAGGCGTCGATCAACCGGATCGTCCACGATGCGGATATATCAAGAGGAAGCTTTTATACATATTTTGAAGATAAGCAGGATCTGTTGAAGTGGCTGATCTATGCACAGGCGGAACAGCATTTTAAGAACTACATCGAGCGGCTCCGGGAAAACGGAGGCGATCTGTGGGATATGCTTGAGAATGTGTTCGACCGCGGAATGGATCTTATGGAGCGGGCCGGGCTGATCGATATTTTCCAGAATCTGACCAAGAGTACGAAATTTATGGATATTTTCAGGGGCGGTCCGGAGTCTGACCCGCAGGTATGCCGGGAAAATCAGAAGTTTATGAAGCTTCTATATGAAAATATCGATCAGGACAAAGAGCCGATCAGCCGAGAAGCCTTAAATGAGCTGATCGAAATGCATATGGTAGTATTTATCATGTCGCTCAAACGGTTTTTCCGTGACGGAGGGGATAGAGAGGAAGCTACCGAGTATTACAAACGCCATATCCATATGCTCCACTACGGCATATGTGCATATAGATCAGACAGCAGGGAAGAGGAGCAGCAGTAAGGAATAGAAAAGAAAAGCTGCCCGCGAAACAGAACATGCGGACCAGAAGACAAAAAGGATCCGCAGGAGAGATCAAAAAAGCAACAGGTTGCAGAAAATGAGGAGGAACCATGAAAAAAGCAGGTAAGATCGTAATCGGGCTTGTATGCGTCGGCGCATTTGGAGCCCTGATGTTCACAAGATTTACGAAAAAAGAAGAGCCGATCGAGGCCGTTCCGAACCCGACCGTCGTCGTCCAGACACCGGAGACAGGAAATATTGAACTTTCCACAGGACTGACCGGTACTGTGGAACCGGCAGATCAGGTATACATTATCCCGAAGGGAAGCGGAGAAGTACTGGAGGTTTATGTAAATCAGGGCGATACCGTACAGAAGGGACAGAAGCTGTTCCGCATCGACAACAAGCAGTTAGACGCGGCAAGGATCACGTTAAATACGACCCAGGTATCCTTAAACGACGCCCAGACATCTGTAAACAGAATGAAAGCACTCTACGAGAGCGGGGATATTTCCGCCCAGGCCTATGAGCAGGCGGTAAGCGGTCTGTCCATGGCGAAGCTCCAGTATGATTCCGCAAAATTAAACTATGATACCCAGAGCGAGAACACGGTTGTTACCGCGCCGATCGCCGGTGTCTTAGAGCAGTTCGGCGTGCAGGTGCATGATATGTCTGCGGGCGGTTCTGTCGCAGGCGTCGTATCCGGTGCAGGCGGAAAGACACTGACCATCAACGTGTCGGAGCGTGTCATGAAGGGATTAAATATCGGTGATCCTGTGACGGTGGAGAAGAACGGAACGGATTACAGCGGCGCGATCTCCGAGATCGGCAGCATGGTGGACGCTTCCACAGGACTTTTCAAGGTGAAAGCAACCTTAGGCGACGCGGACGGACTTGCCAGCGGAACGATGGTAAAGGTTTATGTGACAGCGGAGAAGGCGGACAATGTCATGGTTGTTCCGGCAGACTGTGTCAACTACAGCAACGGCGACGCCTACGTCTATACATATGATGCCGCGACATCCACGGCGAAAAAGACTCCGGTGGAAGACGGGCTCATCGATTCCGACAAGATCCAGATCGTTTCCGGACTTTCCTACGATGACGAGGTCATCACAAGCTGGTCCAAGGAGCTTTATGATGGTGCTGCTGTAAATCTTCAGGGCAGTGATGACAGCGCGGAAACGACAGATAGCAGCAGTGAGACAACAGCAGAAGAGACTACAGAAGCCGCGGAAACGGCAGCAAAATAAGGAGGCACAAGGAACATGGGACTTACCAAAAAGGTCTTAAAACGGCCGGTCACAACCGTTCTTGTTGTGCTCTGCCTGATCGTATTCGGTCTCAGCTCGATCTTTTCATCCCAGCTTGAGCTGATCCCGGAAATGGATATGCCGATGCTGATCGTCAGCGCGGTCTACCCGGGAGCAAGCCCGGATGATGTGGACCAGCTTGTGATCAGCAAGATAGAGGATGAGATCGGAACGCTTTCCGGTGTCGATTCCGTCACCAGCATGTCTTCGGAAAACTTCGGAATGGTCCTGGTCCAGTATGACTATGACCAGGATATCGATAAAGCTTACGATGACTTAAAGAAAAAGCTGGATGGGATCAAGTCGGATCTCCCGGATGACGTCGATACCCCGACGATCATCGAGATGGATATCAACAGTACGCCGTCCATCACCCTTGCGGTCAACAATGACAGCGTGGATAACCTCTATAACTATGTAAATAACGATATCGTTCCGGAGATCGAAAAGCTGACATCTGTAGCCAGTGTCGATGTATCCGGTGGTCAGGAGGCTTACATCAAGGCGGAGCTGATCCCGGAAAAATTAAGCCAGTATCATGTGAACATGAATACCATCGTTGCGGCTTTAAAGTCTGCGGACTTTTCCATGCCGATCGGAAGTACCTCCGTCGGAAACAAGGATCTTTCCGTAACATCCGGAACCTCCTTTGACACGATGGAGCTTTTAAAGAAGATCCCGATCACACTGGGCAACGGAAACATCATCTATATGGAAGATGTTGCCAATATCTACAGTACCGTTGAGGCAAAGGACAGTATCGGACGCTACGACGGCAAGGACACGATGACGATCGGCGTCAAGAAAAATCAGGACAGCGACCACATTACCGTTTCCAAGGCAGTCCAGGAGACAATGGAAACATTAAAAGCGCAGGATCCGTCTCTGGAGTACGTTGTTATCAACGATTACAGTGATCAGATCAGCGATTCCTTAAACAGCGTATTCAAGACCATGATCATGGCGGTCATTATCGCGATGCTCATCATCTGGCTGTTCTTCGGCGATATCAAGGCATCCCTGATCGTCGGAACCTCTATTCCGGTGTCGATCTTAGCGGCCCTCATCCTCATGAAGGTCATGGGCTTTACGCTAAACGTCATCACCCTGTCGAGTCTGGTTCTCGGCGTCGGAATGATGGTCGACAACTCGATCGTAGTTCTGGAAAGCTGTTTCCGCTTTACGGATAAGGGCGGCGGCTTTATTGAAACGAGAAAAGCGGCGATCGATGGTACGGCAGCCGTTCTGGAATCCATCATCGGTGGTACCGTTACGACCTGTGTCGTATTTATCCCGTTAGCTCTGATCTCCGGAATGAGCGGCCAGATGTTCAAGCCGCTGGGATTCACGATCGTATTCTGTATGATCGCGTCCCTGATCTCCGCGATGACGCTTGTACCGCTCTGCTATGTGTACTACCGTCCGAAGGAGAAGGAAAATACCCCGGCCTCCGGCATCATGAGAGCTCTGCAGGGCGGATACCGTTCCCTGATGGAGCAGCTTTTAAAGAAAAAAGCGATGGTCATGGGAACCGCCGTTGTGCTTGTGATCTTCTCCCTGTTCCTTGCGACAAAGTTAAAGACAGAGCTTATGCCGGCAGATGATCAGGGAACGATCGCGGTGACGATCGAGACCCAGCCGGGCCTTAAGATCGAGGAGGTCGATAAGATCCTCCAGAGAGCAGAGGACTATGTGACCCAGGATCCGGATCTTGATTCCTACATGCTCTCCTACGGAAGCTCCGGACTTTCCATGAATATGGGCGGAAGCGGAGCAACCCTGACGGCATATTTAAAGGATGACAGAAGCAGAAAGACGGATCAGGTCATCAAGGAGTGGAAACGTGACATGCAGAAGTGGTCCGACTGCTCCGTGAGCCTCGAGAGCCAGAACTCCATGAGCACCATGTCCATGGGAGCAGCGGAGGATCTCGAATATCTTCTTGTCAGCACACAGTACGATGACTTAAAGAAGGTATCGGATGAGATCGTTTCCGAGCTCCAGAAGCGCCCGGATGCGACAAATATCCACTCTTCCCTTGAAAACAGCGCTCCCCTTGTAAAGATCAATGTGGATCCGGTCAAGGCAGCAGCAGAGGGACTTTCCCCGACCGCAGTTGCTTCCCAGGTATACATGATGGTCAGCGGAACGACGGCAACGACCCTGAATGTTGACGGAAATGATATCGATGTAAAGGTCGAGTACGCAGATGATGAGTACGATACGATCGATAAGCTCCAGGGAATCGTTCTTCCGACAGCGACCGGCGGATCCGTAGCCCTTATGGATATCGCAGATATCGGCTTCAAGGACAGCCCGCAGAGCATCACAAAGAGTGATAAGCAGTATCAGGTGACCATTACCGGTACGCTGACAGAGGGTGCGGACAGCACCACGAAGGATAAGATCCAGAAGGAGGTCATTGACAAGTACTTAAACGGTTCGATCTCCATGAAGGAGAGCATGAACACGAAGATGATGAATGAGGAGTTCGCATCTCTGGGTCAGGCGATCGCGACAGCCGTATTCCTTGTATTCGTCGTTATGGCGGCACAGTTTGAGTCTCCGAAGTTCTCCCTGATGGTTATGACGACGATCCCGTTCGCCCTGATCGGTTCCTTCCTGTTCTTATGGTTAGTGGACTGCCCGATCAGCATGACCTCCCTGTTAGGCTTCTTAATGTTAGTCGGAACGGTAGTAAACAACGGTATTCTGTACGTCGATACGGCGAACCAGTACCGGGCAACGATGGACTTTAAGGATGCGGTCATTGAAGCCGGCGCGACCCGTATGCGCCCGATGTTCATGACAACACTCACGACGATCGTGGCAATGATCCCGATGGCAGCGGCTTACGGAAACGCTGGTAAGACGATGCAGGGACTTGCACTCGTTGATGTCGGCGGACTGATCGTCTCCACGGCGATGGCACTTCTTGTTCTTCCGGTCTTCTATGTGATCATGAGCGGAAAGAATCAGGATAAGACAGAGATCGTTGACGTAGATTAAAGATTTGAACATTGAAAGCGGCAGCCGGGGGATAAAAATTGCCACCGGATTGCCGTATTTGGAAAGAAAATGTAAGAGAAATGTTATTGCGTTTCTGCGATGAAATCGTTATGCTCATAGATGGAGGGAAACCTATGAGACAGAATCAATGGAAAAAGGCAGGTCTGATCATGTTCTCCGCCGTTTTTATGGGAAGTCTTTCCATGGCGGCAGTGGGTACTGGAATTCCTGCGTTAGCTGCGACGAAGGACGTCGCAGTCACAGAATATGACGAAGCAGCGCTTGAAAAGTTTAAGGACAATACCCTGGAATACTGGGAGATCCCGGGACTGATCGAGAGGTATAATACGGATTATCAGAATCAGCTGCAGAAGTATTATTACAATCCGGGCGGATCCACGGGCCTTACAAAGGACCAGATGTTAGCACTGGCGGCGGATCTCCGCACGGAGGCGGATGAGCTGGAGAATGACGCGGATGATCTGAAAAATGACAGCTCGACCCGCAGCGAATATAAAGAATATAGGACAAACATGCATGCCCTGCGCGCTTATGCGCAGCAGCTGGAAGATACCGCAAACGGAAAAAAGAACGGCGGTTCAGCACTACGCGGACTTCGTATTGCGAGAAATGAGAAGACAAAAACCGCAAGGGAAGCGATGCGCACTTATGAGACATTAAAGGATCAATATGATATTGCTGTCTTAAATCAGGAGATCGCAAAGCAGAATTACGAGGCGGCGCTGAAGAAAAAAGATCTCGGAATGATGTCAACGGAGGATGTTCTGACTGTGGAAGATGCTTTAAATTCCGCAAACGGGAGCGCACTTCAGGCAGCGTCCAGCCTGAACAGCCAGAAGCAGACGCTGATCACGATGTTAGGCTGGGAGTACAACGCGGACCCGGAGATCACAAAGGTTCCGGAGCCGGATCTTTCCGTGATCACGTCCTTTGATCCGAAGAAGGATGAGGCGAAGGCCATCGAGATGAACTATACGCTGTATGACACGAGAATGGCAAAGGCCAGTGCCTCCGGCGGAGCAGTACAGAAAGCCAGAAATATCAAGGACCAGGAAGATTCTATCCGCTCTTCCCTGGATCTTATGTACCAGGACGTAAAGCAGAAACAGAAAGCCTACGAGGCATCTGAGACGCTCTACGGGGCCGCAAAGGCCGACAAGGCAGCAGCTGACAGGAAGAATGCCCTCGGAATGATGAGCCGCCAGGAATACCTCCAGGCAGAGTCTGCATGGCTTTCCAGTGAGGCATCCCACACAGCGGCAAAGCTTGATCTTACCGGTGCAATCGAAAATTATCAGTGGGCGCTTGAGGGACTTCTCGATATCGGTTCCTCATCGCAGAGCTAAAGGAGAATCAGAATGAAAAGAAATTGGACAGGACGTGTGATTCCGGCAGCACTTGCGCTTGCGCTTGCGGCAGCGCCTGTGAACTCCTTCGCAGCGACGAAGGCGGTTCAGGCGACCGGTGTTGCGGATGAGAATGGATTCGTGTCCCAGCCGGGAAATGAGTACGATGACGCGACGATGAAGAAGCTCGCGGATAACATGCTGGAATATGACGAGATCGGGAAGCTTGTTGAGGTCTACAGCCCGACGTTTAAGACAGTGAAGGAGACATATTCCGATAAGAAAGATGCAGCCAAGGATGTCGTGAAGCTGAAATCAAAATTACTGGATAGTTCGGGAGAACTAGCGGATACGGCAAGTACACTGAAAGGATCTCTTGACGCAGCCAAGGAGATGATCGGTAAAGTTCCGGCAATGGCTCCGACCAACTACGCTCAGCTCTATTACAGTTCAGAACTCATGGACTACCAGGCAGACGCAATTGCTCTGCAGGGCGACAGCCTGGAACAGGTATCCCCGGAGCAGATGCATCTCAAGCTTGTGGACAGCACCCGTGCGGCGCTGACCGCCGGCGCCCAGAGCGCCATGATCGGCTACAAGCAGTTAAAGCTCAACGAGGAGAGCTTAGAGAGCGGACTCACACTCTTAGAGGCAGTCTACCAGTCCACCCAGAACCAGGCAGCCAACGGTCTTGCGACCCAGAGCCAGGTCCTTTCCGCGAGACAGCAGCTGGAGTCCACCCAGGCAACGAAACTGACACTGACATCCAGTGAGCAGAAGCTCCGTCAGACCCTCTGCACGATGCTCGGATGGAAGTATGATGCAAAGCCGGAGATCAAGGATGTCCCGGCAGCTGACCTCACAAGGATTGACGGAATGAACCCGGAGAAGGACAAACAGGCGGCGCAGGACAACAACTTTACGATCCGATACAACGTGCTGGAACTCGACAACAAGGACGCAGGCTCTGTCGAGTACCAGAACTTACAGCGCACGATCAAGCAGGAGAAGGAAGAAGTCGCGTCCTCCCTCGTAAACCTTTACAATGACGTTCTCCAGAAGAGAAACGAGCTCCAGACCGCAAAGGCAGCTTACGAGCTGGAGAAGACGAAGATGGAGACTGCCGAGAGAAAATGGCAGTTAGGGACCATCGGACGCCTTGAGTATATGCAGCAGCAGAACTCCTTAAAGACAAAGGAGATTGCGGTGAAGACCGGAGATCTCTCATTGTTCCAGGCGATGGAGACCTATGACTGGGCGGTTAAGGGAAACTTAAGTCTTAGTCAGTAAGCTGCGGATGCGCTGAAAGCAGTTCAGCAATCCGAAAGCGGACTTTTACAGTGGGCAGGGAAGATGTTCCCTGCTCACTTTTTTTACCCGAAGTTCTGGCAGTATTATCAGGGTTGGCTGCAGAGGCGATAGCTGCATGGGAAGTGTGTTCACCCGTGGCCGCTGAGCTGGTGCTTTTCAGGAAACAGGCCGGCCTTGCCCTTAGCAGCGACTGAAAATCGTCCTCTGGGATCAGATTTTTCAACATTTCCTTCGATTCCTCCGGCATCGACGCATGAACGCTGTCCGTGTAGCATAAGGATGGGTACAGGACGCACCAGAAATTGTGCCCGGCACCGTTTCCGATGGTCACGCGGACGGCTTCATACATCCCGGCGGGAAATGTCATGTCCCCATAGGTGCGTACCGGAAACCTGCAGGTCTCGATCCCCACTTGTACACCGTAATCATACCCGGAGCTGTGGATAAAGTCTTTTGCGGCGGCTTCCAGTGTGGAAGATTCAGACAGGATATATGCTTTCAGCTCCTCTTTTCCGGCGATCTGATTTCCGGCGGCACCGTCCCGGATCTTTTCCAGCAGAAGATCCTTTACGCAGAGCTTTAATGCCTGATCCCTGGCGGAATCGCTGTTCGCGAGGACATGAAAACGCAGGATCTTCGGGGCGATATCCGCCGCCAGCGCCTCATCCCGCGCCCGGATGCCGGACATGGAAAGAAGAAAACAAATCAAAAAACACAGGGAAGAGAGACAGAGCTTACAGGTTCGTTTCATAAATACACCTTCTTTGCTGTTTACTTTTTATGTCAGAGGCAAATGTTATTTCCTGTTTGTAATTATTGCCAGTTGTGCTATAATCTAAACGATAACATGTCAAAACAGCCCGTCCAGTGCATCAGAGAGGATGATTCAGGTGCACAGTGATCTTATAAGGAATATGTCGGTTTTGCTGACCGGAATCATGCGCCAGGTCTCACGGACGTTCGACTTGAATAGAAAATCAGAGAGGAATCAAAAAAACATCATGGAAAAGAAAAATATCGTTGTCCTGTTTGGCGGACAGTCATCTGAGCATGTGGTATCCTGTATGTCTGTACAGAATGTGGCAGCAAATATCAATGAGGAGAAATATAATGTGATCCTCGTCGGGATCACGGAGGACGGACACTGGGTAAAGGTGGACTCCTTAAGCCAGGTCAAAGATGATACCTGGAGAGAGTCAAAAGCGGGGGCGGTGCTGTCCCCGGACGCAGAAGAGAAATGTCTGATTGTCACAGAGAACGGATCTTTTGAGAAGATTCCGGTGGATGTGGTATTCCCGGTCCTTCACGGCCTCTACGGAGAGGACGGAACCGTACAGGGAATCCTTGAGCTTGCGAAGATCCCGTACGTCGGCTGCGGTGTTCTCGCTTCTGCGGTATCGATGGATAAGCTTTCCACAAAGCGCATGGTAAGCGGACTTGGCATCTGTCAGGCAGCTTACGTTTCTGTTATGAAAGCGGAATTGAAGGATATGGATGCGGTTATCGCGAAGGTCGAAAAAGAGATCCCGTATCCGGTATTTGTAAAGCCGTCTAACGCCGGTTCCTCCAGAGGTGTTACAAGAGCAGACAACCGCGAAGAGCTGATCTCCGGTCTAAAGGAAGCGGCTGATAATGACCGCCGTATCCTCGTTGAGGAGATGATCGTGGGCCGTGAGATCGAGTGCGGCGTATTCGGTGACGGCGCTTCCACGAAAGCATCCGGCGTGGGTGAGATCCTTGCTGCGGCTGAATTCTATGATTTCGATGCGAAATACTACAATGCGGAGTCCAAGACCGTCGTTGACCCGGAGCTTCCTGACGGAGCCACAGAGCGTGTCCGTGAGGCTGCTGTTAAGATCTTCAACGCAGTGGACGGCTACGGCTTATCCCGCGTGGATTTCTTTGTAAAAGCAGACGGAACAGTCGTATTCAATGAGATCAACACACTTCCGGGCTTCACCGCCATCAGCATGTATCCGATGTTGTGGGAGGCAAGAGGTGTAAACAAGAGACAGCTGATCGACGATCTGATCGATCACGCATTTCGGAGATACGAGAGATAATAATGTTCACAGCGGTCCGTGCCGAAGCCGTGCGGACCGTTCAAAATGATATATCAGGGGAGATTTACATGACAAAGGATATTTTAGTCCGTGTCCGGGGGGTACAGACGATCGGTGAGGAAGAGGACACGGTCGAGATGATCACCCCGGGGACGTATTATGTGAAAAACGGCAAGCAGTATCTGATCTATGATGAGTCGCTTGACGAGACGGGCACACCGACCCACAATACTGTGAAGGTGATGGAGAACCGGATCGAGGTCATGAAACGCGGACTCGTGGAGAGCCACATGATCTTTGAGCCCGGAAGGCGGACGACAGCAAACTACCGGACGCCGATGGGGCTGTTCCTGATGGGGATTACGACTTCCCTGATCGAAGTTGAGGAGGATGAAGAGTCTATTCTTCTAAGAATCAAATATTCCATGGAGATGAATGGGGAATACGCGTTTGACTGCAGTACAGAAATTCTGGCATCATCGAAAAAGGATGAGGTGTTGGGAATCTCAATATAGGAAAAAGTCTTGATGTGGGGATGTTGAAAGGGTTGTGCAAATACGCATCTCCTGACAGCTCAGGGAGATGACAAAAAAGAAAGGACGCAGCTGATCTGTGGACCGTATTCGGAGAAATAGCGGTCGAAAAGAATAGCTGTGAGAGGACAAACGATGTATGGAGAGTTTTTTAGTCGCGGTTAATGCGGTCATCCCGTTCTTCTGTTATCTGGCGCTCGGATATACGATGAAGATCAAAGGAGTTGTGAAAGAGGAATTTTTACAGAAGCTGAACCAGATGGTCTTCCGGGTATTTTATCCGTTTATGACCTTCTACAATATTTATAAAGCAGATGCCGAGTCGCTTCCGAGACCATTGCTTTTGATCTTCACAGGTGCCAGCATCCTGATCGTGGAAGCGATCCTGATCGTGATCATTCCGAAGATCGTAAAGGAAAACCCCAGAAGAGGCGTTATCATTCAGGCGATCTTCCGAAGCAACTTTGTTCTGTTCGGACTGCCGCTCACAATCGCGGTATTTGGAGATTCAGCGGCATCGATCGCGGCTATGATGGTGACGGTCGTTGTGTCGATCTACAATACCACATCGGTATTTATTCTTGAAATGTTCAACGGAGAGGGAAAATCAGATATTAAGAAGACTCTGAAGGCGGTGGCAACGAATCCGCTCCTGCAGGGTGCCGTCGTGGGTCTGATCTTCTTTTTCCTCGGGATCAAGCTTCCGGGAAGTCTTGTGACCCCGATCGCGGCGTTCTCCAATATGACTTCTCCGCTGGCGATCTATGTGCTCGGTGGAACCTTACAGTTCAGGGCAATCCGGAAAAACCTCAAATATCTGGTTCCAACGCTTACCTGCAAGCTGTTTATCCTTCCGGCGATCATCATCGCGATCGCTTACGCCTTTGGACTTCGTGGACTTGAGCTGTTCCTTCTGATCGCTGTCTACGCGACACCGGTTGCAGCCGCATCCTACCCGATGGCGCAGAATATGGGCGGTGACGGAGAGCTTGCCGGACAGTTTGTCGTGATCAGTACGGCGGTGTCCATGTTTACACTGTTCTTATGGATCTTCTTTATGAAATCTGTTGGACTGATCTAAAAGATAATAGAAATGAAAAAATCCCTGCCTTCTGATCACCAGAAGACAGGGATTTTTCACTTTGTTGTCTTTTTCTTGTCGATTCAGTCTTTTTTGAAAATTCCTTTGATACGCTGACCGAGAGTTTTTTTCTTCGGAAGCGGGAGCAGTCCTCCGCGCGGAACGGATTTGATCGCTGTGATGTAAAGACCGCTGATCTCAACCTTGACCTCAGTCTTTAACGGGAGCTGAAGGAAGACCTTCTCATCGGCGATCATGGTCATGATCTTTGTACCGATCTTTGCTTTAACTACCGGAACCTTCATCCGCTTTGCATACCATGGAGTCTGCTCATAAACGATCGGCGGGAGTCCGGCTTCCTTTATTTTCAACTTTTTCTTGTCGATCGCCATCAGACTCACGGTCTGCTTAGCGGCATCGATCGCGCTCTGCTGTTCTACCTGGCGCTTTTCCATCTTACGTCCGAGGAAGTAAAGCACAGCGAGGACAACGACAAGGATCAGGAGAATGACAAGAATGACATTTGCTACGATACTCCAGTTCATGTGGATACCTCCAGTGTGTTCACGTTCGCCCTGTATCACAGGGCATTACCTATAAATTATACCATCGCAGGTATAAAAGCGCAAGCAGTTTTCAAGAAGAGGATGTGCCAACAGTAAGAAGCCCCACCTGCAAAATTAAATTCCATCTCTCTCTGCGCAGTCAGAACAGAAAATATATGTGGCAGGGAAAGCTGAGAAAATCAAAACAAATAGAGGGAAAATTTGCCGACATCCGAAATGATACATTTACTTTAGGCACAAAACATGAAAAAGGTTGCGCATCGCTGGATGCAATAGTATAATTATTGATAACTGGTTGGAATTTACATAAAAATTCAGAACAACTCGAAAAATTAAATTTTGAGAGCTGCCTGATCGGAAAATGAAAGGGCAGTGTGGACAACAGCCGGAAATCATGTACAAGAAAGGTGATATGGAGATGGGAAAACAGACAGCTTGGGAAGAAATTGATAAGAAATCCAGCGAGATCTTTACCGCCAGCGACGAGATCTGGGGCTGTGCGGAGACTGCCTTCACGGAAGAAAAGTCGATGAAGATCCTCTGCGATGTTCTGAAGGCAGAAGGTTTTACAGTTGAGACAGGTCTTGCGGACGTAAAGACTGCATTTAAGGGCACATTCGGTTCCGGAAAACCTGTGATCGGTATCTTAGGCGAGTTCGATGCCCTGTCCGGACTGGATCAGGAAGCGGGAGCTACCGAGAAGATCGTTGTGCATGATGGCGCCAGCGGACACGGCTGCGGACATAACATGCTCGGCACAGCGTCCCTCTCCGCGGCGATCGGAATCAAAAAGTATCTGGAAGAAAGCGGAAAACCGGGAACTGTGATCTATTTTGGCTGCCCGGGTGAGGAAGGCGGATCCGGAAAGGCATTTATGGCGAAAGGCGGAGTGTTCGCAAACCTTGATGCCGCGATCACATGGCATCCGGGAGATTTAACGCAGGCCGACACGGGAAGCTCCCTCGCAAACTATCAGGTAGCATATAAATTCTATGGAAAGAGTGCCCACGCAGGCGGAGCGCCGCATCTTGGACGAAGCGCTCTTGACGCGCTGGAGCTTATGAACATGGGTGTTCAGTTCTTAAGAGAGCATGTGGTTCCGGAGGCGAGAATCCACTACGCGATCACAAACACCGGCGGATATTCCCCGAACGTTGTACAGCCGTACGCGGAGGTTCTGTATCTGATCCGTGCCCCGAAGAACAGTCAGGTGGAGGAGATCTATCAGCGTGTCAACAAGATCGCTGAGGGTGCTGCCCATATGACAGAGACCCGTGTAGAGATCGATTTCGTAAAGGGCTGCTCGAACCTTATGAGCAACAAGGTGATTGCGAAGGAACTCTGGGACAACCTTGTGGAGCTTGGCGCTCCGGAGTACACGGAAGAGGAGATGAAGTTTGCCAAAGCCATCAGTGAGGGCGTTGGCGACAGCCGTTTTGAGTCCTTAGAGAAGATCGCAAAGAACTGCAAGGACAAAGCAGCTAAGGCGGAAGTCCTTTCCCATAAGGGCGAGAGCATGTACCGTTTTGTCGCTCCGTTCAACCCGGACGGAATCATGTCCTTCGGTTCCACGGACGTCGGTGACGTGAGCTGGAACTGCCCGACTGCCCAGGCCTACGTTGCTACATGGGCGGCAGGAACACCGGGTCACTCCTGGCAGGTTGTTTCCCAGGGCAAGAGCGGACTGGCACACAAGGGACTGATCTACGCGGCGAAGGCAATGGCAGGCGCAGCGATCGATATGTATGAGGATCCGGAGATCATCGCGAAGGCGAAAGCGGAGATGGAGGAGGAGCTGGATGGCGACACCTATCACTGCCCGATCCCGGACGGATGCAAGCCGAGAGCGCTTGGAATGAAGATGTAAAAAATTGATTGATGCGATTGAGCGGGAATAGATCTTTCCGGTGAACGTGAAGGGAATGACGCGCTGCAATCGTACATAAAAAGCGGGGAGAAGTTCCGTAAAATGGAACTTCTCCCCATTCTTTATTTCATGGAAAATCCTGATCAGATCCGTTTCAGCTCATACTGTCTCGTACCGAGACCGATCTTTTCTGCCTGATCGAGGGTCGCCTGCCATTCGATATTCGGGTTGGAATCCTTGAAATGATCGTGGTGGCAGTGCCATCCCGGCTGGGAGAGATGTTCCCCGAGCTGGCTATTGGCGATCGGAGCAGCTTTCAGACAGGCATCCGCGCAGGCCTGGTCCAGAGCCACCGGATCGAAGCTTGCGAACATTCCGATATCCGGAAGGATCGGGGCATCATTTTCGCCGTGGCAGTCACAGTTCGGGCTGATATCCTGTACGAGGGAAATATGGAAGCACGGGCGGTCATAACAGACAGCCTGTGCGTACTCTGCCATCTTGCGGTCTAAAAGCTCGTTGGCATCGTAGTTCGGGTTGTAGATAGCGTCAAAGCTGCAGGCACCGATACAGCGGCCGCATCCTTTGCATTTGTCATAATCAATGACAGCTTTCTTATTTACATATGTAATAGCATCGCTTCCGCACTCCTTCGCACAGCGTCTGCAGCCGCGGCAGAGCTTTTCACGGACGGACGGCTTTCCGCTTGCATGCTGCTGCATTTTTCCGGCACGGCTTCCGCAGCCCATACCAATGTTCTTGATGGCACCGCCGAAACCGGTGGATTCATGACCTTTGAAATGGGTCAGGCTGATAAAGACGTCGGCGTCCATAACCGCGTGGCCGATGAAGGCTGTCTTGCAGTATTCCCCGTTTACGACCGGAACCTCCACCTCGTCGGTTCCGCGAAGACCGTCACCGATGATAATTTGGCAGCCGGTGGAGATCGGGTTGAAGCCATTGAGGTTTGCGCAGTCTAAGTGGTCCAGGGCATTTTTTCTGCTGCCCGGATACAAGGTGTTACAGTCGGTCAGAAACGGCATGCCGCCCTGTTCCTTACAGAGATCCGCAACAGCTTTCGCGTAGTTCGGACGAAGGAAGGCGAGGTTTCCAAGCTCACCGAAATGCATTTTGATCGCGACAAATTTTCCGTCCATGTCAATGTTTTTAATCCCTGCAGCAACGCAGAGCTTTTTCAGCTTGTCTAACTGGCTGGTTCCAACCGAACACCGGAAATCAGTAAAATAAACCGTTGATTTTTCCATGCTTAATAAAGTCCTCCTTTAATAAATACTTCGCAACGCTCCAGTACCGTAAAGTCTGCGCTTTACTGCAGCGAGTACGGCCGGCGCGACCAGTGCGGTCAGCGAGCAGCCTGCTGAACCGTTACGATCTCTCTAATAAAAGTATCCCCGCAAGTCTTAAATTAGTCAAGGATAAATTTTGCAGAATTTTTTTAAGGATAAATTTTGCAGAAATTTTTGCATTGTGGTATAGTAAACGGGAATCGGTGTGTGCCGATGCATACCAGAAACAAAAAAGGAAGCTGCGAAGAACAGTTATAAAAGGTGAGCGTATGAACATAAGAAAACTGGCAAGACCAGCGGCAGCGCTTTTGGCCGCCGCATCCCTGATGGCTGGAATCCCTGAACTTCGGATGGAAGCGCAGGCAGCATTTCCGGAATACTTAAAATCTGTGACCTACTTCGGTGATGCCTGGCCCATCAACTACTGGGGGACAGAAGATGACAATATGGGGGCAAATTTTGCCCGCATCAAGGCGGACGGCTTCAACAGTATTATTCTCGTGATCCCGTGGAGAGAGTTTCAGCCGGGGGACATGGGAAATATGTACAATGAGGCTGCTTTCTCCAAACTCGATCAGGTCATGAAGTGCGCGGATGACCACGGACTTATGGTGACGCTGCGGATCGGTTACTGCTGGGATTACAGCGGTGACGCGTCCCTTCCGGAGCGATATGCCGGTGTGGTGCAGGACGGAAGCAGTGACAGGAAGCTGTGGCTGGATTACTGTAAGACGATCTATGACCGGGTATCTGACTATGGGAACTTTCAGGGTGGATTTATTACCTGGGAGGACTTCTGGGACTATACGTCAAACATGGACCGGGATCTCACAAGAGCCCTCAGTATCCGTCTGGCATCCAGAAGCGGATATCAGGATTACCTGAAGGCTCACTACTCCCTTGCGGAGCTCGGCGCGGTCTACGGAAAGACGTTCCAGGATTATTCCGAAATCTGGATCCCGGAGAGAAAGCGCCCGGAGGCGAAGCTGTTTTTTGAGTTCTATGACAGCTTTTTAAATAAGCTCCTCTCCGAGAGTCAGGAAGTGTTCCCCGGACTATCCATGGAGGTCCGCTCCGACGGCGATCCGATCTACCAGCTGGACGGAAGCTATACCTACTATTCCCACTCCGCCACGTATCCGTGTGCCGATGCCGAGTACTCCGCTCTTATGTACAGCGTGTCCCTCGGACAGCAGAACGTGGGAGACCATATCTCGTCGGAAACCGCACTGGCGTTCATGCAGAGGGGCATGAACGGTCTCGTGGAAAAGAGCGGAAAGAAATATTTTATGGAGCAGTTCCTCTATATGGATTCCACAGAGGCATTCTCCTACAATACCCAGATCGAGGAATCTCAGGTGGCGGACTTTGTGAAGAATACCGCTCCGATCTTAAAAGATACTACCTGCGGCTACGGTCTCTGGGTATACCGGAATTATGTAAACGATTGTGTATACAATGGTCAGTTTGCTCTGGGACTCACAGGCTGGGATACCACCGGAAAGGTTGAGAAAACGGAACATGACGGATCAAAGGCAGTCACTCTGGCAAAGGACAGTGTGCTCAGCCAGAATGTCCATGGACGTCTTGGAAAGAGGGACAAGATCTATGTAAAATTCTGGGCGGCACCGAAGAACGGTACAGCGAAGGTCACCTTCCAGATCGGTGACGCTAAAAAGTCGGTTCAGGTGACGGAAGCGGGAAATTATGAGTGTTCCATCCCGTGGCAGGAAAACTACAATCTCTCGATCACGACAGACCGCAGCGTGACACTGGATAATATCAAAATGTATTCCCACGAGCAGTACGGCAGGATCTATGACACGGACGGCAACGAGCAGGATCTCGCGGCGGCGTTCCAGGAGTTAAATGCGGAACTGGATCAGACACAGGCTTCGGAGTCTGTTCCGGCAGCCGATTCCAGTAAATAAAATTTCTGTAAAAAAAACATAAAGAAATTTGAAATTCCTACTTGCGGAATTGCTCAGACTACGATATAATCTCCGGGATAGTTTGACAGGGATCGATAAAAACCTGTCAGTGTCCCGGAGATTTTTATGCGGGCAATGAGTCAAAGTCTGTGTCCGCATATCAGAAATGTTTTGGAGAGCCGCCCCAAAGCTTATGTTTCCGGGTGTGTTGCGCGGTAAAAAAAGGAGGATTACATGGAGAAAAAGAAAAGTTCACTCGCTGTCAGAATGAGTATTTCCCTCGTCTGCGGTCTGGTAGCAGGTCTTCTGTTAATGTTCTTAAGAGAAAACCTCAACAGCACAGGCAAGGAAGCCGTATGGGCAACGATCAACAGCATCCTGTTCCAGGATATCACAGCTGCAGGCGCTGAAAAGGCACTCGGTATCTTCTATATTATTGGTCAGTTGTTTATCCGTTCTTTACAGCTTGTCATCGTACCGATGGTATTCACATCCATCACACTTGCGATCGGACAGATTTCCGATACAAGAACTCTCGGCAGAATTTCCGTAAAAACGATCGCAGGTTTCCTGATCTGTTCTTTCTTCGCATTACTTATGGCGTGCGTTGTCGGAATCATGATCTACAATGCCGGCGTATTCAATATTCAGGTTGAGGGTCTTGAAGGTTCCGCCGGATCTACCGGTTCCAACCCGTTAAATGTGATCCTTAACATTGTTCCGTCCAATATCACAGCGGTATTCAGCACAAACACTTCCGTTCTCGCGATCGTGTTCCTGGCAGTTTCCCTCGGACTCTGCATGAAGGCGATCGGTGATGAGAAGAGCGCAACCTTAAAGAAGCTCATCACAGAAGTAAATGATATCGTTGTTGTATTCTTAAACTACGTTGTTACAAAGTTTGGTCCGTTCGCGATCTTCGTTCTTCTTGCAAGAACATTCGCGACATACGGAATCAACCACTTAAAACCGGCACTGGCATACGTTGTCGTAACCGTTATCCTGCTTCTCGTATTCCTCTTCGTGGGATACCCGATCTTTGTAGCAGTTACAACAAAGCAGAACCCGGTGAAGTTCGCAAAGAAGATCTTCCGTGTAGCAGTATTCGGATTCTCCACTTCCTCCAGTGCGGCTGCTCTTCCGCTTAACGTGAAGACCACCACAGAGGAGCTCGGTGTTGATGAGAAGATCGCTTCCTTTGTACTTCCGCTCGGTATGACCATCAACATGAACGGTACCGCGATCATGCAGGTCGTTGCGACTCTGTTCATCGCAGGCTGCGCAGGCTACGATGTAACCCTGTCCCAGCTCATCGTGATCGCTCTCTTAGCCCTGATCGCATCCGCCGGTACACCGGCAGCTCCGGGCGCAGGCGCGATCATCCTGTTCACGATCCTTTCCGGTCTCGGCTACATCAACGACGGCGCACTCTTAGCATACAGCCTGATCCTTGCGATCAACCGCCCGATCGAGATGTTAGTAACGGCGCTTAACGTTGTCGGTGACTCCGCAACCGCGATCTACGTTGCGAAATCTGAGGGAATGTTAAACGAGGATATTTACAATTCATAAGGAAAATACCGGACTGGTTTACAGACGGTGTGCAAAGCTCCGGAAGACCTGAGGGAAGAAGCCCAGGCCTTCCGGAGCTTTTTCTTTGTAATAGGAAATTCCCGCCTGCAGAAAAAGGCACCAGTGTGCCAGGGATGCGCCTATACTTGACATTTTCTGAACAAATAAACAGAAAAATGTGATATGATAAAAACATGTGAAAGAGGCAGACAAGGACATTCGGTCTGCGGGGACAGGGGGATCTTTATGACAGGAACCATGTTTTTCAACATGCTTTTAAATATCGGATTGCTGGTGCTTCTGGCAACGCTGCTCACCAATATGGCATCAGTGCGGAAGCTGTTCCGGGGAGAGAACAGCACGATCGCCCAGAAGATGGCGTTAGCAGTGATCTTCGGCGCGATCAGCATCGTGTCGACCTACACAGGCACAAAGACCGGCGGGGCCATCGTCAATACCCGTGTCATCGGCGTTCTGACCGCTGGGATCATGGGCGGACCGTTTGTCGGAATGATGACGGCACTCATCGCCGGAGCCCACCGGTTCCTGTTTGATATCGGCGGCTTTACCGCAGTCTCCTGCGCGGTCTCAACGCTGGTGGAAGGTGCGCTGGGAAGTCTGGTCCATAAAAAGTACAAGGCGGGGGAGATGGACAGCGTCGATCTGTTTTTCCTGACTGCCGAGGCGGAGATCCTGCAGATGGTGATCATTCTGATGATCTCGAAGCCCCTCGGTGCGGCCATGGAGCTTGTGGGAAAGATCGCCGTCCCGATGATCGTGATGAATTCTGTGGGAATGGTGCTCTTTTTCAAGACCTTTGATATGGTATATATGCGAGAGGACAGCCTGTTTGCGGAGCGGATGCGTCTTTCCATGGGAATCGCGGACAAGAGTCTCGTCTATCTGAGAAAGGGTCTCGGAAAGCGGGAAAATATGGAAGCCGTGACCGATATCATTTTCGGTGAGATCCCATGTCAGGCGGTGATCATCACGGATGAAAAGGAAGTCCTGGCGGTGAGCTCCCTGATCGATGACAGCCGTTTCCGGCGGGAAAAGTTTCTGGAACATCTGACAGGACCGGCAAAAGGAATGAAAGCAGAGTGTATCTGGGAGGAAGATCTCGATGAGGAGATCCGGCCGCTGTTCCATTCCCTTGTGACGGTGACAGTTCCGGTCATGGCCGGAGATGAGAAGATCGGAAGTCTGTCCATTGTCGTAAAAAAGAGACGCCGTGTGGAACGGAGCATCGGGGATTTTCTGGAGGAGCTTGCGAAGATGTTTTCCACACAGTTGGGAGTCTACAATGTGGAATATCAGAAGAAGCTGCGGAAAAAAGCGGAGTTTAAGGCGCTGCAGTCCCAGGTAAACCCGCATTTTCTCTACAACGCGCTGAATACGATCTCCTGCATCTGTGATGAGGACGCGGGAAAGGCAAGTGACCTGATCCTGACGTTAGCGTCCTACTACCGCCAGACTCTGGAGAATGACCAGTACATGCTGGATATCGATACGGAGATCAACCATGTCCGAACGTATCTGGAGATCGAGAAGGCGAGATTTGAGGAGAAGCTCCGGGTGGAGATTAACGTGGAAGACGGTTTCTCCTGTCAGGTCCCGTCCTTTATCCTGCAGCCCATCGTGGAGAACGCTGTCCGGTATGGAAACAGTGCGGACGGGGTGCGCAGAGTAGAGATCTCGGCAAAACGGGTGCAGAGCGGGACCGGGGAGGATCTGGTGCGGATTGGGGTCAGGGACCATGGAAAAGGTTTTGAACCGGAAGAGGCAGAGAGAATCCTGACCGGAAACAAGACCGGCAGTGTGGGATTAAAAAATGTGAATGAACGTTTGAAGAGTACATACGGAAAGCGTTATGGGCTGGAGATCCGGAATACGGATGACGGGGCGGATGTTTCGTTCTGTATTCCGTATCAGGCAGAAAGCTGACAGGAAAATACCGTGACCGGGAAGCTTTTATACATCGGGGAAACTATGAGAGACAGGGGGAGATGTTTTGAAGATCGCAGTGATCGATGATGAGAGACCGGCAAGAAAAATGCTGATCCGCAGGGTGCAGGAAGTGCTTCCGGACTGTGAGATCGCGGAAGCGGAGAGCGGAGCGGACGCCTTAAGGATGTTTAATGAGGCAGATTCGTTTGATCTGATCTTTGTGGATATGGACCTCGGGGACATGGAGGGGACAACTCTGGCAGCCACGGCAAAACGGCTGTTTCCCGGGGCAAAGATCGTCTTTGCCACTGCCTATTCCCAGTATGCCGCGAAAGCATATGAGATGGAGATTGATGACTATATTTTAAAACCATTTGACCCGGAGCGGGTGCATCATGTTGTGAAAAAGTGCATTGGGGAAGGAAAACTTGATCCCGCGCGAAAAATGGAGGAGCCGGAGGAAAAAACGGAACCGGCAGCAGCAGAAAAGCAGGGAGCAGAACAGGCAAACGCAGGTGTGGAAGCAAAGAGCGGATCGACGGTATTCGGCAAGATCCCTGTGACGGCCAGTCACGGAATCCTGTTTCTGGAGATCGCCCAGATCGTGTATGCGGAGACCGATGGACACGGATGCGTGGTCCACACCACATCGAAATCCTATGAGGTCAACCAGCTTTTGGGAGAACTTGAGAAAAAGCTGGCGGACTTCGGATTCTTCCGGATCCATAAGAGCTATCTCATAAATCTGTCATTTATTTCGGAACTTTTTGCGGGCAGCGGAAACGGACTTTCCGTACATATGAAGGGGTATGAGAGCCGGGAACTCCCGGTGGGAAGAGAAAAACTGAAAACATTAAAACAGCTGTTGAAGATCAGCTGACAGAAAGAGAAGCTGCGGCACTCCGTTCATGATGAAAGGAGTGCCGTTTGTGCAGATATCCATGCTGTTCATGCAGACCATCTTTAAATATTGTGCAAAATATACTATAATACATTTGCTTGAAGAAAAAGAACTAAGCATAATGTATATTCAAGGAGGGATTTGTATGATTAGTTTTCTCGTCTGTCTGGCACTTTTGATCGGAGGCTACTTTGTTTACGGCAACATCGTAAACAACATTTTCAGCCCGGATGACAGAGAGACACCGGCAGTCAGAATCAACGACGGCGTCGACTATGTGGTTATGCCCCAATGGAAGCTTTTCCTGATCCAGCTTCTTAATATCGCTGGTCTGGGCCCGATCTTCGGAGCCATGCAGGGTGCATTGTGGGGACCGATCGTATTCCTGTGGATCACCTTCGGTACGATCTTTGCCGGCGGTGTTCACGACTTCTTCTCCGGCATGATGTCCGAGAGAAACGACGGTGCTTCGATCTCAGAGGTATGCGGAATCTACCTCGGCGGCCTGATGCAGAACGTGATGCGTGTATTTAGCGTTGTTCTTCTTGTGATGGTCGGTACTGTTTTCGCAGTTGGCCCGGCCGGTCTGATCGTAACCCTGTTCAGCAACAGCGGAGCACAGGGCATGGTCGTAAACAAAGAGATGTGGCTCTGGATTATCCTGGCTTACTACTTTATCGCGACCTTTATTTCTATCGATAAGATCATTGGTAAGGTATATCCGATCTTCGGTATCTGCCTGATCATCATGGCACTCGGCGTTGCTTTCGGTATCTTCACAAAACCGGAATATGTGATTCCGGAGATCTGGAGCAACTTCAGAAACATGCATCCGAGCGGAACACCGGTATGGAGCTTCATGTTCATCACCGTTGCCTGCGGCGCGATCTCCGGTTTCCACGCAACACAGTCACCTCTTATGGCGCGCTGCATGAAATCTGAGAAACAGGGTCATTTCGTATTCTACGGCGCAATGGTATGTGAAGGAATTATCGCCCTGATCTGGGCGGCAGCAGGATGCTCTCTCTACGAAGTGACAGGTGGTTTAAACACAGGTCTCGCAGAGATCATGAAGAACGGTCAGTCCGCAGCCATCTATGATGTCTGCCAGAAGACCATGGGCGGTGTCGGCATTGCTCTTGCCATGTTAGGTGTTATCGCTTGCCCGATCACTTCCGGTGATACAGCATTCAGAAGCGCACGTTTAACACTTGCTGACTGGTTCAAGGTTGACCAGAAGAACTGGAAGAACCGTCTGATTCTCTGCGTACCGTTACTTGGAATCGGCGCGATCGTCGGACATATGGATTACAGCATCGTATGGAGATACTTCAGCTGGACAAACCAGACACTGGCTATGATCGTTCTCTGGACAGCAAGCATGTACCTCTACAAGGCAAAGAAGAACTACTGGCTCACAGCAGTTCCGGCAACCTTCATGAGCGCTGTTTCCATGACATATTTCTTCTGTGCAAAAGAGTGCTTAAATCTCGGTACTGCAGTTGCGTACCCGGTAGGTATCGTACTTGCGGTCGTATTCCTTGGAATCTTCATCCGCGCTACAAAGAAGCAGACAGTATAATGTAAGATTATAATGACACGAAAGACAGGCTGCAAAGCTGGGAGTGTCTGACTGCAGATGATGCAGAAAGTATAAGCTGCCCCGGTGAAAGGCTGAGGGCAGCTTATACTGGTTATTCAGTATTTGGGAGGCGAGAGTTATGTTTTTTAAACCGGCAAAACTTGGAGAAAAAGAGATCCCGGAGAGTATTCTTTCGGAGGACAAAAAACACTGTAAGAAGATCGGTCCCTGCGGAATCGGAAAAGAGGCTCTGTACCTCAACAGCTTTTATCTGGAGCGGCGCTTTTACATCCCGGTAACTTCCGTCTCCCGTGTCTTTAAGCGCGTGGCGATGAGCAAAGGCGGATTCACCGGAAAGGGTCTGTTTGCGACGATGCCGTATCTGGTGGTTGTCTATGAGGACGGTAAGGAAAAACAGTGCAACTTTAAGTATGAGGACCAGGTGGATGCTTTTGTGGCATCCGTGAAGGAACGGTTCCCGCAGATAAAGACCGTGAGTGAGGCGGCGGAAAAGCGCCTTGCGGAAGCTGAGAAAAAGCAGGCGGAGAAATGTCTCGTTCCGCTCTCGGAGCAGGCGAAGGAGACGGTAGATGTTCTGGAACAGGCAAAGACAGCCCTCACAAAGCGGTTGTCCCTGTTCACAGAGCTCACCAATGCGGCAAAGAAAAAGAGAACGTATGAGAAGACAAAGCCGTTTTACAAATGGCTCGCCTTATTCATGGTAGTCATGGGGGCGGCGGCACTTGCATACGGAGTGTTCTCCTTTATGAATCATGACGCGTTTGCCGTATACTTTGTCCTCTTCGGAATGGCGGCGATCTTCCTGTTCTCTGGAGCGAATGTCATGCCGACGAGTACGAATAACCGGAAAGCCATCGAAAAACGTCTTGCGGCGGCGGAAGAAGCAGTTACGGGCTATGTGGACAGTCTCCATCTCGGACTTCCGGTTCCGTCCTGTTATCTTCATCCGGTGACTGTAGAGAGGATGCAGCGTGCTGTCCGTGAGGGGCGCGCCGAGTCTGTGGAGGACGCGTTTGCCGTTGTAAAAAATGATCTGAAAAAGATCAACGCGGATGTATCCGTCACACAGGAAGAATTCGATGAGATCATGGCGATCAAGCCGGTCTTTCTGGTCAGAGATTACGTGTAGATGAAAAAATTGACTGCCGTATCAGTAGGCTTATGCTGGACGGCAGTCTTATTTTATGTAACAGGAAATTCCGAGGAATTCCAAAGATGTGCACTCGCGTGAAGATGTAGATTGTCGCAAGCGACCGCGCGAGGCGCGAGAATATGCCAAGGCACGTTTTTTTATAAAAAACAAGGATTCGTGGTATTATATGAAAACCGGGATGCCGTCTATCTGCGCGGCATCCCGGTTTTCTTCATGCGATTTTGATAGCTTTCTGCTATTTGCCTGCAGCCATCTGATAGATCTTAAGCATATCTTCCACTTCCAGCTTCTTCGCGGATCCCTTCGGGCCGCCTGCAGCGATTCTCGCGTTTTTCGCCATGGTCTCAAGCTGTTCTTCTGTCGGATCGATGCCGAGTTCCTTTAAGTTTGTCGGCATATTGATGGCACGGTAGAAGTCTTCCATGGCCTCGATGCCCTTTAAACCCGTCTCCATATCATCTTTTCCAGGATCAACACCCATGACATTCACTGCAAATTTTGCGAACCGCGGTGTACAGTTATCGATGACATATCTCGCCCAGCTTCCCCAGATCGCAGCCAGTCCGGCACCGTGGGCAACATCGAACATTCCGCCGATCTCATGCTCTAAGAGGTGGGAGGCAAAGTCTCCGCCGTCGTTTCCGCAGCCGGTGAGGCCGTTGTGGGAGAGACTTCCGGACCACATCACCTCGGCTCTCGCGTCATAGTTATCCGGATCGTCCACAAGGATCTTCGCGTTCGTGATCACAGTGCGCATAAGACCTTCCGCAATGGCATCGGTGATCTCCATATTTCCGCCGTTTGTGAAATAGCGCTCCATGGTATGCATCAGAATATCGGTGCAGCCGCAGGCTGTCTGGTACGGCGGGAGAGTCATTGTGATCTCCGGGTTCATAACAGCGAATACAGGGCGGGAGATATCATTGTTGTAGCCGCGCTTTTCCAGTGTTTCATCGTTTGTGATAACAGAACTGTTGCTCATCTCACTTCCGGAAGCTGCGATGGTCAGAACAACGCCGATCGGAAGGCATGCGGATGCCTGACGTGTGTGCTCATAGAAATCCCAGACATCACCGTCGTTCGCGAGACCGTAACCGATGGCTTTCGCGGAGTCGATGACACTGCCGCCGCCGACAGCGAGAAGAAAATCAACGCCCTCCTTTCTGCAGAGCTCGATTCCCTCGCGGACCAGGGAAAGACGCGGATTTGGGACAACGCCGCCGAGTTCCACATAGGTGACTCCGGACGCGTCCAGGGACTCTTTGATCCGTCCGAGAAGACCGGAGCGGATCACGCTGCCGCTTCCGTAGTGGAGCAGGACCTTTTTACAGTTTACATTTTTTACAAGCTTTCCGATCCGGTATTCGGTTTCTTTTCCGAATACGACGCGGGTCGGGGTATAGAAATTAAAATTAAACATAAGACACCCTCCTGATAGATCAAGTATACTAAGGATCGCAGTGATCTGCAAGAAATACCTCTGGAATTTTCCGGATTTTTGGAAGCATACCTGACACAGATTTTACACAGGCTTTAGATGATGACGGCATCAGATTTTACAGAGAACGCATAGGATAAAGGCAGAAACTGGCAGACAGGTATAAAAGAAAAAGGCAGAGACGATCTGCAGGAGGAAACACATTATGAAAAAAATAAGACTGACAGCGCTTACTATGGCGGGACTGATGGCGGCAGCATCCATGACCGGCTGCGGTGCGAAAACAGAGGAGACCACAGCGGCTCCGGAGACAACGACAGCGGCAGCAGGGACGACAGTGGCAGAGACAACAACTGTGGCGGAGACGGCTGGGAAGGTGTCCCAGACCAAACCGCTTGTAGTATATTTAAACGACTTCGATGAGATTATCCCGGAGATGTTTAAAAAGGCGACCGGATATGATGTGGAAGTCGTAGCAGGAAACGGTGCAGAGACACTTGCAAGGATCGAGACGGAGGGAGACAACCCACAGTGGGATATCGTATGGCTGGATTCCATGCCAAGCATCAACTCTCTCGGAAAGAAGGGAATGCTTCTCACAGACTGGGAGCCATCCAACGCAGGAAACCTCACCGATTTCTTTAAGGAGATTGTTCCGGCGGACAAGGCATACTATCCGACCGGGGCACACGCGGCAGGCGTGATCGCGTACAGGAATGATGTTTTCACAGAAGAAACAGCCCCGAAGACCTGGGAAGACTTCGCAAAACCGGAATATAAAGATAAGATCGGAATCGCAGACCCGAGTGTAGCGGCTCCGGCATATCCCTTCGTGTCATACTTCTTCAACTCGAAGGGAATGGACAGCGGAAAAGAGTACTTCAGTTCCTTATTTGAAAATGGCTTAAAGATCTATCCGAAGAACCCGCAGGTGGTTCAGGCCCTTGCCAGCGGTGAGATCGCGGTGGCAGGACTGCAGGAGAGCAATGCATACGGCATGATCGCTTCCGGAGAGCCGATCAGCATCATCTGGCCGGAAGAAGGTGCACCGGCATCTGTCCGTGTGGCAGCGATCAGCGCGAAGACAGATCAGCCGGAGGTTGCAAAAAAATTCATCGAATTCCTTTTACAGCCGGAGACACAGCAGCAGCTGGTGGATGCGGGAGATGAAGGATATTTTGAACCGTCCGTTGCAGGCGTAAACGAAAAAGAAGATCGTGAGAAAGATGGAAAGCTT
Organism: uncultured Clostridium sp.; assembly: GCA_902496665.1. Lineage (GTDB taxonomy): Bacteria > Bacillota > Clostridia > Lachnospirales > Lachnospiraceae > Pilosibacter. The sequence continues at coordinate 3,908 of CABVBU010000024.1, read as the reverse complement.
GTCTATGCTGAGGCATCCTGGGCATCTGAACACGAAGCAGAGATCAAGGAGTGGTTTGCAGATGAGTCCGCGAAATAGTGGTAAATTAAGAAGTGCGGCACATAGAGGACAGGCAGAAGGGGCGATCGGCTGGATCGTCCTTTCCGTGCTTGCAGTTTTAATTATTTTGCCGCTGGGGGCCGTTCTTTTACAGATCGTAAGTCCCGGTTTTTTTGGAAATACGGAAAAAGCAGATGGAATGAGCCTGCTCTTTGAGGTCTTTGAAAAACCGCTCTGGTATAAGGCGCTCGGAAATTCCATGTCTCTTGGTATCTGGACGACATTCTTCGGTACGGTGTTTGGGGCGTTTCTTGCAAATTTCCGGGTAAAATGGGAGTTTAAGACAGCGAAACTTTTAGACATCGCGGCGTGGATCCTGATGATCATGCCGTCCTTCATCATTGCCCAGGGCTGGGTCTATTTCGCTTCCGGAAACGGGATCGCGAGATCCTGGCTCCACTGGGACAACATAAGCAGTCTGGTATTCAGCTTTCCGGGTCTGGTGTTTATCATGGTACTCAACAAGTTCCCGTTCGCTTATGTGACGATCAAGGCGGCCCTGGAGTGGAAACCAGAACGGCTGTCTCTGGCAGCAAGAATGAATGGGGCATCTCCGTGGGAAGAGTGGAAGACCGTGCAGGCACCTTTGTGCATTCCAGCCTATTGTTCCGCGGCGATCCTGATCTTTATGGATACGATCGGTGATTTCGGACTTCCGGCAGCGATCTCCGGAGTATATCGTTTCCCGACACTGCCATACGCGATCTACACGGCACTTTACAGTTCCCCGATCCGTCTGGATATGGCAGGTGTGTTATCCTTCTATCTGGTACTGATCATCATCGCAGCTATGATCGTCCAGTACAGGATCATTGGGAAAAAACGGTACGATTTCCTTGATACGGGAACCGTGAAGGCGGTGCCGGTCCGCCCTGCCGCCGGAATCGGGATCCTTCTCAATCTTTCAGGTGCGTTCCTTGCGTTTCTCACACTGTTTGTTCCGCTTGGTTCCACGGTTGTCATGTCCTTCTCCGATTCGATCTCAGTGGCGAACTTCAGCTTTACATTAAAGAATTACGAGAAGGTCATCTTAGACAGCAGGGAGCTCTTAAATGGTCTGGAGCATTCCCTGATGATCGCCTTTACGGCGGCCATCATTGGGCTGGTTCTCGGATTTTTCGTTTCCTATGTGCTGAACTATTCAGACTTCGTTTTAAAGCGCGTGATTGATGTGCTGTCCCTGGTTGCGCTGGCGGTTCCGGGAGTTGTTTTAGGTATCGGCTATATCTTTGTATGGAATCAGAGCTGGATAGAGGCAATGGGGCTTAAGATGTACGGAACGCCCAGGATCATTGTCCTTGCCAGCGTTGCGGCGGCGATCCCGGTCATCACGAGAGTTCTGACCGGCGGCATGGCAAAGATCCCGAGACCGATTCTGTTTGCGGCCCGGCTTTCCGGTGCCGGTCTTATCACACGGGTCCGGACGATCCTCTGGCCGCTTTTAAAGGCAACCGTCCTGTCCGCGTTTTTGTCCGCATTTGGCGGAAGCGTGTTCAACCTTGCGATCAATACGATCCTCTATCCGCCGAATTACCAGACACTGCCGGTCTACATCAGCAAAGGAGTGGAAAATCTGAAATTCGGATATTCCGCAGCGGCAACGGTGTTTGGCGGCGGAATCGTGGTACTTCTCATTCTGGCGATGGAGCTTTTGGGAAGAGACTGGAAGAGAAAACCGGAAAAAGAACGAAGATCAGAAAAACTGCACGGAAAGCCTGGCTTTGGAGGCAGGGAAATGCCGGGAGAAAATATGGCGGAACATGGGACGGCAGCCGGAGCATTCACGGCTTCCGCAGTTTCATCGGTTTCCGCGGCAAAGAGCGTATAGGTATGTGGAAGCTGTTTTAGGAGGAAGATATGGATATTCAGAATCAGGAAGTCATTTTAAAAATAGAAGATCTGTCAAAAAGCTTTGGAAAGACGGAAGTGCTTAAGGGAATCAGCATGGAAGTCCATAAAAACGAGATCATCAGCGTATTGGGTCCGTCCGGCTGCGGAAAATCCACCTTGCTGAACATTATCGCAGGCATGCTGTCTCCTGATGGCGGGCGCGTGACCATGAACGGGCAGGTGATCTCTGAGGCGGGAAAAGTCCTGTCTCCGGAGAAACGCCATATGAACATGGTGTTCCAGGATTTTGCACTGTGGCCGCATATGACAGCATATGATAACATCGCTTACGGTTTAAAGCGGAGCAAAACCGGAAAAGAGGAGATCGAGGAGCGGGTACAGGAGCTCTTAAAGCTTTTGCATCTGGAGGGACTGGAAAAACGGTATCCGGCGGAGCTTTCCGGCGGTCAGCAGCAGAGAGTCGCGATCGCCCGGGCACTGATCACGAAGCCGGATATTCTCCTGATGGATGAGCCGCTCTGCAATCTGGATGTCCAGCTCCGCGTGGAGATGAGAACCGAAATGGCGTTCTTGTTCCGTAAGCTTGGGACAACCGTCTTTCACGTCACCCATGACCCGTCGGAGGCGTTCGCGATGGCGGACCGGATCGTGATCATGAACAGGGGAAATATCGACCAGATCGATTCCCCGAAAAACTGTTACAGGAATCCGGGAACGGAGTCGGCGGCGGCTCTTTTAGGTGCCGGAAACCGGGTACATGGATACGCGAGGGAGGACGGCGGCACGCAGATCGATCTCGGCGGCAGTGTCTGCGGAACACTCGGAAGGAACGGGATCCGCAAAGATGATATGGTGACTGTCCGCTTCCGCGCGGAGAACACGGTGTGGACCGGAAGCGAACGGCAGGAGAACAGCTTTCCAGTGGCGGTCGAGTATTCCTCCTTTGAGGGGGATTATTACCGCGTTATGGCGAAGATGGGAATGGGAGAACCGCTCTGCTTCTTAAGCCGTGACTATCTGGAAAAAGGTACGGAAGGCTACGTGAATGTGGAAGGGGACCGTCTCTATGTGTATGGTCCGGAGACAGCGGCATGAGCGGGAACCTGTATCTGATGAGTGACGTTCACGGATATTTTATTCCCTTTCTGCAAATACTGAAAAAGATCCGGTTTGAGGATGCGGACCGGATGGTGATCCTGGGGGATCTTGTGGCGAAAGGACCGGATTCCCTGGGACTTTTGCGTTTTGTGATGGAACATAAGAATATTCTGGCGCTGAGAGGGAATCATGAACAGCGGCTCTTACAGTATTTTGGAACAGACCGCGCGGCCGGGATCACGGATTCCACGATGCGGTCCTGGGTGGCCGGAGACGGGGCGGGGATCATCAGGCAGATGAATATGCTGTCAGGGACAGGACGCAGGAAGGTTCTGGAGTTTATCGGAACGATGCCGTTATGGGCAGTCATGGAGATCTGCGGCAGGAAGTATGTGCTGGTTCACGGAGCGCCGGATAATGAAATGAAAAAAGAACTTCTGGCAGGGCAAAAAGATCCCAGAGGGAAAAGAAAAACAGCGGATTATGATATCCTCATAAACCGTTATGAATCCCCGGATTCGGATAACCGGCTTCCGGCGGGAATGACTGCCGTTGTGGGACACACGCCGACATTCAAATATGGGACACAGTACGCAGGAGATATGATCATAAAGGACGATAAGATCTTTCTGGACTGCGGAGCCAGTCAGGGCTATGGATTGGGCTGTCTGGAAATATTGTCTGGCAATGACAAAAATTCCTATCGAAAATACTTTACAAATACGGAGAAGAGGAGTATATTGTAAACAACCGCTGATGGAAATGACGGTCAGCGATGGGACAATTCAATAATAAGTCTTCAGGGCAGGGTGCAAGTCCCTACCGGCGGTAAAGCCCGCGAGCCGAGAGGCATGATCCGG
>CABVBU010000023.1 GCA_902496665.1 uncultured Clostridium sp. | reverse complement strand
CTCCCAAACGCCCTTTATTAAAATAAACACTTATATATGGATTTTTTGTTTGAAGATAATACTCCGTTTTTTCATATTGTTTTATCTTTATAAAACAAACAATACATACAATAATCACAATGAATATAGTCATTTCCATCTTAAGTTCCTCATACTTTCTATCACATTCAGTTTTTCTTCTCGTTTTTTGTCTTCTCCGAAACAAAACATGGAGTATATGTGTTCCATTCCATATCGTTAACTTTCTACCAGAAAATTGGGAACGTCTGCATTAAATACATACACGCTGTAATCGTTACCATGCTGATCACTATCGTCACCCGTGATTACCGCGCAGGCAAACTCATAGTCACTGTCGTATTCTCTCGCCATAGTCCGTATCTGGGCCATCGCAGGTATCACCGTCAACATAAAAAATACCTAGCGCATTTCCAGCGTCATCGGGCAGAGCCGCAGTAGTACCACTGCCACAGCCAGGATCATGATAAATCCCATAAACACCACTATGACAACATCTTTTCCGATTTTAATTGATGACGCCTCTATGTCCCGAATCACGTTTCCGATAAAGATAAGTGCCAGAGGAGATATCACCCCGCTGATCATGGAGAACGGCTTTAAGATAAAGTCCGGAACCTTAATTTTAAAGAACACCGCCGCCATTCTAAGGAACATTCCCATGACCGATGTGCAGAGGCGATCCTTAATATTCCAGACCCAGGTCACCTGTTTTCCACTCTTTCCACCTCTCTGCAGAAGACGGATCCCCAGTGTTCAGAATAGGGCCGTGCTGGCAATATAGTAGATCACGCCAATGGATGTGGTTCTCTCACCCTAGAGTGCCTGGATTGCCAGAAATTCGATAAATACCACATTGGGAAATCCATCAGCACAATAAAAGTATCCTTTCTGTCCGCCCTAATCCGGCACACCTTCGCCATCACCGCTGCAAGACAGACACACATTCGGATCAGCGCGAACACATAAGGAACTTTTGTTATCAGGAACAGCAGATGTTCCCGGCTCTCGATATCATCGATAAATATTGTAAAACATATAAAATGGAATCATCGCTTCCACCGTAAATTTGGAGAGAAAATCCATTCTCGATCCACTTCTTCCCAACAAAATAGAAGCTCATTCCAATCAAAGTCAGCAATGCAAATATACTTTTTATGTCCATCCCTCTGAAATCTCCGATTTGCGAAGTACTAAAAAGCCCCCGGAGCCATCAGACCCGGGGGCGTCGTGCGAATGGCACGTTTCATTTAATTACTGTGCTGTTGTCATACTCATAACGATGCTGTTGAGAGAAGCTGCATCTTTGATTCTTCCTGTTGTCTGGACAACTACCATATAGCCGTCCTGCTTGCGGCAGTAGTACGTTCTTGATGTCTTCTTTCCGCTTACTGTTACCTTGGAGTACTGCTGGTTTGCGATCGTCACAGTCTCAGCTGTTGTAGCCTGACCTTTCTGACCTTTCTCGATTCCTGCAAGAGTATTTGCAAATGTCTGGGCATCCATATCCTGCTTATTCTTCATATTGAGGTAGTAGACTTCTACATCGCCGAAGTCTGTGCTCATATAGAGATCATGTGTCAGGGACGGGCTTCCGATTGCCGCATACTCGCCGCCTGTGTACTGGTCAGCTGCCTCGAAATCAGACTCTGTTGTTCCAATGATCTGCGGGATGCAGAGGTTAGACCATGTATTATAGTATCTTCCGCCTGTAACGTGTCCCTTCGGCGCTGTCTGAACCGGAGCAACCCAGCTTCCGTCATCGCTGAATGTGTAGGATACGCCGTCAATGGTTCTTGTTGTATTATAGATCATAAGGTTTGTGGACGGATCGATATAATACCACACATCATTTCCGCGTCCATCACCATCTTCAGCCTTGATCCAGCCGCTCTTTAAGTTTCCGTTGGAATCATAGTATCGCCAGGTATTTCCGCTGCCTTCCCAACCGTACTTTGTCTCTGTCTCGTTCTCATCCGCAAGAGCAGTCACCATATTTACACTGCCAATTGCTGCAGCGAGAGCTGCCATGAGCATAACTTTCTTTAATTTCATTTGAAATCCACTCCTTCATGGGTTTTTATCAGCTAAAGTCATTATACAGGGGTTTTCAGGATAACGCAAGCGCTAAGGGCTGGAAAAAGCCCGGCTTCATGAAAACTTAAGAAAGAAGGCTTTTTTAATAATCATTTGCTTTTCAGCTCCTGTTTTAAAAATGCCAGAAGATTCAGTTTCGCCCGCTCTTCGGTGTCTCTTCGTCTCGTCTTCACCTTTTTTACGACCTTTCCCTCCTGGTCGCGGCGGATGTGGTAGACGATGCGCAGGTATTCTCCGACTTCTTCCCAGGCTTCGCGGCTCTCCGGAATCAGGTCGAGGCCCATCTGGAAGACGTGGAACATGCCGTCATAGACGGAGCAGCGGACCTTTACGCCCTCTTCCCTCGCCTTCTTTGCGGCGGCCCTCGTGTCATCTAAGAGGACCTCGTAGGCGCCGACCTGCATCAGCATCGGCGGAAATCCCTCGAAGTTTCCGAAGAGCGGGGAAAGATACGGGTCTTTCTTGTCCGCATCTCCGATATAGCTGCACTGGTAGAGCATGTTTTCCTTCGAATTTCCGAACAGGGGATCGATCGTGTAATTCTCCTCGTAGGACGCGCCGCTGAGGGTCACATCCGTCCACGGGGACATGGTGATGATGCCCGCAGGGAGCGGCAGGGCGTGGTCCTTCGCATAGAGGCAGAGCGCCAGGGCAAGTCCGCCGCCCGCGGAGTCTCCCGCAACGACGATCTGCTCCGGGTCGTATTTCTTCTCATTTAAAAGCCATTTGTAGGCGTAAACAGCATCCTCCAACGCCGCAGGGAACGGATGTTCCGGAGCGACACGGTAGTCCGGGGTCAGGACGTCCGCACCCAGGCCCAGCTCGGAGTATTTTACCGCAAACCGTCGGTAAATATTTTTCATCGGTCCGATGTAGCCGCCGCCATGGAGCTGTAAGACCACACGGCCTGTGACCGCCTGCTTCGGCTTTAAATATTCCATCACAAATTTCTCTGTAGGAACCAGTTCATAAATATAGTCACCCGGACATCTCCAGGCCGGTTCCACCGGATTTTTCCGGAACTCTCCCGTCTGGATCGGCTTCTTTAACGATGTCTCCATCACATCCCTCATCATGTCCCGGGTCAGATTCCCGATCATGCTGACTTCTTTCCGGCTCATAGTTCATCTCCTTTTTACTCTGCTGTTATTTCTGTTCCTTCCAGTGACATACTCCCTCCACTTAGCTAACGCTTGAAGTGGGGGCTTCTCGTTCGATTGCCCTATTGGGCAAAGCATAGGCGAGCTATCCCCGTGTGTCCCACGGTTCTGTTATTACGAGCGGGACTGTTTCGTATCTACGCAGTCCCGAACAAAATCTACGTTTTTGGGGAAAATCAGGAAATTTTTCTTTCTGTATCAAGTTCAACTCCCGATATTCTCAAGCCTTCCCTGCAAATATTGATAGCTGCATTCTCATCACGGTTCATCTGATTTCCACAAGTGCAGCTATAGATACGGTCTTCCAGTTTCAACTCCTTTTTGAGTTTTCCGCAACAGCTGCAGATTTTTGAACTGGGATACCACTTATCAATACGAACCAGTTTCTTACCGGCACGTGCTAATTTGTAGGAAAGAAAATCAGTAAACATACCCCATCCATTATCATGAACACTCTTTCCAAACCTTGAATTCTGGCTCATTTCTTTCATATTCAAAGATTCTATGCACACAAAATCATAAAAATTGGTTATCTTTCTGGATTCCTTGTGCAGATAATCTTTCCGCTGACGTGCGATATGAGCATGGAGTCTGGCTATTTTCTTTTTCTGTTTCATGTAACGGCTGCTCCCATTTTCGCAATGACTCAGCCTGCGCTGCTCCCTTGCAAGTTTTTCCTGGGATTTTCGGAAAAAATGAGGATAATCTGCATGAGCTCCATTGGAATCTACATACAATTCGCTCATGGAAAAATCAAGTCCGATTGCGGTTTTTACCGGCCTGATTTCATGTTCCGGTTCTTCTGCCGCATACAGTAATGATACATAATACTTGTCATCTGCTTCCTGGCTGACGGTGGCACCCTTCAATATGTAACGATCATCGATACTCCGATGCTGTTTTATGCGGATCCAACCTGCTTTCGGAAGTTTCAGTTTCGCATTCTGCAAAGTAATATTTCCATTTACGCAGTTTGTCGTATAACTTCTCACCGGATTCTTTTTTGACTTGAACTTCGGAAAACCAACCGAAGAATCCCGAAAGAAGTTCTTGTAGGCTGTCTGCAGATGCAGCTGTGCATTACACAATGCCAGACTGTCTACATCCTTCAGCCACGGAAACTCTGCCTTATATTTTGCAGGCGTAACCTTTAATACTTTTCCGGTTTTCTCATAATATTCTTTCTTCTCTGCCAGCATCCGGTTATACACGAAACGCACACAGCCAAATGTCCTTGCAAATAGTTCTTTTTGAGATTTATTCGGGTAGATCCGAAAACGGTACACGATGTTCACTCTTATTTTCTCCCTGTGTTTCTATGTACTGGCGGATAACCTCAATGGGTGCACCTCCAGCACTTAACAGACAAAAACTCTGGCTCCAGAACATTTCTTTCCAAAGCTTCTGCCGAATCTCCGGATACTCTTTTTTAATCAATCGGCTGCTTGCGCTTTTATACGCATTAATAAATTTGCTGAGTTCCGATTTTGGATGGGCCCGAAACATGATATGAACATGATCCCGATCATGATTCCATTCCTCTAACGTAATATGATACTTTGGAGCGATGTATTCAAAAATCTCCCGGGCCCGATCAGAAACAGGATCCGTCAGTATCTTTTTTCGGTATTTTATAACCAGAATCAAATGATAATAGAGTAGAAATACTGAATGCGCATTACTGTCCAATTTTCTCATAAAATCAGCCTTTCCTTTTACTTTCGACTGATTATATCATAACACAGGAACACTTGTTTGTCTATGTCTTTCAGAACATATGTTCTTCTGCGTTTGTTTTCATTTATGTGCACAGATATGTGCAGTTTTAAGATGCCAGATATTGCATGATTTTCCCAAAGGCAATTCATCTCACCACCTAAAGAGGATGGGAGAATTCTTGCAAAGTGTTGTTAAATATGGAACCGCCGACGCAGCTCCCGTTTCACACTTCTGTCCCCCAAAAGCACCGTAAGCACCAGCGCCCACACCGATACCGCCACCGACAGCACCGTAAGCATCGGATGCTTCGTCCATCCGATTTTCAAGAACACCAGCGGCACAAAGCTTAAAAACGTGATCGCGATCTGGTACATGAAATAGCATTGCCAGTTCATGCGGTTTACAAGCATCATAAGCAAAATCGCCGCTACCTCAAACAGCACCACACAGGGGATCGCGTAATCCACAGACCAGCCATGCAGCCCCGTCATCGTATCGATCAACAGCAGGATCGCCTGGATTCCGAGACACTGCCGCACCAGGATCCCAGACATGCTGGCATGGCGCATGACGGAAAAACGCAGCGTCATCGCCACATAGGCCGCCGCTCCCCAGGTGAGGAACGCCCACTTAAATGGGATCTGCCGGTAAGTAGCGAGATTCACGATTCCCGCTAAAACAGATATGACCGCCAATGACATATAGAAAAAACGGACCGCTGTCTTTATCTTATTCTTGTCACCGCCCGTTGCCGGATACCGGCCTTTGTCATGTTCTTTGTCGGCGATTCCGTTGCTCTCAAGCTCCACATGGATCCCCTGTTCTTCCAGGAAATGGAAGAAATATTCCGACAGTCGGTTTTCTGCCATGGCACTGGCGAAAGAAAGGCACAGCTTTCCATTATATGCCACTGCCCCGCACTTCATTCGCTGCTTCGGGGACGCGCCCACGAGGACCTGGAACGACTCCACCTGGTCCCGCAGTTCTTCCCGCACCTGCATCTGCCCAATGTTGGTAAAGGTCATCGTGTGGGCGCGGCTGCTGTGAAGAAAGATCATCTGCATTGCCATATGCTTTACAAACAGCGGGATCCCACGCACATACCATTTTTTCTCGTTGGACACGTTGTAGGAGATCGTCTCCTCCAACCGCTCCTTTACGATCTGTTCGTCCATCTGGCGGCTCACCGCGGTCAAGACCGCATCGAAGGTTTCTGGTGCCTGCTTCTCCGACCAGGAAATATTGATGACGGCAAAGAAGTTGGCCAGAGTCTCCGACTCGAAGAAACTCCGGAGGTTCACCGGAAGATTTAACGCCGCCGGGCGCTTCATCGTTTTTCCATCTGTCTCCGTCTGGATGATGGACCACAAAAGTGCCGCAGCCAGATATTTTGTGATGCTGACTCCCGCTGCCTTACTGCGGCTTTTCAGTTCATCAATTCCGATCGTCCCGTGAAGCACCGCCATCTGGTCAAAAGGAAGAATTTCTCCGCTCACCTGAATCGCAGACCGGCTCTCGTAACGCTTGTGGGGCAGTTTCTTATAATAACGAAGGTAATCGTCCGCCTTCATCGGGGAGAACTCCCGTTTCCTTATCTCTACCGGAAGACTATTCTTCAATTCCAGGTAATGTTCCGTCAGACGTGAGACAAATCCCACCGCCCCAAGGCCGTCCGTCAAGCCGTGAAACACCTCAAAGTTGATCCGGCAGCCATAGTAACTCACGCGGAACGGAAACCGTTCGCCCCGGTGGGGATCGATAAAGCGGCAAGGCGCGCTCTGCTCCTCCTCCACCACCGGATCCCGGTTGTTTGTCTCAAAATAGTACCAGAAAAAGCCTTTTCTGAGTTTCACACGGAAGTTTTCAAATTCCGGAAGCGTCAAAAGAAGTGCCCTGTGCAGAAGCTCCGGCTCCACCGGCTCCTTTAAGACCGCCGCGATCCGGAACACACTGCTAAGATCCTCCCCGGACACTGCCGCGAAGAGCTTCGCCGTATTGTCCAGCCGCCGCCATGCGGCACCCTGGATGCGCGGGCGTTTCTTCGTGATTCTGTCTGATGTTTTTGTCATGAAGCTCTCACGTCTCTTTCCTTCCAATCGTCATTTTCACCCATTATAGCACACTCCCCGGCACATGCTCAATTATAAAAAAAGAATTTTCAAATTAGTGTTGACAATTAAAACATTTCATGCTATTATAATGGAGCGTTGAGAAATGCGGCAAACAAATAGGGGAATAGTTCAATGGTAGAGCAGCGGTCTCCAAAACCGTAGATGGGGGTTCGAGCCCCTCTTCCCCTGCTTCTTAAAAAGCTTAAATCCTTAGGATTTAGGCTTTTTTTTGTTAACGTTTGTTAATACATTTTTCTTAATATTTAATAGGAAGAAATTTTTAAGGCGGTGTTCACAACCTCATATTGAACACCGCCTTGATCTGAATTTTATCCACAATCTCTAAAGTCTGCCGCTCCAACCACACCATCACTTTCGCGCCCATACCCGCAAAATCAGATCAACTGTATCGCCTCTCTCACATTCTCCACCCCGATCAGCCTGATCCGTTTCTCATCCTTCAGCTTCTCCAGATTCGATTTCGGCAGCAGGCAGCTTGTAAAGCCCATCTTGATAGCCTCGGACACTCTCTGGGCGGCCTGGGAGACGCCTCTTACTTCGCCGGAGAGGCCCACTTCTCCGAAGATCAGCATTCCAGGATCCACTTCCCGGTTTTTGAAGCTCGACACGAGGGCCATCACCACCGCCAGGTCCAGGGCCGGTTCATTCATCTTCATTCCACCCGCGATATTCACGTAGGCATCATACCGGCTCATGGCGAAGCCGCAGCGTTTCTCCAGGATCGCAAGTAGAATATTGATCCGGTTGTAATCCACTCCGTTCGCCGTCCGTCTCGCCATACCAAAATTTGTTGCGGTCACGAGCGCCTGGACCTCCAGAAGGATTGGCCTCGTTCCCTCTAAGGAGCAGGCAACAACCGCCCCCGACGCCTCCTTCGGCCGCCCGGAGATCAGCATCTCCGACGGATTCAGCACCTCCGAAAGCCCCTTCTCCTCCATCTCAAACACGCCGATCTCGTTCGTGGATCCGAAACGGTTCTTCACCGCCCGGAGGACCCGGTAGGCGTCGTTTCTATCCCCCTCAAAGTAGAGCACTGTGTCCACCATATGTTCCAGCACCCGGGGACCTGCCACCACGCCCTCTTTCGTCACATGTCCGACAATAAAGATCGTCACCCCGTATCCCTTCGCGATCTGCATCAGAAGGTTCGTGGACTCCCGGACCTGGCTCACGCTTCCCGGTGCGGAGGAAATATCTTCCCGGAACATGGTCTGGATCGAGTCGATGATCACAATGTCCGGCTTCGCCCTCTCGATGGCGCCATGGATCGTATCGAGGTTCGTCTCGCAAAGGAATAAAAGGTCTCCTGTGATCTCCCCAATGCGGTTTGCGCGCATCTTGATCTGCTTTAAGGATTCCTCACCGGAGATATAGAGGACACGTTTTCCCGCCCCGGCGAGGTTTCTGCAGACCTGTAAAAGCAGCGTCGACTTCCCGATTCCCGGATCACCGCCGACAAGCACGAGACTTCCCTTCACGATCCCGCTTCCGAGGACCCTGTCAAGCTCCCCGAAGCCTGTGGGCGTCCTGTCCTGCTCATCGAGAGAGATCTCCGAGATATGGACCGGGACCGCCGCCTTTCCGGCTCCCACCGCGGCGATCTGTCCCGACGGCGCCTTTTTCGCCTGGGCCACCGGCTCCTCAACAAATGTATTCCACTCCTTGCACACTGGACACTGTCCGAGCCACTTTGCGGACTCATAACCGCACTCTTTACAGAAAAAAGCTGTGTTTCTTGCTTTTGCCACAATATTCTCCCTTTTTATAGCCAAAATGCCATGATACGTTTAGCTGCCTTACCTGCCTGCACCAATCGATATTCCTGCATGAATTCGCACGACCTTTGTGCAATGCTTTCCTGGTGAACAGAAATATTTCATAAAACAGGAAACGCTCCGAAGTTCATCCCTCGGAGCGCCATAAAATACTACCGTCCATACCCCGGCCAGCAGCAATCTTCAATTTCCTGATTACTTGCGAACAATCTTAACTTCTACTTCCTTGCCCTCATTGAGCTCAACAGAAAGACTCAGCTTGCCGCTCATATTTGTCTTCATTCCGCCGACGCCAACGCCGTCCTCGTAGATCTCGTACTCGCAGTCGTCCTCTAACTGTACGGTGATCTGGGCATCCTCAAAGCCCTCAACCTTGAAGGTAACAGTTGTATCAGTCACTGCAAACTCAGTTACTGCAGTTCCTGGAACGGACTCGTAAACGAACATTCCGTTTCTTTCTAACTTTGTGATTTCCTTAAATGTCTTAACTTTATAAAGATCACCTTCGTGCTCGAAGTCTTCTACCTTGGATTTTGCTGCGAGGCTGTAGTTTCCGAAACTTAAGGTTCCATTTGCCTCTGTGCGGATCAGTTCGTTGATTACTGACATAATGCTTACTCTCCTTTTGTGTGTTTCAACAAGGACTAAAATTTCCCTATTGCTGTTGTAATAGGTAACGGTCACAGGCATCCGCCTCTTCTCACCGTTACGTCGTGCCTATGATTTTACCACACTGGCGGAAGTTTTTCCAGCAGTTTGTGGATGTCTTGCTGAAAATTTCAGTTCTCCGTCCTTGCAGGTAATCTTCACGGAATCGCCTTCCCGCACTTTTCCTTCCAGGACCAGCTCCGCGAGCTTATCCTCGATGAGGTTCTGGATCGTGCGCTTCAGCGGTCTCGCGCCGTATTTCTCATCGTATCCCTTTTCCACGAGATATTCCTTCACGTCATCCCCGGCATTTAAGCGGATGGACATCTGATTCTTTGTCCGCTTTGCGAGGACATTCAAGAGGATCGTCACGATCTCCTTCATGTGGTCCTTCGTCAACGGATGGAACACGATGGTGTCATCGATACGATTTAAGAACTCTGGCTTGAACATCCGTTTTACTTCGTCCATGACGCCAGTCTTCATTCTCTGATAGCGGACCTTCTCATCATCCTGGGACATGAATCCAAGCTGCTTCGGCGCGATAATGTTCTCGGCGCCCGCGTTGGAGGTCATGATGATAACGGTATTCTTAAAGTCGATCTTATGTCCCTGGGAGTCCGTGATGTGGCCGTCATCCAGCACCTGCAAAAGGATATTGAACACATCCGGATGGGCTTTCTCCACCTCATCAAAGAGGATCACGGAATACGGGTTTCTGCGGACTTTTTCACTCAGCTGTCCGCCGCCCTCGTAACCCACATATCCTGGCGGAGATCCGATCATCTTGGAGACGCTGTGCTTCTCCATGTACTCCGACATATCAACGCGGATCAGGGCATTTTCCGTGCCGAACATGGCTTCCGCAAGGGCTTTGCAGAGTTCCGTCTTTCCGACACCTGTGGGGCCTAAGAATAAGAAGGAACCGATCGGGCGCTTCGGGTCTTTTAAGCCGACTCTTCCGCGGCGGATCGCCTTCGCAACGGCAACCACCGCCTCGTCCTGTCCGACCACGCGCTCGTGGAGAATGGATTCCAGCTTTAAGAGACGCTCTGTCTCGCCCTCCGCCAGCTTGCTCACCGGGATCTTTGTCCAGCCGGAGATCACGTCTGCGATGTCATTCTCATCGACCGTCAGCTCCCGGCTTTCCTTCTCGCTCTCCCATTTTTCCTTCATCTTGCGGATCTTCTCCCGCTTTGAGGCCTGTTTCTTCTTGATCTCACCGGCGAGCTCATATGCCTCGTCGCGGATCGCGTCCTCTTTCTCTTTCTCGAGCTTGTTGATCTCCTCCTCGAGAGTCTTGATTCCCTTCGGCTCCACGTAGACTGTGAGTCTTGTCTTGGAAGCCGCCTCGTCCACCACATCGATGGCCTTGTCTGGCAGGAACCGGTCATTGATATATCGGGCAGAGAGGCGCACTGCCGCCTTAAGCGCTGCGTCCGTAATCGTCACATGGTGGTGCTCCTCATATTTCGGGCGGAGTCCCTTTAAGATCCGGAACGCCTCGTCCTCCGTCGGCTCCTCCACAGTCACCGGCTGGAAGCGGCGCTCTAATGCTGCGTCCTTTTCAATGTATTTCCGGTACTCCTCGATGGTTGTAGCGCCGATAAGCTGGATCTCACCGCGGGCCAGGGACGGTTTTAAGATATTAGACGCGTCTAACGCGCCCTCCGCTCCGCCTGCGCCGATGATCGTGTGGATCTCGTCGATGAACAAGAGGACGTTCTCCGCCTCTGTCACTTCGTTGATCACGTTTTTGATGCGCTCCTCGAACTCACCGCGGTACTTGGATCCCGCTACCATGCCGGAGAGATCCAGGATCACCACGCGTTTTCCGCGGATCGTATCCGGGACATCGCCGGAGGCGATCATCTGCGCAAGGCCCTCGATCACCGCCGTCTTTCCGACACCTGGTTCTCCGATAAGGCACGGGTTGTTTTTTGTTCTTCTGCTTAAGATCTGGATCACACGGCGGATCTCCTTTTCCCTGCCGATGACCGGATCCAGTTTTCCTTCTTTCGCCAGGACTGTAAGGTCGCGGCTGTAAGCGTCAAGCGTCGGTGTGGCGCTCTGACCGCCCCGCGGCTGGCGTCCCTGGGCCAGATCCTCTTTCCCCGCGTTTCCGTCCTCACCCATGGCGGATAAAAGGTCGATGTAGACCTTCTGGATATTGATATTTAAGGTGTTTAACAGGCGGACTGCCACACAGTCCGATTCCTTTAATAATGCCATCAGAATATGCTCTGTACCGATCAGCGGCGCATGGAACCGGACAGCCTCTTTATAGCTGTTTTCCAGCACATGTCTCGCGCTTGGAGTGTAGCCGTCCCGCTCTTTGGTGGCTGTATTCTGATAGGAAGAGACAAGCTGCTCCACAAGAGCCAGCAGTCTGTCGAGCTTCACCTCGTTGGCCTCGAGGACCATGGCAGCGGTACCACTTCCCTCCTCGATAAGCCCGACCAAGATGTGCTCCGTTCCGATCACAGGGGAACCCATGTCCTCCGCCGCTTCACCGGCGAGGACGAGAGCTTCCTGGGCTTTTTCTGTATATTGTGCCATCTGTTCTAATTTCCTCCTGAACTTTTCCGTCAACTGCGCAACCATTCAATCCATTCATAATTACGAACAAAAATCCATTCCAACTCAACTGCGCCGATTAAAATTTTGCCTTCCTGCCTATGTTTTCTTTCGGTCGGTGCAGCAAAAGAGCAGATCTGCTGAACAGTCAACTAATTTTCTATCTCTATGATCTCCGGCAGCCGTCTTCTCAGGAACTCTGCCCGGGCGGCATCCAGCTCATCCTTGTCAAGTGGGCGATCCGCCAGGCTCAAAAGGTTCGCAGGCTGGATCCCCAGCATCAGACCGTATACAGAGTACGGTTCCTTCACTTTTAAGATCCCATCCGTGATTCCTGTCATGATCTGGGACAGGAATTCCATTCCATCTTTTCTCGTCAGCCGTCTCGCGTATTTTAAGACGCCGTAGGATTTATAGCATTCATCAGCTGCCTGCACCGGCTTTCTCTGACGGTATTCCCGGCGTACCCGCCGTTCCTGGGCATCCAGCTCCAGGGCTGCCTTCCTGACGATATCGATGATCTCCCGCTCCGTCTGTCCTAAGGTTTTCTGGTTTGAGATCTGGTACAGGGAGCCGAAGTTCTCCGCGCCCTCACCGTACACGCCCCGGACCTGGGTCCCGAACCGGCCCATATCCGCAACGAGGCTGTTGAAATTTTTATTCTTGGACAGCATCGGCAGGTGCAGGACCACCGCTGCCCGAAGTCCCGTGCCCACGTTTGTGGGGAACGAGGTCAGGTAGCCGTATTTTTCATCGAAGGCGTAATCAAAACGCTCGCTGATATAGTCATCGATCTTATCTGCTCTCTCGTAAAGCTGCTCCAGGGTCAGCCCCGTCTGCAGTGTCTGGATCCGCACATGATCATCCCCGTTTAGGAGGATCGCCGTTGATTCGTCCTCCGACAGGATCATTCCCGTCGGGTCTTTCTTCTTCATCAAACTGCGGTTGATCGCCCGGCGCTCCAAAAGCGCTGTCTTTTCCAGGTCACCCATCCGCTCTAAGTGTGTAAACCGGTACTGCATCTGGTCCATGGACGCGATGCCGGTGAGTCCGCCGAGAAGCTTCTCCGAAAGCTCCTCGCTCTGCTCCTTGGTGAGGCGGCCAGGAAACGGATATTCTTTCAAATTTCGAACCAGACGGACACGGCTGTAGATCACATTTGTGCCTGCTTTTCCCGGCACTTCATACCATTTATCCATTCTGTTTCTCCTCTTTCAACGCCCGGATCTCATCCCGGAGCTTTGCGGCCTCCTCGTACTCTTCCCGGCGCACCGCGTCTTTTAATCTCGTCTCCATCAGACGGAGCTTCTCTTCCTTTGAGAGCTCCGGAATATTCACCGGATCCTCGCCAGTAGTTCCCGCACCGTTCATTTCTTCCATCTCGGACCGGTATCCCGCCGGACGCTTCCCGACGTGCTTTTCGCTGCCCTGAAGATGACGGATATTGTCGCTGATCAGAGGGTCAAACACGCTGTAGCAGTCCGGGCATCCGAACCGGCTGTCCTTTACAAATTCCTCATAAGTCGTTCCGCAGGTCGGGCACACAACGCCGGAGTACTTTTCATCCTCTTCCTCCGTCTCCTGGGTTCCAAGAAGTCCAGAGAGAAGTTTTCCTAACGGGAATTCTCCCTCAAAGAGAGCAGAGAACTGTCCAAGGTCCGCATGGGCGGCACACTGGGTACAGAGGTTGTGCTCTGTCTTCACGCCATTGATGACTTCCACATATTTTACGGTTGCTTCCCGCTTTTTGCAATGTTCACAAAGCATACTGCCCCTCCTTTATGCCTGTCCGCCAAACTCATCATAGATCTGGTCTACAAGGCTGTGGATCTCATCTCTGCCGACATTTTTGCAGATTCCCCGGGCAACGATCAGCGCGAGGTCGTTCTTCATCTCTTCCATCGTCCGCAGTTTATCCATATCCAGGGCGATCACGGCCCCGCGTCTGCGGTCCAGGCGCAGAAATCCTTCCTGTTTCAATACAGCATATGCCTTGTTGACCGTATGCATGTTAATTCCGATCTCATCCGCAAGCTGTCTGACCGACGGGAGACTATCCCCATCGTGAAGCACATCCATTGCGATGCCGCAGATGATCTGGTTGCAGAGCTGGGTATAGAGTGCTTCCTCACTGTCAAAATCGATCTTCAGTATCATTTGATCACCGTCTTTTTTCTTAATATTTTTGATACCGGAATCGTCTGCACGGTCCCGGTATCATTGTATTCCATTTGTTATATGTGTATAGTAACAGATTGTGTGATGTTCGTCAAGCGAAATCAGGGTTTATTCGAACATATATTCTGTTTCGTTTGTAGTTTTGTACTATTCCCTTTCTCACTCTGCCACAAAACTACCTATATTACAGTCCTATCATAATGCTCACTTAAATTATATTCTCCTATTCTAAGTCCAGACGCCCATCCGCTGACCGATTATCCGCGATCCGCTCGATGGTCCAGGTGATATCCGCGGCTTTCGCTTTCAGGGCATTCCAGGCATCCGGCTCCTGATATTCACGGAACAGCGCCCCGAAGATCACGTCATACTCTCTGTTCGCGCCTTTCGGAAGCCCCGTTGCCTGGGCAATCTCCGTAAACCGGTACCTCGCCGTCTTCGGGAACTGGTCCTTCTTCATCTCATCTCCGGAATTTTCATACACATACACGCCAAATCCATCCTTCACGGCATCCGCCTTCGAAAACAGGAGTTCTTTTTTCTCTTCATCCAGAGAGTAATTGCAGGAATAGAGCACGTTTCCCCTCTTGTCTTTAAATGTCCTGTATGTCCCGCCCGACGGACAGTACACAAACCGCCAGCCGTCATCCTGGAATTTCTTTCTCCATCCCTCCGGGAAGGCGTTGATATACCCGGCGATCTCATTTTCTTCAGTCTCACTCACCGTCTTTGCCGTTCCGTCCGCATTCACCGCCAGAATATCCCCCGACGGGTCCGGCTGTCCGTCATAGCCGGTGTAGGTAAATCCCCCGTACTCATTCACCCGCATGCTTCCATCCGGGCGGAACGCGTATGTCTTTCCCTTTATGGTGCGGACCGATTCCTTGTTCATCTTTCCGTCCGCGTCAAACCAGTACCATTTTCCTTTATCCTGGAACCACTGGATCTTCGCGTTTCCCGCGGAATCATAATAGTACCAGTTTCCGCCGCCCGGACCGTCGTACTGCCAGCCCTCGGAGAGGGAACCGTCCTGATTGAAATGGTAACGGATGTTTCCCACAGTCTTCCATCCGGTCTCCATGATCCCGTTTCTGTCAAAATGATACCACTCGCCATCGATGTCCTCCCAGGTACCCCGGGCTTTGCGCCCATCTGAGTATGTGAAGGTGTAACCGGCATCCGTGAGCGTCCATTTTCCATCCGCGGCGAAAGATGTTATGGTCTGCATAGCAAGCAGGATGCCGACAGCGCCGATCAGGATAAGTGTTCGTTTTTTCTTCATGGTCACTCCTCCTTTCCGTTATTATCAAATGCTGGTAACTATTCAGTACCTTCATAGTTACGCGCAAAAATCCATTTTAGATCAGCTTTGCTGATGGGGGGTTTGCCTTCCGGAAACGGAATTACGTTCTTTACGTTCTTTATGCCTCATTATCTTGAATCCCGCTTTAAAATACCTTATACTAAACAGGAAACAAAACATGTACACGAAAGGAACTTAAATATATGAAACGATTTTTCGCCTGGGCCGGGATCCTCATCATCGCCGCGGTCTTCCTCGCCCTCATCGTCCTGACCTTCACCGGCGGCCCGGAGAATGTCATCCTGGCGCTCCTGTTCTGTGTCATCGTCATCCCGGTGATGCTGTACGGCTATGCGCTGATCTTAAAATACGTCCGAAATAAAAATAAGAAAGACGATTAACAGAACCCGTAATCCTTCGCCATCTTTTCCAGACGGTCAGCAGCCGCCTCCAGCGTCTCTTTCCCTCTGGAAAAATGCAGACGGATATAGTTGTTCACCGGCTCCTTAAAAAAGCTGGAGCCCGGCACAGCTGCCACGCCGTAATTCTTTATCATCCATTCACAGAATTCCAAATCTGTCCAGCCGGTAAACTCCGGCTTCTCAAGAAATCCTGAGATATCCACGAGAACAAAATAGCTGCCCTGAGGTGTCGTGTGGGGAAGTCCCATCTGCTCCAGCCTTCCGCAGAGATAATTTCTCTTTTCTGTGTAGAGATCCTTTAACCATTGATAGTACTCTGGTCCAAATTTCAGGCCAGTGACTGCCGCTTCCTGAAGCGGTGCTGCAGCGCCTACCGTAAGGAAATCATGGACCTTCTTCGCCGCCTCGATCACATGTTCCGGTCCGATCAGATAGCCGAGCCTCCATCCAGTCATGGAGTATGTCTTCGAGAGGGAGCTGCAGGTAATCGTCCGCTCGTACATTCCAGGCAGCGCTGCCATGGAGATATGGCGGCTCTCACCGTAGATAATATACTCGTACACCTCGTCCGTGATCACAAAGGCGTCGTACTGCTTTGCAAGCTCCGCAATCTCCTCCATCTCTTCCATCGTAAATACTTTTCCACAGGGATTCGACGGATTACAGAGGATCAGTGCCTTCACACCGGCCTGAAACGCCCGTTCCAGAGCTTCGCTGTCATAATGGAAATCCGGCGGCACAAGCGGCACATAGACCGGATCTGCCCCAGAGAGGATCGCGTCTGCCCCATAGTTCTCATAGAACGGGCTGAACACTGCGACCTTGTCTCCCGGATTGCACACGGTCATCATCGCCGCCATCATCGCTTCCGTTCCGCCGCAGGTCACAACGATCTCCTTTTCCGGGTCGATCCCGCGGTCAAATTTCTTTGTATACATTTCTGCCAGCGCGTCCCGGAAATTTTTCGCTCCAAATGTGATGGAATACTGGTGCGGGCCATGCTCCGCCGTTTCCTTTAACGCGTCCAGGATCTCCTTCGGCGGATCAAAATCCGGGAACCCCTGGCTTAAGTTGATGCTTCCCGGTGTCATATTGTTGATCCTTGTCATTCTGCGGATGACGGAGTCTGTAAATGTCTGCACTCTTCTGCTTAATTCCGGCATATGTAAAACCTCTTTTCTGTCGTATCTTATGTCAGTCCAGCGCTCCAGTCTGTCTTTCTCTGCTTTTGCAATAGATCAGGAACCGTCCCCGCTGTTCTTATCTTCATCTTACCACAACTTTTCCCGGAGACATATTGAATTTTCTTTACATTTGTATGAAATGTTCCGTTTCTTGTTACTGTACGCGGGTAGGAATTTTCTGAACTGAAAATTCCGTACAATACAGTGGTGGTAGTGGATTTTGCCGATTCGGAATGCGAAGCATCGGCAAAATCAGTTACTGTTTACGCAAAGCGTGAACAGTAACCCGTTTCTTCCAAAATGTATGGCAATCGCAAAATCAAAACCTCCCCCGGCTATCCGGCATGATCCATGCCACGATATCCGAAGGAGGTCCGCTGTGCAATTTATTTAAGGGTTTTTCAAAGGGGTTGAGGGTTTATTTTAGGGTTTACTTTAAGTTTTACTTTTAGATCACTATTTCTTGATCTTTCTGATCACGTCGATGACAGTTCCATCGCGGTATTCCACGATGCAAACCACATCATCTGTCGTCTCGATCGGCTCCGGAACACCGGTTAAGGACTCCGCAAGCTGCTGCAGGTACTCAATGCTCACAAGCTTTAAGTTTGCGTTCTCTAAATCTTCCTTCAGCTCCGCGTAGTATTTATACTTCGGGTTCAGTGCGATGCCGGCCTCTGTTACAACAGCGGCTACAGTCTCGCCCGGAGTACAGCAGGTGAAGACCTTCTTTGTGATGGAAGGAGTTCTTCCGCGGACTACCGGAAGGCAGACGATGGAGATATCGGATCCGGCAGCAACATCAGGTCCGCCGCCGAGGCCGCCCATCATCTCGCCGGAAGATCCGGTCAGGATGTTGACATTGAAGTCTGTATCGACCTCCAGCGCTCCGAGAACGCCGAAGTTTAACTTATCCAGCATGGAGCCCTTGGTGAAGGGATTGGAGTAGACCGCGTTGTCGATCTCCACGATTCCGGACTCCTCAGCGATGGCTCTCGCCGCCACTGCATCGAAGGACTGGCTGCACTCTAAGACTTTCACGAGACCTTTCTTGTACATATCAACGATGGCCGCTGTCATGCCGCCGAGGGCAAAGCTTGCCTTCACGCCTCTCTGTTCCATGCGGTCTGCTAGGTAATTCGTGCAGGCGATACTGATGGCACCGGCACCGGTCTGGAAGGAGAAATTCTCCTTGAACATTCTGGAAGCCGCCATGACGTCCGCCGCACGCTCCGCGATCAGAAGGTCTCTCGGGTTCTTTGTCATACGCGCCGCGCCTTTTCCGATCTTATCCGGATCACCGATGCGGTCAACTTTTACGACATAATCCACATACTGCTGGGAGATACTTGCCGGGCAGCACGGATAATCGACAAGGTAATCAGTAATTACAACAACTTTTCCGGCGTTCATGGCATCCACGAAGGAATATCCGAGAGAACCGCAGGCGTTCGGTCCGATCTGGCCTGTTGCGTTGCCGTACTCATCCGCCGCGGAAGCGCCGATAAATGCCACATCAATCTGAAGCTCTCCGGCCTCGATGGCTCTCGGTCTGGAACCGTGGGTTCTTAAAATTACCGGCTTTTCCATCAGTCCGTCAAGAACCGCGTCACCAAGCTCACCGCGGATACCGCTGGCCTCGATGCGGTCGATGGTTCCGTCCTTTACGAAATCCACGATGGACGGATTCTTGATGTTGACAACGGCACTCGGTGCGAAGCGGAGTCCCTTGATCCCAAGCTCACGGATCGCGGTTAAGACCTGTCCGATGATCTCATCGCCCTCACGGAAGCTGTGATGGAAGGAGATCGTCATACCGTCCTTTAAACCGGTCTTTACGATTGCATCCTTTAAATTCTCCACCATCTTGCAGTCCCCGGAGACATGTTTTCCTGCGGTGCGGAGTGTGTGTACCGGTGCGTCGGAGGGAACCGTCGTGTAAGCGCCCGTGTACGGTTTTACGACATAATTTCCGATCTGCTTCGGGATCTCGCGTCCCACTGCGTTGATATAAGTCTCTCTGCTCTGTTCCATCCTAGATCACCATCCCTTCTGTGCGGATACCGGCTGCCTTCGCCTGGGCTAATGTCGTGAGGGCCCGAAGCTCCATCGGCTTATCGATCATGCCGCCGTCAAGAGTCACAGCGCCTTTATGCTGCTTCTTTCCTTCTTCCACTGCCTGTAAGACACGGAGCGCATACTTGATCTCCTTCATGCTTGGTGTGAAGAAAGAGTTGACCGTGTCGATCTGTCTCGGATGGATACAGGTCTTTCCGTCGAAGCCAAGGTTCTTCGCGAGAGCCGTGTCCTCCTCGAGACCTTCCTTGTCGTTGATATCGGAGAATACGATGTCAAGGGCATCAATTCCTGCGGAACGGCATGCCATGAGGACCGCGTTTCTCGCATAGAATACTTCCAGACCCTTCTTCGTTCTCTGTGCCTTCAGGCTTACAGTCAGATCCTCCGCACTGACTGCCATCGCAACCACACGGGGATCAGAGTGGGCGATCTCCATGGCGTTGATGACGCCCATGTAGGACTCGATGTTGCAGATCAGCTCGATCTTTCCGACCTCGAGGCCGATCTTCTCCTCGATTGCCGCGATTCTTCTGGAGATATCCTGTACCTCTCTCGCGTACTCCACCTTCGGGATACGGATGCAGTCCGGGTTTGCCCTGACTGCTGCCTGAAGGTCTTCCTCTAAATATTCAGAATAGATACCGTTTACACGGATGCAGACATATTTATCTTTCGGTCTGTGATTCTTCACCATGTTGTATACAAGGAATCTCGCCGCGTCCTTCTCGGCCGCCGGAACGGAGTCCTCAAGGTCGTAGATCAGCATGTCCTCGTTATAGAAAATTGCCTGGATCATGTTTACCGGACTCGCACCGCTGGCATAGAGGCTGGTGCGTTTTAAGTGGATCGTCTTCTCAGCCATTATTTCGCATCCTCCTTTGTCCAGTCGTATTTTTCCTCAGCGCCACGGCAGATGACGCATTCCATTCTTGCCTTGATGACGCAGTCGAGAGCGCCCTTATCGCGGATCTCCACGTAAGCGTCCTTGACGCCGAATTCTTCCAGTGTATTCTTTGCGGTCTCCTTGATGGAATCGCCGAACATGACTGCAACGTCACTCTCTAACTCGATCTCAATGCCTTCTCCGCCGTTCGGACGGATCACGATCTGGCAGTCGCTCGATTCTAAGGTTCCGGCTACCGCCGGTTTCTTGATCTCCATAAATCAGCTCTCCTTCTATCGTTTTCTGCCCGCCGCCAGTCTTATTTTCCAGCGGCACCGGCAGAAACTTTTATCAAATCAATTTTATTCCGCAGTTATTTTTTCGCTGCCTGCGCCTTCAAATACGGGAACAGGCCGCCCGCGTTCATGATATCTTTTTCCAGGTTGCTCACCGCGTCACCGTGGAACTCTTTTCCATTCTCTGTATCCCGGATCATGCCGTGATCCATATCCACTTCCAGGATGTCGCCGGTCTTGATCTCCCCGTTTTTGATCGCCTCGGAAAGTCCTTTGATGAACAGCACCGGATAGCCGTTATTCACCGCGTTCCGGTAATAGATCCTGGAACATGTCTCCGCAAGGATACATGGCACTCCCGCGTACTGCAGGCAGTAGACCGCGTGCTCACGGCTGGATCCGCAGCCGAAGTTCTTTCCGGCAACCACGAAATCTCCCGGTTTTACTTCCTTCGCGAAGTTTTCCATGCCCGGATAATACTCAAACGAATACTGGGGCATGTTTTTCGGGTCCGTCTCCGCTAAGTATTTATTGTGATAGATCAGATCGGTGTCCACATCGTCGGAGAACACCCATGCTTTTCCTTTTAATACGCTCATGTTTTGCCTCCTCTATTTTAAGATGTCTCTCGGATCTGTGATGCAGCCGCGAACTGCTGTCGCCATCGCAGACATCGGGCTCATCAGGTACGTATGGCTGCCTTTTCCGACTTTTCCAATAAAGTTCCGGTTCGTTGTAGAGCATCCGATGTCACCGGACGGAAGAGCACCGTAATGTTCCGCAGTACAGAGGGCACAGGTCGGGTTCGTGCAGACAATACCCGCCTTTAAAAATTCCGCGAGGATACCTTCCTCCGCGAGCTTTAACTGGACTTCCGTCGTGCTCGGTGTCACGATGGCGCGCATGTTAGGAGCGATCTTTCCGCCGCCGGCCTTCAGAACCTCGTAGGCCGCCTTGATGTCCTCGAAACGTCCGTTGGAGCAGGAGCCGATATGGATCTGGTCTACAACCGTACCTGCGATCTCACTCACCGGCTTTACATTATCCGGTGCGTCCGGGCAGGATGCCATCGGCACGAGATCATCCACGTTGTAATGAAGGACTTTGCAGTACTCCGCATCCGGATCTGCCGTGATCATCTTCACGCGGTCTCTTACTTCCTCACCGGCACGCTCACACAGCCAGTCAAGAACTTCCCCGTTCGGCATGATAAGCGGTACCTTTCCGCTCATCTCCGTCACCATGGAACAGAGGGTGATGCGCTCCGCGAGAGTCGCATGTTCAATGGTCTCCCCCGTAAATTCCACAGCAAGGAAATCCATTCCACCGGCACCTAAGTCTCCAACGATTGTTGTCAGAAGATCGCGCATGCAGACGCCTTTTTTGAAGGTTCCCGTCACCTCGATCTTCATAGTCTCCGGCACGCGGAACCAGCAGGTTCCGTTGATGTAGGCTGCTGCGATATCGGAGTTTCCGTTACCTGTTGCGAAGGCGCCCACGGCACCTAAGAGGTTCATATGGCTGTCTGTTCCAAGAACTACATCGCCAGGTTTGATGAGACCGGCCTCCAGCATCACATGCTGTCCGATTCCGTGGTTGATGTCAAAGACATGTCTGATTCCCTGTCTCTTTGCGAACTCGCGGATGATCTTCTGGTTGTTTGATACTTTCTCCGAGTGGGACGGCGCCTGAAGGTCGAAGGTATAGGCGATCTTATCAGGATCCCAGACTTTCGCTTCCTTTCCCATCTCTTTTTCGAACTGCAATACGCAGTTGGCTCCGCCGAAATCGCGGGCTGAAGCAAGATCCACGTTGCACCAGATCCGCTCTCCGACTTTCACTTCATGTCCGGATGCCCGCTCCATGATCTTCATGATCGAAGTTTTTCCCATAGTTATCGTTTCCTTTCCCGTATTAATCTCTCACGTAAACGTAACCTTCCATGATCCTTCTTGCGGTTCTGTCGAGGTTTCCGCTTAAGACCTCATGAGTTCCATCCTCGTTGATCTTAAGGTCCGCGTAGGCGTCCATGATGCCCCACGGATGACCGATTCTGAGATGCTCAATACGGTCGGTCTTAAGAGTCTCCTTCGCGATCTCATTCACGATGGTTCCCGGTGTGTTGGCTGCTGTCACAGTACAGATCGCTCCGGTTCCCATGTAGGCATCGATCATCTTCATGCCAACGGAGAAAAGTCTTCCGACGATGTCGATCTTGTCCTTTTCGATGGCTTTTCCGCTGCCGGCTGTGTAGTCCACCGGTCTTGTTGCAAAAGCGATCTTCGGAAGTGTCTGGCTGTTCACTCTCGCGTCCTCTAAATTCTTCGCGAATCCAAGTGTAATGGCACCTGTGCCGCGGATGATCTCCAGGATCCGGCAGATCTCCTTGCAGTTCGGAAGTGCGTTGAACTCGGACGGGATCTCAGTTCCCTTAACTCCAAAGTCCTCCGGATGTACGAAGATCACCGGGTTTGCAGCGTCAACAAAGCTGTACTCGTAGGTCTTTCCCTCGATCTCGATGGTATCTTTCACGTGTCCGGTCGGAAGAAGCTTTCCGGAAGCTGCGCCCTGAGGAGCAACGAATTTTAATGTCACCTTCGCAGCTGTTCCCGGAACGCCGTCGATGGCGAAATCACCTTCCGTCACTGCCCGTCCGTCCTTTACCGGAACCTGCTCGATGATCTCTTTCTGTGTATTTGTGTTAAAGATATGAACCTCTGTCATCGGCTCCACAGCCTCAACGAGACCTTCGTCGATGGCGTACGGACCTACAGCGGAGGAAATATTTCCGCAATTCATGGTCTTTCCTACGATCGGTGCATTGACATCAACCTGACCAAAATCGTAATCCACGTCGATTCCCGGACGCTCACTCTTCTTGATAACAGCTACCTTACTGGTAGATGTGTTCGCGCCGCCCATGCCGTCGATCTGGCGTCTGTCCGGGCTTCCGAATGCGCTTAAGATCACTTTGTCGCGCTCCGCCACGTCCTTCGGGAGATCTCCATCATTGAAGAAAACCGCCTTGCTGGTGCCGCCGCGCATATAGACACACGGGATCTTTCTGTTTGGTTTGTACATAAAATTACCTCCTGAGATTATCTGCGGGATCATTCCCGATCCGCCGCATTGTTATTTTTACTGAATCGTGATATAATCAACGAAAAGTTGCGTATAATTTTATTTTTGTACTGTGAGGATGCATATGCTGCAAAACTACCACTATTTCCTCGTGCTTGCCGAGGAAGGAAATATCTCAAAAGCCGCTGCCAGGCTTTTTGTATCGCACCAGTGCCTCAGCAAATATTTAAAAGGGCTGGAGGAACATTACGGGGTGGCTCTCTTTAACCGGAAGCCGAAGCTTTCCCTGACCCCTGCGGGCCAGATCTATTATGAGTCCCTGCGCCAGTTGGAACTTCTGGAGAACAACCTGGAAAGCCAGCTGGCGGACTGCCATGATTCCAATACCGGAACCCTGCGGATCGGCACCACCGAGGGGCGTTTCCGAATCCTGATCCCGAATCTCCTCGTGAACTTTCAGAAAGAATATCCGAATGTAGAACTGATCACTGAATGTGCTAATTCCAACACGCTCCGGGAGATGGTCTTAAACAACCAGCTGGACCTCATGATCTCCGCCTTTCCCTTTGCGGGGAACGAGCAGCTCTCCAGCACCCTGCTCATGAATGAGCACCTCTATCTGATCATCTCGGACAACCTCTTAAAGGAATACTTTCCGGCAACGTTCCCGGAATGCAAGAAAAAGTTCCAAAAAGGCGTTCATTTGAAGGACTTTAAGCATGTGCCTTTCGTCCTGAATCAGAAAGGATTCTCTTCCAGGGATATCGTGGACCGCTATACGGAAATGAACGGGTTCTCCTTAAACTGTATCCGCGAGATCGTCCAGGCGGATATCCACTATCTGCTTTCCGCCAGGGATTACGGGGCAAGTTTCTGTTTCTCCATGTTTCTTCCCGGAATCAGCGACGCGAACCGGCTCTCGGAGACCGCATCGAGACTCAATATCTTCC
The DNA here is from genome assembly GCA_902496665.1 of uncultured Clostridium sp. Classification (GTDB taxonomy): domain Bacteria; phylum Bacillota; class Clostridia; order Lachnospirales; family Lachnospiraceae; genus Pilosibacter. The sequence goes on along the minus strand of CABVBU010000023.1, from coordinate 24,557 downwards.
CGATCGCGGATCTCGACAGTACGAATCCAGTCCGTGCCCTGTACCTGAAAGACCGTATCTTCCCGGCCTACGGCTACTACCTCATCGACCTGATAAAGCAGATCTGCGATCCCTTTAAAAATCCGCCGACTGAGATCGGATGACCGGTTTTTACGGCTTCTTTCTGGTTTCAATTTATCATAATTTTAGCAATCTATAAAGCATACTTATCTTACCTTTATGTAACAAAAAGTTGCAGATATTGTGCCCGTTGAAAAGGTCGCATCTGCAACTTTTTATTACATAACCGTAACTTTTATATTCTTTTTCATTGCCGCAAAACCGTGTACACTCATAATAAGAAATCTTAGAACGAAAGGATCATTATTATGAGCAGATCAGTTTTACTTCCAGAACACGCATGCAACTCCCATCTCCACATCATCGACCCGGCATTTCCGAATGACGGAAAGGCAGCGGCCCAGAAGGGAACCGTCGAGGAGTACAAAAAACTCTCCGATGAACTTGGCCTGGAGCGCGCCGTATTTGTCCAGGCAAAGCCATTCGGAACCGACAATTCCTGCCTCGTGGACGCGATTAAAAAATTCGGCTCCGATAAAGCCAGAGGCATCGCCGTCGTGACCGATCAGGTGTCCGACAAAGAGCTGGAAGGACTCCATGAAGCCGGTGTCCGCGGTCTCCGTTTCTCCGTCTGGAACCCGGCAAACGCCGTTGTCTCCTTCGATATGTGCAAGCCCTTAAGCGAGCGCACAAAGGACATGGGCTGGAACATGCAGCTCCATATGAGTGCCGCCCAGCTTGCGAAACACGCTTCTGTCATCGAGTCCCTGGACTGCAAGGTCGTCATCGACCACATGGGACGCTTAAAACCGGAACTCGGCATCGAGGATCCCGCTTTCCCGTTTATCTGCAAGATGATCGATAAGGGAAATACCTGGGTCAAGCTCTCCGGTCCATACTTAAACACGCTGACAGGAAAGCCGTGGGATGACGCCTGCCGTGTCGCCCAGGCCCTCGCCTCCTACGCGCCGGAGCGGATGCTCTGGGGCAATGACTTCCCGCATGTCACCGAGAAGGTAAAACCGGACGAGTGGGATCTTTTAGAGACCATCGACCGGTGGTTTGCAAACGACCGGGCAAAAGAACTGGCCCTGGCAGAAAACCCGGCGGAGGTTTACGGATTCTAGGTCTCTGGATCTTAATTGATCGAAAACGCAGCAGTCTCAACAAGGCCGCTGCGTTTTCTTTTACCGCAAAAGCGCCCAGGCCGGGACCTGAGCGCTTTTTCTGACTTCATTTTTACTTTTAACCCACAATAAAGTTAAAGATATTGAATACTCCGAGTAGTCCAAGGATCATCGTGAACGCCAGCATCGCAACCGCGAGCACTACCATTCTCGGGATCATCGGATCTCTGTCCTCATCCGGAGCAAGGCCGACCAGCATGGATCCTGCTGTGGAGAATGGAGAGAATCCTGTGGAGTTCGCGCCGAACAATACGGAAGAATAAAGTCCGACCGGGTTTACGCCTGCTGCTGCCGCAAGCGGCGGGATCAGCGGATATAATAACGGAAGTACCACGCTCCATGTACTGGAGAAGATACTGAGGATACCTGCGATCAGGCAGAGGAACGGTCCGATCAGCCATCCCGGAACACCGTTTCCGACCAGTGTCTCGATTGCTTCCACCATTCCGGCTTCTTTCGCGATCTCCATGAGGAAGGAAACTCCGGCAACCAGAAGAACTGTATTCATCGGAAGTTTCGCAATAACTTTCTTTGTATCGGAAAGCTTCATGCAGCACGCCAGGAACGCAAAGATCACGAAGATCGCGTGCGGCTGGCACACAAGGAGAATGTTCTTGAATACCGGGCTGTCGATCTTAAACCAGGTATTGATCATGTTCGGGATCACCAGGATCAGGAAGGAAAGAATGATGAGCGTCATCGTCTTCTTCTGGATCGGGTTGAATTCACCAGGTTTTTCCATCTCGATGCTTGTCTTTGATGCTATTTTCTTCTTTCCCGGAAGAACATTGAAAAACAGGTAGCAGGCCGCCATGGTAAGTGTCTGCTTTAATACGGTCGTCGCGTAGCAGGCAATCGCAGTCTTTGTGGCAATATCTGTTTCCAGACCATTATTCTCCACGAGTCCGATGATCTGAACGCCCATTCCTGTCCACGGATTGTAAGTTCCAACGGTATAACCAAGGCTGACCGCACACACAGTCATAAGCGGATCCATACCGATCTGTGCGCCGATGGCATAGCTGACCGGAGCGATCAGGACCTGTGACGCAGTTCCCGCTCCCAGAAATGCCAGAACGGCTGTGATAAAAAACATTACCCACGGAATCAACTTGATATTATTGCGGAACTTATAAAGAAGCTTGTCACCAAACACCTTCATCGTTCCATTCTGTGCCGCAAATTCAAAGAACAGGCTGCATGATAAGAGGAAGAACGCAAGATTGTTTGGCCAGTAGCCATAGATCTTTGATGCCTTCTGTCCCTGAAGCACGCATCCGATCAGGAATGCGAACGCCATTGCCGTAACGCCCATATTGATCCGCCACACATTGTACGCAACAATCATCACGATAATTGCAAGCAGACACGCCCATAATATCATTGTATTACTCATTCCGTTACCCCCATTTCTTTTTTATCTGATCTGTCTGTAAAGGATCTCCATGATCTCATGCACGGAATCCATCTGATCGAGGTTCATGATCAGATCAATGAGATGCTCCATCTCCTTCTCCGGCATCATGGTCTTTATATTTGCCGTAAACTTGTTCCGGATCTCCTCGAAGCCTACCGGGTTGTTCGGAGATCCTTTAAGGTCGTAAACTTCTGTTGCCAGTTCCCGTCCGTCTTTTAAGAATACCTTTACTTTCGCGCCGCGCTTCTTCGGATATACGGACTGCACATCTGGATCCTGCTCCACGGTGACGCGCTTCGCGAGTTCCAGATATTTCGGTTCATTTGTGTATTCCGGATTTAAATGACACACGCCGAATCCTTTTTCATATAATGCCACGGCGATTCCGTAGGCGGAGCTGAACTTCGCCTCGCCGGAGTCCTTCGGCGCCTTGATCTTTCCGGTCAGGGTGTAAGCCACCTCGTGGGTTCCCACCCAGACATGGTCCACATCATCCGGACCGAAGTGATACTCATCCATCAGGTTCAGAACACTTTCGATTGCCGGCTGGGCATGGCGGCAGGTCGGGTACATCTTGCTGTATGTATCGGTGATCAGATATTTCTTCCCGAGACCATCACACACCGCATCCACATCCACGTTTTCGGACTTCGCGTGGAAGAATCCATCTTTTCCCTCAAAGACGCTGACAGTTCCTTCCATCCCGTTCTGAGCCATATAGACGGCTTCCATGGCGGATGCCGCGGAATTTCCCACCATCACGCACTTGGAGAGCTGTCCTGTCACCGTTGCCTCCATAAGCCCTGACGCGTAGAGTCCCGCAAGTCCCAGAGCGTTCGCAAGCTGCTCTTTTGTGAGTCCCATCAGCTTTCCGGCCGTCGCGGCGGCTCCCAGAGTGTCATCATTGCTGGTTGGATGAAATCCTTTGTCGATCTGGGCCGGAGCCATCGCAGCCGCGATGCGGTACACGATATCATACCCCGCAACCACCGACGCGATCACGTCCTTTCCGGTGAGCTTTAATTCATCCGCGATGGTGAGGGCCGTCGGAACCACCGCTGTTCCCGCATGGGCACCAGCGTATTTATGTCCGTCATCGAGTTCCACCGCGTGTCCAAAAGTGGCATCGATCATCAGCGCTCTCGCCAACGGATACTTCCTGTCCCCTGTGGTGAACGCGCTGACATTTCCCGTTCCCATCTTGTTGCACATGTCGAGGAACGGTTCCCTGTAGGTCCAGTTTGCCGCTCCCGCAAGGATCGCGCCCACAGAATCCAGGATCCTCTCCTTCGTGAGGGATACAATGTCCTCCGGAAGATCCGCAAATTTCAGATCATTCACAAATTCCGCAAATTTTTCTGTTAAATACATAATGTTTTCCTCAAAAAGAAGGGCGGCATCAAACGATCCCGCGATCTGTCTGAATCCGTCCTTCCCGTCTCTCTGCTGCTTTTTTAGGCTCAACCGCAGGATATCCCACTGAAACGCTTCCAAAGATATCTTCATCATCCCGGAGTCCCACCTTTTTAAAGATCTCCCGGATCACCGTTTCCCCTGTGAGCCAGTGGGGCTGGTTGCTCCAGCAGCTTCCAAGTCCCATGGACGCCGCAGCGATCTGGATATTTTCCAGTCCGCAGCAGCAGTTCGCCATGCTGTTGGAGTGGTCTCTCGGAGCCACGGCTGAGATCAGGGTCGGCGCGTGGAAGATAAAATGATATCCAGGTGTCCTGGCTCTCAGGATCCCCTTCGTCATCATCTCCCCCGGAACCGGCTCTCTCGATGCCAGATTTTCCCGGATCGCCTCATTTAATTCATCCAGAAGTTCCAGCTTCTGGATCACCAGAAACCGGCTGTTCTGAAAATTGCCGCCGGTGGGCGCGTAGAGAGCGCATGTGAGAAGAGTTTTCAACTCCTCATCGGAGATCTGCGCTTCCTTGTACGCCCGGATACTTCTGCGTTTTAAGATCGTTTCAATTACATCATTCATGATAATGTGCTGAGATAGCGATTTAAATTCATGTATGCAGTTACGCCGTCACCTACTGCCGCAGCCATCTGGGCCGGTGAATTGGTGCGGATATCTCCTGCCGCGTAGATACCATCAACAGCAGTCTTCATATTTACGTCCACTGGAACATGGCCTGTCGGCGCAAGTTCAAGAAGTCCGCTGAGGTAGGAGGTATTCGGAAGAAGTCCGATTCGGACATAGATTCCCTGTACATCGAGAACTCTCTTTTCCCCTGTCGCACGGTCCATGACCTCAACGCCGTCTACCCAGGACTCGCCCTTGATGGCTGTGATCTGGGTATTGCAGATCACCTCAATATTCGGATTTTCCTCCGCGCGGTCTAACATGACCTGGGATGCCTTCGGTTTTTCCATGAACTCCACAACAGTCACCTTGCAGCCGAGCTTCTCTAAGAGAAGTGCCTCTGTGAGACCGGAATCTCCGGCTCCGGCAACGACTACCGGCTTTCCTGCGCACTGTGCGCCGTCGCAGGTGGCACAGTAGAATACGCCCGTTGCAAAGAGTTCCTTCTCACCCGGAACATTTAAGAGTCTCGGATGAGAACCGGACGCAAGGATCACACCCTTGCAGGTGTAGGAACCATCTGTTGTCTTTACGATCTTATAATTTCCTTTATCCTGGATCGCGGTGACCTCTCCGATCTCGATCTCGGCACCGGCATTTCCGGCCTGCTCAAGCATCTGTCCGGCAAGTTCCGGTCCCATGATCCCGTTCGCGAATCCCGGATAATTCTCGATGAGCTGGCGGCTTCCCATCTCGCCGCCCATGCTGCCTTTTTCAAGAATACAAGTCTCGTATCCGCCGCGCGCCGAGTAAATTCCCGCAGCAAGTCCCGCACAGCCGGATCCGATGATGATCACGTCATAATCTGTAAACATGCAACTGCCTCCTAATATATAATCTTCTCTTCCTTCAGCTTCTCAAACCGTTCCTTCGGCATCTGTAAAAGTCCGCAGAAGATCTCCTCATTGTTTTCTCCCATGAGTGGTCCCGCCTTTGTGACCTTCGCCGGAGTTTCAGAAAACTTCCACGCCGGTCCCATAACGACCTGCTCTCCGATCTTCGGGTGTTTCACCGTGGTAAAGATCCCTCTCGCCTTCGAGTGCGGATCATTCAGAATCTCCTCCGCGTCAAAGGATGGCATGGCCGCAACCCCAGCGTTCTGGAGAATCTTCATCAATTCCTCATGTTCAAAATTTACCGTCCACTCACTGATCTTTTTATCGATCTCATGGCGGTCTTTATGTCTTCCGAAGGAATCTTCATACTCCGGTTTCCGGCACCACTCCAGATCTCCCATGACCTTGCAGAGCTTTTTCCACTCTTCGTCGGTTCCCACCGCGATGCTGATCCACTTATCATCCCCCTTGCAGCGGTAGACATTGTGGGGAGCCATGATCGCATCCTGGTTGCCGGCTCTCTTTGCGTTTCTGCCATTCATGGTGTATTCCATGAGTTCCGGTCCAATCAGAGTGCTCATGCATTCTGACGAGGAAAGGTCGATATACTGGCCTTCCCCGGTCTTCTGGCGGTGTACGAGCGCGGTCAGCGTGATGAACGCCGACAGGGTACCGACTCTCAGGTCCTGCACTCCGCTCATCACATTCGGCTCCCCGTCCTCGTATCCCGTCACATAGGCAAGACCTCCAAAAGAGGCGAAGATCGGTGCGAAACCGGCATAAGCCCTGTAAGGCCCTGTGCAGCCAAAGCCGGAAGACTCTATCATAATAAGGTCAGGCTTCACTTTTTTCAAGTCCTCATAGCCAAGACCCAGCTTTTCCATCTTGCCCGGACGCATATTGGAGATCACGATGTCGCATTTCGCAACGATCTCCTTTGCGATCGCCGCTCCCTCCGGTGTCGAAATATCGAGGGAGACTCCCTTCTTGTTCAGGTTCGCATTGTTGAAGGTCGGCGAGTAGTTCAGCCCGTCGAAGTTGTCCGTATCCATGATCGTCCCTTTTCTTGTCTGGTCGATCCGGCTGCGGCTTTCGATCTTAATGACCTCCGCTCCCATGTAGGCGAGAAGAGACGCGGCGTACGGTCCCGCCCAGATCCAGCTGAAGTCCGCCACGCGGATCCCTTTTAACGCATTCTGAAACATGAAGTGAGCCCCCTTTTTCTATTTCCTTAGAGCGGTCTGTTGTATTCCTCTCTGGATACAAGTTTAACCACATAATCTGTCTTTGTGTGAAGCACACCGTCCTGGTTCTCGCCCCATACGTTGACTAATACAACATGGTCTCCATCCTCATCGATGTACTTCTTAGCGACTTTACCCTTTACATAAGTCATATCGCCGAAGAATACCATTCTTCTGTCCTGGGAATCCGCGGATTTTACGAATCCGTCATCACCCATCCAGTCTGTGATACCATGGACTAACATCATCTCGTTCTGTGCTCCCGCGGAGTTCGCGTACGGATAACCGAACAGATGTGCGGCATGGTCTGTGTAGTGCCAGTCACGGCGGAGGATGTACTCATTTGTCTCCGGATCTCTCGGATGAGCCTGGAGATGATTTCTCATAACAGCCCACTTGATAGCGTAAGCGTACGGATAGCAGCTTACCATAGTGCGGGCGCAGGCATCAGACACGTCCACCGGTCCCTTGATGATGGTCGGGATCTCCTCGCCTTCCACAACATCCTCCCAGTAGCGGATCTTCGCGCCGCGGCGGTTCTTTCCTGCCAACTGGTCATCGTATGCTGCGTGGATCATCTCGATCTGCTCGTCTGTATACGGTTTTCTCACCTTATCCTGGTACATCTTGGCTTCTTTCTTCTTGCCGCGTTTTCCTGGCGGTGTTGCCATGTAGATGTTTCTATGGACTTCGATAGCCGCTACTTCATTTCTCTGGTTGATGTAATATCTCGGCGCGCTCTCGATAAACATACGGTACGGCTTGTTTGTAACTTCCTTCTCAACGAAGCCCTCGTACTTATCGTAGATCGTAAAGCTGTCGCCCGGGCGGATCGGCTGCTTGTAGATGTGCTTGCTGCCGCCTGCGAGTCTTGCGATTCCCGGAACACGGAGTCTTCCGCCGAAGGAGGAACCGAAGGCGATGCTTGTCTCGAATAACGGCGGTGCGATAAAGCCGCCCCAGCGTGTGGACTGTACATAGGACGGATCTCTCCAGAACGGATTCGGGTCACCGCATGCATCCGCGAAGTGGCGGATCAGATCCTCAGTCACATATTTATAGTTGATTCCTCTGACGTACTCGTCGTCCATAACTGCGAAGGATGGCGGCGGGATCACTACCTCGCCTCGTCCGTCGTTAAATTCTGCGACTTTTTCGTCCAGTTTTTTGTTCCAATCTTCATCAGAGAGATTGTCCCAGTCGTTGTTCTTCTCGTAAACTCCAGCCATATTTGTTCTCCTTTCCTTTATTACCAGAGGATCTGTTCCTCTTCTAATTTCTTTACTTCCTCTTCTGTCATACCGAGGAGTCTTGTGCACACATCCATGTTGTCCTCGCCGAGGAGCGGGCCAGGTTTTCTGATTCCCGCCGGTGTCTCGGAGAATTTCCATGCCGGTTTCATTACATGCTGCTCACCGAGCGCCGGATGATCCACAGTGGTGAACAGCTCTCTTGCCTTTACATGCGGGTCATTTAAGATCTCGATTGCGGAGAAGGACGGCATCGCCGCTACTCCCGCGTTCTGGAACATCTCCATCATCTCGTGGGTCGTGTAATTCTTTGTCCATTCAGAGACATGGGCATCCAGTTCCTTCCGGTTCTGCCAGCGGTTATAAGTACCTTCGTACTTCTCGTCCTTTGCCCATTCCGGATCGCCGAGGACCTTGCAGAAGGACTTCCATTCCGTATCATCTGCCACAGCAATGCTGATCCATTTGTCATCGCCCTTTGCCTTATAGCAGTTGTGCGGTGACATGATCGCATCCTCATTTCCGCAGCGGAACGGGGAGCGCTTGTTCATGGTGTAGTCCATAAGCTCCGGACCAACCAGGGTGCTCAGGCACTCGGAGGAGGAGAGATCGATGTACTGGCCTTCACCTGTCTTCTGTCTGTGGATCAGTGCCGCGATCAGGATAAACGCTGATACGGTCGCCGCTCTCATATCCTGCACGCCGCTCATTACGTTCGGCGCGCCGTCGGAATAACCAGTAAGATACGCAAGACCGCCGAAGGACGCGAAGATCGGCGCGAATCCTGCGAATCCCTTATACGGACCTGTCGCTCCGAATCCGGAGGATTCTAGAACGATGATGTCCGGTCGTACCTTCTTAAAGTCCTCATAGCCGAGTCCTAATTTTGCCATTTTTCCCGGACGCATATTCGCCACCACGATATCACACTGAGAGACCAGCTTTCTTGCGATCTCAGCGCCTTCCGGCTTTGTGATATCGATGGAAATGCTCTGTTTATTCAGGTTTGCGTTGTTGAAGGTCGGTGAAGAATCGTAGCCGTTAAAGTTGTCGCCGTTCATGATCGAACCTTTTCTTGTCTGATCCACACGGCCGCGGCTTTCGATCTTGATGACCTCCGCTCCCATGTAAGAAAGGAGGGACGTCGCATACGGTCCTGCCCAAACCCAGCTGAAATCCGCGATCCGGATTCCTTTTAATGCCTCATGAAACATCATTCATTCTCCTTTCCTAGATGATTCCTGCCTCTTTTAACCTTACGAGATCTTCCTTGGAATATCCAAGATCTTCCGCATAGATCTCCGCGTTGTTCTGTCCTAAGAGCGGTGCCCCGTGGTTGTCGGACGGAGTCATTGTGGAAAGCTTGTACGGGAGTCCCGGGTACATGAGCTTTCCTGCCGCCGGGTGATCGATCTCCTCGAAGAACTCTCTCGCCTTTGTCTGCGGGGAGTTGAATACCTGCTCTGCGGAACAGATCGGCGCGCATGCGGTTCCTTCTGCCTGGATCTTGAAGAATAGTTCTTCGGTATCGTATTTTAATGCCTCTTCTCTCAGATGGGCCTTCACTTCCTCGAAGTGCTTATCACGGACTTTCTGTTCGAGGAACGGCTCGTGATTTGCCCAATCCGGATTTCCGAGGGCTCTTATAATTCCTTCCCACTGTTTCTGCGGGTAGAGAACTACGATGATGTATCCGCCGTCCTTACACTGCAACAACGTATCGCGGACACGGTTTACGCCCACACGGGACGGGCTGGATCCGATCATGTAGTAGCGGACAATGTTCATTCTCTCTAAGCACATCATCGCTTCCTGCTTGGAAACATCGATGTACTGGCCGGTGCCGCCTGCGTTTCTCCAATAGAGCGCTCCCATGAGTGCCACTGCCGCATAAACTCCGACGTCGCTCTCTCCCACATATCCGCCGCCCTTGATCGGCTCGCGGTCCGCATTCGGGGACGCTGCAGGGAGTACATAACCGGCTCCGCTGGCATGGTAAATATTTAAGTAGTATGCCTTGTAATCCTTATACGGACCTGTCTGGCCGAACGGGGTCAGGGAAAGCATGATCAGGTTCGGATTTTCTTTCTTTAAGGTCTCATAATCAAGGCCAAGTTCCTTTAAGTAACCCGGGTGGGTATCTTCCACCAGCATATCGGCTTCCGCCACCAGTTTTTTGAAGATCTCCTGACCGGTGTGGGTCTCGATGTTTAATGTGATACCCTTTTTGTTTGTATTATGATAAAGGAATAATCCCGACTTTTCCGGATCCGGCTCATCGTGAAGATACGGTCCTCTTCTTCGTGCGGAATCTCCTTCCGGCTTTTCGATTTTGATCACTTCCGCGCCGAGATCGGCCAGAAGCTTTGTACAATACGGACCTGAAATAAAGTCACAGTATTCTACAACTTTTACGCCGCTTAATGGTCCTGCTGCCATGAAAACTCTCCTTTCTGAAATTGCCGCTCAAACAGACTGTTTCGATCCATCTGAGTTATAAACTAACTTCGTTAGCTTTATTCTATACTAACGTTGTTAGTTTGTCAATGCATGATGTTCACTTTTGTTGAATTTTCCCATTTTTTCCCTTTTTTATTATGGAAACTGCTCAAACGGCGCAAAAAAAGAACCGGTCCTTTCTCAAGCTATCTGCCGCTTAAGAAATTTCCAGTTCATTTCTTCCATCTTTATTTCTGTTTTGCCTTTTCCTCCAGCTGGTTCAGCCATTTCACATAGCCGTCCACAAGAAAATCAAAGCTCTCGTCTCCCGTTACATTTGTGGCGGTAAAATATCCCGCCATCTCATAGGACGCATAGCCGTGGAGCGCGCTCCTTAAGCTTCTGGAAAACTTGATCGCCTCTTCCCTGCTGATCCCGTACTCCGCAACGACGCGGCGGATAGACTTCACGCTCTCTCTTCCGATCTCCAGGCTGCCGTCCCGGTTCAGTGCCGGCATCTCCATGATCGCCCGGTACATCTGATAATTGTTTTTTACATAACTCCGGAACGCGTAGGCCAACGCCCGCAGCGCCTCATCCTTTTCTTTTCCCGCCGCAGCCTGTTCCAGATACTCGTTCATATGGTTCACGGCCTTCAGACCAATTTCCTTATTTACGTCATCGATGCTGTTTAAATGGTTATACAAAGACGCGGCCTTCACATGCAGCTTCTGCGCCAGCTCCCGTACCGAAAAATTGTTGTATCCTTTTTCTTCCACCAGTTCCGTCGCTGCCGCAACGATGGATTCCATCGTAAGTCCTTTTCCCTTCATGATTCCCGCTCCTTGATTACATAATCAGTTTTATTCTAGTCACAATAAAAACACCTGTCAACCATTTTTACGGATGACAGGTGTCTGATCAGGAATCTTTTTGGACTTAAAAGCTTATGAAATTCATATTTCCAGGAAGTCCGCAGGAAACTCCGTCCCCGGCCTGCTCCAGTGTCCCGTCCTCTTTTCTTCTAAACGGAACCACAAGGTCTGAATCCCGGTTCATCACAAACAGGAATTTCTCATCCGGTGCCAGGCAGAGTCCTCTCGGGTTCTTTCCGCCGCAGTCTAAGACCTGAATAAGCTTTAATGTTCCGTCCACCTTTACTTCAAGGACAGAAACAACATTGAGGCCCCGGACTGTTACATAGAGGAACCGGCTGTCCTTCGTCATGACGAGATCTGCAGTACACTCTTCTGTCCATGCCTTCGCCTGCTCCTCATCCTCAAGAAGGGCGATCTTCTGGATCCTTTCCAACTCTCCCGTCTCACTGTTGTATTTCCACACATGGAGAAATACGCTGTTCTCGCAGTTCTGGTAAAAAACAGGAACTGTTGGATGGAACAGACCGTAGCGCGGGTGGACATCCTTTTCCACGAAGGTCTTTCCCGCCGGAATCAGCTTCCCATTCTCCTCATCCAGGTGAAATCCGTGGATCACGTCCTGTCCTTTATCGCATAAAAGAAGAAGCTTCCCATCCGGAGACTGCACACAGCTGTGAAGGTGCGGGATCTCCGTCAGTTTTCTTCCATCGCGGACAGGCGGAACCACGCTCACATCGCATACTTCTCCAAATGTTCCGTCATCATTTAACCGAATCAGCGTCACAGCGCCGTCATCGCACTCCGTCACCGCCTCAAAGCTTCCATCCTGATTTCTGACAGCCTTTGTTACGATATCGCGGGAACCATGGTGGGGAACCACCATATATTTCCCGGAGCTCGTCAGGCAGATGTAGCTTGGCTGGACTCCCAGTGTCTCTTTTTCCCCGATCCATGTGACAGCCCCTGTCTCCGGATCCAGGCGGCACGCAAGGACTTTTCCGCCTCCGCCCTGTTCCCCGTCCCTGTTTTTACTTTCCTGGGTGATATAGAGTACATGGTTTTTGCTGTCATAAGCATTCTGCCCGGCATTGATCTCCGGCTTTTCATCATGCAAATGTTCAAATGCTCCTGTCTCCGGATCATATCCGAATACATGGATTCCCTTTACCGTTCCTTTTTTCATCGCAAAGCTTCCAACCACCGCATATGTTTTCTTACTCATAGTGCTCTCCTCCTGCTTTTCTGATATCCTCAAGCACCGGAACTGCAAGCACTGTCAGCCTCGTATTGTGATACGGGCATTTTAACGGATCTGCCGGATCCACGACAGGAACCGCAGTTCCGTCCTGCTCCACCTTCCAGTTCCACTCATCTTCCATATTCATAATATATTTCTGGATAAAATTCCAGATATTTTCCGCTTTTTCCAGATATTCCTGCTTTTTCAACAGGCGGTATCCATAGAGCAGAGCGATCACAGATTCCGACTCTTCCCACCAGAGCTTGTCCGTACTCATTGTGCCGTCTGTATTCTTCCTGTCGTAAACGCCGCCGTATGTCTCGTCAAATCCGTCCCTGCAGATATTGTCTAACATTTTTTCCACTGCCAGTTTTACAGAAGCATTCAGATTCTGATCATTCAGGACTACCGCCGCCTCGCACAGCATCCAACTGCACTCCGCCTCGTCCCCATACCGGTCTGAGAGGTCACTTAGCGGTGTCCACTGCAGGGAAAGTTCCTGATACAACGCCCCGTTCTCTCTCAAAAATTTTCCAGTCAGAATCCCGGCAAGCCGCCTTACCGCCTGTTCCAGTTCAGGATCTTTCCAGACCTTATAAAGTACGGTATAGGACTCGATCAGATGGAGGAATGTATCCACGACAAATTTTCCCTTTAATTCCGGGCGGTCATTCCAATTTTCAAACGGTCCCCAGGTCTCGCTGCACAACGGCAGATATCCTTCCAGATCATTTCTCCAGGCCGAGTCTTCGATCCGCTTAAAAATATCTTCCGCAAATTCCAGGCTGATCCTGTTTCCCGATATTTTATAATACTGGGCACAGGCGTAGATCGAATAGGACTGAGTGTAGATCACTTTGTCCCTGCAGAGCGGCTCCCCGTCCTGATCCAGCATCTCATAGACCCCGCCATTCTTCTGATCTCTGTAATGTTCATAGAGATCCGCAAATGCCAGATCCGCAAGTGCTTTCCATTCATCTTTCTTTACAAGCTCATATGCCACGGAATATGCCCACAGTATCCGTGCCATCAAGACTGCGGATCTTCTTCCGTCCCTGAGCGGTTTGTTGTCACATCCCAGGGTGCGGAATATCTTTCTTTCCAGTTCATAGGACCGGTCCTCCCAGATATGGAGCACCCGGTCCATCTCGTTCTTCAGCTGTCCGATCATCTGTCATTCCCCTTTCCTAGAGATTCCTGTATTTCCGGATGCACGTCGGACGGACAGTCTTCGCGGAAATGCCTGTAGGTTCCAGAATTCCCCGCTCCCAGTCCATGCGAAGCACTGTGATCGAATCGGAATCCTGGTTTGCGGCCACAAGATAATCGTCAAACAATGTAAAATCTCTCGGGGTTTTTCCTCCCGTCTTTGTGATCTGGGAAAGTTCCAGGGTTCCATCCGGCCGGATCCGATACACCGCGATGCTGTCATGTCCGCGGTTGCTGGCAAACAGATAATCTCCCTGCATTTTGACTGCAGCCGCCGTGCTCTCCCCGGAGAAATCCTCCGGCACAGTGGATATCCTCTGTTTTAAGGCATACTCCCCGTCTGTCTCCTCAAATACGGCGATCTCGTTTCCTAGCTCACAGATCACATATAAGATTCCCGGCATGGTCCGGTGAAACTCGATATGGCGCGGGCCAGAACCTTCCGGCAGACACAGACGGCGTCCCGTATCTTCCAGACAGTATCCGCTGTTATTTACACGATAAATAAAGATCTCGTCCATCCCGAGGTCCACCGTATAAGCAAACCCATCCTGCTTCTTCGTGTAATGGATATGGGCGGATGACTGTCTCACCGGGTGGACGCTCTTTCCATCGTGGACAATCAGCTGGGAGAGGGATTCCAGATCCCCGTCTTCTTTTAATCGGAATACCGCCAGAGAGCCGCTGGTATAATTGTCCGCAAACAGAAGTTTCTCAGTGTGATCAAGTGTCACATGGCAGGGATCCGCACCCTTTGTTGAAAGGGCTCTTAAAGGTTCCAGACCTTTTTCCGTGACGTGAAGCGCGTGGATCTTTCCTTCCGGGACTTCCTCCTGGACCGCGTAGAGCACTGTCTTATCTCTATTAAAACCGAGATAGGACGGATTTTTGATCTCACAGTACGCATCCAGTTTTTCGAGTTGTCCATGTTCCGGGTCCAGAAGGAATTTTACAATTCCCTCCTCCCCTTTTTCTCCATACGAACCACTGAAAAATTCATATTTCATCCTAATGTTCCTCCATCGCCGGACGTCCCCAGCCACCGGAAGAGGCTACACCCTGGCCCGCAAAGCCTTCCGGCATTCCAGGCAGGATCAGACCACCGTCCACTCGCAGGGTGACACCTGTGATATAGGACGCCTTGTCGGATGCCAGGAAGCACACGGCATTGGCGATGTCCTCCGGGGTACCGGCTCTGGAGAGCGGGATCAGTGTTCCAAGCTCATCCCAGAAATCGGAAGTGATCTCCTTTGTCTTATCCTCGTACTCTTTTCTCCAGAAATAGTCGCTGGCATCCCCGGTCTTCTGGGCCGCCATCTCCTGTTTTGTGCGGACTCTCGTTGCTCCCGGCGCCACATTGTTGATCCGGATCCCATAACCGGATACATCAAGCGCAAATGCCTTGATCGCATGGTTCAGTCCTGCTTTCAGACCGCAGTAGATACCGCACTCCGGGTATGCCCGCTCACCTCTCGATGAGGTGATATTGATGATATTTCCCTTGATCTTATGGTCGATCATATAGCGGGACGCGTCGCGCATCAGAAGCACAAAGGTGCGGAAATCGAGATTTAAAAGGTGATCCAGTTTCTCCTCCGTAATGTTCTGGATACTCTCGCAGATCGTGAGGCCGGCATTGTTGACAAGAAGGTCCAATCCGCCTAAAAGCTCCACCGCTTTTCCAAAGACTTCATGTGCCACACCAGGAACCTCCAGGGACGCCTGAAGGCAGAAGCACTCTCTGTGATAAGTTTCTTTCACTTCCTTCACAACAGCATCCGCAGCCTCTTTCTTGGAGGCATATGTAAATACGATATCATATCCTTCCGCCGCAAGCCCAAACACGATCCCTTTTCCGATTCCGCGGCTTCCGCCGGTCACAAATGCTTTCTTGCCCATTTCTTTTTCCTCCTTGCTCTCTCAATCAACCAGTCTCCTCGCCCGTTTCCAGGCGCCGCTGAAATAATATGTTGTATGTACCATGATCGGACCAATCCTTGCAAAGGAATTTCCCATGAAGAATCCGATCACACCCATGTCAAAATACACGCCGAACAGATATGCCAGGATCAGCCGGAACACAACTCCGTCCAGGAAACCAGCCAGAAAGGAAAGCTTCGCGTTTCCTGTTCCCGTCGTGATCTCATCAAAGGAGCCAACGACTGCCGAGAGAAAATATCCGACAGAAGCGACCTGCATAACGCCCGGGGCATAAACCATGACATCCGGATCATTTGTAAACAGTCCAAAAATAACTTTCGGGATCAGATTTGATGTCACGGACAGCATCAGTGCCACCGTCAATGTGATCCTCAAGGATACAAAAAGTGTCTCCTTCGCCCTGTCATACTTTCCGGCTCCCACGTTCTGTCCCACAATGGTTCCGCCGGCGTTTTTGATGCTCTGAGTCACAAGGCTCGTGAGCGTTATAATCTTCTCCACGATTCCGTACGCCGCTGCCGCCGCGATTCCCAGTCCATTGACAGACCTGATAATGATCAGCTGTGTTCCCTGGATCAGAATACTCTGGGATGCCGTGGGAACTCCAATCTCCAGCATCGTCCAGAGCTTGTCAGGACAGATCCAGAAACTCTCTTTTTTAAAGTCGAAGTCAAACTGTTCTCTCTTTCTGTACAGATACTGTACCGCAAATACAAACGCCATTCCCTGTCCGATCACCGTTGCCAGCGCCGTTCCCATCGCTCCAAGGCGGAACGCCAGGACGAAGACGAGATCCAGGACAAGATTTGCCGATGCGGCGATCCCTATAAATAAAAGAGGCCGCCTGGAATCGCCCATCCCGCGAAGTACAGAGCTCACCGCGTTATAGCCGAACACAAGCGGCATTCCGATACTCGTTATTTTGAAATAGGAAACAGCAGACGTGTAGGATTCCTGCGGTACTCCCAGAAGATGCAGGATCCTTTCAGACAGCAGAAAACAGATGATTCCAAGTATAACTGACAGTACAAAAAGAAATGAAAACATGGTACCGATCGTCTCATTCAGATCTTCCTTCGGTTTTTTCGCTCCAATCTGCTGTGAGATAAAGATCTGGCCTCCGGCAGAAAGCCCGATGCTCACATTCGTGCACATCGATAAGAGCTTTCCGCCGAGGGTCACAGCCACAATACCGGCACTTCCAACAAACTGTCCGATGATGACCATATCCACCATGTTGTAGAGGTCTGTCAGAAGATTCGCCAGCAGAAAAGGCGCCATGAAGGAGATCAGCAGCGAGGAGATCTTTCCCTCTGTAAAATCATTTCCGATCTTTGCAGGGGCCGTTCTATCTTTTTCCACGCTTTCCTTCTCCATTTCTAATCCGTGAGTCCGTAGCTTCTGCACACATATTCGTGGATCAGTTCGTCGAGGCGGGACTCCAGTCCTTTGTGGGTTGCCGGCTTCGCGTTCAGATCCAGCCAGCCGTAATCGTCCGCCGCGGACGGCCATTCCGGAAGTCCTTCCCCGTTCGGATTACCTGTGCGGATGAAGTTTGCCCAGTAATCGCAGGCGGTCTCACCCAGATGGTAATCTTCCTCCCTCCACGGGCGGTGCGGCGGGATTCCAGGTCTTAAGGAATTAAAGGTAAACCAGGTGTCACTTCCGTGGAACGCCAGGAGTTTCTCCGGATCCATGAAGGTTCCGATATATTTTTCCTCGATCGGCAGGATCTGGGTGAACAGATATGTATAATATTTTGACTCCGAATGCATTTTTCCAAGGTGCATGGAGATGATCCGGTGCTTCATCAGCGTTCTTGCTCCGCTTCCCTTTCCAGGTCTTGTGAGACCTAAGGATGCCAGCTGTCTTGAAATTTTCTCCGAATTTTCATCTGTTACCTTCACAAGGTTTTCGAAGTCATATTTCTCATAGAGATCCCCGAGAAGATCTTTAAAGTGCTCATAGAACGCGGCTGCCGTGTCGCAGTGCTTCGGTCCGCCGTATCCCGCGCCTCCGGCAACTTTATAATGTCCGTAATAATACCGGTCAGACGGGGCCGCGAAGACGTCCGCCTCACCGCAGGTGGTACTGCTCAAGATATCCACATTCCACGGAAGCTTCTCGAATGTCTCGAGAACCGTCTCGTAAGGAACGAGATCGCCGTCGCAGCACATGTCCCCGATCACATGGTCTCTCGGAAGATCGTCCGTGAGGATCTTTTCCGGCGGCAGAGCGCGCAGTTCTTCCAATGTCACATGTTCCGGGTCAAATCCGATATTTTTGATAAATTCAGATCCCTGCTGTTCCGCCACGTCCATGGTGGCATATTTCATATAGCAGCGGAACACACTCTGGGCGATGATTCTCTTTACTCTTCCCTTTGCCGCCGGGCAGGCCGCGATCGCCGCGGATTTCCAGGTTCCGCCGGATACACCGCCGACTGTAATATTGTCCGGATCGCCGCCGAATGCCTCAATATTTTCTGTGATCCAGTCCAGTGCCTTTAACTGGTCCATGAGACCGTAGTTTCCGCTCTTTCCGCCCTGCTCTTTTGAGAGCTGCGGAATCGAGAGATATCCGAACGGTCCGAGACGCTGGGCAACGTTCACTACGATGATCCCGCGCTTCGCAAGCTCTGACGGATCGTTGTTGATCTCATGGTTATAACCGGCTGTCAGTCCGCCGCCGTGATACCAGATCAGGACCGGATGCTTTTCCCCGGCTTTCTGGGCACCTGTGCAGAGGTTCAGGTAAAGGCAGTCCTCACTCATCTCCGGCATGCCTTCGTAATAAGTCTCCACCATGCTGACATTCGTCGTCTGGATCCCCTTGTACTCCAGTTTCTGGTACGCCATCTTCGCGTAAGTGTCGCATTTTCTCACGCCTTCCCAGCTCTCCGGCTCCTCAGGCGCCTTCCATCTCCTGTCCCCCACCGGCGGAGCCGCATAGGGGATCCCGCGGAATTCCGTGATTCCGGCGTATTTTCCCTCCAGCTCCACGCCGGATACTTTTCCATACTTTGTCTCTACAATTCCAATTGCCATAGATCTTCCTCCATCATCTGTCAGTTTTTCTTCCTTAATTTAATGATCGTTACAGCTGATTGATCTCTTTGACTTTATGACAGCTCACAAAGTGTCCCGGAAGTACTTCCTTTAACTCTACCGGTTTTCTGCACTCCTCTGTCGCATACGGGCATCTGGAGTAGAAACGGCATCCCGGCTTCGGCTCGATCGGTGATGTGATCTCTCCCTTGATAATGATCCGCTCTTTCCGGTTATGGATATCCGTGGACGGGATCGCGGAGAGAAGCGCCTTTGTGTACGGGTGCAGCGGATTCTTAAATAAACTCTTTGCTTCCGCGGTCTCCACCTGCTGTCCAAGATACATGACCGCGATATCATCTGAAATATGGCGTACCACCGATAAATCATGGGTGATAAACATATAAGTCAGGTTATGTTCTTTCTTTAACTCCTGCAGAAGGTTTAAAACCTGGGCCTGAATAGAAACGTCCAGAGCTGATACCGGCTCATCGCAGACAATAAATTTCGGATCGTAGGCCAGCGCCCGGGCAATTCCAACACGCTGTCTTCTTCCTCCGTCCAGCTCATGGGGGTAGGAAAGGCGGAGTCTCTGGGCGATTCCAACAAAATTCATAAGTTCTGTTGTCTTCTGTCTCGCCTCGGTTCTGCTGTACTTCTTTGAGAGCAGAAGCGGCTCCATAATGATATCCTCGATGGTGTAGCGCGGGTTTAAGGAAGAATACGGATCCTGAAAGATCATCTGCGCGTCCTCGCGGAATTTTTTAAGTTCCCTTTTCTTTAATACCGTGATATCTCTTCCGTCAAACTCTATATTTCCGGCAGTGCTCTCCTCCAGATGGATCAGCACGCGTCCCAGTGTGGACTTTCCGCAGCCGGATTCTCCTACAACACCTAATGTCTTTCCCTTTTCAATGCTGAATGACACGTCATCCACCGCATGGAGCAGTCCCTTCGGGGTCTTGAAATATTTCTTCAGATTTTTGACTTCAACCAGTTTTTCTGCCATTTACCGGTTCCCCCTTTCCATGTGGAGACACCGGCAGAAATGTCCGGGTGCGATCTCCTTCATCGGTATCTCTGTATTTTTACATTCTTCCGTGCAGTGTTTACATCTCGGGTGGAATTTGCATCCGGACGGCAGGTCTGCCGGGTTCGGTGTCATTCCAGGAACCGGATGAAGCATCTCCTCATCGCCGTCTAAGGACGGGATCGCGCCGAAGAGTCCCACTGTGTACGGATGGCTAGGATGATCGAAAATGTCCTCCAGGGATCCTGCCTCCAGGATCTGTCCGGCATAGACGACCGCCACTTTATCGCACATCTCCGCAACGACTCCCAGGTCATGGGTGATCAGGATACAGGAAGTATCCTTTTCCTTATTTAACTTTCTCATCAGGTCGAGGACCTGTGCCTGGATCGTAACATCCAGGGCTGTTGTCGGCTCGTCCGCCAGAAGAAGATCCGGGTTGCAGGCCAGGGCCATGGCGATAACCACGCGCTGTTTCATACCGCCGGAGAACTGATGCGGATACTCTCCATAACGTCCCGCCGGGATGCCGACCATCTCAAGCATCTCCTCCGCTCTCTTCTTTGCCTCGTGCTTCGACAGATGCTCGTGGAGCTCCACGACCTCCTCGATCTGGCGTCCGACGGTCATGACCGGGTTTAATGCAGTCATTGGGTCCTGGAAGATCATAGTGATCTGCTTTCCGCGGATCCCGTGCATCTCTTTTTCTGACATCTTCAGAATATCATTGCCGTTTAAGAGGATCTCTCCGCCTTTTACCACGGCCGGAGGAACCGGAAGGATCCCTAAGATCGCACGGGCGATGGTGGTCTTTCCTGCTCCGGTCTCACCCACAAGCCCCAGGGTCTCTCCTTTTTTCATGGAAAAGGAGACTTCATTGACCGCATAGACAGTTTCCTGCTTCGTTTCATAATGGATCGTGAGATTTCTCACTTCCAGAAAATTATTCTCACTCATATTCATGTCTCCTTATTTCTTCAGTTTCGGATCCATCGCGTCGCGCAGGCCGTCACCCACAAGGTTCAGGCAGAGCACAAGGATCAGGATGCAGATACCCGGAAAGATACAGAGCCACGGTGCTTTACGGATGAAATCACGTCCGCCTGAGAGCATTGCGCCCCACTCCGGAAGCGGTGCCTGTACACCCAGTCCTAAAAAGCTTAAGCCCGCTGCCGTCATGATCACGCCGCCGATATTCATGGTCGTCTGGACGAGGACCGGTGCGAAGGCGTTCGGGATAATGTGACGGACAATGATGCGGGAGTCGTTGCAGCCGATGGAGCGGGCCGCCTCCACAAACTCCGCTTTTCTGAGATTTAAGAAAGACGCGCGCATCAGGCGGGCACTGGAAGCGATTCCTCCCACGCCCAGGGCAAAGATCGTATTGATGGTTCCGCTTCCGAAAGCCACGCAGAGCGCCATGTTTAAGAGCATGCCCGGAATAGACTGGATAATATCGCAGAAACGCATCAGCGCCTCATCCACAGCTCCGCCGTAATATCCGGCAACCGCGCCTAAGAGCATTCCAAACACCAGAGATACCATGGTCGCCGCAAGTCCGAGTCCTAACGAATATCTCGTTCCGTAGACCACGCGGCTGAACACGTCACGCCCTAAGTTGTCTGTGCCGAACAAATGTTTTCCGCCCGGCGCCAGGAATGATTTATCGCACATATCCGCGTAACCATAGGGAGCAATGAGCGGTGCCAGAATCGCGATCAGGACGAACAGCGCCACAATGATCGTACAGATGATCGTCGCCTTGCTGTATGCCATCCGCTTTAAGATCTCGATCACCTGGCTTTTTTTCTTCGGAGTTTCTTCCATATCGACAGATGATAAAATTGCGTCATTCATATCTATTTCCTCCGTTTCACATTTCCAGCGTACTGGGCTTTGATTCTCGGGTCAACAAAGGCCTGGATCAGATCTGTCAGGAGCATGATCACACTGAATGCGATGGAGAGGAGAATGACTCCGCCCATGACCGCGTAATAGTCACGCTGGGTAATGCCCTTTGTCAGATAGAATCCGACACCCGGGATCGTGAAGATCTGTTCTACGATCAGTCCGCCGCCGAGCATGGTTCCGAAGTTCATTCCTGCTACAGTGATGATTGGGATCAGCGCGTTCGGAAGCGCATGGTGAAGGATGATGTCCTTCTCTGAAAGGCCCTTTGACTTTGCGGTCACGATATAATCGGAATGAATGACCTCAAGCATGCTGGATCTAGTCTGTCTTGCAAGCGTCGCCACACCGCCGAGGCAGACGGAAATGATCGGCATGATCCAGTACTGGATCCCCCCCACGCCGTAAGCCGGGAGAATTTTTAATTTCATGGAAAATAAAAGGATCATCATCAGGGCCAGCCAGAAATGCGGGATCGATACTCCCAACATGGAGATCACCACGGCGATGCGGTCGCCCGCCTTGTTTTGGTGCAGCGCCGAATAGATTCCCAATGGAATTCCCACGACGATCGCCAGCGCGATACTGATGAGTGCCAACAGAACGGAATACGGGAATCGCTCCGCCATATCCGCGGAGATGGAAGTCTTGTTTACCATGGCGGTTCCAAGATCATGTTTGATAAATACCTGGTACATGTAGCGTCCCAGCTGGACGATATACGGGTCATTGAGGCCCATGCTCTCGCGGATCGCGTTCAGTTCTTCCTCCGTCGCGGTCTGTCCGGCAACTACCTGGGCCGCGTCTCCCGGGGTGAAATGGATGATCGTAAATACCAGCACCGTCACGCAGAGAATTACCGGTATCATGAGCAAAATTCGTTTCAAAATATATTTCCACATAGCCTGTCCTCCTGTCTTCTTCGAGACGGCTGCTCTTTTTTTAGAAAGGGGGAGCAGTTGCCCGCTCCCCTTTGTCTTAAGTTTCCCTTACTCGAAATGGCTCCAATTCTCCGGGAACTCGCAGGCACCGATCAGAAGTTCGCCCTTGATCGCGCCTCTTGCGGAATCCGGGATCACGATTCCTTCTTCATGGGCAACGGTATATGCGTTTGCGTACCACTGATAGAGGAGGCAGTTGTCATATGCGTATTTGTAGAATTCATCGTAATCTTCCTGTTTCCAGTCTGTGCTCATGCAACGGTCAACGATCTCCTGGAGAGTCGGATCGGATGCGCCCATCATGTTGCAGCCATCCTGGTACTGATTCTGATCTACATATGTAGCAAGTGTCTGCATCAGGTACGCGCCCTTCATGCTGAGGTTGTGGAGTGTCAGATCATATGTATAGCCGTTGGATGCCGGGAGGTATTTGCCCCATGTGACATCGTCGTATTCAGCGATCTCGCAGTTGATGCCGATGGCCTGCATGTTTGCCTGAAGGACAAGGGCTGCGGACTCGAAGGACGGAAGGCTCATGATCATGATCTTTAATGTCTCGCCGTTATAATCGGAAGCTGCAAGATACTCTTTCGCCTTGTCCACATCGTATGGATAGTAGTCGTACTCGGTCTCCCACTCCGGGTTGTAACCCTGCTGGCCTTCTTTTCCCAAGGCCTTCGGGATGGAACCTACACCGTAGAGTACATTGTCGATCACGGCCTGGTTATCTACACAGTAGGCGATGGCTTTTCTTAAGTTCACATCATCACACGGGCTCTTTGAAGACTCATTGAAGAGAATCTCACAGATCTGCGGGCTCATGAGTGAATCTGTCACAACACCGTCAACTGCCGCGCAGTCCCCAACGATGCTCTCATTTAACCAGAGTCCCATCTGAACGGTACTGTTCTCGACTGCAAGTGCCATCTGGGTCGTCTCTGTTAAGAAGTTGAACTCG
This sequence comes from uncultured Clostridium sp., assembly GCA_902496665.1. Taxonomy (GTDB): domain Bacteria; phylum Bacillota; class Clostridia; order Lachnospirales; family Lachnospiraceae; genus Pilosibacter. The sequence goes on along the minus strand of CABVBU010000023.1, from coordinate 880 downwards.
ATGATATCCACATTGTGGGCAACCGCGTCGATCGGCTCCGCTTCCTTGGAATTGTCCATCCAGAAGTCTTCGTTCTCTTCCAGGACTGCCTTGGAACCGGTTACATATTCTGTTACCATATAAGGACCAGTTCCCACCGGATCAGCTGCCATGCCGTCACCGGATTTATCATAGGATTCTTTTGTCACGATAACATCGCTCTCACACATGGTCTCGAACGCGCCGAGGGATTCACTGATGAGCTTTACGGTCAGTGTGTAATCTCCTGTCACATCCGCGCTCTCAAACCAGCTGGAACCGCCGACGCCCTGTGCCTTGTTCTCTGCCAGGCACCACGCAACGTCCTCCGCTTTGAGGTTCACGCCGTTGCTGTCATAAATGTCTTCATAGAGAGTGATGTTGTATGTTTTTCCATCTACCTGCTCGTAATCCTTCATCAGGACCTTCTGGAAGGTTCCGTCTGTGAGACTTGTTCTCTGTCCAAGCTTCTGGTAGACCTGACCGAGGATCATATTGTAGTACGGGTTGCCGCCGTTGAACGGCTGGAATGTCTGAACGGTGTTTGTAAGACCGACCGTTACTTTTGTTTTTCCATCCTGGGATGCTGCTGCTTCCTGTGTCTCGGAAGTTCCTGCTGATGTGGCTGCTGTCTGACTTCCTCCGCCGCATCCGGTACAAAGCCCCAGTGTCATGGTTGCTGCAAGTGCTGCTGCGATGATCTTCTTCATAGCATGTCCTCCATTGATTTGTTTTTAGAATTGTTATTCAAGTCATTCCCCTCTGTCTCGATAAACATTTCTTTTTTTCGATATCTTTAATGGGATTTTACCATATTGATACGGTTCTTTCCATTGTATTTTTTTACAAACATCTTTAAATT
>CABVBU010000022.1 GCA_902496665.1 uncultured Clostridium sp. | reverse complement strand
ATAAACTGATTATACCACGAACGCCGGGCTTTTCGAAGCTCGGCGTTTTGTGTTGGATATATAAAATGAGCTGCCACACGTTAGTGCGACAGCCCCCAAAAGGGGTATTTAAACATATGAGATTGAGCTAAATATAAAGGGCAGGTCTTCTGTCTTTAAAGGATGGAAGTTTGCTCTCCACTTCCTTGATCCGATCCGTATCCACATATACCGGAATCAGTTCTTCTCTTTCATTTCCAGCTGCAAAGGCAACTCCCATCGGATCGACTGCTACACTCTCACCCATCGCTGTGCCTCCGCACTGATCACACGCAAGTACGAAGAATGTGTTTTCCAGTGCTCTGGAAGTAATCAGTGTACGGAACTGATGACTCTTTAAATCGCCTTTGAACCATGCAGTCGGCATGATGACGATCTCAGCTCCTTTGGCCTTCTGGTAGCGTGCTACTTCCGGGAAACGAACTTCGTAGCAGACAAATAATCCAATCTTTCCAAACGGAGTATCTACTGGCTCAAAGAACTTGTCTCCAGCTTTATACTCATTGGATTCCTTGTATCCGAACGCATCATATAAATGAGTTTTTCTGTAAGTCTGTACGATTTCTCCCTTGTTATTCAGCATAACGACTGTATTGTAGCAGCGATGATCAGCCGGATCCTCAATGGTCTCCTTCATTCCGAATGTGAGCCACACATCATGATCTGCGGCTAATTTTTTCATTCCCTGCACAAATTCTCCGTCCAGCGGTTCCGCAACCGCATTTGCTGTTGCAATGTCTGTACCAGCCGGAAAGCGGCTCATAAAAGTTTCTGGGAAAATAATCATACCCGGATGATACTTCCCTACTGCTTCCTTTACTAAACTGCCAGCTTTCTGGAGATTATCTTTTGGATATTCGGTTGGTGCGACCTGTGCCATAACAAATAAGCTTTCCATGTCTTTCTCCCACAGAATTTATTTTCCTTATCATACTACATATCACACACTTTTTCTATATACAGATTCAGTGTTTTATTTGGCTCTAAAAAGCTATTTTTAAGATTCTGACAGAATGCAGAAAGAGACAGGCATCCCCGTCTCTTTCTTATCGTACACAATTCTCCCCCATTATCAACGCTTTACGATCAACCAATCTTCTTTATCCCCACACCATCTTTCTTTTCCTACTTAACCCACTTTTCAACCTTTTCCACATGGAATCCAACAGCATGGGCTATCTGCTCCAACGGCAATCCTAGTTTTCGAAGATTTATGGCCGTCAATTCAGCCTGCGTCTCTCGTCCTTCCTCATAACACTCTTTTTCCACCTCATCCATTGTCCGGTACATCTCGTTCACTCCCTTTGAATTTTCCTTGAGATACCTTGTTCTTTCTGCCAGCAACCCGTAATGCATGTCATCTGCATCTGCGCAGTTGAAATCATGCATCAGCTTTCCAATGGCGGAATCGTCACGGTACTCTCCGTTCACATATAGGATATGTGCCCCATCACCAAACGATTGGTTTAATGTCTGATTCATATTCTGGATCATATACACCGCCTTTCCCGCCTGATAATAATCCTTTTCTGTGATAAAAATCACATATGTATCTGGTAGTTCCCTGTAATCATGATTTTCATCCAGATTTTCCACATCCATCATACTGGAATGGTATCTGGCACGGTGCGGATCAGCCCCATAAATGGAACGCTGTACCTCGATATCATACTTTCTTCCCATACTGTCAGTCGCATACGCGTCCAGACATGCGGACCTTGCCCCTGTCACGCGCTTCATATCAGCCTGAATTTCACATTTTAATAATACCAGATCCTGTTTTCCAGTGATGATCCTCAGCACAAGCTCTGCCAATGGAAGGTTATCCTTGAACAGACCGCGCATAAATATATCATCGATCGGCCGAAATCTGCGCAGACGTTCACGATCTTCCTCATGACGTTTTTCCTGTCTTCTGATATTGGTTTCTTTTATAACACTACCTCCAGTCTTTTGGTGTGATAGCGTCTCTCCATAATTTTATCGTAACACAGGCGCATATTTTACACAATATACCGAAGTGATAAATTCGCCCCCTCAAATTGTATTTTTTCAACAATCCTAAAAAAGCGGATCTGATATGAACTGTTGATTGTGTGACTTTTCCCCGCAGGGCTCGCCGAGATAGGTCTCGGAAACACGCGTTATTGCCGGATTTTTGTTTTTATTCCCTACTCACCCATACAATAAAACGTAAATTCTCCTTCTGCCAAGAGCTTTCCCGTATCGGTCTCCATGACCTCGGCTTTTGTAAAGCAGACAGTCTTTCCGCGCTTTGTGATCTTCGCCAGCCCCTGAATGCTTTTTGCGCTGCTGCCGCGAAGGAAACGGAAAGAGCTGTCCAGCGTCACATATTTTCTTCCGTCATTCCTCGTTACAAGTCCCGCGGCAACCTCCGCCATCACGAACATCAGGCCGCCGTGGACGGTCTGCATGGCATTCAGGGAATCCTCTGTGATCTCAGCCCGGACCTCGGCCCGGTCCTCGGATAATGCGACCGCACGGATCCTGTTGTGAAGCATAAATGGATTTGTTTGATTCACACGTTCCATCTGTTCTACATACGTTTCTTTTCCGGGATTCTCCATATCATTTCCTCCATATTTCCATTTCTGTCCTTCTGCTTTTCCACATGATCTTCTGTCTGTGACGATGATTATTTATTCGTGCAGTTTGCCGCGTCGATGGCGATCGCCAGCATCAGCGCCATAATTTCGTCCTTCGGATCCAGAATGTCGATCACATAGGTGTCGCCCCAACGGAACGGCTTCTTTGAAATATGGACCACCGCGCAGCACTCCTCATACACATCGTAGTCCCAGGCCAGGAAATCGCCCTCACACCGCCATCCGTTGTAATCCAGTTCATACCGCGGTTTAAAGAAGGAAAACTCTTTCTGCACGCTTCCGAATTCTTTTCCTTCGATCTCGATATCGAATGCTGGAAGCAGGGTAAGGAGACGCTGTTTCACCATTCCAACTTCATTTCCAGCTTTATCATACACATGGATCTGATGCCCCAACGCAAAAAATTCCGCTTTTACAAAATATTTTGGTTCTTCCTTCTCATCATACACATCGTATGTATCCGTCCATGAGAAAACTCTCTGTTTGATCAGTAGCTGCATAAACTTCTCCTTTCTTAAGACATCCGCTCCCATCCCGCAAACGCCTCATCCACCGCCGCCAGATATTCCGGCACATGCTGGGATTTGCGGATCTTTTTCGCAAGTTTTTCGCTATCCGGTACTTCAGCTAACATATAGCTCCATAAATCTTTCATACGGAAAAGAAGATTTCTGTCGCCGGACATGGTCTCGCGGTAATATTCAAAGATCTCATCGTGGAAGGCACGGATCCGGGGCATGATATTGTCTCCCGTGTTTCTGGACTCCGATACTGTCTTTTCCGTCTGCTCCGGTGATGTCTCTTTGTTTCCAGCCTCTGATCCTGCACAGACATGGGCATTTTCCACACCGGCTTCTTCTATTTTTATCAGCTCCGCCAGTGCCGGATTTCTGATGAGCCCCCGCCCGATCATCACGTTCTCCACCGCCGGAAATTTCTCCCGGAATTTTTTCATATGCTCCACCGTGAACAGATCTCCGTTGTACACGATGGGATTCCGGCTTTCCTTTAAAATATCCGCAAAGACGTCAAGATGCGGAACGCCTTTGTAAAACTCCTTCTGAATCCGCGGATGCACTGTCAGCTCGCTGATCGGATACCGGTTGTAAACCGCCATGATCTCCGGCCACTCTTCCACTTCATTCTTTCCGATCCTGGTTTTAACAGAGATCTGAAGCTCCCCGTTTCTCACCGACGCGTCCGAGAACACTTCATCAAAAAAACGATCCAGATCATCCGGGTAAAGTAAAAAACCGGAACCTTTTTTCTTCGCTGTGACCGTCCCTGACGGACACCCAAGATTCAGGTTGATCTCCCGGTATCCCATCTCTGCTAATTTCTTTGATGCCAGAAGGAAATCTCCCGCCCGGTTCGTCAGAATCTGCGGCACCACCGGTACCCCCGCATTATTCTCCGGCAGCACATCCCGCATCTCCTTCACGCTCATCCCTTGCTCCGGTCCCGGTGCCAGAAATGGCGTAAAATATTTGTCCACGCCACCGAAATACTTGTGGTGCAGGTTCCTGTACGGATATGTTGTGATCCCCTCCAATGGGGCGAAATATAGATGCAGCATGTTATGTTCCTCGTATCTTTTTCGTAAACTCACAATTCTTCCTGAACTGTTTTTCTTATCGTACCACATTTTTCCCTTTTTTTCTCTCCCTTTTCTCTGGAAAACTGTTATTATTTCATCTATACTATAGATACACAGAAAGCAGAGGTGTTTTATATGACAGAACTCAGTATTCACGAATTATCCCTTGGTTTTTCCCATGACAAACAGATGCTTGTGGAATTCCTCGCGAAGCATCATTTAAATTATGAGGACGATATCGAGGCGGCGTTCGGAGTGTTTGATTCCGATGAGAATCTCACAGGATGCGGATGCTGCGCAGGAAATCTTTTAAAATGTTTTGCGGTGGATGAGAGTCTCAGAGGTCAGAATGCTCTCGGAAGTCTCGTGTCCAGACTTGTCGAAAACCGGTTTGAGGCAGGGCATTACGATCTTTTTGTGATCACCAGGCCGAAGAACAAGGTGCTTTTCACATCCTGCGGATTTTATCCTCTGGCAGAGACAGAATCGGTCCTGATGCTGGAGAATAAGAAATCCGGACTGGACAACTATTATAAGAAATTTCTCGCTGGGACAGATACCGATGAGAACGTGGGCTGTATCGTCATGAACTGCAATCCCTTCACAAAAGGTCATCTCGCCCTGATCACTTACGCCGCTAAGGCATGTTCCCTGCTCCATATCTTCGTGGTTGAGGAGAACCGGTCCCGGTTTCCGTTTGCGGACCGTCTGAAGCTTGTCCGGGAAGGTACGGATCATCTTCCGAACGTCATTGTACATCCATCCGGTCCGTATATGATCTCCAACGCCACATTCCCGACCTACTTTTTAAAGGACGGCGAGGACGCAGCGAAGATTCAGAGTGAGCTCGATATCACTCTGTTCGCGTCAAGGATCGCACCGATCCTTCATATTACAAAGCGTTTTGCCGGGGAAGAACCTTTTGATCCGGTAACAAGGCGCTACAACGAGGCGATGATCCACATTCTCCCGAAATACGGCATCTCATTCATCAAGATCGACCGGATCACCACAGAGGGTCCGGATGGAAAGCCGGAGGTCATCAGTGCTTCCAGAGTGCGAAAGCTCCTTGATGAACAGGGCGTGACCGACGAAGTGCTGTCGCTCGTACCAGAGTGTACCGCGAATTATTTAAAGGAAAGCTGTAACTGTCAGTAGGTCTGCGCACTTGCTGCGCTGACCGTAAGAAAACATAAGTTGGACGGCAAAAATCCCATCGGTGTAGCCGATCTGGAATGGATTTTTATGCTTGCAAAGCCTGTTCTCTGACGTTTTTTCCAGATGCATGATAGCTGAAATGCTGTGCGAAATTCAAAAATCTTTGCACAGCATTTTCTGCATTTAGGAAGTTCGAACTAAATTCCAAATGGAGTGTTTTTTATGATCCTGAATAATATAATTACCGGCTCACCGGTGACTTCCGTGGAACTTCGCACCGCCAGAGACCGGCGCGTCCTGAAAAAATGGGAACTTCTTACTCTCGGCGGGGAGATCTGTCTTGTGGAGTTTTCCTTAAATATTGCCGGGGCCGTCAAGACGTTTCCCTTCGCCCGGGCGGCATTCCGGGAGGAAGTCCGGGAACTGTCTGACCGTCTCTCCCGTTTCTCTGTTCTGAAAACGGAAGTTTATGAGAAAAATACCGGTGACTGCGCGTTCTTTCTTTTAAAGTCCCAGGCCATGCAGGTCAAAAAATTTCTCGTCTCCATCGAGGAAAGCCACCCCTTGGGCCGCCTCTTCAACCTTGATGTCTGCGGTCCCGATGGAATTTCCGTAAAGCGGCATGATCTCGGACTTCTCCCCAGAACCTGTCTTGTCTGCGGGGAAGACGCCCATGCCTGCGCCGAAAAAAAGTCCCACTCCATGGAACTGATCCAGTGGCAGACGGCAAAACTCTTCCATGAATTCTTCCGGGACCGGGCGGCTGATCAGGCGGCTTCCGCGGCGGTTCGGGGTCTGCTCTACGAGGTTTCAACCACCCCGAAGCCGGGACTGGTGGACCGGAATAACTCCGGCTCCCACAAAGATATGGACTTCTTTACATTCCTTGACAGCAGCGCCTCCCTGATCCCGTGGTTTAGGGAATTCTTCTGCCTGGGTTGGGATCACAGCAGTGAGCCGGACGGACAGCTCTTTGAGCGGCTACGTTACGCCGGACAGCGGGCGGAAACTGCCATGTTTTCCGCCACAGGCGGGATCAACACCCACAAGGGGCTTGTCTTTGCCTCGGCGATCCTCTGCGGGGCGCTTGGAAAAGTTCACGCGGGGCGGGAACTTCCGCTGCCGTTGGAGGCTGTGCTTCAGGAATGCAGGAAATTAGGGGAGTGCTCTCTCGCAGATCTGCAAAGCGCTTCTGCCCCCGGCATCAGAACACATTCCGTATCACTTTCTACAAACGGGGAACGCATCTTTACCGCCTACGGGATCCAGGGTGCCCGCGGTGAAGCGGCTGCCGGTTTCCCGTCCGCGGTTCAGATCGGTCTGCCAGCCCTGAAAAAATGGCTTTCCGCCGGTTTCTCTTTAAATGATGCCGCCGCCATGACTCTTCTCACCTTGATCTCTGAAGTTGACGACACCAATATGGTTCACAGGGGAGGACCGGCGCTTGCAAAAAAAAGCAAAGAGCAGGCAAAACGCCTGCTCTCCACTGTCACAAAAGAGAATTTTAAAGAGACCCTGAATTCCCTAGACCATCAGTACATCGCAGACAACTTAAGTCCCGGCGGCTGCGCCGATCTTCTCGCTGTCAGCCTGATGTTCTATTTTCTGGAATCTGCCGGTATGATTGCGGATATTTAAGGTGGTCCAAAGGCGCTGATCATGCCGCGTGTGGACCGCTTCTTTCCACTCTGCCAGTAATTTCGTCTGAGTACGTGAGGCCTGCAGCTTCCACCGTTATCAGCTTCTTCTAAATACCTGACTGCAGAAAAGGCCAGCAGCCCTGCTTATCTACAGAGCTGCTGACCTTTTTCTTACTCCATCGTTACCTCCACACCGCCGTCCTCAGTCCATCTGATCTCATACTTATCTGCAGTGTAGGTAAATCCACTGATCTCCATTTTTCCATCTCCGGTATTCTTGAAGGAAAGAGTGAAATCAGTACAGTCATCCGTGTCCTCTCCCACATACAGATAGAGCGGGCTGTCCGGATCATTCGGCTTTTTCATTATATTTCCGATCTCTTCCGCCATCTCACGCTTATCGAATTCTCCGGAAAGACCATATTCTGCTTCACAAATTTTAAACGCTTCCGCGATCCGATGTCCCTTTTCATAGAACACTGCGCTCTTCGCGCGATTTACGTAACCATTATAAACTCCAATGCTCACAGAAGCCAGGATCACCATGATGACAATTACCACCATCAGCTCTACTAACGAGTATCCGCCATGATCCAGTCTCTTCATTTTCTGCTTTCTTTTCGCCATACTCAACCCCAGCTTTCTTCGTTGAACCGGGGTACCCGATGACATTTTCTGTTATTCTGTTGTTCCCCGGTTAGTTATTTGTTACATTGGGTGCTTGTAACTGTAAAATTACAGACAATTACACTCTTTGTTTATAGCATATGGTCACATAGCGTTCTATTGTCCAAATTATGGCCACCAGATCAGTCCTGTTCTCTCTCCCGCTCTGCCGCTGCCATGGCGATCTTTTCCGGCGTGATCGGGAGTTCGTAGAACCTGGTTCCTGTGGCGTTAAAGATTGCATCCGACACAGCCGGAAGCGGCGTATTGATGACGACTTCACCGATAGATTTCGCGCCGAACGGTCCCGCATCCTCGTAGCTGCTCTCAAACTCTACACGGATATGTCCGATATCGATACGTGTCGGGATCTTATACTGCATCAGGGAGTTCTCAGCAAGTTTTCCCTTCTTATTATAGGTAATGTTTTCTGTCAGTGCCATGCCGATTCCCTGGAGAATACCGCCTTCCGCCTGAACTCTCGCAAGGTTCGGGTTTACAGGGGTTCCGCAGTCTACCGCAGCCGCGTAATCGATGACCTTCGCCTCTCCGGTCTCAAGATCCACCTCAACCTCCGCAGCGCCGACCATAAACGGCGGCGGGGAAAGCGGGGAGCTGTTCGTCACGGTGGCTTCCAGGGCGATATTGTTGCCGCACTGGGAGGCGGTGACGATATCTGTGAGGGAGACCTGTATCTCCTCTGAATCCTCACGCTTCACAAATTTTCCATCAAACACGACTTCACTTTCCGGGCACTTTAACAGTTCCGCGCCCAGCTTGCAGATCTGCTCCCGCACCTTCAGCGCACACTGTTCTACTGCCTTACCGGTAACGTACGTTGTGCTAGACGCATAGGATCCGGAATCGTAAGGCGATGTATCCGTGTCTGCACCGAATACCGTGATCTCATCGATGGAACAGTCCAGGACCTCCGCCGCGATCTGGGCCAGGATCGTATCGCAGCCTGTTCCCATGTCCGCCGCACCGATGGCTAATGTATAAAATCCGTCGTCATTCACCTTGATCGTCGCACTTCCCACGTCAACCGATGTGATACCAGATCCCTGCATCGCCATTCCCATGCCGACGGCCCGGACCTTTCCGTTTCCCATATCGCGGACCGGATATTTATTGTCCCAGTCGATCATCTTCTTCACGCGCTCCAGACACCGGTCCAGGGCACAGCTGGTGTTTACCTGCCCGTAGTACGCCGGCATCACATCGCCCTCTTTGACGATGTTCTTCATCCGCAGTTCAAACGGATCCATATGCAGCTTCGCCGCCAGCTCATTCACAGCGGACTCCACCGCGAAAAGACCCTGGGTAGCACCGTATCCGCGGTAGGCGCCGGCGGACATCACGTTTGTATACACGACATCGCTGACGAATCGGAATGCCTTCGCCTTTCCATAAAGCGGAATGGATTTATGTCCGGAAAGTCCCACAGTCGTCGGTCCATGTTCACCGTAGGCACCTGTGTTGGACAGCGTGTACATGTCGATTCCGTTGACGATTCCGTCCTTGCTGGCACCGAGGCGCACATGGACTTCCATCTCGTGCCGCGGAGTGGAGGCGGTCATGCTCTCCTCCCGGGTGAAGATGATCTTCGACGGCTTCTTCGTCATCCATGTCACATATGCTGGGTAGACTTCACTGATGGAAGTCTGCTTCGCGCCGAATCCGCCGCCGATCCTCGGCTTGCTGACACGGATCATGGATTTTGGAATATGCAGGGCGTTCGCGAGGATCCTTCTGCAGTGGAACACAATCTGGGTGGAGCTCACCACGTTCAGACGCCCGTAGGTGTCGATGGTACAGAAGGTTCGAAACGTCTCCATCATGGTCTGCTGACATGCTTTCGTGTGGTAGACGTGGTCGATGATCACGTCGCTGTTCTTTAAGACTTCCTCGATATCCCCGGATCCAGTCTCGTCGTGGGCACAAAGATTTCTCTTATTGTCCGCCCCAACCGGAACAAGACTCTCCCAGTTGTCCTCCGGGTGTACTAAGATCTTATTGTCCTTTGCCGTGTGGAAATCCAGAATCGGCTCAAGAACTTCATACTGGACCTTGATGAGCTTCAGCGCCTTGTCCACGCACTTCTCATCCCGTCCTGCCACGATGGCGACCACATCGCCCACATACCGGACATGGCGGTCCATGATCAGGCGGTCATAGGGGCTCATCTCCGGGTAGGTCTGGCCCGCCTGTGTGTAACGTCTTCCGTCCTGCGGGATATCCTCCCAGGTGTAGATCGCCTCGATGCCGTCCACCTTCATCGCCGCGATTTTGTTGATAGAAGTCACGATCGCATTTGCGTGGGGTGAGCGGAGAAGCTTTACGATCAGGCAGTCCTTCGGCGCGATATCATCCATGTAGACCGGCTTTCCAGTCACGAGCTGCATAGCGTCCTTTTTCCGCACCGGCTGGTTTACATATTTCATGTCTCCGCCGCCTCCTTTCCGTTCTTTTCCTTCTTCCATTCCAGGAACGCTTGGATGCCGCGGAGCTGTCCCTCGTAGCCGGAACAGCGGCATAAGTTGCCCGCCAGATATTCCTTGATTTCGTCCTCACTCGGATATTCTTTTTCCCGGAACAGCGCCAGGGCGTTCATGATAAATCCAGGATTGCAGAATCCGCACTGTTCCGCGCCCTGGTCGGCGATGAACGCACCGAATTCCGCCGCCTCCTCCTGGAGACCTTCCAGTGTTGTAACCGTTCTTCCATCCGCTCTCGCCGCCAGCACAGAGCAGGAGAGAACAGGTTTATCGTCTAAAAATACGGTGCAGAGACCACAGTTTGATGTCTCACAGCCGCGCTTCACGCTGTAGCATCCGTGATCCCGCACAAAATCGATCAAAAGCATGTCCGCGTCGATGTCGGCGGAGATCTTCTTTCCGTTTAATGTCATGGTAATGTTCATGATGTAATTCCTCTATAATTATACTTTGCTTGATTTCTGTATCTCTTATCTGATTCGTTCAGATAAAATTCTTCCTTACTTTCCCTCCAGCTTACAGACAGCTCTCCTCACCAGCACACCAGCCAGGTGTTTCCGGTACTCCGCGCTTCCTCTCGTGTTGGAGCCGGTCCCGACCTGCTCTTTTACACATTCCGCCGCGTTTTTTGCCATGTTTTCCACATCCGCGGCTTGAATATCCGCGTCTGCAAGTTCAAAAAACACTGCCTTTCCAGGTCTCGCCCCGATGGAAAACCGGTATCCTGTCTCCGTCTTTGCCGCCGCGCAGGTCAGCACCGGAAAGTCTGTCTGGCTGTTGCGGACAGACTGGTAATCGAACGCCGCCTTCTCCTTCTTCACGATGAGCCGCACCAGGATGTCCCTGTCGTAGGGCATCTTCGCGTACTCCTTTAACGGAATGATCCCGCCTTTATAAAGCTCCACATAGCTGTCCATGGCTAAAAACATCGTCAGCACATCGGAAAATCCGTATCTTCCGTAAATGCTTCCACCCACTGTCGCGAGATTCCGGAACTGGACCCCGACGATATGGCGCACGGACTCCCTCACCGCGCCGTCCGTGTATGCATTCAGTCCCGGATCAAGCTCCAGGTCTCTCAGTGTCACCATGCAGCCGATCCGGAATTCCTCCTCCGTCTCCTCGATGGTGTCAAGTCCGAGACCGGAGAGGTCGATCGCCGTACCGATCTGCATCTTTCCCATTTTTAACCAGACCATCCCGCCAAGAACCCGGTTGCTCTTCTTCTGATTTAACTGCCATGCCTCTTCCAGGCTTTCCGCACGTTTATATTCCCTGATGACTCTCATTCTTTGCTCCTTGTCGCTACAAAAACTTCATATCTGTCCAGCATTTTCACATCCTGCGCAGACAAGCGTGTAATCCCTATCGAACAGTTGTAAAAATATACTTTTATTTTAACATACTTTCTGTTATAATTCCGTTGTAGTTGGAAAAACATAACGAAATTTCAACACAAAAATATTGAAAGAGGACAAAAGATCATGAAAAAAAATCTCAAGAAGCTTTCCGCTCTGCTCTTAGCTCTCGCATTATCCGTGAGCACGACTGCATGTGGAAACAGCACTGCATCCACGACAACCGCAGCTGAGACAACTGCTGAAGTTACCACAAAAGCCGCATCCGAATCCGCTGCCGAGACATCTGCAGCTGCAGCTGACCTGACCGTCGAATATCCGGTCACCATCACAGACCACCTTGGCCGTGAGGTTACGATCGAGAAGCAGCCGGAATCCTTTGTCAGCGGCTACTATATCTCCACAAGCCTGATGATCGCCCTTGGTCTCAACGACCAGTTAGTCGGCGTTGAGGCAAAGGCTGACAAGAGAAACATCTACAAATTAAGCGCTCCGGAACTCACAGAGCTCCCATCCGTCGGAACAGCGAAAGAGTTCGACCTTGAGGGCTGTGCCGCATTAAAGCCGGACCTTGTGATCGTTCCGACAAAGTTAAAGGATTCCATCCCGGCTATGGAAGAGCTTGGTCTCACCGTGATCGCTGTAAATCCGGAAGACCAGACAAAGTTATTCGAAACCATTGACATGATCTCCACAGCCGCAAACGTAGCTGAGAAAGGCCAGGAGCTGGAGTACTGGATCTCCGACGCCCTTGAGAGCTTAAAGAAATCCCTCGACGGCGCTGAGACTCCGTCCGTATACCTTGCAGGCAACAGCGCCCTGTTACAGACCGCTGGTCCGGAGATGTACCAGTCCACTCTGATCGAGAACGCCGGCGGCGTGAACGCGGCTTCCGACATCACAGATACATACTGGGCAGACACTTCCTACGAGCAGATCCTCTCCTGGAACCCGGACTACATCGTTCTCGCTGCTGACGCTGACTACGATGTTGACTCCGTTCTGAACGATTCCGCTCTCGCTGACTGCACAGCTGTAAAAGAGGGACATGTTGCCCAGATCCCGAGCGACATCGAAGCTCTCGACTCCCCGGTACCGGCAAGCTTTTTAGGAAGCTACTATGTCGCTTCCGTTCTTCACCCGGACGTTGTAACTGAAGACGATTTCAAGACTGCCGAAAAGAATTTCTATGAGACTTTCTATGACTTCACTCCGGAAAGCGCAGACTGATCCTAACCGGACAATGGCAATTTTAACTCTGGCGATGACATTTCTTGTCATCGCCTTTGTTGCAGCGCTGGCTATCGGAAAATACCCGATCTCCCTGGCGGATCTTCGCGCTGGGGAACCGATGGCGGTCCGGACATTCACCGTACTCCGCCTGCCCCGCGCCCTCATGGGGCTCGTCGGCGGCTTTGGCCTCGGTGTGGCCGGATTCGTCTACCAGACGGTCTTCCGGAATCCCCTGGCGTCCCCTGATATCATCGGCGTCTCTTCCGGTGCCAGTGCGGGCGCCGCCTTTGCGATTTTGTTTGTCTCCGCTGCGGCGCCGTCCACCACGGTCTTCGCGTTTATCGGCGGACTTCTCGCAGTCTGTCTGTCCCTTGGACTCACCGCCCTTTCCCCAGTGAAGGAACACTCTTCCATTGTTCTCGCGGGGATCGCCGTCCACGCCTTGGCGCAGACATTTCTCATGGTGCTGAAGCTCATGGCGGATCCGGAAAAACAGCTGGCTTCCATCGAGTACTGGATCATGGGAAGTCTTGCGGGCGTCACTGCCTCGAAGATCCCGTTCCCTGTTGTGATCATTCTGTTCAGCTCCACCGTTATTTTCCTGCTCCACCGCCATGTGCTGGCGCTGTCGGTGCGGGAGGACGAGGCGCGAATGCTGGGTGTCTCGGTCCAGCGGACCAGGTTTTTCGTGCTTTTCCTTGCGACACTCACGGTGGCTGCCGCGGTCAGCGTCACGGGGCTTATCAGCTTTATCGGCCTTCTCGCCCCGCACACGGCAAGGCTTCTCACCGGGCATAACAAGCGGTCATCCTGTCTTTTAAGCGGGATCATCGGCAGTGTCCTGATGCTCACTGCTGACGTGTTGGCAAAATCCCTGGCTGCGGTGGAACTGCCTGTGAGTATCTTCACATCGCTTCTCGGGGCACCGTTTTTGATCTATCTGATTCTCACAGAAAGGAGGCGCTGAGCCAAAATGGCCGATTTTTTCTCTGTTCAGGATATCTCCCTCTGTCTCGGCGGACGGCGGATCCTGGATCATGTCTCATTTTCTGTTGATGCACCGGGGCGTGTGATCGGACTTCTGGGGCCGAACGGAAGTGGAAAAACCACACTTCTCCGGGCCATCTGCGGGGAATTGCCCCATGACGGGCATGTTTTTCTTGAAGGTGCTGAGCTCGCCGGACTGCGTTCAAAGGAACTGGCACGGCGGGTCAGCTATATTCCGCAGCAGAGCGGGATCTCGATCTCCATGAGTGTCATAGATGTGGTGCTGATGGGATTTTATTCAAAGTTAAAGCTGCTCAACCAGCCGTCCGCGGATATGAGAGCGGCGGCGCTCCGGGCACTGGAGCAGGTTGGAATCTCTGGTCTCGCAGACCGGGATTATCTGACGCTCAGCGGCGGAGAAAAGCAGTTAGTGATCCTGGCCCGGACGCTGGTGGAAGACACGAAGCTGCTGCTCTTCGACGAGCCGGACAGTTCGCTGGATCTCGGAAATAAGTACCGGATGGTGCGGATGATCGTGGAATTGGTGCACGAGAGTCCTGAAAAAGCTGGTCTGATCTGCCTTCATGACCCGGTTCTGGCGCTTGCCTGCTGCGACACGCTGATGCTTTTGAACGATGGCCGCCTGATCTGCACGCTGCAGCCGAAAACTGACTCTGTCCAGGATATGGAAAAGGCGTTTTCTGAAATTTATGGGGCGGTAAGACTTGTTGAAGCTGCGGATCCGGAAAACGCGAACCATAAGCGGCTCATCCTGCTTCCCCTTCTGTAATCATTCTGCTGTGGCTCTTTCTCCCGCAGTGCTGAATAATTTTGCTGTTTCCAGATTGGCTTTTATGATATTATGGTAACTGTTCAGTACCTTCATAGTTACGTGCAAAAATCCATTCCAAATCAGCTTCGCTGATGGGATTTTTGCCTTCCAGCCTATGTTTTCTTACGGTCAGCGCAGCAAGTGCGCAGACCTACTGAACAGTTACTTATGATCATAATAATTCTTGAAAGAAGGTGTTCTCCATGATATCCGACATCCGTGTTTTTCTCTGCGATGATGATCATCTCCGGTTCTTCGGTGAAGGTCCCTGCCGCTTGATCCATCTGATCGAGGAGACCGGTTCGCTGCGGGCGGCGGCGATCTCTATGGGGATGGCATACACGAAGGCGCTTTCCATCATGAAACGTGCCGAAAAGAATCTCGGTTTTCCGCTCACTGCCCGTCGGATCGGCGGAAAAGGAGGCGGCGGAAGTGTCCTGACGCCGGAAGCAAAGGAGTTTTTACATGACTATGAAACCTACCGTGACGCCTGTATTCAGAGCAGCCGCGAGCTCTATACTCAGATCTTTTCTAAATATGCAGAAGGGGGAGCGGAAAGGGAATAAATCTGTGTCTGGAACTGCGGCAACTGCGTGTATTCCCCCAAAACGACATTTGGTCATAACCGGCAGCCGTGGAATCGGGAAGAGCACGCTGCTGCGGGAAATTCTGGCATTGCCGTACTTTTCTGATTCAGAACCATTTCCTGGATTTACAACCCAGGCGTTTCCGCGCGACCGTGTGGAATTGACAGATAATCTTACTGGTGAAACTGCGAGAATCGGATCCTACCATCCACATAAGTCCCTCGCTGTTCCAAATTTCTCTGCAGATAATTTTGTACAAAAAGCTTGTGCTGCTGATTCTGCGTATCCTGATGCTCAACGATCCGGCAACCAAATGACACCGGACATGGACGGCTTCCTTGGTCTCGGCATCACTTCTATAACCCGCGCCATTGAGTCCGCTTCCCAATGGGTGGTAATCGACGAACTCGGCTATCTGGAAAGCTCCTGCCCAGAATTCTGCGATGCTGTTTTCCGTCTTTTTGACCAGAAACATGTCATCGCTGTTCTCCGCAGCCAGTCCACACCGTTTCTCGACGCACTGCGGGCACGGAACGACGTGTTCGTGTATGACCTGGATCATCCGCTTCTGCCCGTCGGATGCGTGATCATGGCATCCGGGCTTGGAAAAAGGTTTGGCTCCAACAAACTTATGGCAGATTTCAATGGAAAGCCGATGATCTCCCAGATCCTATCCGCCACCGACGGTGCACTCTTTGCTGCCCGGATCGTTGTGACGAGATCCAGGGAAGTTGAAGTATTCTGTCGAGAGCGAAAGATTCCGGTCCTTCTGCATGCAATGCCCTACAGAAACCACACGGTCCATCTTGGAGTTTCTGCCTTATTGAAGGAATATCCGGAACTTGCGGGGTGTATGTTTGCGCTGGGGGATCAGCCGCTGTTAACAAGAGAGACACTTGAAGCTATGGTAATAACATTTTCGCAGTATTATCAAACTGCCTCTCCTATTTTCCGCCTGACAGCTATCTCTGAGGATGATTCTATAATTCCTGGAAACCCAATTCTTTTCGGAAACCGATATTTTGAGGAGCTTCTCACACTCCCGGACAATCACGGCGGCAATGTACTGCTGAAAAAATATCCCGACGTTGTCCGGTATTTCCCCGCAGGTGATCCTCTGGAACTCGCTGACGCGGACACCCCGGCAGAACTGGAGCAACTAAAAAAAGCGGAATTTAACCGGTAAGCGACACCTTGGTATCGCCCGGATAAATTCCGCTTTTTTATTAACCCTGCGCACAGATTTTCTTATCAAAAAACTTTCAACGTACTCGATCGGGCCATTTTAACGATTTCAAGTATTTTATAATCGTTCAGCGCAAATCCCATCATTTTTTTTCATTCGGAAGCACAATATTCAACAAAATCGCAACCATAGCCGCCGGAACAATTCCGGAACCGCCGAAGATCAGCTGGACCGCCTGCGGGGTCTGAGCTAAGATTGCCGTGTTCGCTCCCATTCCATAACCAACTCCAAGCGCTACAGAAACGATAGTCAGGTTCTTCGCTGTCATCTTCTCCTTTGTGATCAGCTGGATTCCGCTGATCACGATGGATGAAAACATCATAACGGCCGCGCCGCCGAGAACAGCCTGCGGCATAATAGAAACGATGGCGCCCAGCTTCGGAACAAGACCGCAGAGGATCAGGAATACTGCGCCTGTCGCGAGAGCGGTACGGTTCACTACTTTTGTCATCGTAACCAGTCCGACGTTCTGGCTGAAGGAAGTATTCGGAAGAATTCCAAACAGTGCCGCGAAAGAAGATCCGATACCGTCGCAGATCACGCCGCCGGAAAGCTCCTTGTCTGTCGCCTCACGGTTCATTCCGCCTTCAATAACACCAGAGATATCTCCGACGGTCTCAACAGCGGTTACGATAAACATGATGAGGATCGGCGCGATGGCACGTGCATCAAACACCGGCTTCACCGGAAGAAATTCCGGAATGCTGATCCAGCTTGCCTGGGCGACTTTATCCCAGTTCAGTACCCATGCTTTCGTGTACTCAGCTCCGTCTGCCGTGATTCCCGTTGTCGGAAGAACCAGGCTCATAACAAATGCCGCAATATATCCCGCAATGATTCCGATGAGAATTGCGGAGTTGCTTGCCATTCCGTTGGTCCAGTGTTTCACAATAAGGATCACCACAAGGACAAAGATCGCCAGGAGAAGGTTCTCCATAGAGCCAAAGTCCTTCGCGCCGCTTCCGCCGCCGAAAGAATTGATTCCGACGGAGATCAGGGACAGTCCGATGGACAATACAACCGTTCCCGTTACAACTGCCGGGAAAAATTTACGCAGCGGCTTGATAAAGAATCCGAGAACACTCTCAAAAAGACCGCCGAGAATTGACGCGCCCATGATCGCGCCATAGGTGGCGAGTCCGCCGCCCATAGTGTCCGCCACACTCTTGAAAACTCCGATGAAACCGGAGCTGGTTCCCATGATGATCGGAACTTTACCTCCGATCGGACCGATCGCATAGAGCTGGACCAGAGTCACAACTCCCGCTACAAACATCGCGTTCTGTAAAAGACAGACCTGAAGATGGGCGAACTCCTCGCTTCCACTGATTCCGCATGCGCCGCAGATAATAAGAAGCGGGGTCAGGTTTCCGACAAACATCGCCAACACATGCTGGAGTCCAAGTGGAATCGCACGTTTCAACGGCATTTTTCCATAGAAATCATACATCGCCTGATCCGTTATCTTTTCTTTTCCCATACGTTTTTCTCCCCTGATGTAAATTTTTTCAGCTGCCTGTGTATGCACAGCCGTAATTTTCCACTGTCCCACCTGAATTCCGGCGCTATTGCCATCGTCAGGTTCACTTATTAACAGTGATTATTTTTTGTACCGTCATTATAAGCAAAAAAAGACAGCATGTAAATATGCTGTCGAAAATTTATATGTTCTTTTTTCGTTCTGGATCGTCAGTGTCTAATGCCACCGCTGCAGCATGCAGACTTTTCAGTTCGGAAATCCTTATCTATGTGGAGTAACGAGATCAGGACTCTTCCCCCTCATTGGCTTCTTCCATGGTGACGACAGCCTGGGATCTTTCATCCGTATAATGGATCCGCAGAACTGCCTGAGGCCAGTTGAGCTGGATGTGGGCGGTCTTGTTCTGCTCGGTTCCGGCTTTTTCGATAAGTTCAATGAGTTCTTTCAGGACCTCACGGGTCAGGTAGCCGCCGCGCCAGTGGAATGTGAGTGTTTTATTCTTCTTTGCAGTCTGCAGGGAGCGCTTGTAAACTTCCTCCGTCTTTGTGAAGGAAAGTTTTTTCTCCTTATAGTAAAAATAGTCGCCGTCCGTACAGGCCGGGGCGGGGGCGATCAACGGCTCATGGTCGCGGAAGACCGCCTTATCGTCCAGATTGAAGTAGTCGTAGCGGATCTCACCGCCGGTCTCAACGCATTTTCCAAGGCTGTTGTCGAAGGTGGCATCCAGATGATAGCAGGTCTTACCGATCTTCACGATATTCCATGTATGGCGGTACTTGATCCCTTTTTCCGGATTGTTTCCGCATAAGGCGATCATACACCAGATTCCAAGCGCGTCGCAGAGGATCTTGACCGACTTTGCAATTCCCTCGCAGACGCCGACACCATGACCCAACGGTCCGATAATTTCATGGGAATAGGGCTTTTTCAGTTTATCGTAGTGGATATTCTCACAGATAAAATCGTGGATATACTTTTCCTTTTCCAGCTCCGGGAGCTTTGCCGCCGGTCTTGCGAGCTTTTCCACCCGGGCATTCATGGCTTTCTGGTGGTCTTTGATCTTGCTCTTCTCAAAAAGGTATTCCGGGATGAATATCAGATTCGGGGAATCCGCGAAATACCGGTATTTAAAGCTGGACACCCAGAAAATCTCCGGGTGGTCAAGGCGGAGCTCAAAGAAAATATCGCTTAAGGCGTGACCGTCGATCCGGGGGATCTGGAATGAGTCCGCCAGACTTAACAGTCCCTGCTGCATGGCGCGGTAAACAGCCTGTCGTTCTTTGTCCATGTGATTATAATAAAATGGTTCCATGATAGCTGTGATCCTTTCAAATCTTTAAAGATTTACCCGACTCAGTATAACGTATTTTTAAATGCTTTTCCAGTTAAATTCTGCGGAAAAACATTGACTGTACAATCGTTGTAAGGTTTAATATTTTTGTGCGCCAGTGCGTCAACGCAGAATTGGCTCGTGCGTCCGCGCAAAGCGAAAGAAGACCGCCCATCCCCAGCACAACGCTGACAACAGGCGGTCTCCGCACATTCAGATATTCAATTTATTCCCCCGCAATTTCGATAATAATAGGTTCCATATCGATTACCTCGTAAGTCCGAATTCTTCCGGCATGAATCTCGGGCAGATATTCTCTGTCGTGCAGATCACCGTTGCCGCAAGTCTTGTGCCGATTCTGCATGCCTCCTGCAGCGTCTTGCCGTAGGTAAGTCCGATGCAGACGCCGGAGAAGAACGCGTCCCCGGCTCCCGTCGTGTCCACGATATCTACCTTACGTCCCGGATAAATTCCTGTGTGCCCGTCCGAATCAACAAAGACAGCTCCGTCTCCTCCCATGGTGACCACCATGCGGGAGATCTTGGCGGAACGGATCCGGTCCGGAAGAATTGCCGCTAACTCTGCCGGAGTCATATGGTCATAGTCTTCCGAGAACAGGATTCCCGCCTCCTGCTGATTGCACACAAAACATGCGGTTCTGCGGATAAAATCTCTTCTCTCCACAGCGATCGTCATATTGGATACAAGCGCATAGACCTCTTTGTGATACTTTTCCGCATACATGAAGGTCTTCTTCACGATCTCCTTGTCCGTATCAATCTCGATCGCAATGCTGTCCGCATCCTTAAAGATCTCGTCCCCGTGCTCATCTAAGATCTGCTCGATGGGCTTGTGGTCCGGTCTCTTTGAGATGGACGCCACCACGTCTCCCTCATGATCAAAGACAGCCAGCCATGTTCCCATGCCGTCCTTGACCTTCTTCATATACTTCGTCTCGACTTTATGACGTTTCAGCTTCTGGATCACATCGTCGCCCATGGCGTTGTCATCCACCGCACTGATAAATGTCGGTTTCAGCTCGATATTTGCGATGTTCTCCGCCACGTTTCTCGCAACACCGCCGTGGATCTGGACCACAGTTCCAGCATTTCTTCCCTGCGGAATATAAGGGGACAGGGAATACCCCTTAATATCTATAAACACATCTCCGATTACTACAATTCCCATCGTAATTCTCCTTTGTCTCTGTCCTTTATCCTATTGGGTCATTTGGGATATGATCCTTTGTGGTGTAATCTTAACACAAGTTAAAATGCGTGGCAAGAGTCAGTTCTGTCATGTTCTTCGCTCCTGCGGTATAAGATATGTGCTGGTATATGAGACCATTTTCTATGATAATTCCTATGACATTTTCTATGATATTTTCATCCGATTCTTGTTTCATCTTCATAGTCCAAAAAAGATCCTGCCCGGAGTCATTGCTGCTCTCAGGCAGGATCTTTCTTCTATTTCGAATCGGCTGCGCCGATGGGAATTTGCCTTCAGACCTACTGAATAATTACGATTCAGTTACTTATTCTCAATATCCATGATCATATCAACACGTCTCTGATGACGTCCGCCCTCGAAGCTTGCGCCAAGCCACTCGTCGACGATCATCTTTGCCAGCTCGCTTCCAACGACGCGTGCACCAAACGCGAGGATGTTGGAGTTGTTGTGCATTCTGGAAAGCTTTGCTGTATACGGCTCGCTACAGACGCATGCGCGGATGCCTTTTACCTTGTTTGCTGCCAGGGAGATACCAACGCCTGTTCCGCAGATAGCGATTCCGAGGTCTGCCTCGCCGTCAGCGACAGCGCGGCCGACTTTCTCACCGTATACCGGGTAGTCGCAGCTCTCTGTGGAGTCGGTTCCGAGGTTTAATACTTCGTAGCCTTTGCTCTCAAGATGCTCTTTGATGATGTTCTTCAGCTCTACTGCAGAATGGTCGTTTGCAATTGCGATTTTCATTTCTTTCTTCTCCTATGATTGTGATAGTGTAACCGGTACATGTCACCAGTTTACATAATATTTTGAATCCGGCCAGAAAACCGCCCGGCTTCATGCGAGTATTTAATTATCGCCGTCATCCGCATTCTCAACCTGAAAGAATAGCTGGATCAGGTCGAGTCTGGATGTCATGGACACTAAGAGCATGTCCATAGCGGTGATAGCGGCCATGGATTCCACCACAACGACCGCTCTCGGAACGACCACCGGGTCGTGGCGTCCGTGGATCACGAGATCGATATTCTCGCCGTCCTTTGTGACGGTCTCCTGGGACTTCGCGATAGACGGGGTCGGTTTGAAGGCCGCCCGGAATACCACATCGCTTCCGTCACTGATTCCGCCGAGAACGCCTCCAGCATGGTTCGTCTCCTTTACGATCTTGTCCCCGTCCATTCGGAACTCATCGTTATTCTCAGATCCGCATGCCTTTGTTGCGGCAAAACCGTCACCGATCTCAAAGCCCTTGACGGCACCGATGGAGAGGATTGCCTTTGCGAGGTTCGCGTCCAGCTTCTCAAATACCGGCTCGCCGAGGCCTACCGGAAGGCCGGAGATCACGCACTCGACGACACCGCCGACGGAGTCGCATTCCGCGATCTTCTGGTCAAGATAATCCTCCGCTGCCTTTGCTGCCTCCGCATCCGGAAGACAGAAGCGGTTATTCTGGATCTCAGCGAGATCCATCCGCTCCGGGGAGACTTCCACCGGTCCGATGGACTTCGCGTATGCGGTCACGGAGATATTCAACTGTTTTAAGAACTTCTCTGCGATGGCACCGGCTGCGACACGGCCGATGGTCTCCCGGGCGGAGGAACGTCCGCCGCCGCGATAGTCGCGGAACCCGTATTTTTCCTCAAAGGTATAATCCGCATGGCCCGGGCGGAAACAGGAAGCGATATTGGAGTAATCCCTGGATCTCTGGTCCGTATTCCGGACGATCATGGAGATCGGTGTTCCTGTAGTCTTTCCCTCGAAGACACCGGAGAGGATCTCGACCTCATCGCCCTCTTTTCTCTGGGTCGTAAAGCGACTCTGACCCGGTTTTCTGCGGTCTAAGAGCTTCTGGATATCGGATTCGTCCAATGGAAGACCTGCCGGGCAGCCGTCGACGACAACGCCGATGGCTTTCCCGTGGGATTCTCCCCAGGTCGTTACTTTAAATATTGTGCCGATGGTAGAACCTGCTGCCATGTTATGTTAATCTCCAATCTTTACAATTTCACAGCAGTTTGGCTCGTTGACCGTAATGCTGCGGTCACTCATGACGAGAAGACCTTTTTCATAGTCGATCTTAAAGAAGGAAATACTTCCCTCGTGATTGATGGAGGCCAGATGCTTTCCATCCGGGAAGATTGCGATGTCCTTCGGGTAATCACCGCTGATCGGGAGGCAGAAGCGCAGTGTCAGCATGCCGGTCTCATCATCGCGGTCGTACATGGATACCGTGTTGTCTCCGGCGTTGCTGCAGAATAAGTGCTTCTCATCCGGGGAGAGATGCATCGCGCAGGCCGCGGTCAGCTGGTTCGGCTTGCTTCCTGTGGAAGGAATCGTCTGGATCTTCTCCACGATCGGAACGCGCTCACCCTCTTTATAAGAATAAACCTCGATCATATTTTTCAGCTCATAGAGAACATA
Organism: uncultured Clostridium sp.; assembly: GCA_902496665.1. Taxonomy (GTDB): domain Bacteria; phylum Bacillota; class Clostridia; order Lachnospirales; family Lachnospiraceae; genus Pilosibacter. The sequence goes on along the minus strand of CABVBU010000022.1, from coordinate 31,327 downwards.
GAAGAAACGTCCGTCAGAGCTGAACATAAAGTATTTTGGAGCGGATTCCAGCTCGCAGCGGATCGTGTCCACGAGAGTGATCTTTCCGTCCTTGTGGTCGAAACGGTAGACCTTGATCTGGTCGATTCCAAGGTCCGCCACCATTAAGAAACGCTCGTCCGGAGTCAGGCGGCTGCAGCTCACATGCGGGCGGAAGCTGCGCTCCGCAACGGATCCGAGACCCTTGTGGAAAACGCCGTCGGCGATCTGACCCACGGAGCCGTCCTTATTCAGGTTGAGGACCGTGATCTTTCCGTCATGGAAACCAGAGATAAAGATATAGTCGTCAGCTTTGCTTGTGGAGAGATGGCATCCACGCATGCCCCTGATATTTGCGCTGTTTAAGCGGGCAAGACTTCCGTTCGGAAGAACGCGGAACGCCACAACGCCCTCATCGGCGATGGAGTAGAGGATCTGTCCGTTCTGGGACGCTTTCAAATAGGAAGAATTATCGACCTCCACTTCGCAGCGGTAGATGAATTTTCCAGCCTCGACATCCACATCATATACAGTGATTCCCTTTGCCTTTCCCGTGTAGGAATAAGAACCCACATAGGCCATGTATTTTCCAGTCATAGGTAATTTCCCCTTTACTTTCGATTCTCCGAAAATGCCTCGTCCGGCAATGTTTCGGAATTTCATAGATATGCTCATTTTATCATAATCTGCCCCGTTTGTTAATCGAAATCTGAAAAACTCCGGGAATCGTATGAAAGAAAAAACATACCTCAGATTTTATTTCGAAACGGGGGCGGAAATCTATTGACAGAACAGGGAAATCATGAGTAAATATACAAGATGAAATTCTTGTCGTACAGTCATTTTTAGTGCTGTTCTGCGTCGAAAGACGGCAGGACGTTTGAATAATTTTACATTCAGGAGGAAAAAAGAATGGAGCATCCGCTCATTGATTTGTCCCATATTTGGAAAAGCTATGACGGGGATCTGATCCTTGATGATCTGAGCCTTTCCGTAAAGGAAAATTCCTTTGTGACACTGCTCGGTCCGAGCGGCTGTGGAAAGACCACAACTTTAAGGATCATCGGTGGATTCGAAAAACCTGACAAAGGCCAGGTGATCTTTGACGGCGAAGATATCACAAACACACCGCCGAATAAACGCCAGTTAAATACAGTTTTCCAGAAGTACGCCCTGTTCACCCACATGAGCATTGCGGAGAACATCGCGTTCGGTCTGAAGATCAAAGGCAAATCGAAGAGCTATATTGACGATAAAATCAAGTACGCACTGAAGCTCGTAAACCTGGACGGTTTCGAGAACCGCAGTGTGGATTCCCTGAGCGGCGGCCAGCAGCAGAGGATCGCCATCGCCCGCGCCATCGTAAACGAGCCAAAGCTTCTTCTTCTCGATGAGCCGCTCGGCGCCCTCGACTTAAAACTCCGTCAGGATATGCAGTACGAGCTGATCCGCCTGAAAAATGAGCTTGGAATTACCTTTATCTATGTCACCCATGATCAGGAAGAGGCACTGACGATGTCCGATACCATCGTCGTCATGAACCAGGGCTATATCCAGCAGATGGGAACCCCGGAGCAGATCTACAACGAGCCGGAGAACGCCTTCGTCGCGGACTTTATCGGCGAGAGCAATATCGTGAGCGGTACGATGATCCACGACGAGCTTGTTGAGATCTTCGGCGCGAAGTTTGCCTGCGTGGATAAGGGATTTGGAAACAATAAACCTGTGGACGTTGTGATCCGCCCGGAGGACATCGACCTTGTGAAGCCGGAGGACGGCACGCTTCAGGGCGTTGTCACACACCTGATCTTCAAGGGTGTCCACTACGAGATGGAAGTTACGACCCCGGACGGCTACGAGTGGCTGGTCCACAGCACGGACATGTTCCCGGTCGGACAGAAGGTCGGCATTCATGTGGATCCCTTCGATATCCAGATCATGAACAAGCCGGAGTCCGAGGACGAGGAGGCCGTTGGAGTCAATGAATAGAAAAGCATCCAGATTTCTGGCTTATCCTTATATGATATGGATGGCAGGATTTACGGTGATCCCGCTGCTCATGGTGTTCTACTATGGACTGACGGACCGCAGCGGGGCTTTCACCCTGGCAAACATCCTGGCCATCGGTTCCTCTGAACATCTGAAGGCCCTCTGGCTTTCCCTGGTGCTCGCAGGAGTCAGCACCGTGATCTGCCTCGTTCTCGCGTATCCGCTGGCGCTGATCTTAAGAAAGCGCCATATCGGAAAAGGCAGCTTCGTGGTATTCATCTTCATTCTCCCGATGTGGATGAACTTCCTCTTAAGAACCATGGCATGGCAGACACTCCTCGAGAAGAACGGCGTGATCAACACCTTCCTCACGATCCTGCATCTGCCGAACATTGCGATCATCAACACACCGGCGGCCATCATCCTCGGCATGGTCTACAACTTCCTGCCGTTTATGGTACTGCCGATCTACAATACGCTTGCGAAGATCGATGACAACGTGATCAACGCGGCCAGGGACCTGGGCGCAGACAACTACCAGACACTCACAAAGATCCTGCTTCCACTAAGCGTTCCTGGAATCGTCAGCGGGATCACGATGGTATTTGTGCCGGCCCTCACCACCTTCGTGATCTCGAACCTCCTGGGCGGCAGCAAGATCCTGCTCATTGGAAACGTCATCGAGCAGGAATTCACAAAGGGAAGCAACTGGAACCTCGGTGCCGGACTTTCCATCGTGCTCATGGTATTCATCCTTCTCAGCATGACCATGATCGCAAAATACGATAAGGATGGGGAGGGATCTGCATTCTGATGAAAACCGCAAGAGAAAGATTTAAGAAATTTATTGAGGATTTCTATCTGGTGCTGGTACTGATCTTTCTGTACGCGCCGATCCTCGTCATGATGGTCCTGTCCTTCAACAGCTCGAAATCGAGATCCCAGTGGGGCGGGTTCACCTTAAAATGGTACACACAGATGTTTGAGAGCGCCACGATCATGGATGCCCTCTATAATACGTTACTGATCGCGTTCCTGTCGGCGCTTATCGCAACGATCCTCGGAACAGCGGCGGCCATCGGACTCTCCGCGATGAAGAGGCTCCCGCGGACGATCTGCATGGGACTCAACAATATCCCGATGCTAAACTCCGATATTGTGACAGGTATCTCCCTGATGCTGATGTTCATCGCCTTCGGAATCTCCCTGGGCTTCAAGACGATCCTGTTCGCCCACATTACATTCAACGTGCCATATGTGATGCTCAGCGTCATGCCTAAGCTTAAGCAGACGAGCCGGAACACCTACGAGGCGGCCATGGACCTGGGCGCTGGTCCGTTACAGGCGTTTTTCAAGGTGGTGTTCCCGGATATTATGCCGGGTGTGTTATCGGGCTTTTTGATGGCATTTACGATGTCTCTCGATGATTTTATCATCACCCACTTTACGAGAGGTGCCGGGATCAATACACTTTCCACCCTGATCTACAGTGAGGTGCGCCGCGGCATCAAGCCGTCCATGTACGCCCTGTCCACCGTGATCTTCGTGACGATCCTCGCGCTGCTTCTCATCACGAACTTTGCCCCGGCAAAACCGCAGGCAAAGGCGGGAGCCGGAAGCTTCGGTCCGAACGCGGTGCCGGATAAGGGAAAGAAGCCGTTGTGGAACGGAAAGACAGCCATCGTGCTGGCGTCCTTCCTGATCGTGGGAAGTGTTTGCTATACAAGCTATCTTCACTTTGCGTCATCCCACTCCAACGAACTCTATGTTTACAATTGGGGCGAGTATATTGATGAGAGTGTTATCGATGAGTTTGAGGCGGAGACCGGAATTCATGTGACGTATGACCTCTTTGAGACAAACGAGGAGATGTATCCGGTCATCGAGGCAGGCGCAGTCAGCTATGACGCGGTATGTCCGTCGGATTACATGATCCAGAAGATGGTGGAGAACGGACTTCTCGCCGAGATCAACTTTGAGAATGTACCGAATATTGCGAATATCGATCCGGTCTACCTTGAAAAATCAAAGGCGTTTGATCCGGAGAACCGCTATTCTGTCCCGTATACATGGGGAACGGTCGGAATTATCTACAATGTCCAGAAGTTAGAAGCTCTTGGAGTTCCGGCACCGACGAAGTGGTCGGATCTCTGGGATGAAAGATTAAAGGGCGAGATCCTGATGCAGGACAGCGTCCGCGACGCGTTTATGGTTGCATTAAAGGAACTTGGATATTCCATGAACACCACAGACGCGGGAGAGCTGGAGGAGGCAAAGAAGCTTCTCCTGGCACAGAAACCGTTAGTACAGGCATATGTTGTGGACCAGGTCCGCGATAAGATGTTAAACGGCGAGGCGGCGGTAGGTGTTATCTACTCCGGTGAGCTGTTATATCTCCAGGAAGAGGCGGAGACACTGGATCTCGATTATGATCTTGAGTATGTTCTTCCGGAAGAGGGAACAAACCTGTGGATCGATTCCTGGGTCATCCCGGACAACGCGAAGAATAAGGAGAACGCGGAGAAGTGGATCAACTTCCTCTGCCGCCCGGATATCGCAGTGAAAAACTTCGAGTACATCACCTACGCGACCCCGAACAAGGCAGCGTTCGAGATCCTGGATCCGGAATATCAGGAAAATAAATCTGTATTCCCGGATACAGACGAGCTGGAGAATTCTGAGGTCTACAGTTATCTTGGAACCGAGGCGGATGATCTTTATAATGCACTCTGGAAGGAAGTTAAATCGCAGTAATATATAAAAGAAAACGGGAATCCGGCAGAAACAAACTCTGCCGGGTTCCCGTTTTTGTTTTCTATAGTTCCATCTTTTACAGCAATCCTGCCCTTATCTCCGGTTCGCCTTCTCCACATGCACGCTCTTACCTTTGATCTTCACATGGTTCATTGCGTCCATAACGATATCGGCCTGTTCCTTCGGAACTTCCACGAAGGTATATTTGTCATACATATCGATACTTCCAACGAGACGGCCCGGGATTCCGGATTCACCGGCGATGGCTCCTAAGATATCGCCCGGCTTCACGTTCTGGTTCTTTCCGAGGTTGATGAACAGTCTTGTCATGCCGCCTCTGGCGTTCTTTCTGTCCACGTACTCCTCGTCATCGCCTCTCTGGCGTCTGCGTCCGTTTCTTCCGCGATCATTTCTTCCGCCGCGTCGGTCGAGATCGTCAAGGTCACGGAGCGGTCTTCCCTCATCCGCGATATCCTCGTAATCGTCGCCCATGGCCATCTTCAGGAACGCTGCCGCAAGCTCTAAGGAAGTGTAATCCTCAGCAAGAAGACGCTTCTCGATAATATCTGTCATGCGCTCTAAATTGCTGTCGTCTCCGATATGCTGCTGAACATCATCCAGGATCTTCTCCGCCTTGATCGCAGTCACATCATCTAAGGACGGGATCGGCTGCGGAACGATCTTTGTCTTGCAGAATCTCTGGATGTCGCGGAGCTTGTAGACCTCGCTTCCCACCGCAAGGCTGAAGGCGCGTCCTTCTCTTCCGGCACGTCCGGTACGTCCGATACGGTGTACATAGTACTCGTCATCCTGCGGAATATCGTAGTTGAATACGGCTTCCACATCGTCAACGTCGATACCTCTCGCCGCAACGTCCGTCGCAACAAGGATCTCGGTAGCGCCATTTCGGAAGCTTCCCATTACACGGTCACGCTGCTCCTGCTTTAAGTCTCCGTGAAGACCTTCCGCAAAGTATCCGCGGCCCTGGAGTGCCTGCACCAGCTCATCCACCTGCTTTTTCGTGTTGCAGAACGCAACGGAGAGCTTCGGGGAATAGAGGTCCAGCAGACGGCACATAACTTCCACTTTATTTCTCGGTTTTACTTCATAATAATACTGGGTCACCTTCGGAACCGTCAGTTCCTTCTTTACGACCTGAACCATCTTCGGGTCCTTCTGGAACTTCTGGGCGATCTGGGCGATGGCGTGAGGCATTGTCGCGGAGAACATTACGGTCTGGCGCTCCTCAGGAAGCTCGCCGAGGATCGTCTCCATGTCCTCGAGGAATCCCATGTTCAGCATCTCGTCCGCCTCATCGAGAACCACCGTGTGGATCGCGTCGGTGCGGATCGTCTTTCTTCTCATATGATCCATCACACGTCCCGGGGTTCCAACGATGATCTGGACACCGCCCTTTAAGGAGCGGATCTGTTTTACGATCTCCTGTCCGCCGTAGACCGGGAGGATCTTGATTCCGGACATGTATTTCGCAAGGCGGCGAAGCTCTTCCGCTACCTGGATCGCAAGTTCTCTCGTCGGGCAGAGGATCATTGCCTGTGTCTTTCTGTTTTCCGGGTCCATCTTCATGAGAAGCGGAATTCCGAAAGCTGCGGTCTTACCGGTTCCGGTCTGCGCCTGGCCGATCATGTCATGGCCTTCCATTTCAACCGGGATCGCCTGAGCCTGGATCGGGGACGCCGCCTCAAATCCCATATCTGTAACTGCGCGGAGGATCCGCGGGTCTAAATTAAGTTCGTCAAATCTGATTGTTTCCATTCAATATCCTTTCTATGTTTTCTGCATAACGATTCCATGCCAGGATACATTCATTTGACGACTCCTACGGACTCCCAGATCTCTATACCGGTCACAGAATTCTATATACAATACTGACGGCTCATTAATATTTCAAGCCATACAGGGTGCAAATGTAAAATATCTTATAACATAGGGAAGAAAAAGTCAAGCGACGATGTCTAAAAAAACGGAAGGGCAGGTACTTTTTTAAGTACCACGCCCTTCCGGGGTGTATGTTCGTTTAAACCAGTATCAAGCCTCTTTTTTGTGGTAGCACAGATATCCAAACGCCGCCGCAACGCCCACCGAGTAGATCACGAAGGTGCAGGCAAACGGAAGCTTCGCATTCACAGAGTAGATAAATCCCGCTGTCAGGGAACCCGCAATACTTCCCAGGGACTGGGTCGCGTTGAAGAATCCCATGACGAGGTTCTTCTGCTCCGGCGATGCCTGGTCTGCCACCATGTTCTGGAGAACCGGGACGCTGACGGAGTAGCCAGCGTAAACGAGGATACTAAACAGGATGAAGATTCCGATCTTCACGGAGATCAATGTTCCGATGGAAGCCAGTGCACAGAACGTTGTGAGAACCACCATGGACTTTTTGACGTTCGTCTTCTTGATGATCCAGATGCAGAGGCTCATGTTCGCGATAAAGGATACGAAACCGACGCCCGCCTTGATGATTCCGTTGTAGGAGGAAGTCAGGCCCAGCTGTGCCTTTAAGTAGTAGTTAAAGGCCTGGTCGAAACCGGTATTTCCGAAGTTGATAAAGATGTTGATCGCAAACAGGAACACGAAAGCCATGCACATGAAGTTCCTGCTGTCGATGAAGGCCTGGAACGGGTTCGCTTCTTTCATGAGCTGTTTTGCCGGAATATCCTTTAAATCCGCCGTGCTGTCCGGTTCACAGATAAGGAAGAAAGCAATTGCCACCGCGATCAGGGTTCCCGCCTGGACTAAGAACGCCAGACGCACGGAAAACTCGCCTAAAAATCCGCCGATCATGTAGCCGAAAGCGCTGGCCACGCTCTTGATCGTTGCGCTGTATGTCAGGTATTTACCCTGGTCTTCCGGGTTTGCCTTGTTTACGATATAGGTCAGGAAGCTTACAAAGATACCGCCGGTGAAGAGTCCCGCGAACATTCTCGCGAGAATGATCATGAGTTCCGTCGTAGCGTAGGCAAACCATACCTGGGCCACGCCGTATCCCAGACAGCAGATCAATAAGGAAAGTCTTGAAGAAATATAGTTATTGATCTTACCCCAGAACGGCGATAACAGGAAGTTTGTGATCAGCATAACTGCTAACGCCACTCCAAACATGTAGTCGTGGAGGTGCAGCTCCTGGATCACCGTCGGTGTGACCGGGTGGGCAAAGTTGGCTGCCAGGTTAAATACGATCATGGCAGTGAAAAAGGCAGCAAATCTTAATTTGTACTTCATAGGCGGTGTCTTCCTTTGTCTTGATTTTCAGTTCCAGACTTCTGTCATTCTTCACATCCTGCTGAAACAGTTTCGTTATTTTCGCATTTTATTTTATTTTTGCAGAAAATTCACATAATTCAAGTTTAAACTTATATCCGCTGAATGTCAAGCGTAAACAACCGTATGTTCTCTGTAACACTTTATCAGGATTTTTCTCCCAGCAGCAAAGGCACACCCCATCAGGATGTGCCTATTACTCTTAGCTTTCGTTTTCTATTTTTCCGGCATCTCTGCCATAATTTCCGCCATCTCTTTTAATCCTGTAAACACAGCATCCGGCACCGTGTCAGCGTTCTCCAGATCCCCAAGCTTCGTCTCCCCGGAGAGCACCAGGATCCCGTGGGCTCCATTTGCCACGCCGGTCTTCACATCGGTATAGAGACGGTCTCCCACAAAGGATATCTTCTCCCGCTCGCTTCCCGTGAGCGTCAGCACCATATCCACAGTTTCCTTAAATGGTTTTCCCACATACTTCGGCTGCTTTCCCGTAGACAGTGAGATTGCCGCGCACATAGCACCACAATCCGGGATAAATCCATCCCGCGTCGGACAGTTGATATCCAGATGTGTTGCCAGGAATACTGCCCCGCTCCGGATATAGGTACAGGCCCTCTCTAACTTCTCGTAAGTCAGCGTCATATCAAATCCGATGACCACAACATCCGGCATATCCTTTGTGAGGAGAATACCGTTCTCCCGGAAATTTTCCTCCAGATCCGGGGTTCCCACTAAGTAAACCATTTTTCCCGGATAATACATTTTCAGATATTCGATCATCACATCGCCGGATGTAATGATCTGATCCCGGCGGATATGGCAGTCCATTTTTGCCAGTTTATCGATATAGGTCCTCGGAGATTTCGAGGAATTATTTGTAAAAAATACATACCGCTTTCCGAGACGTTCCACCTGTCTTAAAAATTCCAAGGATCCGTCCAGGATCTGCGTGTCCAGATAAAAGGTTCCGTCCATATCCAGGACGAAAAGCTCTGTCTCCTCCAAAAGGTTCTTTCTGTCCATCTTTCTTTTCTCCCCGCCTTATACCTTAAACCGGTATCCGACACCCCAGATCGTCTCGATGTACTGGGGCTTCGCGGTATTCATCTCGATCTTCTCACGGATCTTCTTGATGTGGACCGTAACGGTCGCAATATCACCGATGGATTCCATGTCCCAGATCTTGGAAAACAGTTCTTCCTTCGTGAAGACGTGGTTCGGGTTCTGGGCTAAGAACGCCAGAAGGTCAAATTCCTTCGTCGTAAAGTTCTTCTCCTCGCCATTTACATAGACGCGGCGGGCTGTCTTATCGATCTTTAAGCCGCGGATCTCAATAATATCGTTCGCCGGGGTTCCGCTTCCAATGAGTCTCTCGTAGCGGGACAGGTGGGCTTTGACTCTCGCCACCATCTCGCTCGGGCTGAACGGCTTCGTAATATAGTCGTCGGCACCGAGACCAAGGCCGCGGATCTTATCGATATCGTCTTTCTTCGCGGAGATCATGATCACCGGTGTATTTTTCGTCTCGCGTATCTTCTTACAGATCTCAAATCCGTCCACTCCCGGCAGCATAAGATCCAGGATAAAGAGGTCGAACTCCTCCGAAATCGCCCGCTTTAAACCGGCTTCTCCGTCATTTTCTATTTCAACCTCGAAACCGGACAGTTCCAGATAATCCTTTTCGAGTTCTGCAATACTCTCCTCATCTTCTACGATCAGAATTTTGCTCATATATATTCCTCCTGTTATGGGTCTTAGGTATTACGACCCGTATTGTATTCTCTAATGTTTCATCCGCACATCCGCGCTTCGTTAATATCTCTCACTTTACTGCTGCGCGTCCCCCGCGATCTTTCTGAGGACAAAGTGGATCTCTGTTCCGATTCCCAGCTTGCTGGTGGCCCAGATCTTTCCGCCGTGGTCCTCAATGATCTTCTTTACGATGGAAAGACCGATGCCGCTTCCGCCTTTACTGGAATTTCTCGAGGAATCCGTCCGGTAGAAACGGTCGAAAATATACGGAAGTTCTTTCTGTCCGATGCCTTTTCCGTTGTCCTCGATCTCCACCTGAACAAAGTCACCTACATCCAGGATCCGGATATTGATGATCCCATTCTTTTTATCCATGTATTTTAAGGAATTTCCGATGATGTTGTTGATGACGCGCTTCATCTGCTCCGCGTCGGCGATCACCATCACGTCCTCATCCACAAAATTAAAATAGCCAAGCTCGATTCCACGCGCTTCCAGCTCCAGTCCCACTTCCTCCACGCAGTCGCGGAAGTAGTTTGCCACATTGATCTTCGAGAAGGTATACGGGATCTTATTTGTGTCGATCTTTGAGTAGAAGGTCAGCTCGTTGATCAGGCGGTCCATATCGTTCGCCTTGTTGTAGATCGTCCGGATATATTTATCCCGCTTCTCCGGCGAGGACGCAACGCCCTCCATCAGACCTTCCGCGTAGCCTTTGATGGCGGTGATCGGGGTCTTTAAGTCGTGGGAGATATTGCTAATCAGCTCCTTGCTTTCCTTATCATACTGGATCTTTTCTTCCGTCGATTCTTTCAGACGGATCCTCATTTCCTCGAAATTCTGGCAGAGCTGTCCGATTTCGTCATCGTCCTCCACATCGAGAGTGAAATCCAGATTTCCGTCGCGGATCTGTTTCGTTGCCTCCTGAAGCTTTCCGATCGGCCACAAGATCGACCGGTAGACCCAGGCCGTCAGCATACCGCCGGTGATAAAGAGAATCAGCACACTGCTGAAGAACATCTCTGTAACCAGGGATTTTACCTCCGGGATCACGTCCACAACGTTTGTCACAAGGTAGACCGCGATCCGGCTTCCATCTGCCAGATCAAATTCTCTCTGTTTGATCAGATGTTCCGTATTTTTATCCAGATAATTGCCCCAGGAATCAGAGTCATTGATCTCCGCATAGTCCGATATCTCCCGCTCCAGGCTTGATGCTGCCTCGTCGTTTCCTATATAAATCAGTTTTCCGTCCTTCATCACCATCAGAAAGGAGTGTTTTTCAGTCATCCGGGCATTCAGGTCGCTCAGATACGACTGGTCCGTGAAAATCTCCGGATTCTTCCCAATCTTTTCTTCGATCTCCCTCTGAATGCTCTCAGTCAGGTGGCTGAATACCCGGATCGACGCGCCCGCAGAGAGATCCACCTGACCAACGTCATAGGTCTCCCGGAATACCCGGTTCTGATAGGAACTGAGTCCTAAAATCGAGATATAGATCAAAAAGATCGGTACCACAGTGATCGTCAGAAATGTGATAAGTAATTTTGTACGTATTTTCATGAGCGGCTGCGCGCCCCCTTCTTATTTTTTGTCCGGCAGTCTGAGATGAGTGGTCAAAAAATCCTTTGACCCCAACAGCATATGATAAGTATAACACAACTCTTGTGTGTAATTTATAAAAGTATTCTAAAAAAGAATGTGCCTTGGCACATTCTCGCGCCTCGCGCGGTCGCTTACGACAGTCTACATCTTCGCGCGAGTGCGCATCTTTGGCACGTCAGTGCCTTTTTATGTAACAGGGAATTCCTGTTACATAATAGCGGCGCAGCTTCCTGACCTTTCCGGAAACTGCGCCGCAGCTGCTTTCCGACCATTTCTGTTCCCTGAACATCCATGATCGTTCTATTCTTTTTCTCTATTACAGATACTTCTTTAAATCCTCAACCTTGTCAAGCTTCTCCCACGGAAGATCGATATCTGTTCTTCCGAAGTGGCCGTATGCTGCGGTCTGCTTGTAGATCGGACGGCGGAGATCAAGCATCTTGATGATTCCTGCCGGACGAAGATCAAAGTTCTCGCGGATGATCTCGACTAACTTCTCGTCGGATACCTTTCCGGTTCCCTCTGTCTCAACCATGATGGAGGTCGGATGAGCAACACCGATGGCGTAGGAGAGCTGGATCTCACACTGGTCAGCAAGTCCAGCCGCTACGATGTTCTTTGCAACGTAACGCGCTGCGTATGCTGCGGAACGGTCTACCTTTGTGCAGTCCTTTCCAGAGAAAGCTCCACCGCCGTGACGGGCGTATCCGCCGTAGGTGTCAACGATGATCTTTCTTCCGGTCAGTCCGCTGTCTCCGTGCGGTCCGCCGATTACAAAGCGGCCAGTCGGGTTGATGAAGAACTTGGTGTGCTCATCTACCATCTCCTGCGGAAGGATCTCGTCGAATACATATTTCTTGATGTCCTCATGGATCTGCTCCTGAGTCACATTCTCGTCATGCTGTGTGGAAAGAACGACTGCGTCAAGGCGGAACGGCTTTCCGTTCTCATCGTACTCAACTGTGACCTGAGTCTTTCCGTCCGGTCTCAGGTACGGAAGAGTTCCGTTCTTTCTGACCTCGGTGAGACGTCTTGCAAGCTTATGTGCAAGAGCGATCGGATACGGCATGTACTCCGGTGTCTCGTTTGTAGCAAAGCCGAACATCATTCCCTGGTCACCGGCGCCGATCGCGTCCAGCTCATCGTCTGTCATGTTGTTCTCTTTCGCCTCAAGCGCCTTATCAACACCCATGGCGATATCACTGGACTGCTCGTCGATCGCAGTGAGAACTCCGCAGGTATCACAGTCGAAACCATATTTTGCGCGGTCGTAGCCGATCTCACGAACCGTCTCGCGGACGATCTTCTGGATGTCCACATATGCCTTTGTTGTGATCTCGCCCATTACCATAACAAGACCTGTTGTTGTGCATGTCTCACATGCAACACGGCTCATCGGGTCCTGTTCCATTAACGCATCGAGGATCGCGTCGGAGATCGCGTCGCACATTTTGTCCGGATGTCCTTCAGTTACGGACTCGGAAGTAAATAATCTCTTTTCCATTGTAGCTCCTTTCAAGTTGTAGGGAAACCGCACCTGCGCCCCGCAGTTACGGCAAAACAAAAGTCCGCTCATGCTAAGCGGACTTGACTGGTTTACGTGGTCAAATCCTCTTATTGCTCGATTTACTCGCTCAGGTTGGCACCTTCCTGCCCTCTCGCGTCTGCGATTAACAGGGGTTGCCGTGACTTCACCGGTCCTATGTACCTCCATCACTCTGAATAAGGGATATTGCGAACTTTTTTAAGTTTATTGTGCTGTGGACCATCGGAAAAATGGTCTACGGACTGTATCTTATACGATTCATACGGGAATGTCAAGCGACAATCGCAAAAAAGCCCGAAAATCCATGGAAATCGGGAAAAATTCCCGGTATTTCAGGATTTTCGGGCTTTCAAATTCTTATCAGCCAACTCTCAGTTTGAATTTCTGCGCTTCCTTCTCGGAATCCACACGCTCGATCACTGCGCCGAGGGAGCGAAGCTTTTCCTCGAAGTTCTCGTATCCGCGCTCTACATAGCCGATCTCGTCCACGGTCGTGTATCCGTCTGCGGCAAGACCTGCAAGCACAAGAGCTGCGCCTGCGCGAAGATCCGGCGCAACGACCTGAGCCCCTGTGAAGCTTCCGACACCGTCAACGATGGCAACGCTGCCTTCCACCTTGATATTCGCACCCATGCGGGAAAGCTCATCCACGTATTTGAAGCGATTCTCAAAGATACTCTCCGTCACAACACTTGTCCCATCTGCCAGGGCAAGCGCCACCGTCATCTGAGGCTGCATGTCGGTCGGGAATCCCGGATATGGGAGTGTCTTAAAGTTCATGTGACGCTGTCTCGGTTTTCCGACTACGCGGATCTCCTCGTCGAACTCAACGACCTCACAGCCCATCTCGGTGAGCTTTGCGGAGATCGCCTCCAGATGCTTCGGGATCACATTTTTTACGGTAATATCACCGCGGGTGATCGCTGCGGCACACATAAATGTTCCGGCCTCGATCTGATCCGGGATGATCGAATAGTTTGTTCCGTGAAGACGTCTTACACCTTTGATACGGATCACATCCGTACCTGCACCTTTAATGTTTGCGCCCATACTGTTTAAGAAGTTTGCGACGTCAACGACATGCGGCTCTTTTGCCACATTCTCAAGGATCGTCTCACCTTCCGCCATCGTTGCGGCCATCATGATATTGATGGTAGCGCCGACAGAAACCACATCAAGATAGATATGGCTTGCCACAAGATCGATCGCGTGGGCCACAACTGCACCGCGGACGATCTTTACATCAGATCCCAGTGCACGGAAGCCCTTTAAGTGCTGGTCGATCGGACGGCTTCCGATCGTACATCCGCCGGGAAGCGGAACCTCCGCACTCTTATATTTTCCAAGAAGCGCGCCGATAAAATAATATGACGCGCGGATTTTTCTCATATGCTCATCTTCCACAGTCACCGCGTGGATATTTTCCGCATTGATCTTTACAGTATGGCGGTCAATACGCTCAACCTTCGCTCCAAGATGGCTGATCGCCTCTAAAAGAGCATTGATATCGCTGACATCCGGGAGATTATCGATCACAACGTCGTCATCGGTCATGATCGCCGCCGCTAAAATTCCCAGAGCCGCATTTTTTGCGCCGCTTATAGTTACTTCTCCTACAAGCGGATTTCCGCCCTTCATGATGTACTGTTCCATTACGCACCTCTATCTATATATCTAAAAAAGGACAAAGCTATCCCGCATTCGTCCCAGCTTGTTTTCGTTATGATTATAACATATCTGGGAAAAATGTAAAGTTTTTCTTAAGGAACGAAACCTATGTGGTTGGCACGCAGCAGATAAAATCATACCCCGCTGCCCCAAACACCTGGTTCGCCGTATCCATGGACAGGACTTCCGCCGCCCCGCTCTCTGGATGATACACACGGACATGTGTCTGGTCATAGCCGGTCAGGTACATGGACGTTCCTTCTCCAGTGTAGGCTAACACCGGAATGTTCTGTCCCACAAAGTATAACACCTGGGCGATCCTGCTGCCGGAGGCGTCCAGAAGGAAGGTTCCATCCTCCATCGTCTGGTTCGACTCGAAGGAATCACGGTATCGCTCCATCAGCCTTGATGCCGATGAGATATCCCTGATGTAGGAAGCGCTCGCCCTGTTTCCGCGCGCCCAGATGATCCGGTCACGTCCCGCTGTCACGAATCCCATACTGTTGTACGCCGTCTCCGCCGCGTCCGCGAACTCCACAAACCGTCCGAGGAATCTGCCCCGTCCGTAGGCGTAAAACTCTGTTGTCCTGCAGACAGCTGTCTTGATCGGCTTTACAGTCTCGCTGCTCTCCGCAAGCTTCGGGGATGCCTGACGGATCTTCTTCTTTGCCGCCTCGATATCCCTGTCAAGCTGGACAAACAGGACCTGTCCTTTCTGATCCGACGCGTACCAGCCGATATCGTCGGTCTTTCCCGGAAGGATCTCCGCGTTGCAGACCAGCGTGTCCTCGGAATATGTTCCGAAAAATCCGTCCTTGCTTGTCACGGTCTTCATATGGATCCGGCTGTCATCCACAGATACCTCGCGGATCCAGGAACCCGGCTTCTCATAGTGCATCACGGACTTCATCTCCCGGTCCACGATGTCGATGCTCTTTAAATAGGATCCCATTATACGGCCGTTGGACATCAGGTAATCCCCGCTGTCGCCGGTTCCGTAGATACAGTCATTTCCGACAAAACCCAAAATTCTTGATACGGAACCCGCCTGTCCGCCGAGCTGGGTCTTGTCCCCTGTGTCGAGATCCATGATCTGGATCGTCTGGGAATCCCAGATTCCTGTATTTTCCTGCCATGCCGCCCGGGAGTGATCCGCGCTGACCGCAAACTGGTCCTTTGTGAGACCGGAAGCAAGTGCCACATACTCCAGGCTCTTCAGATCGATCCCGTAGATTCCATGGTCCATATAGAAATAGAAGATTCCGTTCATTCCGCGGTGTGCGAGGACGGAAAGATCATCCTTCAGCTCCTCAAAAGGTTCCGTGGATGGAATAAAGAATTTCTCCTCCAGGGCATTCTGGTCCATCGCATAGTGATAGTAGGCGATTCCCGTGCTGCCCTCATGGGTTCCGCGGTTCATTCTTCCGTAGACGATAAAGTCGATTCCGCCGTCCTCATCCACAGAAAGGATCTCGACGCCATGGTCCGGCACGTTATCACGGATATCGTCGGATGCCGCGCCGCCGAAGGCGAACACTCTGGCTCCAACATTCTCACCGCTGTCATATGCCCACAGCTCCCGGTCTGTCACAAACGCTGTGTACTGGCCCCCCGCACTCTTTACGGCATGGACTCCGTCACCGTTTCCGATTCCCAGAATGATCCGTTTTCCAGAGAATAGATCGGAATCTCCTGTGAAGAGCTCCGTCATGGTCCTCTCGTAATCCATCATGTAGATCCGTTGGGATGCCCACTTCATTGTGAAGTTTTCTGTCACCTCGTAGGTTTCCGTCTTCTCGCCGTTCTTCGCCGTCACATGGGTCGTGATCTCCACATTGGCGAGATTTCCGGACAGCTCCTTTAATTTCGTGTACGCCTCACCGGTCCGCTCCACGCTCAGAGAGCCCCACGTGAGCTGGGTGAAAGTGTCTTTTAACGTCACAGTTCCCAGTGCCGAACTGTTTGCGCTGGGTGATGTCTCCATATACATGGCCAGGCTCTGGGCATCGCTGTACTTGTATGTCTTTGAGGAAAACTCCTCCGCCAGCGCCAGCATCTCGTTCACATGGCCCTGGTCCTGCTCCACGATCCGCATGTAATACCAGGCCTCGGATCCGTCGGAAAGAGTCGCGCAGACACCGAGACGGTACTCTTTTCCTGTCTCAAGAAGATTCTGGATCAGAAGCTCTGCGCTTACGGCATTTTCGCTGTCTCCATTTACGGCTGCGTCAAGAGATGTGACCTGGGTGCGCTCGATCAGGTCTTCTGTATCGAGGCTTCGGATCTCATAGCGCAGTCCCTGGATCTTTGTCGTACCGGCGAACCGTACCTTGAGTTTCCGGTCTTCCGGAAGCACGATCAGGCTGCCGCGGTCTGCGGTCACGCCGCGCTCCTCCGTCTGGCCGAACACCGGCGCCATCTCCCGGTCTCCCATCGTCGCATAGAGTACCGGAAATTTTGCCTTCTCCATCGCCGTGTACTCTGTGATTCCATGCTCTTCTTTCTTCCCAACTGGGTGTATAAAATAAACGATCACTGCCGCCACAAAAATAAGCAGCAGGATCATGACTTTCTTGCCGGTCTTCATCTTACTGTTCCTCGCTCTGTCTATCTGTCACTGCTCTGATTTTCCATTCTGTTTAAGATCCGTCTCCTGTAGATCTCATTTATAAACAGTACCTGTAAAAGATCCTGTTCTTCTTTACCACCTGCGGTCTCCTCCAGATGACGCTGTCTCACTTTTGAAAGCTCCCGATATAAGAATTCCCGGTCCGGGTATTCGTCATACATGGGACTTCCGGGGTATTCCAGGAGATCGCATGCCTCCTCCGCCAGGATCTGGTCCTGCTTTGCCGATGCCGGATAGAGACCTCGAAGATAATCGATCTCTGACCGGGATTCATTTCCGGTCAGCTCCGTTTTTCCACTCTGCTCTTCTCTACGGTAAAGCATCCAGGGGACTTTCTTTGGCCCTTCGGACGAACAGGTCCTTTCTGGGTTAAAAATTCCGTAACCCTTTTTTACTTCCAGGGGATATCCCCGGTAAATCTTCTCCATAAAAACGTTCCCGCTCCTTTGCTGATCCCTATACAGGATTATCATATGCAAAAAGAGCGGGAAAGCTACCATTTCACTTTACTATGATCGTACCATGACCGGCTGATCAGGCTGTTCTTATCCGTTTGCGGACAATATTGTAAACGTACAGCCTCTCAGCACAATGCTCTTAGAACAGTTTCTTCGGGTAAACGCCTGCATCTACCAGCTTCTGGATCGATGCAACAACTGCCGGTTTGTCTTCCTTATAAGTAACTCCAAACCATTTATCCTTTGTCTCAAGCACACGGACAGTTCCCTTTCCGCTGTGGATGCATCCGTCGATCACTGCCGGAAGAAGGTACTCTGCCTTCAGATCTCCCTCTTTCACGTTAGAAAGGAACTCCGGGAATCCTTTTTCCAGTTCTTTTACAAAGGATGCCGGGAGACCGAACATGTTCATGGAGACATGCTGATCTTCTGTCACGGTAACCGGGTTTCCGTCGTGGTCTGCCGCGTGCATGCCGTCCCCGGCCTTATATACATCATATGTCTCTGTGACCTTGGAGAGGTATCCATGATCATCCACGGTGCACACGCCGCGGGTTACAGGACCGTTTTCGCTCAAGGTGTTGGAGAGGATAAACCCTGCCATACACATATCGAAGGTGTCCTTTGTGTCATCCATCTCATTTACCATGTAATCATGGACGATCCTGAAACCTTCTTTTCCGTAATAGTCATCCGCGTTGATGACAAGGAACGGCTCCTTAATTAAATTTCTCGCCGCAAGGATCGCCTGACCGGTTCCCCACGGTTTCTTTCTTCCTTCCGGAACAGAGAAGCCCTCCGGAAGATCGTCCATCTCCTGGTACGCGTACTCTACCGGAGCGATCTTCTCGATACGGTTTCCGATGATCTCCTTGAAATCCTTTTCCAGATCTTTTCTTATAATAAAGATAATTTTATCGAATCCCGCTTCCAGGGCGTCATGGATCGAATAGTCCATAATGATCTCACCGCTCGGTCCCACCGGGGCAAGCTGCTTGATCCCGCCGCCAAAACGGCTTCCAATTCCTGCTGCCATGATGACAAGAGATGTCTTTTTCATGTAACAGTCCTCCTTTTTTCTGCTGTTTCTTTCACACTCATATGGAGGTATCATAGCACAGATTCAGCTTCTTTTCAATCAGACAAAGAGTCCGGCTGCACTCTTTTAAGAAATTCGTAGGAATTTCTGTCAAAATACAGCCGCTTCCTTCGCATTTCCAAAGAGAACCACCGGACTCCTCCAAATGATCTTCTACACTACTGTTTCTCTACATTTTTCGTCGCGATCAGATCGCTTCCAAGGCCTAAAATATTTTCTACGATCAGATCACCGGTATGAACCGGTGCATTTAAGGACAGCTTGCGGATCTCCGCCATCACCTCAAACAGCTTCTCCTTCGGCACCGCACGATTTAACCGCACGCTGACAAGTGGGAGAACTCCGTTTTTCACAGCCACAGAGCTTGCGATCGTACGCTTCGGCGCCTCGACCTCCTGCGCCGCATACTGAGCTCCCTTCGGGCATAAATTTCCACTTACGGAGATGCATTTTCCATCCACGATCTCCGCCTCAAGCTCACAGCCATTCGGACATACGATACATGTCATTTTTCTAATCATAAGATGCACACCTCCACTTCCTGCTCTCCTTCAAACGCCTCTTTCTTAACCGGGATCTGGATCATCTCTGCCGGAAGCGCCTTCTTTAAATGCTTTTTCGCAAGAACCTTTTCTCCCTGTCTAACCTCAATCGTACAATTTTCAAACTTCCGTCCGACACGCATGGAGATCGTCACATCTTTCTTTCCGCTGACCTTCATCGGCACCGTATGATTGATGCCGGAAGCTGCTTTCACCGGGATCGTGCACTCCGGCAGGCTGCCGTTTTCCACATATTCCGCAACACCGTCTGCCAGCTTTTCTGCTTCCATGGACACAAAATCTACCAGATCATGAACATGGAGGACATTGCCTGCTGCAAAGAAGCCGGATTTTTCTGTCTGGAAATATTCATCAACCACCGCACCCTTTGTTCTTGCATCAAGCGTAACACCGGCATCGATGGAAAGCTCGTTTTCCGGGATCAGACCGACTGAGAGGATTACCGTATCACAATTGTATTCCTTCTCCGTTCCCGGAATCGGCTTCATGTGCTCATCCACCTGGGCAACGGTAACGCCTGTCACACGCTCATTTCCGTGGATATCTGTGATCGTGTGGCTCAGATACAGCGGGATTCCGTAATCATTCAGACACTGTTCAATGTTTCTCGGAAGTCCGCTCGGGATCGGCTGGATCTCAAACACAGCCTGTACGTGAGCACCCTCTAAGGTTAAACGTCTCGCCATGATCATTCCGATATCTCCGGAACCGAGGATCACGACCTCTTTTCCGACCATGCGGTTATAAAGATTGATGTAAGCCTGTGCAACACCTGCTGTGAACACTCCTGTCGGACGTTCGCCCGGGATTCCAAGAGCGCCTCTTGTCCTCTCTCTGCAGCCCATGGTGAGGATCACAGCTTTTGCCTGGATCTTCTTTAAACCATTCGAAGAAGCAAGGGTTACAACCTTATCCGGAGATACAGAAAGAACAGTCGTATCGGTCACATACGGGATCTTTAATTCCATGACCTCATCAATAAATTTCTGTGCATATTCCGGTCCGCTTAAGGTCTCCCCAAATCTCGTCAGACCGAAACCGTCATGAATACACTGACGTAAAATACCGCCCATGGTCTTTTCACGTTCTACGATCAGAACATTCCTGATCCCTTTTTTATAAAGTTCTACGGCTGCCGCAAGTCCGGCCGGACCTCCGCCGACAATTACCACATCACGTGTTTCCATCCTACTGTTCCTCCTTTCTCACTTCTCCGGTAAACATCCAGGAATTCTGTCTTGCGTACCGGATATCCGTATCCTTCACACCGAGCTCTTCCTCGATCATTTTTTCAATTCTCATCTGGCAGTAACCGCCCTGACAGCGACCCATCATGGATCTTGTACGGTACTTGATTCCTGTCATCGTATGAACTCCGAGCGGATTGTGGATCGCCTTGAGGATCTCTGCCTTTGTTACCTTCTCACAGCGGCAGATCACCTCACCGTAATCCGGATCTTCTGCGATCAGCTTTGCTTTTGTCTCGTCATCCTGCTCATCAAACCGGATAATTCCCTCCCGTTTCGGGTTAAATTCCGGATTTTCCTTAAATGCTTCGTATTCCTGCATCATCCGTGCCACCATACGTCCGATCGGAACTGCTGCCGTAAGTCCCGGAGACTCGATTCCTACAAGGTTCACCGCATGCGGCGCAAGCTCCGGACGGATCTCGATCTTGAAATCCTGGATCGTTCCGTTCTCATCCACCCACTTCGGCAGGATTCCGGAGTAGTTACGGATATAATCTGACTTTTTAATATACGGCCAGATCTCAGACGCGCTCTTTGCAAGGTAATCCATGTTCTCCTGCGGCACTCCATAGTACGTGAAATTCTCAGTCATCTCTGCATTCGGTCCGATAATTACATTTCCATCCGTCGTATTGGTAACATGGATTCCCATATATGTATTACTCGGAACCGGGTAGATCGGCATCGGAAGAAGGTCTCCGGTCCTGCGGTCCAGAATGATGTAATCTCCCTTGGAGCCGATCACGCGATATCCTTTGATACCAAGCATATCGGAAATCTTACCGCAGCCAAGTCCGGCACTGTTGATCACCCAACGAGACTCAAAGGTTCCGTGCGTTGTCGTTACCGTGTAAAGATCTTCTCCTGTCCCGCTTGTTCCACGGCTGATTCCTGTCACTTCATGATCAAAGAAATATTCCGCTCCGTTCTGAGCTGCATTCTCTGCCAGTGCGATCGTATAGTTAAAGGGATCTACGATTCCGGAATTCTCCGAGAACATGGCAAACTCTCCAACTGCTGTCGGAACTAACTCATGAAGCTCTTCTTTATTCAGCAGATGAAGCTTTGTTGCTCCATTCTTTTCGCCCTGGGCGATCGTCCGTTTTAATGTCTCCAGGTCCTCCGGAGTTTTTCCTACAAGAACCTTTCCACAGCGTTTGAATACAAAGCCAAGCTCCCTGGACAGTTCATCCATCCCCTGATTGCCTTCCACACACAGCTTTGCCTTCAGTGTTCCTACATCATATGCGAAGCCACCATGAACCACTCCGGAATTTCGTCCGCTCGTCTCATAACAGACATCCAGATTCTTTTCCAGCACACCGATCCGGAGCTGATATCTTGTAAGCTCTCTTGCGATTGCACTGCCGACAACACCGCCGCCAATGATAAGCACATCAAATCGTCCCATAACTTTTCTCCTTTTTGGATATTTTATCTCGTTGCTATTATTTTCTACAATGGTCAGGTCAAAATTCATCCTACCTATTTCACATTTGAATCTTACCACAGATCCCATCGTTTTACAAGAACTTTTCCTGACCTTCCTGATATTTTTTCATTGTTTTTCCGCAGTATCTCAAAGTGGAGCGGCACACAGGCATTTTCGCTCTCTCTTCCCTTTATAAAAAAAATCTCCGAAAATTTATCCCATAAATTTTCGAAGACTTTTCATGCTCAAAACAGCCAGGCAGGTGCAAAACCGTCATCCCTTAAAATCCGCCCTGCTCTTCCTCATACCGGCTCGTGTTATACAGGAGATGATACTGCATCTCCATCTCTGCCTCAAAGGGCTTGTGATCCCGGATATAACAAAAGATCTTTCGATGCGAGATCCATGTCCGGTCATATTCTGTCTGTGCAACCTCCTTTGCAAAAACAGCCACACCTTTTCCGATCACCGGAAGAAGATTTTCCATCACGATATTATGTGTACACTGGGCAATCTTCGTGTGGAATTTCGTATCCAGCTCCGAATAATCCTCCCTCTTTTTCATTGCCGCTTCCATCTCTTCCAGAATCTCTTCCAGCTCTTTGATCTCATTCTCCTTTGCACACTGGGCCGCAAGTGCCGCGATCTGCGGCTCCAGCATGATCCTCACCTGGAGCAGATCCTTTGTAAGCTTAACATGATCATTCACCATTGAAAATCCAAGAGGATCATCCGGGATCCCCTGTTTTTCAGACACAAAGGTTCCTGCTCCCTGACGGATCTCTAAGACATTTCTGGATGCAAGGATCTTTAAGGCCTCACGGACCGTATTTCTTCCTGCTCCCGTTCTCTCACAGAGTTCCTTTTCCGTTGGGAGCTTGTCTCCTGCTTTGTATGGTGTCTTCTGGATCAGATTCATGATTCCGTCCGCAACCTGCTCCGCAAGTGTTTTCGTCTGTGTCCCCATCAATTCCCGCCTCCTGTTCCTTCCCTGTCATATCCGGACAATGATCTGATCACAGCTCTTTCAATGTGATCGTATCAAGCCGTTTCTGTAATTCGTTAATAAACATGGACGTATGATATCCATCTGCCGCTGCATGAGCTATATTCACGCAGAATGGCATCGTCAGCCGTCCATCCCGCTCCGTAAATTTTCCGCAGGTAATGATCGGGAACAGCATCGGCGTTCCGCTCTCCGTATACGCAGAATATCCGGTAAAATCAAGCCACGGCACCATGGAAATACAATAAAAGTTCTGCGGCTGTCCAGGTTTTGCTTTTACCGCCTTTACATGCCGGTACGTTTCCATGTCACTGCACATATTTTTATAAAACGCCGAAAAGTCTTCCGTATAGGCGGTCCACACATCGGAAAAGGTGTGATCATCCTCATGAAAGATCGTATAGTTCGGATGAAGGACATCATAATATCCCGGATTCCCGTCTTTGTCCCGTCCCATTCGAAATTCCTTCGTCGCCGCGATCTGCCTCGACACGCAGTACACAAATACCGGATAAAATCTCAGCCCTTTTTCCTTTACCTGACGGTGCAGCCTGGTGATATCAAGAGACACCGTCACGCTGTACCCACATTTTAACAGCTTTGTATAATACTCGTAATGGGATCTTCTCTCCCAACTATCCATATCGACTGGCGTAAATGTCATGGTCCTGACTCCTTATTACGGATATCATAGTTTCACATTCATACACCCTCACATACACGTTTTTTCACAATGATATCCCGTATCAACTTAAAATACGACTCTTAATTTCTGCATCTACGATAACATATCCGGCTCAATAAGGCAATGAACAGAAATATTTATTTTGATTTACAGGAGATTTCCTCGAGACTTCCTACAAATAAGAGAGCTCCGCAGGCATTCTCCCCTATAAAGTCAAAAACCTGCTGCCGGATCGCACCGGCAACAGGTTCTCTTTCATTTATATTGGATACGGAAATACCTCTCTGGTTCATCTGGTTTCCGTCCAAGGTAAAGCCCGGAGGATATCATAAGGGGAGTATTCCGTATTTCTTTTTGTTACACGATCTTGCTTCCGTTCGCCGTCATCTTGAATTTCGCTCCGAGCATTTCACACGCGCGGCGGCACATGAGCATGCGCTGTAAGAAGATCTCGAAGTACTCCAGCATGGAGCAGATGTTTTCGTCGATCTTCAGATTCAGAGTGATCACTTTCTTTTCCTCGTTTACCTTTAATTTTGCCTCTGTAACCGCATAGTTCACGCGGTCGTGGATATCAAAGGATGCCATCTCCTTCTGGCGGACGCGGTTTCTGCGTACATCCGTTTTGTCGGCGATGATGAGCGCTGCGGAGATCGGATCTACGGCTCCGCCCGTTGACTCGTCATGGTTTCCGATCGCGGATACGATGATCGCGCGGTCTGCGATCGGAAGATCCGTCTTTTCCAGGATCTGAGATGCCAGAAGGGCACCATACTCCGCATGGGCATGGCGGTTGATCGCATTTCCCATATCATGCATGAAACCGGCGATCTTCACCAGCTCGATATCGTGATCTGAATAACCGAATTTCTTTAAGATCATTGCTGCCCGCTCCGCAACCATCGCGCAGTGCGCATCCGAATGATCCGTAAATCCCATGGTTCCCAGATTGTCATTTCCTTTTTTCAGGTAAGCTAAAACTTCCTCGTTTTTCTTAATTTCCTTGTATGTCATATTCCTTTTCCTCTGCCGCAGTCGACCCAGCTCGTGACTGCTCTTTCTTTTCTCTCTCATTTTCACCTCTATATCATATAGCAGAAAAAAGAAATGAACAATCACGCTCCGGTAAAAGAATGTAAAATCTGTGTAAAGTATCACTGTATACGGGTAGGAATTTTCTGAACTGAAAATTCCGTACAATACAGTGGTGGTAGTGGATTTTGCCGATTTGGAATGCGAAGCATCGGCAAAATCAGTTACTATTTGCGCAAGGCGCGAACAGTAACTGTAAAGTTCTTCTTGACATATGTACGAAATCGTACTATGATTCTACGTACGATTTCGTACATCAACAGCTGTAAAACTGTTTATGGGAAAGACAAGATTTTCCCCCGCGGGCAGACACAGACAAAAACTGAAAGGGTACACGATGAATATTTCACTTTCCGACCACTTTACCTACCAAAAACTCCTGCGATTCACATTTCCGTCTATCGTCATGATGATCTTAACCTCCATCTACGGCGTTGTGGACGGTGTTTTCGTCTCGAACTTTGTGGGTTCCGAGGCCTTCGCGTCTATCAATATCATTATGCCGTTTCTGATGATCCTCGGTGCCATCGGATTTATGACCGGCAGCGGCGGCAGTGCCCTGGTAGCTTTGACCTTCGGAACCGGGAACGAGCAAAAAGCAAAGGAAATCTTTTCCCTCCTTGTCTACGTTCTGATCGCAGTGGGCTTTCTCTTTACGGTAGGCGGCGAGATCCTTTTAGCTCCGATGGCGAGACTCTTAGGCGCTGATGAGGTCCTCCTCCCCTACTGCGTCCGTTACGGCCGGATCATCCTGCTGGCTCTGATTCCCTTCATGCTGCAGAATGTATTCCAGAGCTTTTTAGTTGTTGCGGAACGCCCCCAGCTCGGACTCCTGATCACCATCGCGTCAGGAGTCACAAATATGATCCTCGATGCTTATTTTATCGCCGTTCTGCGTCTCGGCGTCGTGGGAGCTGCCGCCGCAACGGCAATCAGCCAGTCCATCGGCGGACTGATCCCCCTGCTCTACTTTATCTTTCCAAACAGGAGCCGACTCCGTCTCGGAAAGACCCATATGGACTTTAGCGCCCTGTTAAAGGCATGTACAAACGGTGCTTCCGAGTTTATGACGAACATCTCCATGTCCATCGTAAACATGCTCTACAACTGGCAGCTCATGCGTCTTTCCGGTTCCGACGGTGTTGCCGTATACGGCGTCATCATGTATGTGAGCTTTATCTTTGCGGCGCTCTTTATCGGCTACTCTATGGGAAGTGCCCCGATCGTGGGCTATCACTGCGGTGCAGGAAATAAGGCTGAGTTAAAAAATCTCCTCGGAAAGAGCTTCCGGCTGATCCTGACCTTCCAGATCGTCCTGACGATCGTGGCAGAAGCTGGTGCCCCGTTTCTTGCGGGAATTTTCGTCCGCTATAACACGAGCCTCTTAGACATGACGGTCCATGCATTCCGCTCATACTCGATCTCTTTCCTGTTCATGGGCTTCAGCATCTACGCATCGTCCTTCTTTACGGCACTCAACGACGGGTTCGTCTCCGCTGTGATCTCCTTCTGCCGTACCATGATCTTTGAAACGGGGGCTGTTATCATCCTGCCGTTTTTCCTCGGTGTCTCCGGGATCTGGTATTCCATCATCGCAGCGGAATTTATGGCGGTATGCCTGTCGCTCTTCTTCCTGATCCGGAAGGCGAAGAAGTACGGATACGCGTAAACTGATAGACCGTGCAGGCGGAGACAAAGACCTGCACTGACCCCATACACTTATATTTTCAGGAGATCTGCCATGTACTCTGCATTTAAAGAATTCTACAACCTGCTCAGCCAGGTCGACAGTGCCTACCATGACGCTGCATTAAAGCTCGGTCTCACGGACAGCGAGCTTGATATTCTCTACTCTCTCAACGAACACGGCTCCGGCTGCAATCAAAGTATTTTTTACAAAGAAACCGGCACCACAAAATCCACGATCAACTCCGCGGTACGCAAGATGGAACAGGCCGGTTATCTGTACCTGAAACCCGGAACAGGGAGGAACACCTGCGTTTTTCTCACGGAAAAAGGAGAGGAACTCATGAAAAATACCGCCCATCGCCTGATTGCCATCGAAAATGCGATTTTTGAGAGCTGGTCTCCCGAGGAGCAACAGATCTTCATGAAACTGAACCGGGATTTCGCGGCTAAATTCACGGAGGAGACGAAAACCTTATAAGCTCTGCTAAAGCAGAATGTACCTTTTGTGTAATAGGGAATTCCTTGAACTATCCCATTACGAAAAAAATCAGCGCCTCTGAAAAATATATCCAGTGGCGCTGATCTTTTACGTCTCTATCATCTGATATTTAAAACTGTCTCATAAGATTTACCATCTCGATCGCGGAAAGTGCACAGTCATATCCCTTATTTCCGCCTTTGCTTCCGGCACGGGCAATGGCCTGCTCGATGTTTTCTGTTGTCAGGACACCGAAGAGTACCGGCATCTTCTCTGCCAGTCCCACCTGGGCGATTCCCTTGGAGACCTCACTGCACACATAATCATAGTGTGTGGTGTCACCGCGGATCACAGCGCCGACACAGATGATCGCGTCGTACTTGCCGGACTTCGCCATGGCAGATGCCGCAACCGGGATCTCGAATGCACCCGGAACCCAGGCCGCCGTGATATTTTCTTCCTCCACACCGTGGCGGACAAGTCCGTCAACCGCTCCGCCTAAGAGCTTATTTACGATGATCTCGTTGAAACGGGATGCAATGATCCCCACTTTCATGCCTTCCGGTGCTACAACTTTTCCTTCTAATACCTTGATCTCTTTCATGATGATTCTCCTTTTCTTTCTTATGTTTTCTGCTATTCAGAAGTCTCATAATTACATGCAAAATTCTATTTCCAATTGCTCAGCACTTCCGTCCGTGCGAGGTGTGTGCCGCCGGTGTACAGGATTTTCCATTCTATCACACCTTGATTTTTGTAAAGATATGTCCCATCTTGTCCTGCTTCGTCTTCAGGTAAAAGCTGTCGTACTGCTGCGGATCGATCTCGATCGGCACGCGCTCATGGATCTCAAGCCCGAAGCCGGAAAGTCCGTAGATCTTCTCCGGATTGTTCGTGAGAAGCTTTAAGGACTTCACGCCGAGATCCCTTAAGATCTGTGCACCGATCCAGTATTCCCTGAGATCCGGAGCGAAACCAAGCTTGATATTGGCCTCCACCGTGTCAAAGCCCTGCTCCTGAAGCACATACGTCTTCAGTTTGTTGATCAGCCCGATGCCGCGGCCTTCCTGACGCATGTAGAGGATAATGCCCCGGCCTTCCGCCTCCACCTGGCGCATCGCGGTCTGGAGCTGTTTTCCGCAGTCACAGCGCATGGAACCGAACACATCGCCGGTCAGGCACTCGGAATGTACGCGGCAGAGCACATCTTCGCCGTCCCCGATATCACCTTTCACAAGAGCCACATGGTGCTCGCCGGTAATATCGTTCACATAACCGTAGATCTTAAAGTGTCCGTACTGGGTCGGCATGTCCGCGCAGGCCTCCTGCACCACATGTTTTTCATGGACACGGCAGTAATCCTGCAGTTCCTTGATCGTGATGAATTTCAGTCCGTACTCCTTCGCCAGCTTCCACAGGTTCGTGGTCCGCATCATGGTTCCGTCTTCCTCCATGATCTCACAGCACACGCCGCACTCGGAGAGTCCTGCCAGACGCATGAGGTCCACAGTTGCCTCGGTGTGGCCGTTTCTCACAAGGACACCGCCGCGTCTTGCCACGAGAGGAAATACATGGCCCGGTCTTCTGAGATCCTGAGGCTTTGTCGCCGGATCCACACACTTCATCATCGTGTAAGAGCGCTCCGCCGCGGAGATTCCTGTCGTTGTGTCCACATGGTCGATGGAGACCGTGAAAGCTGTGCAGTGGTTATCCGTGTTCTCGGATACCATCTGCGGAAGTCCCAGCCTCTCTGCCACTGCTGCGCTCATCGGCGTACAGATCAGTCCCTTCGCATGGCTTGCCATGAAATTGATATTTGCCTGTGTCGCGAACTCTGCCGCACAGATCATATCTCCCTCATTCTCCCGGTCCGGGTCATCTGTCACGAGAATGATCTTTCCCGCCCGCAGATCTTCGATCGCTTCTTCGATTGTGTTGTATTTCTCGTTCATATTTTCCTGCCTTTCCAGAGTCCTTGAATCATTTTCTCTAAAATCCATATTTCTGAAGAAACTCCATGCTGAGCCCCGAGTTTCCCTTCGCGGTTCCCGCGGCATTTTCACCGTCAGGCATTTTTCCCCGGTCCGCACCGGAATTTCTTCCGATATCCACAAATTTCTGAATATATTTCCCCACAATGTCGTTTTCCAAATTGACCGGATCTCCTGCTTTTTTCTTCAAAAGCGTTGTCTCCTCGCCGGTATGCGGGATCACCGACACTGAAAAATTCCGATTTGTCACCGCCGCCACCGTGAGGCTGATCCCGTCGATGCAGATCGAACCTTTTTCCACGATCAGATCCAGGATCTTATCTGCACATGCGATCGTGACCCAGACTGCATTCTCTTCCCGTCTCATCGATTCGATCTGCCCGGTTCCGTCAATGTGACCGGAAACGATATGACCGCCGAATCTGCCGTCCGCCGCCATGGCCCGCTCCAGGTTTACATAATTTCCAGTCTGTAGTGCTCCGAGACTGCTTCTCCTCACAGTCTCCGCCATCACATCAGCGGAAAACTCATTATTTTTCATATTCGTGACCGTAAGGCAGACACCATTGACCGCGATGCTGTCACCGATCTTTGTTCCTTCCAGAACCTTTTTCGCTTTTACCGTCAGCGTACCGGAAGTTCCGCGCAGGGAAAGTGCCTTCACCTGTCCGAGTTCTTCTACAATCCCTGTAAACATGCTCTCATTTCCTTTCCCATTTTCAATCTACTGAATATCTGAGCATCAGATCGTCCCCGATCGTCTCCACCTGTCTCAACGTCAGCATCACAGCTTCCGCCGGATGCGCCACACCGATCCCGGAAACCGGAGTCTTCGCATCAGCACCGCCGAAAATCTTCGGGGCGATAAACGCGCAGATCTCGTTTACGATCCCGTCTGACAGCGCCGCGTCATTTAAGGTACCGCCGCCCTCTAAAAGTACACTGTCGATGCCCTGGTTTCCGAGATATTCCATGAGCTTCCCAAGGTCCACACGCCCGTCTGCGTCCGGGACCGACACGGTCTCCACACCCGCCGCGTGAAGCTGTTCCGCTTTCTTTTCCGCTTCTTTACAGCCTTCCCCGGAACATTCCCCCGCATACGCTACGATGGTCCGGTACTCCTTTGCCGTCTTCACGAGCTGTGAATCCATCGGGATCCTGAGTCCGCTGTCACAGATGATCCGCACCGGGCTCTTCAGCCCGGGGATCCGGACGTTCAACATCGGATCGTCTGCCAGGACCGTGCCGATCCCAGCCATGATCCCCATATACCGGTGGCGCAGCTCCTGCACCTTTTTCCTTGCGCTTTCTCCTGTGATCCACTTGGAGTCACCGGTCCGCGCAGCGATCTTTCCGTCCGCCGTCATGGCGTATTTCATGACCACATAGGGCGTTTTCTTTGTGATGTAATGGAAGAATACCGGATTTAACTCATCGCATTCCTCCCGCATAAAGTCCTCTTCCACCCGGACTCCCGCTGCTCTTAGGATCGCCGCGCCTTTTCCTGCTACCAGGGGATTCGGATCTCTTGAGCCGATCACAACTCTTGCGATCTTCTGCTCGAGGATCGCCTCCGTGCAGGGCGGTGTCTTTCCGTAATGGCAGCACGGCTCTAACGTCACATAGAGTGTCGCGCCCTCCGCGCTTTCCGTAAGCGACGCAATGGCATTTCGCTCCGCGTGGAGTTTTCCGCACCGTTCATGATAACCTTCCCCTATGATCCTTCCATCTTTCACGATCACAGCTCCCACGAGGGGATTCGGACTTGTCCAGCCAAGTCCCCCTTTTGCAAGCTCAATGGCTCGCAGCATATAATCCCGGTCCGTCATCTTTTTCACTCCTTTCCGCAAACCTGCCTTACGAGAGCAATCAGGAATTACTGCATAAAAAGAATGTGCCTTGGCACATTCTCGCGCCTCGCGCGGTCGCTTGCGACAATCTACATCTTCGCGCGAGTGCGCATCTTTGGTACGTTAGTGCCTTTTTGTGTAACAGGGAATTCCTCAGAATTTCCTGTTACATAAAAAAGCCCTGTAAAGCAGATGCCTACAGGGTTTTCCATATTCGGTCCGTTGTTTCATTCGGAAATATAACTTTCTCTGCTATTCACAGCTTTCCCGGATCAATCTCCTATTACACAAAAAAGCCCTGAAACAGTTTCCTATTCCAGAGCTACCGATCCGATCTTCCGTGATCCGGAATCTCTCGATCCTGTCCTCTTTTTCGAACACCGGATCGCTTCCGCATATCACAAACAAACCTGAAATTCTTCTTTCATCCAGACTATACTGTCGGCCCCGGAATCTCACCGGATCATGCCTCTCGGCTCGCGGGCTTTACC
>CABVBU010000021.1 GCA_902496665.1 uncultured Clostridium sp. | reverse complement strand
ATAAACTGATTATACCACGAACGCCGGGCTTTTCGAAGCTCGGCGTTTTGTGTTGAGAATATGAAATGAGCTGCCGCACGTTAGTGCGACAGCCCCTTTTTGAAAATAGTTTATCTAATCTCCGGATCCGTAGGATCCCAGTCCTGACCTTCCGGAATTTTCTCGGCTTCCGGTCTGTCAAACGGTGCCGGTAAATTGTCGCCTACGGTGACGACAGTGCCGGACGGGCAGTGGTCGTAGATCCATTTGCAGTCGGCAACGGTCATGCGGATGCAGCCGTGGGAGGCGGGAGCGCCGAGCTTGTTGTATTCCTCAGCGGTGATGTTGTGGATACTTGTGGTCTTTCCCGGGACGCTGTGGAAGAGGATGCTGGTGCTGCCGAGTCTCGTACAGTATTGACCGTATGTGGACTCGACGAGGGCATGCCAGCGGTATTTGCCCGTGGTCTTAAAGGTTCCCGTTGGAGTCTGGGAACTTTCTTTTCCCGGGGAACAGATAAAGGTCCGGTAAGGAATGATATATCCGTTTCCATCGTCCGGGGCATATACGGTCACCTGGCAGCGGGCACGGTCCACAACGATCTGGAAAGACTGTGCGGAGAGGATGCCCTCAAGGTTCTGGACCAGCGTGCAGGCATTCTCATCGAAGTAGAATTTGTATCCGTCAATATACTGCCATCCCTTGACGGCATGACCCGCAGCGTCGAAATAGTACCAGCTTCCGTCTGAGCTTCTCCAGGCGTTCGCAGCGAGCCCGCCGCCCTCGTCGCGGTAGATAAGCCCGCCTTCCTGTTCATGAAGTCCGGTTGGAAGGTCCTGCACCGGCGTTTCACGTTTCTGTACCTGTCCGCTTACGGTCCAGAATCCGTCGGGATTTACCTGGAAACCGTCCGGTGTTCTTGTGTCCGCCAGCATAAAACCGTTTTTATCGAAATAATAGCATTCCTCCAAGCCGTCCTGATCCCCGTCGATCCAGTACCAGCCGTCGGCGGCGCATGTATTGTCATCGTTATAGTATTTCCACTGGTTCGGTCCGCCTTCGTTGGACCATGTTCCGGCATAGGCTATAGCCGGATTCGCGAGCATGACCGCAAAAGCAGTGCCGAAGCCTGCGTAAAGCATGTGTTTTAATTTCTGATTCATGATTGGATTCTCCCTCTTTTTCTTCCTATTCATTGTAGGTACATTTTGTCGAAAAAGCAATGTTTTTTTCTGATAAATACCGTGCTCATTCCACTAAGCGGAATGATCTTCCACTGGAATTACCCGGCAAAACCCCAGCTGTTTGAAAGCTTTACATTTTCAAAGAAATGATTATAATAGTTACGCATGACTGAAAAATGATAGAAACGAAAGGAATGGCAATGAACATTATTGATAAATTCGGAACCATGGTGGGAAATGAGGCCATGAAGGACCCGGAAAAGGCCCGCAAACTTCTTCTCACCGGATACCGGCTGCAGGAAAAGCACCTGCAGCTCTTCCCGGACCGGGAGCTCCCGGCATCCGGACAGTATGTGGCGAAGATCGTCATGAAAAATATTATTCAGGCATTGGAAAAGCCGGAGAATGCGGCGATGGTCAGCATCTTCGTTCCAGGAGAGCTTTTGACGGCAGCGGGACTCACCCCATACTCTGTGGAGGCGATGTCCTGCTTTATCGCAGGAACGAAATGTGAGCAGACATTCCTCCGGAGAACGGAGGAGGAGGGATTCCCGGAGACCATGTGCTCCTACCACCGGGTGTTCCTTGGAGCCGCGCTGAGCGGACTTCTTCCGAAGCCGAAATGCACGGTCTACACAAACCTCGCCTGCGATGGAAACATGATGACATTCCCATATCTGAAAGAAAAATTCGGATGCGATGGATTTTATATCGATGTTCCCTATGAGAAAAATCAGAAATCGGTCAAATATGTGGCGGATCAGCTGCGTGAAATGAAGAAATTTCTCGAGGAGACGACAGGAAGAAAGATCCCGGAGGAGGCGGTCGCGAAGGCGGTCGCAAACAGCAAAAAGGCCGCTGCAGATTATAAAGCCCAGCTTGCCCTGCGAAAGGACCACGACCCGGTCACATCCATTACAAACGAGCTTTACGCTCTCTTCATGTGCCACCTGATGGCGGGATCCGGGGAAGCGGTAAAATATACGAAGCTGCTGCTGGAGGATGTGAAAAAAGCGCCGAAGGGCGAAGGACTCCATATTCTCTGGATGCATATCATGCCGTTTTTGCAGGCTCCGGTGAAGGATATCTTTAATTACAACCCAAAGATGCATATCCGCGCCTGTGATTTCATCGCGGACGGATTCCAGGAGATGCGCTCCGAGAACCCGTATGATGCCATGGCGGAGAAGATGGTGTACTGCATCTACAACGGAAATGTGAGCCAGAGGATCGAGACCGCAGAGAGACTCGCGAAGGAGACCGGGGCGGACGGCGGGATCCTGTTTGCCCACTGGGGATGCAAAGGAACCATCGGCGCGTCCAGCCTGATCAAGAACTCCCTGGAGGAAGCGGGGATCCCGACCATGATTTTGGACGGCGACGGATGCAACCCGGCGAACTCCAGCGATGGCCAGGTGTCAACAAGAATTCAGGCATTTATCGAGATGCTGGAGAAATCAAAGAGCAGTAATTAATTCAGAGGAAACAGCAAAGAACGGAATTGATTACAAAAAGGAGAAAATTTTCATGATACATTATGTCTGTAAATACACCCCCATCGAGCTGTTCAAGGGCTTTGGGGAAGAGTGCGCGGTTCTCGAGGAGATGCCGGAGAACTTTGAACTGTCGGACCAGATCGCCCATGCGAACCTCTGCGGGTTCGGAAAATCCGTGATCCAGGCTGTCCTTGAAGGAAAAGCGGATGAACTGGTGATGGTGAACTGCTGTGATTCCATGCGCCGCGTGTACGATATCGTGGCGAGCACGGGAAAATGTAAATTTTTATACATGCTGGATCTGCCGCATGACGACAACGAGTGCGAGAAGGAGAAGTTTGCCGGAGCGATCCGCCGCCTGAAGGAGGCGTATGAGAAATATTCCGGAAAAGTTTTTGATAAAACCGCGTTTTTGCATTCATTCGCGAAATTTCGTACAGAGACGAATCCATATATCGGCGTCCTGGGCGTGCGCGTCAGCGGTGTGCTGGAGCAGATGATCCGGGAAAACATTAAAATGGATGTGGATAACCTCACCTGCACCGGCGGGAGACGGTTGACAGCAATCCCGGAAGAGATGGAAAAGATGGATGAGGACGAGATGTTCCTGGCGTACGCGGACGGATTATTAGGCCAGATGCCGTGCTTCCGCATGAACCAGAGCTCCAGGAGAAGTGCCCTGTACCTGGACCCGAACTTAAAGGGGATCATCTACCATACGATCAAGTTCTGTGATTATTACGGATTTGAATACGCGAGCGTTAAGAGAAACATCAAGGTTCCGCTCTTAAAGATCGAGACCGATTTCACGAGCCAAAGCGCCGGTCAGCTTTTGACGAGGATCCAGGCGTTTTCAGAGACGATCGAGGGATCCGAGGACATGGATCCGGGAAAAGGAATCAGTGAGGAGGCAAGAAAGAAGATGGAGTCAGGAGTTTACTATGTAGCGGGAATCGACAGCGGATCTACGAGCACGGATGTGGTGATCCTGGATCAGGACGGAAAGATCAAGTCCACCATGATCATCCCGACAGGCGGCGGAGCGACCATGAGCGCGGAGAAGAGCCTGGAGTTAGCGGTAGAGAAAGCCGGAATCAGGAAAGAGGAGATTGTCCGCATTGATACTACGGGATACGGACGTGCCTACATCGACAGCGGTGACGACAGTATCACGGAGATCACCTGTCATGCAAAGGGGGCTCATTACCTGAATCCGAATGTCCGCACTGTCATCGATATCGGCGGACAGGACATCAAGGCCATCAGCATCGACGAGACCGGTGCTGTGAAAAACTTCCTGATGAACGATAAATGTGCGGCGGGAACGGGACGTTTTCTGGAGATGATGGCGAGAACCCTGGGACTTTCCCTGGAGGAGATGAGCACGAGAGGACTCGACTGGAAGAACAACATTGTGATCTCCAGCATGTGCACCGTGTTCGCGGAGTCCGAGGTCGTATCCCTGGTTGCCCAGAATAAGGATGTGGCGGATATTATCCATGGACTGAACGTCTCGGTTGCCTCAAAAGTCGGCGCCCTGGCGGCGAGACTCGGAAAGGGAAATCCTGGCGAGTACATGATGACCGGCGGAGTTGCCCAGAATAAGGGCATCGTGCAGGCGCTGGAGGAAAAACTTGGGGCGAAGCTCTATATCTGTGATGAGGCGCAGCTCTGCGGTGCACTTGGCGCGGCACTGTTTGCGTATGAGAAGTGCCAGGCGAAGTAAAGAGAATATAGAGTTGAACGGGAAATACGAAATTTTCCAATAAGAAATAATAAAAAAGAACCGATTCCTGACGGCAGAAGCATGAAATATTCTGCTTGTCAGAGATCGGTTCTTCTTTAATTTAAGCTGTTTCTTAAAACTAAATTACCCAATCTTCTTATCTTCCTGCACTGGCTCACAGGTAAGTCCGATGCCGAGCTTCTTAAAGACATTCTTATCCACATTGGACAGCATAACCGTCGTGTGGACCTGGCAGCCGCGGAGCTTTGGGAGCTGCTCTAAAGCAATCCTTGCGTTCTCGTCGGTAGCGGCACAGGTGGAGAGGGCGATGAGCACCTCATCGGTGTGCAGTCTCGGGTTGGCGCTGCCGAGGTAACGGACCTTTAATTCCTGGATCGGAGCGATGGACTCCGGGGAGATCAGGTCGATGGAGTGGTCGATTCCGCCCAGCTCCTTCACTGCGTTTAAGAGAACGGCAGCGGAAGCGCCGAGGAGTTCCTTCGTCTTTCCGAGAACGATCTTTCCGTCCGGGAGTTCCAGGGCAGCAGCCGGGGCATCTGTCTCTTTCGCAAGATCTATAGCAGCAGGAACAACAACGCGGTCCTTCGGGGAGATCTTTGCCTGTTTCATGATCAGTTCGATCTTGTATGCCTCGTTCTGGCAGGAATCATCTTTTACGACCTTCTCAAGCGCCTGGTAGTAGCGGCGGATGATCTCCTGGCAGGAAGCCTCGCGGCATGCCTCGTCATCGAAGATGCAGAGACCAGCCATGTTGACGCCCATATCGGTCGGGGATTTGTACGGGCATTCGCCGAAGATTCCCTCAAAGAT
This sequence comes from uncultured Clostridium sp., assembly GCA_902496665.1. Lineage (GTDB taxonomy): Bacteria > Bacillota > Clostridia > Lachnospirales > Lachnospiraceae > Pilosibacter. Next base: position 49,239 of record CABVBU010000021.1, on the reverse strand, counting down.
GGCGCTGAGCACCGGATAGATCTCAACGTCGCGGTTGTAGTTGACGGTGGTCTTTCCGTAAGCCTCGAGATGGAACGGGTCGATCATGTTCACATCGTTCAAGTCTGCAGTTGCGGCCTCGTATGCTAAGTTTACCGGGTGCTTTAACGGCAGGTTCCAGATCGGGAATGTCTCAAACTTCGCGTATCCGGCCTTTACGCCGCGCTTATTTTCATGGTACAGCTGGGAAAGGCAGGTTGCCATCTTTCCGCTTCCCGGTCCCGGAGCGGTAACGACAACGAGCGGACGTGTCGTCTCGATATAGTCGTTCTTTCCGTAACCTTCATCGCTGACGATGAGCGGGATATTGCTCGGATAGCCGTCGATCTCGTAGTGACGGTATACTTTAAGGCCAAGCTTCTCCAGTTTATGTTTGAACTGCTGGATCGCCGGTGTATCAACGTATCGGGTAATTACGACGCTGCTGACATAGAGTCCGCGGTCGGTGAATACATGGATCAGGCGCAGTACATCCAGATCGTATGTAATGCCCAGATCGTAGCGGACCTTGTTCTTTGTGATATCAGCGGCATTGATCGCGATGACGATCTCCGCCTGGTCAGCCAGCTGCATGAGCATGCGGAGCTTGCTGTCCGGCTCGAAGCCCGGAAGTACGCGGGATGCATGGTAATCATCGTACAGTTTGCCGCCAAATTCCAGATATAATTTATCGCCGAATTTGCTGATCCTCTCGCGGATATGGTCAGACTGCATGGCGAGGTATTTGTCGTTGTCGAAACCCTGCTTGATCATTTGTTTTTCTCCTCTTAATAGTCATGTTAAACGAAAATGAGCCGGTCTGGAGCTTTCCGGAAAGACATCTGGCTGAAACAGCTGTGGGGCAGACATCCGGATCATTTTCAAAAAAGTTTTTGTACCTGCGGCTTTTGGCAGCCGTTCGTACCCATCTATCTATTATCCACCAAAAACCTCATTTTGAACAGTAGTTTTTTTAATTTTTCTTTCCCAAATCCATATACTTATGATATTATGGTGGTAACTTGAGTTTTTGTGTCCTGGCAGATGATGAAATAAACTGCAGGAAAACTTAATGGCAGTAGTGGCGGAGAAAAATCAGTATTCCCTGTTGACAAGGAATCAATAAATGTGTCAGTCTCCGTGAAATTACTGACTGTGGATTGAAATAAAGGATGAGCGAACATGAAAAAAATGCTATTTGCGTTCTCCATGGCGGGCCTGCTCCTGTTATCGGCATGCAGCAGACCGGCGGTGGAGGAGACAGAGACAGCAGAGATGACAGCCGAGGCGGAGAGCACCCAGGAGACCAGCGGTGTCCTGGTGATCGAGGATGCCGGGGAAGATAAAAATAAGACGATCTCCGTGCGGATCGTTGACTCCTCGAACCCGGCGCTTCCGGGGCGCGAGGCGAAGAAGGTCCGCGGCATCTACATTACGGGGCCGGTGGCCGGAAATGAGGAAGTCTTAAATGGTGTTCTGGACGGGGCCCTGGCTGCGGGAATCAATGCGGTGGTCATCGACTTCAAGGAGGATCAGGGACGGATCACATGTCCGGTGGATGCGGCGACAGTGAACGAGATCGGTGCCAGTATCCCGTATGTACGGGACATGAAAGGCCTGATCGAGAGCCTCAAGGAGAAGGATCTCTATGTGATCGCGCGAGTCGCGGCCTTCAGGGATTCCTATCTCGCGGAGAAGAAGCCGGAGTGGAGCCTGAAACTGCCGGACGGCAGCCTGTACCAGGACCGCCAGGGAATGTACTGGGTGGATCCGTACCGCCAGGAGGTGTGGGATTATCTTCTGGAAGTCGGAACGGAGGCGAAAGCTCTCGGCTTTGATGAAGTCCAGTTCGACTATCTGAGATTCCCGAACGAGGCATCGGCAGGTCAGGTCGTCTACGACGAAGCAGTGATCCGGGGGCGTTCCAAGACGGATACGATCCTGGAGTGTACCAATTATTTATATGAAAATCTCGCGTCCCAGGGACTTTTCGTTTCTGCGGATGTGTTCGGCACGATCATCGGAAGCGGCGTGGATTCCACTGCCGTCGGACAGAATTATACGGAGATGGCGAAGATTCTCGACTATATCTGCCCGATGATCTACCCGTCCCACTACAGCTCTGGAAACTTCGGGCTGGAACACCCGGATACGGAACCGTATAAAACGATCTTCGGGGCGCTTCAGAAGTCTGGAAAGGTCCTGCTGGATGCGTCGAGAGCCGACAACCATGAGAGCCGCCAGGCGATTGTTCGCCCGTGGCTTCAGGACTTCACAGCCACATATCTAGGGGAAGGAAATTATATCACCTACGGTGATGCTGAGGTCGCGGAGGAAGTCCGCGCCGTCCAGGATGCCGGATACGAGGAGTGGATGCTGTGGAGCGCGGCGAATAAGTACCATTTAGAGGGACTTTCCGGGGACGGTAGCAGCGCAGCGGCAGCAGAAGTTCCGGGCGAAGGCGAAGCCAGTTCGGAGGGTGGAGAAACATCTGCCGAGACAGAGTCCGAAACAGCTCAACAGTAAAAATGGAGAACAAAATGAATCAGATTCGTAAAACACCAGTGCCGGGAGAATTCTACCGGCACTTTAAAAATAAGTTATATCAGATCATCGCGGTTGCGACCCACTCGGAGACCGGGGAAGAAATGGTAGTCTACCAGGCTCTCTACGGGGACTTCAAGATCTGGGTGCGTCCGCTTGACATGTTTTTAGAGGAAGTCGACCGGGAGAAATACCCGGATGCGGTGCAGAAGTATCGGTTTGAGAGAGTACGGCTTGTAAAGCCGCAGAATGCGGAAAATTCCGCTCAGAATGCAGCTCAGCCAGTGCGGCAGGCACCAGCAGCGCAGAAGCCGTCGGCAGACAGCGACAGCAGCGCCAAAAACACCACCGCCCAGGCCACAGATGAAGACCAGCCCGTCAATCAGGAGCTCCTGGACTTCTTCGATGCCATGGACGAAAAAAACTATGATCTGATGCTGGAATGCCTGACAAAGCTCCAGACCCATGCAACCCAGAAAGAGCTGGATGATATCTGCATGGTTCTGGACATCCATCCGCCGGTGGGCTGCGATGATGTTGGATCCCAGATCATGTTCATCAAGCGCCACCTTGCGATGATCAGAAAGTTTGACGGGGAGAGATTGCGTTGACAGAGAATGATACTCCTTTCAATATTGAAGAAGAATTAAAAAAACTCCCAGCATCGCCGGGAGTTTATCTCATGCATGATGAGCACGATGAGATCATATATGTGGGAAAAGCCATAAGCTTAAAGAACCGCGTGCGCCAGTATTTCCAGAGCAGCCGGAACAAGACGGCCAAGATCGAGAAGATGGTATCCAGGATCGCGAGATTCGAGTATATCATCACGGACTCCGAGCTGGAGGCCCTGGTTTTAGAGTGCAACCTCATCAAGGAACACCGCCCGCGGTACAACACGATGTTAAAGGATGACAAGACATATCCCTACATCAAAGTCACTATGGACGAGCCGTTCCCGAGAGTCCTGTTCTCCAGAACCATGAAAAAGGACAAATGCCGGTATTTCGGACCATATACCAGCGCCGGAGCGGTGAAGGACACCATCGACCTGATCCACAAGCTCTGGAAGATCCGGACATGCAGCAGGAATCTTCCGAAGGACATCGGAAAGGACCGCCCGTGCCTGAACTACCACATCAAACAGTGCTCAGGGCCGTGCCAGGGCTATATTTCCGAGGCTGAATATAAAAAATCGGTCTCCGAGGTCATCGAATTTTTAGACGGAAAGTACACGCCGGTGCTGACGATGCTGGAGGAAAAAATGATGGCGGCCTCCGATGCGATGGAGTATGAGCAGGCCATCGAGTACAGGGAGCTTTTAAACAGTGTAAAACAGGTTGCCCAGAAGCAGAAGATCACGAGCCATAGCATGGAAGACCGGGATGTGATCGCCATGGCGCGGGACGATGCGGACGCTGTGGTGCAGGTATTCTTTGTCCGGGATGGAAAGATGATCGGCCGGGAACATTTCCGTGTCTCCGCGTCCACGGCAGACAACAATTACCAGATCATCGGAAGCTTCGTGAAGCAGTTCTACGCGGGAACTCCATTTATCCCGAGAGAGATATGGGTGCAGGAAAAATTTCCGGAGATGGATCTCATCGCAGAGTGGCTCACGAAACGCCGCGGTCAGGCGGTGAAATTCCTGATCCCGAAAAAAGGCCAGAAAGAGCGACTGGTGGAGCTTGCGCAGAAGAACGCGAAGCTTGTGCTCGACCAGGATAAGGATAAGATCAAGAGAGAAGAACTCCGGACCATCGGCGCCATGAACCAGGTGGGAGACTGGCTGGGACTGGAAAAAGTCCGCAGGATGGAGGCCTACGATATCTCCAATATCAGCGGTTTCGAGTCCGTCGGCTCCATGGTCGTCTTCGAGGACGGACGTCCGAAGCGGAACGATTACCGGAAATTTAAGATAAAGACTGTCCAGGGACCCAACGATTACGCATCCATGGAAGAGGTGTTGACCCGCCGGTTCACCCATGGCATGGAGGAACTGGAAGAGGAGCGAAAGAACCAGGAGGATGGGGCGGAAGCGCCGGATGGAAGCTTCGGAAGCTTTACGCGGTTCCCAGACCTGATTCTCATGGACGGCGGCCGCGGACAGGTGAACATCGCACTGAAGGTGCTGAGCGAACTGAAGCTTAACATTCCGGTCTGCGGCATGGTAAAGGATGACAATCACCGGACCAGGGGACTCTACTATAATAATGTTGAGATCCCCATCGATCGCCATTCCGAGGGCTTCAAGCTTGTGACGAGGATCCAGGATGAGGCACACCGGTTCGCCATCGAGTACCACAGAAGTCTGCGAAGCAAGGCACAGGTACACTCAGTCCTCGACGATATCGAGGGCATCGGACCGGCGAGAAGAAAAGCATTGATGCGCCGGTTCAAGTCCCTGGAGGCGGTGCGTGATGCAACCTTAGAGGAGCTTGAGAGCACGGAGGGCATGAATAAGCGGGCGGCGGAGAGCGTCTACGCTTATTTCCGCGGGAAGGACCGTGCGCCGGAGATCACGGAGTAAATGCACGGGATGAAGCAGGAAAATCTCGTGACATTCTGCCTGTGATATGATAGGATGAAGATAACTGTGCGCAGAGCTGTAAATTTATGTCAGAAGCGATGCCAACAGGATATAAAATAAAAAGAACAGGATATTAAATTGATAAAATAGCTGCGAATTGTTCCGAAGAACTGCCGCCATGATTCGAGGCAGCGGCCAGATACAGGAAAGGAGAACTTTGCCATGTACGGAGTTACAATAGCCGAATTAATTGAAAAAATGGATTTCAAAAACCTGACCCCAGAGCTGGACTGCGAGAAGATCGTTGTCTCCCACCCGGATGTGAACCGTCCGGCGCTTCAGCTCACCGGATTCTACGCGCATTTCGACAATGAGCGTGTACAGATGATCGGAAACGTGGAGATCGCGTACCTCTCCGGACTCACAAGAGAGCGCCGGATTGCCATGTATGACAAGCTGATCTCCAGCAAGATCCCATGTCTCGTATTCTGCAGAAACCAGGTCCCGGAGCCGGAGGTCACAGAGCTCTGCAGCCACTACGGTGTTCCGTGCCTGCTCTCTGCGAAGCCGACATCCGATACCATGGCGGAAGTCATCCGCTGGCTGAAGGCAAAACTTGCCCCGTGCATCAGCATTCACGGCGTTCTCGTCGATGTGTTCGGCGAAGGTGTCCTGATCACAGGCGAGAGCGGAATCGGTAAGAGTGAGGCGGCCCTGGAGCTCATCAAGCGTGGACACCGTCTTGTAAGTGATGACGTTGTGGAGATCCGCAAGGTCAGCGACGAGACCTTAGTTGGCTCCGCCCCGGATATCACAAGATACCTCATCGAGGTGCGCGGAATCGGTATCATCGATGTGAAGACCCTGTTCGGTGTCGAGAGTGTAAAAGATACCCAGTCCATCGACATGGTCATCAAGCTCGAAGAGTGGGATAAGAATAAGGAATACGACCGTCTCGGACTCGAGGACCAGTACACGGAGTTCCTTGGAAATAAAGTTGTCTGTCACAACATTCCGGTCCGTCCGGGGCGTAATCTGGCAGTTATCGTAGAGTCCGCGGCGGTCAACTACCGTCAGAAGAAGATGGGCTACAACGCGGCCCAGGAGCTCTACAACCGCGTGCAGGCGAATATCGCTAAAAGAGGCGAATAAAAAGGAGAAACATTCATGGAAATCAGAACAAATGAGCCGATGGCGCGGCACACATCATTCCGCGTCGGCGGCCCGGCAGACCGGTTCGTGATTCCGGAATCAGAGGCAGAACTCCGTGAGGCGGTCCAGGGCTGTAAAAAGTCAGGACAGCCCTGGTACATGATCGGCAACGGAAGCAATCTCCTCGTGGGGGACAAAGGTTTCCGTGGCACGATCATCAGCACAGAGCGTCTCGCTGAATTAGAAGTTCAGAAAAATGAAAACACTATCATCGCCGGGGCAGGCGTGATGCTCTCAAAGCTTGCGAACACGGCGGCGAGAGTGGAACTCACCGGCCTGGAGTTCGCAGCGGGAATCCCGGGAACCGTCGGCGGTGCGGTCATGATGAATGCGGGAGCTTACGGATCCGAGATGAAGAATGTACTCCTGTGGGCAGACGTGATGGACCAGGACGGAAATGTGAAGCGGATGAAAAACGAGGAGCTGGAGCTGGGATACAGAACGAGCTGCCTGGAGCGCCGGGGACTTTTCACAGTCCGCGCGGCATTCAAGCTGACACCTGGTGATCCGGAGGTGATCCGGTCGCAGATGGAAGAGCTGGCAAGAAAGAGAAAAGAGAAACAGCCGTTAGAATACCCGAGTGCCGGAAGCACCTTCAAGCGCCCGGAAGGATATTTCGCCGGAAAACTGATCGAGGATGCCGGTTTAAAGGGATTTTCCGTCGGCGGGGCCGCGGTCTCCGAGAAACATGCCGGATTCGTGATCAATAAGGATCATGGAACGGCGGCGGATATCTTGGGACTATGCAATGAGGTAAAACGTCGGGTAAAGGAGAATTCCGGGGTAGATCTCGAGCTGGAAGTAAAACTTCTGGGCGAATTCTAAATGTGTTCATGGATGGACACATGGAATCATAAATGGAACTGTAGATAAAGGTTGTATTGATGAATAAAGCTGACTGCAGGTGCGCAGCTGAATTCATGATACAGGGAGGAAATCTCGTTGAGACTTGTAATCGTGACAGGCATGTCGGGCGCAGGAAAGACCACGGCATTAAAAACACTGGAAGACATGGGCTTCTACTGTGCCGACAACCTGCCGGTCCTTTTAATTGAAAAATTTGCGGAGCTGGTCATGAACGGACAGAGCGAAAAGCAGGACATCGCCCTGGGCGTGGATGTCCGAAGCGGTGAGGAGCTGCCGTATCTGGAGATTATCATCCGGAAATGGAGAGAAAACAAATACCCGTTCTCGATCCTGTTTCTGGATTCCTCCGATGAAGTCCTCATCAAGCGCTTCAAGGAGACGAGACGCAGCCATCCGCTCTCAAGAAACGGCCGTGTGGAAAAGGGAATCGAGCTGGAGCGGGAGAAACTTGCTTTCTTAAAAAAAGAGGCGGACCAGGTCATCGACACCAGCAGACTTTTGACAAAGGAACTGCGCCATGAACTGGAAAATCTCTACAGCGAAGCGGATGGACACAGCAGCATGTTCATCACAGTTTTAAGCTTCGGTTTCAAGTATGGGATCCCGGCGGATGCCGACCTGGTGTTTGATGTGCGCTTCCTCCCGAATCCCTACTATGTGGAGGAACTCCGGTTCCATACAGGAACGGAGCAGGCGGTACAGGACTATGTGATGCAGGGCGGTACCGGGGAAGAGTTCTTAAAGAAACTGAATGACCTTCTGGAATTCGTGATCCCGAGATATGAACAGGAAGGAAAAACGCAGCTCGTGATCGCAATCGGATGCACCGGCGGACGTCATCGTTCGGTGACGATCGCAGGAGAAGTATTTAAACGTCTGACGGAGTCCGGGCGGTACGAGATCCGGCTGGAACACAGGGACGCGGGGAAGGATGGAGGAAAGTAAGTATGTCTTTTTCTTCCAGGATCAAGGAAGAGCTTTCCAGGCATATGAGTCCGGCAAGGCATTGCCAGATCGCCGAAATTGCGGCGATCTTAAGCCTCTGCGGCCGGATCCAGATCTCCGGGGATGATCATTACAGCATCAAGATCCACACGGAAAATGTGACAGTTGCCAGAAAGTGCTTTACTTTATTGAGAAAAACATTTAATATAGAAACTGATATTTCTATACGGCGGAACGCGCACCTGGGAAAAAACAGGATCTATTCGGTCTGTGTCAAGCAGCACGAAGACGCGCTTCGCGTATTGAAAGCCACAAAACTTCTTACGGAGGACGGAGAGATCGGAGAGAATCTTTCTGTTGTGGGAAACGTGGTCGTTCAGAACCCCTGCTGCCGCAGGGCATTTCTGCGCGGCGCTTTTCTTGCATCCGGATCCATCAGTGATCCGGAGAAGTTTTACCATTTTGAGATCGTCTGCGCGACAGATGCGAAAGCCCGCCAGATCCAGTCCATTATGGCAACGTTTGACATTGATGCAAAAATTGTCATCCGCAAACGCTATTATGTGGTATATATTAAAGAGGGGAGCCAGATCGTGGATATCCTGAATGTGATGGAGGCCCATCTGTCACTGATGGAACTGGAGAACATCCGCATCCTGAAAGAGATGCGCGGAAATGTCAACCGCCAGGTCAACTGCGAGACGGCAAACATCAACAAAACAGTGTCAGCCGCTGTGAAGCAGATCGAGGATATCGAGTTTATCCGCGACACGGTAGGCTTTGAAAGTCTTCCGGATGGTCTTGCGCAGATTGCAAAAGCAAGACTTTTAAAACCGGAAGCGACGCTGAAGGAACTGGGCGAAGACCTGGAACCGCCGGTTGGAAAATCCGGTGTCAACCATCGATTGAGGAAGCTTGGTGAGATGGCGGAGAAACTGCGGGAACAGGGAACCGAAACGTGAATGGAGACTAGTAAGCGCCATTCTTTGCGCAATTGAGGAGGATTATTATGACAAAACGTACGGTGACTATCGAACTTGCTTCTGGTCTGGAGGCTCGACCGATTGCGATGTTAGTGCAGCTTGCAAGCAGCTACGAGAGTACAATTTACGTCCAGAGCGACAACAAAAAGATCAATGCCAAGAGCATTATGGGCATGATGACACTTGATCTTCCGGTCGGCGAGCAGGTGGTCGTGACAGCGGACGGAGTGGACGAAGAGAAAGCAGTAAACGATATTGAAAAATACCTTAGCAACAACTAAGAAATAAGTTAGGACATGCGCAGACTTGCGCCGGAAAGCGTGTTGCAAGCTCGCTTGCATAAGCGCTTTCTGGTGCAAGTCTGCATACGGACAACGTCCGGGCTTTTTGTTCGCCTGTAAGGCGGACAAGAAGAGGCATGTCTGTATATAGTGACATTACGGGACTGCCGCCTTTCGGGGTGACAGTCCTTTTGCGACTGATGATAAAAAATACGGAGGAGACAGATGGCATTTACACACTTGCACGTCCATACAGAGTATAGTCTTTTGGACGGATCCAGTAAAATCGGAGAACTGGCGGCGCGGGCAAAAGAGCTTGGCATGGACAGCATGGCAATCACCGATCACGGTGTCATGTATGGGGTGATCGATTTTTACCGGGCAGCCCGTGCGGTCGGGGTCAAACCGATCATCGGCTGCGAGGTGTATGTCTCCCCGGGCTCAAGATTTGACCGCGAGACTGTCCACGGCGAGGACCGCTACTACCATCTGGTCCTCCTTGCGGAAAACAATACAGGATACCAGAACCTGATGAAGATCGTCTCCAAGGGCTTTGTGGACGGCTTCTACTATAAACCGAGGATCGATGAAGAGGTCATGCGGGAGTACCACGAGGGAATCATCGCCTTAAGCGCCTGCCTTGCCGGTGAAGTCCCGAGATGCCTGGAAAAAGGTCTCTACGAGGACGCGAAGGCGGCTGCAAAACGCCACCTGGAGATCTTCGGCGATGGCAACTATTTCCTGGAGCTCCAGGACCACGGAATTCCGATGCAGCGCCAGGTAAACCAGGGGATCATGCGCCTCTCAAAAGAATTAAATATCCCGCTTGTGGCGACAAACGACTGCCACTACATCAACGCCGAGGACTGGGAGGCCCACGACATCCTGCTCTGTATCCAGACAGGGAAAAAGGTCTCCGACGAGAACCGTATGCGCTACGAGGGCGGACAGTACTATGTGAAGTCCGAGGAGGAGATGCGCAAGCTCTTCCCATACGCCCCGGAAGCCATTGAGAACACCCACAAGATCGCGGAGCGCTGCAACGTGGAGATCGAGTTTGGTGTCACAAAACTCCCGAGATTCGATGTGCCGGAGGGCTACGATTCCTGGGACTATTTAAACCACCTCTGCGATGAGGGCTTCGCGATGCGCTATCCGAATGATGACGGAACGCTCCGCGCCCGCCTGGATTATGAGCTCGGAACCATCAAGAGCATGGGCTACGTGGACTACTTCCTGATCGTGTGGGATTTCATCAACTTCGCGAAATCCCATGGAATCGCTGTGGGACCGGGGCGGGGGTCTGCGGCGGGAAGTATCGTGGCGTACTGCTTAAAGATCACAGACATCGACCCGATCCGGTACCAGCTCCTCTTTGAGCGTTTCCTGAACCCGGAACGAGTATCCATGCCCGATATCGACGTGGATTTCTGCTACGAGCGCCGTCAGGAAGTCATCGACTACGTTGTGGAAAAGTACGGAAAGGACCAGGTGGCTCAGATCGTCACTTTCGGTACCCTGGCGGCCCGCGGAGTGATCCGCGATGTGGGGCGTGTCATGGACCTGCCATACAGCCTCTGCGACCAGGTATCGAAGATGGTCCCGGCTGAATTAAATATCACGCTGGACCTGGCACTCAAGAAAAACCCGGAATTGAAGGCGTTATATGATTCAGATGAGCAGGTAAGAAAGCTCATCGACATGTCAAAGCGCCTGGAAGGACTCCCGCGCCACACCTCCATGCACGCGGCGGGCGTCGTGATCTCCAGGACCTCCATTGACGAGTATGTCCCGTTATCGAGAGGTGCCGACGGCACCATCGTGACCCAGTTTACGATGACGACGCTGGAAGAACTGGGCCTTTTAAAAATGGACTTTCTGGGACTCCGCACCCTCACCGTCATCCAGGACGCGGTGAAGATGATCGAAATGAACTACGGTGTGAAGCTCGATCTCGAGCACATTGATTATGATGATAAAAAGGTCATGGATTCTCTCGGAACAGGAAAGAACGAGGGCGTGTTCCAGTTAGAAAGCGGCGGCTTCAAGACCTTCATGAAGGAATTGAAGCCGACCACCCTGGAGGATATCATAGCCGGAATCTCCCTGTACCGTCCGGGTCCAATGGATTTTATTCCAAAATATTTAAAGGGAAAGAATGACCCGGCATCCATCACCTACACCTGCCCGCAGCTGGAGCCGATCTTAAAGCCGACCTACGGCTGTATCGTCTACCAGGAGCAGGTCATGCAGATCGTCCGTGACCTCGCCGGATATACCCTCGGCCGAAGCGACCTTGTGCGCCGTGCCATGTCGAAGAAGAAGGCGGCGGTCATGGCGAAGGAGCGCCAGAACTTCGTCTACGGAAATGCGGAGGAGGGCGTAAAGGGCTGTATCGCCAACGGGATTGACGAGAAGACGGCAAACCAGATCTACGATGACATGACGGATTTCGCAAAGTACGCCTTCAACAAGTCCCATGCGGCGGCCTATGCGGTGGTCGCTTACCAGACCGCGTTCTTAAAATATTACTATCCGAAGGAATTTATGGCGGCGCTCATGACCTCCGTGATGGACAACACCACGAAGGTCTCCGAGTACATTCTCGCCTGCCGGAACATGGGAATCCCGATCCTGCCGCCGGATATCAACGAGGGATACAGCGGCTTCTCCGTATCCGGAAACGGTATCCGCTACGGACTTTCCGCCATCAAGAGTGTGGGACGGGCTGTGGTGGACGTGATCATCGCCGAGCGTGAGAGCGGCGGACTCTTCAAAAACCTCGATGATTTTGTGTCCAGAATGTCCAATAAGGAAGTCAATAAGAGAACACTGGAGAGCTTCATTAAATCTGGTGCCCTGGACACACTTCCGGGAACGAGAAAGCAGAAGCTCATTGTCTCCGGCGATCTTTTGGAGAGCAAGTCAAAAGAGAAAAAGACGGTCATGGAAGGCCAGATGAGCTTCTTTGACATCGCCCCGGAGGAGGAAAAGGACAACTTCCATATCACATTCCCGGATGTGGGTGAGTACGACAAGCAGACACTTCTGGCATTCGAAAAAGAGACCATCGGCATCTATGTCAGCGGTCATCCGATGGAGGAATACCGGGAACTCTGGGAGAAAAATGTGACGGCGAGAACCTCCGATTTCGTTGTGGATGAGGCCGGAAAGACCGTCGTGGAGGATAATTCCAATGTGGTCATCGGCGGAATGATCACGTCGAAAAAGGTGAAGACTACAAAGACGAACCAGCTCATGGCATTCATCACCGTTGAGGATCTTGTGGGCACGGTGGAAGTTCTCGTGTTCCCGAAGATCTACGAGAAGAACCGTCAGGCGTTCACCGAGGAAAACAAGGTGTTTATCCGCGGCCGGGCGTCCATCGGTGATGACCCGGTAGGAAAGCTGATCTGCGAGGAGGTGATCTCCTTCACCGATATCCCGAATGAGCTTTGGCTTCAGTTCGAAAATCAGGCATTCTACGAGAGCCACATCGACGATGTCATGGCGGCACTCCGTGATTCCGACGGAAAAGACCGGGTCATTATGTATTTAAAAGAAGAACGGAAAATGCGCAGACTTTCCGAGAACTGGGCAGTCCATGCAGGGCCGGATCTTCTGAACCGCCTGTATAAGATTCTTGGTGAAAAAAATGTCAAGGTTGTGCAAAAGGTCATTGAAAAGAAGGGCAAAGTGTATTAAAATGTAACTGTTTGGTAGGTCTGTGCATTCACTGCGCTGACTGTAAGAGAACATTGGCTGGAAGGCAAAAATTCTATCGGCAAAGTCGGTCCGGAATGGATTTTTGCATGTGACTGCGAAGAAACTGAGCAGTTACATTAAAATAAGGACGTGTACGGCGAATGATTGACAGAATTTTTTTATGGAGGAAACCCATATGTCAAAGAAAGAAGTCAGAACGATCGGAGTATTGACCAGCGGCGGAGATGCCCCTGGAATGAATGCGGCAATCCGTGCGGTTGTAAGAACCGCTATCAATAAAGGCCTGAAGGTAAAGGGAATCATGCGTGGCTATGCCGGACTCCTTCAGGAAGAAATCGTAGATATGGACAGCGTCAGCGTTGCGGACACGATCAACCGCGGCGGTACGATCCTTTACACAGCCCGCTGTGAGGAATTCACAACTGAGGAAGGCCAGAAGCGCGGCGCCGAGGTATGTAAGAAACATGGTATCGATGGTATCGTTGTAATCGGAGGAGACGGTTCCTTCCGCGGTGCCGGAAAGCTTTCCGCTCTCGGAATCAACACGATCGGTCTTCCGGGAACCATTGACCTTGATATCGCCTGTACCGACTATACGATCGGTTTCGATACCGCTGTGAACACAGCGATGGAAGCCATCGATAAAGTCCGTGATACTTCCACCTCCCACGAGCGCTGCAGTATCATCGAGGTTATGGGAAGAAATGCCGGATATATCGCTCTCTGGTGCGGTATTGCCAATGGCGCGGAGGATATTCTTCTTCCGGAGCGCTACGACGGCAATGAGCAGTACCTGATCAACCGGATCATTGAGAACAGAAAGCGCGGCAAAAAGCATCACATTATCATCAATGCTGAAGGAATCGGACACTCCACTTCCATGGCAAGAAGGATCGAGGCGGCGACTGGTATCGAGACCCGTGCCACCATCATTGGCCACATCCAGCGAGGCGGCACACCGACCTGTAAGGACCGTGTTTACGCGTCCATCATGGGTGCGAGAGCTGCGGAGCTTCTGGCGGAAGGAAAGAGCAACCGTATCGTAGCCTACAAGGACGGCAAGTTCGTGGATTTCGATATCCAGGAGGCACTGAATATGAAGAAAGACATCCCGGAGGAGCAGTACGAGGTAAGCAAACTTCTCGTGCGCTAACTGCGTGGAAAGAGCTGCTGTCCGTATGACCTGCGGCAGCAGCAGTAAAGGAGCAGGAACATGGGTATCAGAGAGGACGAAAAGATCGCCCCGCACTGTGAGTTTATTCATGTCCACGACAAGGTGGTAAAACGGGTGATGGACGTGATGCCGGAAGGCGAGGAGCTCCAGAACCTTGCGGAATTCTTCCGGGTCTTCGGCGATTCCACAAGGATCCGTATTCTGTATGCACTCAGCCAGTCGGAGTTATGTGTGTGCGATATTGCAAGTCTTCTCGGAATGGGACAGTCTGCGATCTCCCACCAGCTTCGGATCCTGAAGCAGATGCGCCTTGTCAAGTTCCGCAGGGAAGGAAAGAGTGTTCTCTACTCTCTTGCGGACGGTCACATCCAGACGATCCTCGCACAGGGGATGGAGCATATAGGAGAGAAAATATGAAATTCACGAAGATGCAGGGCATCGGAAATGATTATGTTTATGTAAACTGTTTTGAAGAGACTGTGGAAGATCCCTGCGGGACGGCAAAGATGGTCAGCGACCGCCATTTCGGAATCGGATCGGACGGATTGATTTTAATTAAGCCGTCAAGGGTTGCGGACTGCCAGATGGACATGTACAATCTGGATGGATCCCGGGGCGCCATGTGCGGAAATGGGATCCGCTGTGTCGGAAAATACGCCTATGACCACGGAATCGTGGATAAGACGGAGATCGACGTGGAGACTGCATCCGGAATCAAGCATCTGTCTATGAAATTAAAAGACGGCAAGGTAGAGCTTGTGACGGTGGATATGGGACGTCCGGTGCAGACCTCCGAGATCGGGGAGCCGATCACGGTGGATGGAAAAGAGTACCGTTTTACCGGTGTGTCCATGGGAAATCCCCACGCGGTGGTATTTATGAATGGAATCAAGGATATGGAGATCGAAAAGATCGGCCCGTCCTTCGAAGTCCATGAAAAATTCCCGGACCGCACCAACACGGAATTTGTGGAGGTTGTGGACCGCGGACATGTAAATATGCGTGTCTGGGAGCGCGGTTCCGGAGAGACTCTTGCCTGCGGAACAGGTGCCTGTGCAACGGCGGTTGCCTGTATCTTAAACGGTCTTACCGACGATGAAGTCCGCATGACACTGCTCGGCGGCGACCTTCTGATCCGTTGGGACAGAGAAAAGGACACTGTATTCATGACAGGTCCGGCTGCGGAAGTGTTCCACGGGGAGATCTGAAATAGTTACTGTTCACGCTTTGCGCAAACAGTAACTGATTTTGCCGATGCTTCGCATTCCGAATCGGCAAAATCCACTACCACCACTGTATTGTACGGAATTTTCAGTTCAGAAAATTCCTACCCGTGTACAGTAACCTGAAATACCAGACTGACAGCAGCCAGGTGCCTTTAAAACAGTGCTGGATCTGTGAAAATACGGCCGACCAGCATAGATAAAACATGAACCCAGGAATCGTTCGGTGGTCTGGATGTCACAGATGTCTGCCGCAGGGATGCGGTGCGGCTGAACGGTTATCTGTATATAGACAAGAAGTTCCGGGCATATGACACAGCTAAATATACTTGAAAACCGGAACAAAGGAGATAATTATGGATCATATTGACAGGGAGATTCTGCAGATCCTGCAGCATAACGCGAGAGCGTCCTTGAAAATGATCGCGGAGAAGACATTTCTTTCTTCCCCGGCGGTTTCAGCAAGAATTGAAAAACTGGAGAAAGATGGAATCATCACATCCTATCAGGCACAGATCGACCCGATGAAGCTTGGATATCACATCCTCGCGTTCATCAATCTCAACGTGCTTCCGGAGGACAAGCAGAAATTCTATCACTATGCGGAAGGAATCCCGAACATTTTAGAGTGCAGCAGCGTTACCGGAGAATACTCCGTGATCATGAAGGTTGCTTTCGAGAGCACAATGCAGCTCGACACCTTCCTCGGTCAGCTCCAGAAGTTCGGCAAGACCAGCACCCAGGTGGTATTCGCCACCCACGTAGGTCCAAGGGGCGTGCAGGTACAGGAATAAGATACATAGGAAAAATAAAAAGGACATCTGAACGAGAGATACTCACAGGTATTTCTGGTTCAGGTGTCCTTTTTGCTGTTATAAGATCGCAACCAATGCCGACACGATTGGGATCGAGATCATGGACAGCAGAGTGGAGATACAGATCCCTTTCGACACCAGGGTGACATCCCGGTTGTATTCCATACAGAGCATGGACACGTTTCCAGCGATGGGGCAGCCGGAGAGGATCGTGGAGATCTCCAATAATGTACGGTCTTTGATAAAGAATCTCAGGACGAAAAAGGTAATCATCGGGAGAACCAGGAGCTTCAGGAAGGAGAAGAGATACAATTCCTTATCGGTAAACACCGTGGAAAACTTCACTCCGGCCAGAGTGGAACCGATGACGATCATCGCGAGCGGTGTTGTTGTGGTGCCAACGGTGGAAAACAGGCTGACCGCATGCTGCGGGAGGCGGATATCGAGAAGATAAATGCCGATGGCGAGGAATGCGGAGAGGATTCCGGGGGAGAGAAGCTTTTTGACGCTGAACCCGGTGGATTTCTGAGAACCGCTGTTTTTTGGAGCGGCAGCCTGCGCCTCAGAAACAGCAGCCGCGGCAGTACTTTTTGCAGAAAGCCGTTCAGAGTTGGAAGCAGGCACTGCAGGCTTATTTTTTACGTCATCTTTTGACAGCAGATACACTCCGTAACTGAACAGGCTCAGGTTAAATGTCATCATAAAGATCGAGACATGCAGCACATACTCCCCACCGTAGATCGTGGAGATGATCGGGATTCCCATAAATCCCAGGTTGCTGTAGTTTAGCATCAGCTCATAGGTCGGGTTCCAGCGGATGATCTTCTGAATAAAGTGGCAGACCACATGGGCCACCAGGAAGATGGAGACCGCCGCCACAAAGATCGGCAGCATCTCCTGGTCATGGGCCATATCAGATCCCGTGACCGCGTTTAAGATCGTCGCGGGCAGGGAGATATTGACGATAAATCGGGAGACCTTCGACTCAAAAGTCTTATCGATCACGCCGGATCGGTTGGCGAGATAGCCGGTGAGCATTAAGAGAAAGAGACTCACCATCTGGTTGAATACGATTAACATGGTGTAAAGAGATCCTTTCGTGTGATTGCCAGGGAAAGTTTTAAGACATGGATGGCGCAGGTCTGATGATACGGGAATATGATAAGGTATCCGATCATTCATTCAAAAAATCGCTGTGGGTATCCGGACAGCGCAGATTTTGGACTCAATGATTGTATCATATCATAAAATTTATGAAAAAGGAGAATAATTTTGGCAAAGCAGAACAGTGTCATCATTGATCCGGGTCACGGCGGGAGTGATCCGGGGGCGGTATATGAGAACAGACGGGAGAAGGACGATACGCTGGCGTTGTCTTATGATATCGGAAACGCCCTGGAGCGCCGGGGGATCCGGGTGGAGTACACGAGAGTCGGTGATGTATACAACAGTCCATATGAGAAGGCGCAGATCGGGAACAGCTCCACGGCAGATCTGTTTTTGTCGATCCATCGGAATGCCATGGCGGTGCCGGGGTCTGCTTCCGGGACTCTGAGCCTGATCTTCGGGAGGGGAGGCGACGCGGAGACATTTGCGGAGAATATTAACAAAAAGCTTGCGGCGGTGGGCTGGAAGGACCTTGGAATCGGTGAGCGGCCGAACCTTGTGGTCCTCAGGGATACAGCGCTTCCGGCAGTTCTTGTGGAAGTTGGATTTATCGATAATGAGAAGGACAATGACTTCTTCGATCAGAACATGAGCCGGACCGCGGATGCCATCGCGGATGGGATCGTGCAGACGTTTGCGGAGCTGGAAAAGCAGACGGCAGGCGAGGAGATGCCAGGCTTTTATATGGTTCAGACCGGGATCTACCGGGTAAGAGCCAACGCGGAGAGGGAAGTGGAGCGCCTGAAAGCCCAGGGATTCCCTGCGTTTATGACGTTTAAGGATGGACTTTATTATGTCCGCGCCGGGGCATTCCGGAATATGGAAAATGCAGTGCGGCAGGAGCAGGAGCTTCGAAAGCTGGGATATCCGACACTGCTTGTAAAGACATGAGTTATATGCCTGTATTTTGTAATTGTGAAGCTTACGAAGGAGCTGAAAAACAGCGAAAATATTATAAAAAAGACTTAAAATTTCAAACTATATATGGTAAAATACAGATAGAATAAAAAGCATTCCCATGACTTTTCCAGGTACATCTGCCGAGAGGCGGGAGGGGAAGAAGGAGGCATTTATGGCTGAGAATAAGAAATTTGTGATCACGGTCGGAAGACAGTACGGAAGCGGCGGAGCGGAGATGGCGAAGCGTCTTGGTGAGCGCCTTGGACTCCATGTTTACGATAAGGAGATCTTAAAGATGACCTCCGAGGAGAGTGGAATCCGCGAGAGCTATTTCCATCTTGCAGACGAAAAAGCCGGAAATAAGCTGTTATACCGAATTATCCATTCCCTGATTCCGGAAAACGGAACTCCGTCCCTGGGATCAGACCTGATCTCCTCCGACAATCTGTTCCGGTTCCAGTCATCGGTCATCCGGAAACTGGCTCAGGAAGAATCCTGTATTATTATCGGCCGCTGTGCCGACTATGTCCTCGACGGAACCGAAAATCTTGTCCGGATCTTCGTGTATGCGGAGATCGAGGAGAGGATTAACAAGGTCCGCGAGAAAGGATACTTCCCGGAGGAAGATATCTTAAAAAATATTAAGCGGATCGACCGGGAGCGCCGCGACTATTACCGCTACTATACCGGAAAGAGCTGGGAGAATCTTGAAAACTATGATCTGATGATCAACACCACGAAGCTTTCCTACGATGATATGGTGGAGTGCGTGGTAGACTACCTGAAAATGCGCGGGCTTGTTGCAAAATAGAGGGAAATACGATAGAATATAGGCGGCTTACACTTAAGCCGCCTTTTCTGTATTATGGGGAGTCGCATTAAGATCCTTATGATAAAACAATTTAAATCAGTTAAATTCGCTGTGCGTCATTCCTGACTGGAACGAGAGCGAGAAAAACACAGAAACTATTTTGACAGGTCATTAGAAAGGAATACACATGAAAATCACACGCCCGATCCGCGCAGTCCTCTTTGATATGGACGGCGTTATGGTAGACAGTGAATTTGTATATATGAAATACCTGCTGGAGTTCGCAAAAGAAAAGAACCCGGCGGTGACAATGGAAGATATCAACCCGATGGTGGGCCGCAGCAGGCAGGATAGCTGGAGGGTCATGGAGCGGGCCGTAGACAACGGTGAGAGCTGGGAGACACTGATAAAAGAGTGGGCTGGCAGGGACATCTACAGCCAGATCGACTACAGGAAGATCTTCCGCCCGGAGATGAAGACCACAGTGCAGGAATTAAAGCGCCGCGGCTATATAGTCGCTCTTGTATCCTCCACAGGTCCGAAGCTGATCTCGAGGATCGTGGAGGAGGTCGGCATGCGCCCGGAATTTGACCTCATCGTCAGCGGAAAGCAGTTTAAACAGAGTAAGCCGAACCCGGAGATCTACCACTATACGGCGAATATTCTGGGAATCCGCGAGGACGAGTGCTTCGTGGTGGAAGATTCCACCGTGGGCATCGAGGCGGCGTACCGGGCCGGTATGTCGATCGCCGGTTTGAAAGATGACCGGTTCGGATTCGACCAGAGCAAGGCGGATTATCATATTGATTCGATATCTGATATTTTAAAATACCTGTAATATCTTCTAAAGCAGTTTAGCCTCAAAAATACTGAAATCATGGACAGGTTATATAAAATAAAGAATTAAATATGCATTAGAACTTAGATAACAGATCGATAAAGAGAAAAATCGCACGATATAACGGGAAACGGAGCAAACATATATCATGACAGAAAATAACAATAAACAGGAAAACATCATTCTCTGCGGTGCAAACTCATACCAGCAGAAATATTACTTTAACGAGAAATTCAAACTTCTCCCGGAAAACATCAAAAAGGAACTGCAGATCATGTGCGTTCTATTCACCGAGGACGTAGGCGGCATCCTCTTCCTTGAATTCACCCCGGAAGGAAACCTCGAGTTCCGCGTGGAGGCGGAGGACCAGGATTATCTCTTCGATGAGATCGGCAGCAGCCTTAAGATCCGCCAGTACCAGAGAGAAAAGAAAGAACTTTTAGAATCCCTGGAGTTATTCTACCGCGTGGTATTTCTCGGCGGCAAGCTGGAAGACCAGCTGGAAAAAGAGGGGGAATAAAATTTGTATTTGCTTTCGAATCCCCACAGCAACTGTTAATGGTTTGTTTTACTGGTGGAGAAGCGAAACAAATATCCCGTATCGGAGGACACGGTATGAGAAGAACGGATCGAAAAAACAGAATAAACAGGATCAGAAACAATACAGCATGTCTGAATCATAAAACCGCGTGGAAAGATATGAAGGCATCGGTTATCAAGACTGTCGGCGCCGCACTTTTCGGCATAACAGTTCTGGGTGCTGCCGGAATGACTTCCTACGCATTTAACCTGGGTCCGGGCATGGAAGACCACGAGATTGTATACTATCAGGAGCAGCCGGAAAACAACCCAGCCTATAACAACGGCTGGACCTCCAACGTCGGACCTGGTGCAACCGGCTCCAATCCGGGCGGCGGCCTTGACAGCGAGAAAGATTACGTGTACTCGAAAGGCCCGGGAAGCGAGGCGGCACAGCAGTACGCAAAAACAGAAAACAGCACGATCTACATCCACAATACCTACCGCGGCGGCAGCTGGAGACAGCGGGCTGACGGGAAATGGGCTTTATATAAGCTGGACGGAAATCCGGTCTCGAGCCAGTGGGGCTATGTAGATGGAAAGACATACCTGCTGGATATGTATGGGATCATGCAGACCGGCTGGCAGAATGTCAATGGAAACTGGTACTATTTAAACAGCAAAGGAGCTATGCAGACGGGCTGGCTCTTGAAAGAAGGAAAATATTATTTCCTGAATACGGACGGAACGATGGCATACGGATGGGTCAACTCCCAGGGCAGCTGGTACTACTTCCAGAAACCAGACGGGGACATGTTAACCAACGCTTATGCGCCGGACGGACGGTACGTAAACGCAGAGGGAGTTTTGATTCAATGAAGTTAAAGATCGGAAATTTGGAACTTGAAAACAATGTGATCCTCGCCCCAATGGCGGGCGTGACGGATATGACCTACCGGATTCTTTGCAGGGAGCAGGGAGCGGGTCTGGTGTGCATGGAGATGGTGAGCGCGAAGGCGATCCTCTACAAGAATAAAAATACTCAGGAGCTCTTAAAGGTGGATGAGCGGGAACGTCCCGTGTCCCTGCAGCTTTTTGGCTCTGATCCGGATATCGTTGCGGATATCGCGGCGAGCCTGGAGGATGGTCCATACGATATTTTCGATATCAACATGGGCTGCCCGGTGCCGAAGATCGTAAAGAACGGCGAAGGCTCTGCCCTCATGAGAAATCCGAAGCTGGTGGAGGAAATTCTCACGAAACTCGTGAAAGCGGTGAAAAAGCCGGTGACTGTGAAATTTCGCAAGGGTTTTGACGATACCTGCATCAACGCCGTGGAGATCGCAAAAATCGCCGAGAGCGCCGGTGTGGCGGCGGTGGCTGTCCATGGAAGAACGAGAGAGCAGTATTACTCCGGAAAAGCTGACTGGAGCATCATCCGCGAGGTCAAAAACGCTGTGAAGATCCCGGTGATCGGAAACGGAGATGTCTTTACACCGCTGGATGCGAAGCGCCTTGTGGAGGAGACGGGCTGTGACGGGATCATGGTGGCCCGGGGCGCGAAGGGAAACCCGTGGATCTTTAAGCAGATCACCCACTACCTCGATACCGGGGAACTCCTCCCAAGACCATCGGTGGAGGAGCTGAAAGCCATGATCCTGCGCCATGGCCAGATGATGATGGAGTTTAAAGGCGAGCTCGCGGGAATGCGGGAGATGCGGAAGCACGTTGCCTGGTATACCGCCGGGTATCCGAATTCTGCGGCATTAAGAAATGAGATCAATTCGGTTGCGACACTGGAGGAGCTGACGGAGCTGATCGGGACGAGATTATAAAATCCTACTAAAGTAATTTCACCCTGTTTACATGACATACGGACAATAAAGCAGCTGCCATCACAGAAAATTCTGAAAGAATAAAGAAAATCCGAATCTGGTTTCTCAGAAGATACCAGATCCGGATTTTGTAGTTTTGAGTATTTAAAGAGTCATACGATGTGCGAGGTTGTTTGCCTCGGAAGCAGCAACGAGACGGAACGCGGAAGCTTTTGATTGTTCAAGGTGGTAGATGAGCTGCTCTTTTGCTTTTTCCCAGTCACCCTTCAGGCACGGTTCTACGATGGCCATGTGCTCCTTGAAGGTCGCCTCCAGACGGAAATTCGAAACATTTCCGGTCATGTATCGGAAACGCTCATTCTGCGTCTGGATCGTATCGTAGCTTCTGTTGATAAATTCATTCGGGCAGGCGGACATGATCAACGCATGGAAGCGATAATCAAGGTCGTAGAAGGAATCCTTGTCCCGATAGATTTCTTTGCTAGGATCCCATTTCTTGAAAATATCATAGAATTCATTCAAAGCGGAGACGGAAAGATTTGCTCCGTAATGGGTCAGGACATACGGCTCATACATCATTCGGACTTCAAAGATCATATCAATATCATTTAATGTCAGAGGACGAACGAGAATTCCGCATTTCGGGCGGATTTCCAGAAGACCTTCCTGTTCGAGACGTCCAAGCGCGTCCCGCACCGGGGTACGGCTTAGAGATAATTCAGTGGTAAGCTGTTCTTCATTCAAAAAAGTACCCGGCGCATACTGACAAGTGACAATCTTGGAACGGATCGCATTGTACGCCAGGGTTTTCAGGTTTATTTTAGGCATAATGGACTCCTGTCTTTTTCTTCACAATAAAAAAATATATAGTCTCATACTAACACAAAACAAAATCGTTTTCAAGCAGATGTCGACGGTTTTTGCCAAAAACGTCAATTGGCGTTTTGCACAAGCCAAAAAGCTCGATTTTGTTGAAAAAGTCAAAAGTGGTGCAAATTTCTTAACACTTATTGACATTGGTGTAAAATGTACTATAATCTGTTGTATACAACAAAGAATACAACAGATTTGATTTTGAAAAATTATACAGAAGGCAAAAATCGTAAAATTTAGGAGGAAACAACGATGAAAGCAATGTATATTGACGCACCGGGTCAGGTTTCTATTAAAGATGTAGAGATGCCGGTAAGAAAAGAAGGAGAAGTTTTATTAAAGATCCTTTACGGTGGAATCTGCGGAAGCGATCTTGGTTCCTACCGTGGAACATTCGCATATTTTGATTACCCGAGAATCCCGGGTCACGAGTTCTCCGCTGAGGTTATCGAGGCAGATGAGAACAACGCGTACGGCATCAAGCCGGGAATGATCGTAACCTGCAACCCGTACTTCAACTGCGGACACTGCTATTCCTGCGAGCACGGAATCGTAAACGCATGTATGGACAACCAGACAATGGGATGTCAGAGAGACGGTGCTTTCCAGGAATACATCACAATGCCGATCGAGCGTGTGTATGACGGTAAGGGAATGGATGCAAAGACCCTTGCAGCAATCGAGCCGTTCTGCATCAGCTACCATGGTGTGAGCCGCGCAAATGTAAAAGAGGGAGACAAAGTCCTCGTAGTCGGTGCTGGTACCATCGGTGTTCTCGCAGCGATCGCAGCAAAAGCGAAGGGCGCTACCGTTTACATCTCCGATGTATCCGCAGGTAAGCTCGAGATGGCAAAAGACTTTGGTGTTGACGGAACCTTATTAAATGATTCTCCGGAAAACTTCGAGAAAGGTGTTGCTGAGATCACAAACGGCAACGGCTTTGATGTAACGATCGAGGCAGTTGGTCTTCCGTCTACATTCCAGAACTGTATCGATGCCTGCTGCTTCGGCGGCCGCATGGTCCTGATCGGAGTCGGCAAGAAGAACCTAGACTTCAACTTCACACTGATCCAGAAGAAGGAATTAAATGTATTCGGTTCCAGAAACGCATTAAAGAAGGACTTCTTAGAGCTGATCGATATCGTGAACGCAGGCAAGGCACCGCTCCACAAGATCATCACAAATACATATGCATTTGATGATGCTGCAAAGGCATTCGATGACTTTGCTCACAACCCGGGCGATATGTTAAAGGTTGTATTTGATTTTTCCAAGATTTCCAAATAATCAAAAATCATGAAGCTTTCCCCGGAAAACGGGGTGCGAGGTCTTCTGCCTGATGGGGATCGGGCAGAGGACCGGATAAATGTTTTTAAAACAAAAACGGAGGGAAACATTATGAAACTCAAAAAAGTTATGGCATTAACCATGGCAGGTGCTATGGCAGCAACAACACTTACCGCTTGCGGAAGCAGCTCTTCCACAACAGAGACAACAAAGGCAGCTGAGACAACAGCAGCTGCTGCAGCAGATACAACAGCAGCCGCAGCAGATAACGGTTCTTCCGATGCTGAGACAGTTCTCCAGGTCGCTTTCGAGAACTCCATTTCTGAGCCGGTTGGCCAGGGCTGGGAGAAAGCTCAGGAGATCATCAAAGAAAAATCCGGCGGCAAGATGGCAATCGAGATCTACCCGGATTCCCAGCTCGGTGACAAGTCTTCCTTAATCGACTCCATGCTTCTCGGAGAGAATGTCTGCACACTTGCAGATGGCGCTTTCTACGCTGACTACGGTGTACCGGATTTCGGTATCGTATTTGGACCGTTCCTCTTCGATTCCTGGGATCAGGTTTGGAAATTAATTGACTCCGACTGGTACAAAGAGCAGTGTGACAAGCTTGAAGAAAAAGGCTTAAAGATCATCGCTTCCAACTGGATCTACGGTGAGAGACATACACTTACAAACGTTCCGGTCAACACAGTTGATGACTTAAAGGGATTAAAGATCCGTGTTCCGTCCAACGAGATCCAGTCCAAGGGCTTCGATGTACTTGGCGCAACATCCACAGGTATGGCACTGGGTGATGTTTACCAGGCTCTTCAGACAAAGACCATCGATGGTGCTGAGAACCCGCTTGCAACTCTGTACGGCAGAAAGCTTCACGAGGTTGCTAAATACTTAATCCTTGATGGACATGTAAAGAACTTCACAACATGGGTTGTATCCGCTGACTGGTTCAACAGCCTTCCGGAAGAGCAGCAGACATGGTTACTTGAGACAGCTGAAGAAGCTGGTGAGTACAACAACGAAGTTCAGCAGGCTGCTGACGCTGAGTACCTCCAGAAGATGAAAGACGAGGGCGTAACAGTTGTTGAGCCGTCTGAGGAAGTTCTTGCTGGATTCAAAGAGAAAGCACAGGCATTCTATGATATGGGCGCTGACTTCGGTTGGAGCGATGGCCTCTATGACACAGTTAGAAAGGCTATGGGTGCTGAATAATTCACCTTGCAGAGAAAATGCATAAGTAAACTGCTCCCGGCGGAGATTTCCGCCGGGATGGTTTTCCTGATAGGAGTCTTAAAATTTATGGAGAAAAAAGAAAATAAAGTTGCAGCGATCCTCGGTAACTTCGATATCATCGTTGCTTCCATTATTCTTGCAATCCTGATCGTCCTGACATTCCTCGGCGTTGTATGGAGATATATCTTCAACGCACCGTTCACATGGCTTGAGGAGGTTCAGACATCCTGTATGGTCTGGATCGTATTCGCAGGCGCAGGCGCAGCATTCCGCTCCGGCAACCATGTTGCGATCGAGATGATCGTTGATATGATGCCGAAGGCAATGCAGAAAATTATGGAAATCCTGATTTCCATCGTAGTAGTCATTGTAATCGGATATCTGTTCATTCAGAGTATCGGCTTTATCCAGGTATTCTTAAAGAGCGGACGTTCTACAAGTATGTTAAAGATCCCATACGCATGGGTTTATGGTATCGCGATCGTATCCTACTTTGATATGGTCATCAGTTATTTCTATGCGCTGTTCCACGGCGTAAAATCTGAGGCAAAGGAGGCGGCAAGCAGCAATGAGTAATGTCTTAATGATTTCCGCAATTGTTATGCTGGTCCTTCTTTTCTTCAAGGTACCGGTATTTATTGCTGTTCTCGGCGGTTCTATGATTTACTTCGTCATGAACCCGGGAATCAATACCGTTGTCTTTGCCCAGCAGGCAATCATTGGTACTGAAAAAATTTCCCTTATGGCGATCCCGTTCTTCGTATGTGCCGGTATCTTTATGAACTATACCGGTGTTACAAAGAGAATTATGGATTTCTGTGAGGTTGTAACAGGACGTCTTCCTGGCGGTCTCGCACAGGTAAACGTACTTTTATCCACCGTTATGGGCGGACTTTCCGGATCCAACATCGCCGATGCAGCGATGGAGTCCAAAATGATGGTTCCGGAGATGACAAAGAAGGGCTTCTCCCTGGAGTTCTCCAGTGTTGTAACAGCCGCTTCCTCCATGATCACACCGCTGATCCCGCCGGGAATCGCAATGATCCTTTACGGATGCATCGCGAACGTTTCCATCGGTAAGCTGTTTATTTCCGGTATTGGTGTCGGCGGTCTTCTCTGCATTTCCATGATGATCCTTGTCGGCGTTGTCTCCAAGAAACGTGGTTATGGTATCTTAACAACAGAGAAATTAACTTGGTCCAAGTTCTGGGCTGCTTTAAAACCGGCAATTCTGCCGCTGCTTCTCCCGGTCATCATCATCGGTGGTATCCGTATCGGTATCTTTACTGCTACCGAGGCTGGAGCAGTTGCGATCCTGTATGCTGCATTCCTCGGAATTATCTATCATGAGATGCATGTTAAGGATATGATCCAGGGCTTAAAGGAGACTGTCTGCACGACTGCTTCCATCATGCTCATCGTATCCGCAGCGTCCGTATTCTCCTGGATCCTTACAAAAGAGAGAATTCCGCAGGCACTGACAGCATGGATGCTTGCTAACATCCACAGCAAGTACATCTTCCTGATCGTTGTAAACATCTTCTTACTCATTGTAGGTATGTTCATCGAAGGTAATGCTTCCATGATCATCTTGGTTCCGCTTCTTGCGCCGATCGCCGCACAGTACGGAATCAATGAGATCCAGTTCGCAATGATCTACATCTTCAATAACGCCATCGGCGCATTATCACCGCCTATGGGAACCCTGATGTTCGTAACCTGCTCTATTACAAAGTGTAAGACCGCGGCATTCATCAAAGAAGCAGTACCGTTCTATATTCTGCTTGTGATCAATCTGATGCTCCTTACCTGGGTCGAGCCGTTTACCACATTCCTTGTAAATCTGTTCTATTAGGGTAAACTTGCTGCCAGATGGGGATCGGTATGATGCCCCGTCTGGCAGTTTTGATTTATATACCATGAATTCTTTTATATGAAGAAAGGAAATTATTATGGAACGCTTAAATTATGATGTTCTCAAAAAATCTGGTTATGATGGATATGTATTAAAGGACGCACCGGAGAAGGTTCTTCAGTTCGGTGAGGGAAACTTCCTTCGTGCTTTCGTAGATTACTGGTTCGACCTTGCAAATGAGAAAGCAGGCTGGAACGGAAAATGCTGTCTGGTACAGCCGATCGCTCCGGGTCTCGCGAAGATGATCAACGAGCAGGAAGGTCTCTACACACTGTACCTTCGCGGAAGCGAGAACGGACAGAAGGTAGACGCAAAGAGAGTCATCTCCAGCGTAAACCGCTGCTTAAATCCGTATGAAAAAGAAGATTACGAGAAAATGATGGAAGTTGCTGCAAGCGACGACCTTGAGATCATCGTTTCCAACACAACAGAGGCTGGTATCCAGTACGATCCGTCCTGCAAACAGGATGACTGCCCGCCGTCCAGCTTCCCGGCAAAATTAACACAGGTTCTCTATCATCGTTATAAAGCAGGAAAGAAAGGTATCATCATGCTTGCCTGCGAACTGATCGACAACAACGGTAAAGAGCTCTTAAAGTGCGTAAACCAGTACATCGAGCAGTGGGGACTTGAGGACGGCTTCAAGAAGTACGTAAACGAAGACTGCACATTCTGTGGTTCCTTAGTAGACCGTATCGTTCCGGGCCGCATCAAAGACGCAAACGAAGTTGCTGAGCTTGAGCAGAAGAACGGCTACGCTGACCCGCTTACCGATGTCGGCGAAGTGTTCGGCGTCTGGGTTATCGAGGGCGATGAGAAGTTAAACGATATTCTTCCGTTCAAGAAAGCAGGACTTCTCGACAAAGTATTCGTAACACCGGATATGAGCCCGTACAAGAAGAGAAAAGTTAGAATCTTAAACGGCGCTCACACAGGTTTCGTTCTCGGCGCTTACCTTGCAGGCGAGAACATCGTTCGTGACTGCATGCACGACGAGGTCATCAAGGGCTTCATGAACAAGATGCTCTACGATGAGGTTATCCCGACACTTCCGCTTGACAAGAACGACTTAATGCAGTTCGCTTCCGCAGTACAGGATCGTTTCAACAACCCGTTCGTTGACCATGAGTTAATGAGCATCTCCTTAAACTCCACATCTAAGTGGAAAGCAAGAAATATGCCGTCCTTCCTTGAGTACATCAAAGAGACAGGCAAACTTCCGGAGTGCCTGACCATGTCCTTAGCTGCATACATCGCATTCTACAGCAACGACATCCAGGCTCTGACAGACGCAGGTCTCGTTTGCAAGCGTCCGGCCGGCAACGAGTACACGGTAAGCGATGACAGATGGGCACTTGAGTTCTACTATGCGCACAAGGATGACTCCGCAGAGGCTCTTGTAAACGCAGTTCTCACAAACGAGAAGATGTGGGATCAGGATCTTACAAAGATCGCTGGTCTTGAGGAGAAAGTTGTCGCTGACCTTAAGAAGATTCGCACGGAAGGAGCAAAGGCTGCATTTGCAAGCTGCCTTTAATTAACATATGAAAGTAATTCAGATTTCCAGACTGGATAATGTAGCGGTCGCTCTTCACCCGATCAAAAAGGGTGAGGAGGTGACTGCAGGCGGCATCACAGTCACAGCGCTTGAGGACATCCCACAGGGCCACAAGATCGCGTTAAAACCGATCAAAAACGGTGAGAATATCGTCAAATACGGCTTTGCCATCGGTCACGCGGCAGCAGACGCAGAGGCTGGTGCATGGATGCACACCCATAACGTGAAGACAAATCTGGAAGGAGAGATGGAGTATACCTATACTCCGTCCCTCGACTTCCCGGAAAAAGTAGAGCCGGAGACCTTTATGGGATTCCGCAGAAAAGACGGCCGCGCGGCGATCCGCAATGAGATCTGGATCATTCCGACCGTTGGCTGTGTCAATGATATCGCAAAGAAAATGGTCCGCGATAATCAGGACCTTGTAAAAGGCACCATTGACGGACTCTATACATTCCCGCATCCGTTCGGTTGCAGCCAGACAGGCGCAGATCATGCACAGACAAGAAAGCTTCTTGCAGCCCTTGTCCGCCATCCGAACGCAGCCGCTGTTCTCGTATTAGGACTTGGCTGTGAGAACCTGACCCACGAGCAGTTCCTTGAAGAGCTTGGCGATTATGACCATGACCGCGTAAAATTCCTGACCTGCCAGGAAGTGGATGACGAGTTTGAGGCGGGAAGAAAGCTTCTTGAGGAATGTTCCGCATACGCGGCGCAGTTTGAGAGAGAGCCGATTCCGGTCAGCGAGCTTGTTGTCGGCATGAAGTGCGGAGGCTCCGACGGACTTTCCGGCATCACTGCAAACCCGAC
Source organism: uncultured Clostridium sp. (assembly GCA_902496665.1). Lineage (GTDB taxonomy): Bacteria > Bacillota > Clostridia > Lachnospirales > Lachnospiraceae > Pilosibacter. The sequence goes on along the minus strand of CABVBU010000021.1, from coordinate 19,175 downwards.
TGTCGGACGTTTCAGCGACATGATGGCAGCCAGAGGCGGTTCTACTGTGCTTACAGAGGTTCCGGAGATGTTTGGCGCAGAAGGTTTCTTAATGAACCGCTGTGTCAATAAAGAAGTATTCGACAAAGCGGTCAACATGATCAACGGCTTCAAGAACTACTTTATCAGCCATCACGAGGTGGTTTATGATAATCCGAGCCCGGGTAACAAGCAGGGCGGTATCACCACCCTTGAGGATAAATCCTGCGGATGCGTTCAGAAGGGCGGTACAGCTCCGATCATGGATGTTATCGGCTACGGTGATCCGGTTGTTACAAAGGGACTTAATATGCTTTACGGACCGGGAAATGACCTGGTATCCGCAACAGCCATGACGGCTGCCGGAGCGCATATGATCCTGTTCACAACAGGACGCGGAACACCGTTTGGTGCACCGGCTCCGACCTTAAAACTGGCGACAAACAGCCAGCTTGCAGAGAGAAAGAAAGGCTGGATCGACTTCGATGCCGGTCCGATTGCTGACGGTGAGACCATCGATGACGCTGCAAAGAGACTTCTTGAACTCGTGATCGAGGTTGCCGGCGGAAAACAGACAAAAGCCGAGGAGAAAGGCTTCCGCGAGATCTCCATTTTTAAAGACGGTGTTGTGCTGTAATAACAGCTTCACAATTTTTTATGTTTCCCTTATGAGAGCACCTGCTTCTTGTCAGAATATGACAGGAGGCAGGTGCTTTTTATGATTTAACTGAAAATCTGAACAAAAGAAAGTTATTCTCTTATTTCTCTCTGAAAAGTTAAAATATATATGATAATATGAAACCATCAAAAATATAAAAGGAGGAAACAAGTATGAAGAAAATCGTATCTATGTTGTTGGCAACTTCGATGGTGTTATCTCTTGCTGCCTGCGGAACATCAAAAACAGCAGAAACAACGGCGGCACCGGCGGAGACAACAGCAGCTGCAGCAGAAACAACAGCAGCAGCGGCGGAAACGTTGGAAGGCGATGAGTTCAACAACGGTGCAATTGGTTCTCATGGAGGAGTCACAAGCTCAAGCGAGTATGCGTCACAGATCGGGCTGGATATCCTGAAAAAGGGTGGAAATGCGATTGATGCTGCGGTAGCAACGGCGTTTGCAATCGGCGTTGTAGAACCTCAGTACAGTGGAATCGGTGGTGCAGGTCTGATGACAATCTATTTAGCAGATCAGAAGAAATGCACAACGCTGGAATATCTGGAGACAGTTCCGGGCGATATCACACCGGGCTGGTACGACAAAGAAAACGATAAATATACTGCAAAGAACGCGGCAGTTCCGTCGCAGGTACATGGTCTTTTGACTGCACTTGAAAAGTACGGAACAATGACCCCGGCAGAGGTTCTGGAACCTGTCATCGAATTGGCAAAGAACGGTTATGTAGTTAATAAAACACTCGGCAATGCGTTGAATGATGGGTATGAGCATATTATGAGTACGGAGACGGGTGCCTCCATTTATACTACAGACGGATTCCCATATACTGAGGGCGATACGATTGTAAATGAGCCTTTAGCAGAAACGCTTCAGAAGATTGCAGACGGTGGAATCGATGAGTTCTACAAGGGTGAATTAGCACAGCAGATCGTAGACAGTCTTCAGGCAAACGGCAGCCTGATCACAATGGAAGATATGGCAAACTATACATCGGTAGAAAGAGAACCGATCTCTACAACTTACAATGGATACGAAGTTGTCACTGTGTCTGCCCCGTCTAACGGCGGAAACATGCTTCTTGAGACATTAAATATTCTTGAGAACTATGATCTTAAGTCTATGGGACATAACAGCTATGACTATTTACTTACCATGAATGAGGCAATGCGTATCGGCTGGCGTGATGCATACACCTGCCTTGGCGATCCGGCCTTCTTCGATCTTCCGATCGATAAAATGATCTCTAAAGAATATGCGAAGTCCCGTCTTGACTGCATGCCGAAGGACGGAGTTTCCCAGTATATCGACGAGCAGCCGCCGAAGGGAGATCTGGTAAGCACAAAAATCGAATCTACCGCGGAGGAGAGCAAGCATACTTCTCATATTTCTGTAATTGACCAGGAGGGTAATATCGTATCTACAACCAACACCCTTGGAAATGCATGGGGCTGCAGCTTCATGCCGGAAGGAACAGGCTTCTTCTTAAACAGCCATGTCAGCAATATGACACATGATCCTGAGAAATCGGATGATCCTGACTTTGTAATCGGAGGGAAGAGAGTTCGCTCCACAATGGCACCGACAATTGTTCTGAAAGATGACCAGCCTGTAATGGCAATCGGATCCCCGGGAAGCCTTGCAATCCCACCGGCAATCATCACTGTATTAAACAATGTACTTCTGTTTGATATGAATATTCAGCAGGCGATCAATGCTCCGAGAGGAATCATTACAACCCGTTCAAAGCCATATTCTAAAATGACCGTTGAAGCAGACCGTCTTGATCCGGAAGTTGTTAAAAAATTTGAAGAGAGCGGATATACAATGGATAACAAGGGTGATTATAATACATCTCTTGGCGGAGTAGCTGCTATCTATCTTGATCCGGAAACAGGAATGTTCCAGGCTGGTGCTGATCCGAGACGTGAGTATAAGGCATTGGCATACTAAGATGTTTGACGGAGAATAGGAGAATTGCGGGTAAACCGATATTGGATGCTTGTTGTTTTTGCAAGTCTGCTTTTGGGAGGCTGCTGCCTCCCGAAAGCAGAAACTGAAAAGAAAGAACAGGCAACAGTCCAGAAAAATGAAACGGATGAAAATTACGAAGAATGGGTGAAGGATGCGGATGAAAAGATACTGAAAACGGAACAGATTCCAATCGATCCGCCGTATGAGTTTGATATTGAGCTTATGAAACCAGCTGATTTTGGGAAATATTTCATAAACGAATATGAAAGTCAGACGGAGCAGTATTTTATTGCAGAGAACACCGAATGGGAAAATAACGTGGTTCATATTTCCGGGGAAGAACCTGGAAATGTCGTATATATCGTTGCCGGAGTACATGGAGATGAAGAGGCTGCATGGCAGACAGGAGAGCTCCTCAAAAAAATATCGATCAAAGCCGGTGAACTGTATATTTTGTCCCCTGCAAACCGCTGGGGAGCAGAAAAGAACCCGAAATCGAGATATGTAATTTCACATGAAGACTTGAATCGAAGTTTCCCAGGGGATAAAGAGGGAAATGTAGCTGAAAGAATCGCATACACCATTTATAACGATATCGAACAGGCAGCTCCGGATCTCATGTTAGATCTTCACGAAGCAAAACCCGTTTCCGGTCAATATGATTTTATCGGAAATTCACTGATATTTACAGATATGAATGATCAGATGGAATTGCTAATGGATATGGTATCTGAAACGGAGAGTGGAGCACTTTGTAATACAGCGTTCAATCTTTATGGACCGGGACCTGAAGGAAGCGTGAATGCGGAAATCAGCAAGAACTTAAAGATACCTGTTATAACGATTGAGACTTACAGAGGATATACAATGGAAACAAGGCTTACTGATCAAATGGATCTTATTCAGTATGTTCTTAAAAGATTTCAGATGATAGAGGAATAGAGGGCAGGAGGGACTATGGAGTATACAGCATACTTAATGGGAATAACCAGTCAGGACATTCAGATCGACCGTCTGTTTCTGAAAAGCAGAGCAGATGCGTTGGAGATCACCTGTAGGGATGCGGCAAATCCGGGAGTATTTTCAAAAATGATCCATCTGCTTCAAACCGGACTTATCATTTATGGCTATGAGCATGATTGGAAAGCGCTGATTGATGTAAGCAAGAAACCGGTCGTTAAAGAAATCGATGAGCAAAAAATGCAGAGAGCGATTGAAATTTCAGATCATATCTGGAAAGAAATCACCTGGGTATTTCAGAGCAGAGATCAATTAGCGGCATATTGGTTTGGGGTATCCGTATCTGCAGATGAGGTTCCTAAAAAGTATGTGGCAATGTACTATGCGGCAAAAGAACTGAAAGAAAATAATAACTGGCCTGAGACAGCCATTGATCTGTTGGAACAGTTAAAGAAAGCTGCAGACGATGCCAGACTTGATGAGGAAGCACTCGGAGAACAGGGATTGGAAAAACCTGATATTACGTTTGATATGGATCTCTTGAAAGAAGCAGAAAGAATTGTGATAGGGCAGATCCAAAAATAGCTGGTATTTGGGAGATACGGGAATGAAAATAGCAAAAAACACTTTGGCGGTGGCAATGATTGCAAGCATTCTGATTACCGGGGGCTGTTCCAATACAACTGCTTCTGAGGTTACCGACAAGGAAGCAACAACCTCTGAAGTGACAACATTGGCGGAAACGGAGGCTGAAACCGCTAAGACCGCAGAAGCTTCAGTCCCTGATGGATGTGTCACCGATGGGAATGGCTGGTATCTTTGGGATGAAAATGGAAAACTAACCATTGAGGGTCGCGATGCAAAAGGAACGCAGGCAGTTGTTTCTTCGGGAGAATATGAAGCATCCAGGGCAGGCATTGAAATTTTAAAGGCCGGAGGAAATGCCATCGATGCGGCAGTGGCCATTTCATTTGCAATCGGGGTTGCGGAACCGAACGCTTCCGGGATTGGTGGCGGAGGATTCATGTTGATTCGCAGTGAAGATGGAACAAGTGCTTTTGTAAATTTCAGGGAAAAAGCACCGGCAAATGCAAGTCCGGCGATGTGGGTTCTTGACAGTGAGGGACATGTGCAGGGAAATGAAAAAGCAGTGGGAGGAAAATCTGTAGGAGTTCCTGGAACTGTCCGGGGAATGGAGTACGCGTTCAACAAATTCGGTTCCGGAAATGTCACATGGAAACAGGTGCTTGAGCCGGCAATCCGTCTTGCGGAAGCAGGAATCACGGTTACACCATCGTTATACGATGCAATGTTTGGCGCATATGATCTGATGACGCAGTATCCGGAGCTTGGCGAGATTTATCTGGATGATATGGGCTTCCCATACGAAGCAGGAAATACGCTTTCGAATGAGGATCTTGCAAAAACACTTCAGCTGATCGCAGAGGAAGGAGCTTCCGTATTTTATGAAGGCGAGATCGCGGATGCAATCGTGGAGTCAGTAAATGCATATAATGGATTGATCACAAAGGAAGATTTGTATTCCTATCAGGTGGAAGTTCTTGAGGCATCCAGCGGAACATATCGTGGATATCAAATCCTTTCTTCTCCGCTTCCATCATCCGGTGGAGCCCATGTGATCGAAGCTTTGAATATTTTAGAAAACTTTGATATGTCAGAAAATACAGATGAGGCACTTCGGACACATCGGATGACAGAGGCATTTAAGATGTGTTTCCGTGATCGGTCAGAATTCATGGGTGATCCGGCTTACACGAAGGTTCCCATTGAAGGAATCCTGTCAAAGGAGAGAGCAAAAGTTCTGGCAGATTCGATTGATGATCAAAAAGCAGATAATTTCGAGATGGTGGATCCGTGGATCTACGAACATGAAGACACCACTCATTTTTCTGTTGCTGATGCGAAAGGAAATATTGTTTCGGTGACACAGACGATTAATGGAGCGTTTGGTTCAAAGGTTGTGGCGGATGGATATGGATTTGTTTTGAATAATGAATTAAATGATTTTTCAGCGGATCCGGATTCCCCGAATGCAGTTGCAGGAGGCAAGACACCACTGAGTTCTATGAGTCCGACGATCGTATTAAAGGAAGATGGAAGCCCATTTATGGTATTGGGATCTCCCGGATCCACAAAGATCATCACAGCAGTCACGGAAGTGATCGTTAATGTGATCGATCGTGGGATGAGTCTGCAGGAGGCGATCAACGCACCAAGATTTTACAGTGATACGTCAGGAAATGTTCAGTGTGAAAGCAGACTTTCCGGGCAGGTGCAGAAATATCTGCAGGATGCCGGAAATGAACTGTCAATAAGCTCTGAATATGATAAATCCCAGGGAGCTGTCAATGCAGTCCTGTATGGGGATGATGGCTTGCTTTATGGAGGAGCCGATCCGCGTCGGGATGGAAAAGCCCTTGGATATTAAAAAAACAAATGCAAAGCAAATTAAGGAGGATATGAAAATGAGAAAAGTATTTGCTACAGTATTAACAGTGATGACAGTTGCGGCGGTATCCGGATGCGGAAATTCAGCATCGACAGCAACAACAGCGGCAGCAACAACTGCAGCTGCAGTAGAGACAACAGTAGCTGCGGAAACGACAGCAGCTGCAGGAGAAACAACAGCGGCAGCGGCTGCAACAGGTGAGACCGTTACAAGTGATCAGGAGCCGGTCGTTACGATCGGTGAGATTGACAAGAGCAAATATGAAGCTCCGGTACTTGTCACATCCTTTGGACAGAGTACAGATGCAGCGATGCTTGATAACGTAATGGGAAGATTGGGCGTAGAGTATACATATAATTCTGTCGCAACAGCAGAGGATGTTCCGAATTATAAGACCATCATTATTACAGTCGGAGCCAGCACAAAGGGATTAGGAGCAGCAGGTATTTCTGAGGCGGACGAGACTGCACGTGCAGAAGCATTCATGGAAGCGGTTAAGAATTCAGATTGTGAAGTGATCTGTTGTCATATCGGAGGAAATGCACGCCGCGGCGCCCTTTCTGATAAGTTTGCAGATATGGTTCTTGCGGAATCGAGCTATGCAATTGTTAAGGAAGATGGCGATTATGACGGAAAATTCACCGGATATGCAAAAGAGAACAATATCCCGATCACATTAGTTCAGCAGACAAAGAATACGGTGACAGTTCTGACTGATTTATTTGCAAAATAATAGATTAACCGGACAGGAACCTATACTTTAAAGAAATTGCGGAGGGTTTCAGCCCTCCGCAGTTATTCCAAAAGAAAGTTGAGGATATTTTGTGGATAGAGAGCTTATTTGCCTGATTGGCATGCTTTTAGTTTTTCTGATTGCCAATATTTTGATCAAATTGCCGGTAAGCCTTTCTATGGTGGCAGGAGCGGTGGCCGGTGCACTCATTGCCGGAGACGGAATTCCGCTTCGCCATCTGTTTGAAGGTACATTTACTTATATTGATACAATTCTTATCATCTCAATGGCCATGTTGTTCATGACCGTCATCAATGAATCCGGAGCATTGGAAGCGTTGAATGCAGCGATCGTAACGCGATTTTACAAGGTGCCGGCTGTGATGCTGATTCTTCTCATGTTCGTCATCATGTTCCCGGGAATGATCACAGGATCTTCTACAGCTGCCGTGCTGAGTGCAGGAGCATTAGTTGCACCGCTGCTTCTCATGATTGGAATTCCCAAGGATCAGGCAGGAGCAATTATCGCGATCGGAGCAATCATGGGAATGGCAGCACCTCCGGTTAATATTCCGGCCATGTTGATTGCCGGTGGAGTAGATATGCCGTATATTGGCTTTGAAGGTCCATTATTTCTTATCACGATTCCGTGTGCAGTGTTTACGGTTCTGTTCCTTGGACTTAAACATTGTAAGAATTTAAATATCGACGTGTTAAAGAAAAATTTAAATATGGAGATTGGAAAAAAATATGGATTTCGTCTTTATATTCCGATTATTTTTCTGGCAGTGATGCTGATTGCTTCAAAAATGCTGCCGACACTTCCACAGCTCGGCACAGGTCTGATCTTCCTGATCGCATCGGTGATCGGATGCTTTACCGGACGTAAATTTAATTTGTGGAAGAGTGCGTTAAAGGCGATTGATACCACGATCCCTGTTTTAGGAAAGCTCATGGGAGTCGGTATGTTTATCCAGATTATGACACTTTCCGGTGCTCGTGGATGGATCGTTGTAAGCTGTCTGAGTGCGGGAACGATGGTTCTTTATATCTTTATCTGTACGATTATGCCGGGATTCGGTGCAGTAAGCTCTTACGGAGCCGCATCTGTCATGGGAATTCCATTCCTTCTTGTCTTACTGCAGGCGGGTGGCGGAAACGATATCGTAATGTGCTGTATGCTCTCTTTCATCTGCTGTCTTGGAGATCTCATGCCACCGACAGCATTGGCAGGAAACTATGCTGCACAGATTGTTGGATTAAAATATAAACCGGTGTTGATCAAGTGCGTCATTCCTTTTGTCATCTGCATTCTTCTTGCTTTGACAATTCTGATCAAATCAAGCGCGTTTGCATTCCTGACAGCGTAAAGGAGGAGAAAACTATGTTAATGTATGTATATCTTGGGATTCTTGCACTTTTGATCCTCTTGATCGGCGTTGATATGTTTAAAAAAGAAAAAGATGTCATGTTTCAGATTGATGCGGCTCTGGTTTTGATTCCGCTGCTGCTTCGCCTGTTTCTGATCAAGTAGGAGGGAATCAAATGGAGAATAAAAAGAAAATCCCGGCTAACTTTATCAGTGCGGGAGTATTAAGTGTATTTGTAGTAGGCATGTGCGTCTATCTTGGAGGAATTTTCCGTTCCCAGAAAACTGCAGCGCCAATTTATCCTGGTGAAGGAGTCACTTCACAGTTTATGCTCAGTGAGTATCTCCCTGAATTAAAGGGAACAAGCGGAGATACGGAGGTTTACGTCCTTGACAGCGGAAATCCGGGAGCCAGTATGCTGGTCCTTGGCGGAACCCATCCGAACGAGCCATCCGGTGTGGTATCCGCAGTTGCTCTGATCGAGTCCTGTAAACCGGAGGAAGGAACACTCTATGTGATTCCGAGAGCCAATAACAGTGCGTTCAGTTGTACAGATCCGCAGGAAGCCTCTCCGCTTCGCTATTACATTCCGACCAAAAACGGAGAGAGATGGTTCCGATTTGGGTCTCGTGCAACAAACCCGATCGATCAGTGGCCGGATAGTGAGATCTATGTACATGCGGCATCCGGACAGCAGCTTTCCGGAAGTGAGACACGAAATTTAAACCGTGCTTATCCGGGACGTGCAGACGGTAACCTGACAGAGCGTGTCGCATATGCGATCACAGAATTTATCAAGGACAAGGATATTACAATTACGGTGGATCTGCACGAGGCATCTCCGGAGTATACGACCGTAAATGCGATCGTTGCTCATGACAATGCTCTGAATCTGGCAAATGATTCGATTTTATGGGATCTTGAAGGACAGTTTAAGATCAGTGCTGAAAAATCCCCGACAAATCTTCATGGACTTACTCATCGTGAGCTCGGTGACTATACGAATACGCTGGCATTGTTGATGGAAACTGCGAATGCTTCCCAGGGACGTCTTCACGGAGCAACCAGCTCAGATCTGATTGTAACCGGAAAGGATAAATTCTATACAAGAGCTTACCAGTATGGAGCTTTGAACGTAGAATACGGAGAAGAAGGTGTCAATATTTCCGAACGTTGTGCGAGACACATTACCTGTGTAAATGCATTTGCGAATAACTATACAGGAGATGCCGGCAGGATTAATCTCGGAAACATTCCGACCTATAACGAGATTATTGAAAACGGAATCGGCAGTTATCTTGCTGATGCCCAGTAACGGACGGGTTCTGTTTTGAAGGGGAGGAGAAAAATATTGAAAAAATTCAATCTTAAGTATGAAGTAATGTTGTTAATGAGCGCCTCCCTGTGTCTGACTGCTTGCAGTCAGGCACAGACGGAGCCTTCAGTCAAGACGAGTGCAGTCCAGGAGACATCGTCCGGAGAGACCGAAACTGAAACAGAAAGTGTAAGTACGCAGACCGAAACCTCCGGAACGGAAAGCGCTGAAAAAGAGTGGCATGAAGTAGAGATCAATGGAAATAAGTTCATGACAGATGGATATCTGGTTCAGGAACCCGAGTGTACAGTGGACATCGACACTGCGAATTTTTCTGATTTTGGGGAACATTTTACGGAAGAGTACCCGGTGACAGTCGATACATATAAACTGTTGGAGGGAACGGATTACGAGATGGAGGTATACCACATCGCTTCCGAAAATCCGGGAGAAACCGTATATATTGTAGGTGGTGTCCACGGTGATGAGCGTGCCGGCTGGTTTGCAGGTAAACTGCTTCGTAAGGCAACGATTTCAAGTGGAGAACTTTATGTCCTGGCTCCGGCAAACGCAAAAGGAGCAAAAGAGCTGAAACGTTATGTGGATGAGGATGACATGAACCGCTGCTTCCCGGGAAAAGCAGATGGCACGCCGGGAGAACAGGTCGCCAATGCAATCTATACAGATATCGAAGATAAAAATCCGGGATTTCTGTTTGACCTTCATGAGGCAATCATTTATACTGAGGGAAGAGATTTCCTGGGAAGTTCCTTGATCTTTACAGATCTGGAAAAGATGGGAGACATGTTCTTTGATCTTCTGTTTGCAACACAGGATGGGGAACTTTGCTCCGTTCCATTTGGATATAATGGTCCGGGACCGATCGGAAGTATTAACAACACAGTCACAACAAATCTTGGTATTCCAACAATAACCGTGGAAACATTCCGGGGATTTGATATTTATCAGAGAGTTTCCGACCAGCTGGATATTGTAGAATACGTACTTAAATATAAGGGTATGCGATGATTAACTGGAACGGGTTGATTGTACTGCTGGCTCTGTTGTATGCCGTATTTTTGTCTCGGGAGAGCTGGCAGGCGAAAAAGGACAGAAAGAAAATAAAACATATTGTACATGTAAACGGTACGCGGGGAAAATCAACCGTTACACGGTTAATAGATGCTGGATTAAGAGCGGGAGGATTCCAAACGGTATGTAAATCGACGGGAACCCTCCCGTTCCTGTTTCATACAGATGGCATAGAGGAAGAAATTCATCGCCGTGGTCCGGCAAACATCCGGGAACAGCTGGAACTGCTTCATCTTGCGGCAAAAGAAAAAGCAGATGTGCTGGTGATTGAATGCATGGCATTAGATCCGGAGCTGCAATGGACCTGCCAACATAAAATGCTGAAGGCGGATATCGGAGTGATCACCAATGCACGGATTGACCACACGGATGTTATGGGAAATACACGAGAAGAAATTCTTGACTGTATGATGAATATGCTGCCGGAGGATGGCTCTGTATTTACAGCAGAAAAAGATTTGTTTTCAAGGATTGCAAGGAAGGCAGAGATGATTGGAAGCCAGGCAGAACTTGCCTTGGCAGAAGATGTGTCGGACATTGGAGATTCCATTGATTTTCCGGAAAATGTTGCATTGGCCTTAAAGATATGTGAACATCTTGGGGTGGAACGGACGAAAGCCCTGGATGGAATGAAAAAATTTGTAAGGGATCCTTATGCTATGAAGATCTTTCATAAGGGAAACTTTACGTTTGTCAACGCAATGGCTACAAATGATGTTACATCCGCGAAGATCGTTTACAAAAAATCCGCAGAAAAATACGACGGAAAACTGGTGATCCTCATCAACAACCGGGAAGACAGACCGGCACGAGCCCTTGAGATGGTGCGCCTGTGTAAAGAATTGAAACCAGCGGAAATTGTTCTGCTGGGGGATCAGCAGGGAGCCTTGAGAGGATGTTGTCGACGTGAACTTTCAGATGCACCGGTGAGAAACTGCAAAAGTGCAGAAGAAGTACCGTTTCAGTGGGAATATCCGGTTTTAATGCTTGCAGTGGGAAATATAAAAAACGAAGGAATTCGTCTGTTTGACCGGGCAGAACGTGAACTGGAGGGAGATATATAATATGTATAGCGAAATGGTAGTTGCCGGTATTTTACTGGCTGTAATATATTATGAAGTTACACGAATTTCTCCCGGTGGGCTTGTAACTCCGGCTTATACGGCATTGTGCCTGATGTCCCCGGTTCGCATTCTCTATACTGCGCTTCTTGTGGTAGTAGCATGGATTGTGCTTCGGTTGGTTTCAAGAGTATGGATTATTTATGGAAGAAGACGATTTGCATTGGCTGTTGTTATTACATTTCTCCTGGACAGCCTGATCGGGGCAGCAGGAGTTTTTCCGTTCGGTATCAGGGCAATCGGTTATGTGGTTCCGGCATTGATCGTGCGTGATGTGGACAAACAGGGAGCCGCAAAGACCGGATGTTCGATCGGAATCGTGACAGGAATGATGGCGCTGCTTATGATGTGGCAGGGGGCATTTTGAATGTAATTCCAAAGGGAGGAGGCTTTGATTTGGCGGACAGGAATGGAACGATAAAGGGACTCGCATTGCTGTTGGTGTTTCTAATACTTGCATCGGCTGCTATAAAAATGACAGGAACAAACGTTCGCCATGATCGCTATGAGGAAATGATCGAAGCGGCAAGCCGGATGGAAAAATGCGAGGAAGCATTGAAGGCGGAACGTCTTCGACGAGGAATTCCCCTTGACAAAGAAGATTATCTGGAAATAGGTCTGCTTGGGTGTTCGTCTTCGTCAATCACAACAACGGTGGGAGTGCCGGAAGCAAAGAGAACATCCATGGTTCCGGATATGGCAGCGATGTGCGTACGGATTCTGGATGAGGCAGGATTAAAAAAAGGAGACACAATTGGAGCGTGTTATTCCGGATCATTTCCAGCACTCAACATTGCGTTGGTGTGTGCTGCAGACAGTATGGGAATCCATATTGTATATACAGCTGCAATCGGAGCATCCTCGTATGGAGCAAATCTTCCGGAATTCACCTCGCCGGAAATGCTTTGCTTTTTATATGAACAAGGTCTGATATCGACGAAACCGGCGGCAGTGACATTAGGTGGTGATGGAGATCTCGGGCAGAATATGATCGGTTATTTACTTGGAGGCGATGACGGGGAATTAAATGCGGTCATTGACCGATTGGAACAAAAAGGCTTGAAACCGATTCAGATAGAAAGCTATGAAGAAAATGTTAAATGGAGAATGCAGTTATATGGAGAGCTTGACGGCTTTGTTAATGTTGGAGGGAATGTCGCAGGAACAGGGCGTTATAATCGGGAATATATGCAGAAGCAAGGGATACTTAAAGACTCCGGAATGCGGTTAAGTGAAAACAGCGGGCTTTTGGAGCAGTATTTAAGAAAAGGCATTCCGGCAGTTCAACTTCTTAATCTGAAACGGTTGTGTCTTGAATATCACATCGCATATGATCCGGTTTCATTGGAAAAAATAGGTACAAGTGGTGTATACTATACGAAAACATATGCGAAGCCGTTGATTCTGTTGACAGCGTTTATTGCGTTCGGCTGGCTTTTATATTTGTTTAAGGGGAAAGACATGGGGATTAAGATTCTGAAATAGAGGAGCAGTGCTGAAGAAGGTTATGCGGAAATTAGAAATTCGTATTGAGAACAAACGATTATTTTTTACCGGATTGAGTTTGGTGTTTCTTGGCGTGATGATGCCATATTTTTTTACTGTATTCAATGTTGGAGTTTTCGACAGGGCATTAAAAGCATTGGAAGAAAATCAGGATATTCTCCTTTTAGAAGCAGCATTGAGGCTTTGGTTTTTAAATACAGTGCGCGCCTTGCCGCATTATCTTGGAGCTTTCTTTTTGGCAGACTCGATTTCGGTAGAAATTGATGATCATTCTGGGGCTGTATTAAAATGCGTCATGATGGGGATTGTGATCCTCGCAGTTTATCAGGTTATTGAAATTGTGCACCATATTCAGTATGATATAGGTGTTCCGGCAATCAGTATGATTGTGATTTTGATTCTACTGATTCGCATCGATTTTAATATGGTTCATGCATTAAAAAAAGGAATTGTAGTTTTTTTCCTGGTAGGCAGTTTTCAATGCCTGGATATTATGCCGGCTTTGGATGGATACGGATTCGGACGCGGTGCCAGTTCACAGATGATCAAAGAAATTGCAGTATTTATGGGAGCGGAAGCTTCTATGAATATTGGTCTGGTCTTTGTTATGAGCTTGATGCTTCTTGATTTCTTTTTATATGTTGCATTGATTGCCGATGAAAATCGAATTAAGCATGTGAGTCATGAAAAAGATATTAAGGCAAAAGAGCTGCTTGAGATGCGAATGAAAATGCTGCAGTCTCGTACATACATGGAGCTGGAGCAGCTGGTTCATGATTTGAAAACTCCACTGACTTCGATTCTTGCCTTGACAGGAATCGTAAAATTCACGGAGGACAAGGAAAAGAGGAATGAATATTTAAATAGTATAGAATCATCCATAGAAATCTTGAATGAACAAATATCGGAGATTCTTGATGAGCAGAGATTTTCCAAAATAACAGTCGGAGATTTTATGAATGGATTATCAGCCCAGATGTCCCATATGGTGTATGGAGACCTCGTGAGGATCCGTGTCGTCAATCCGGATCAATGGATCGAGATCAATCAGATCAGGATGTACCGTGCAATGATCAATCTGGTAGAAAATGCGTATTATGCAGTTGATCATGAGATAGGATATATTGTGTGCTATACTCAGAAAAGTATAAAAAATGGGATAGCAATGGCAGAGTTTATTGTGAAGGACAATGGAAGCGGAATGACGGAGGATACAATTGCTTCAGCATTTGAAAGTGGCTTCTCCATGCGGGGATCCAGTGGATTAGGTCTCAATTTTGTTCGGAGAGTTGTAGAAAACCATCATGGAATTGTTGAAGTTGAAAGTACTATAAATTTGGGAACTCAAATACATATTTGGATACCAGAAGGGGATACGGATGAAGAATAAGATTCATATTTTATGTGTGGATGATGACGTGCAAATTCGTTTTGCACTTACGGCACTATGTGAATCCCAGGGATGGATTCCGAGCGTGGCCAGCAATGTGACAGAGGCTGTAAATATTTTTGATACGCAGGAGATCAATTTGATTCTGATGGATTATCATCTGCCTGGAATTAATGGAATCGAGGGAGTTCGGATGCTGAGAATACGGTCTAAAACAGTTCCGATTATCGTATTTACAATCGATGATAATCAGGAGGTTGCAGATACTTTTTTGAAAGCCGGTGCAAGCGATTTCGCCTTAAAACCAATAAAAGTGTTGGATATGATATCCAGAATTAAGCTTCATATTCGTCTGATGGAAAAAGTATCGGATGATATGGAAATGCGGATTCCGCATAAAGGTGTCAGCCAGGCAACGACAGATTTGATTATGGACTGCCTGCGACAGGCAGAAAAGCCGATGACAGCTGGAGAAATCGCAAAGGCAACAGGCCTCGCAAATCAGACAACGTATCGTTACCTGCAGTATCTGATAGAGGATAGGAAGGTTATAACAGAAATTACATATGGAAAAGTGGGACGTCCACGCACAAAATTTTTTATTGATAAAGAGCAATGAAGGAATACTACATGGAGAAGGGATGCTCATCTCTTAACAAGCTATAACGCTTATACTTGGAGATGAGCATCCTTTTTGATTATTAATTATTCTTCGATGAGAGTTGAATCATTAGTAGGATCGAGGTTTGACTTATCAGGTGGGATAGGGATCGTAAGTCCGCTGACATTGATATTCCGGTTCACCTTCGCATCATACGTCTGCGCTTTCAGGATATCCCTGAAATCCACACCGGTGGCCTCGGACATGGTGTCAAATACCTGCTGCATGACAGCTGCCGTATTTCCGGAGATCTCACTGACTCCGCTGCCGTTTGTGCCGTTTGTACCGCCGGTTCCGTAGATATTGACTTTGTCGATAGAAGACAATGGCTTCGCGATCTCTGCGGCCATCTGCGGCATAATGCCAACTAACATCTCGACAATAGCGGCGTTATTGTACTTCGCGTAAGCTTCCGCTTTTTTCTCCATGCCTTCCGCCTCCGCGACGGCCTTTGCCTGGATCGCAGCCGCCTCCGCTTCTCCGCGGGCACGGATTCCGGCAGCTTCCTGTTCCGCCTGGTATCTTGCGGCATCTGCCTTCGTGCGCATGGCTTCCGCTTCTTTTTCTAACTCATATTTTCTGGCTTCCGCTTCACGCTGACGTTTCGCAAGCATGGCAGCCGCCTCCTGCTCGACCTTGTAGCGCTCCGCATCGGCTTTCTTGTTGACTTCCGCGTCTAATTGCTGCTGCTGTACGGCAACTTCCTGTTTCCGAAGCTCTGCTTCGCGCTCCGCCTTCGCAATCTGGGCATTCACGGTAGCAGTCTGGATCGTTTTTTCCTGTTCCTGTTTCTGGATCTCGTAAGCAGCGTCCGCTTCCGCTTTCTTCGTGTCGGAGTGCTTCTGAAGCTCCGACTTGCGGATCTCCAGCTCATTATTTTTTTCCGCAATCTCTGTCTCCGCAAGTACGCGGGCATCGTTGGCAGATTTGTTCGCTTCTGCCTGGGCGATAGCGATATCGCGGTCTGCCTGGGCTTTTGCGATCGCGGCATCTTTCTTGATCTTTGAGGTATTGTCGGCACCAAGGTCCCGGATTAATCCATTATCGTCAGTGACATTCTGGATATTACAGGACAGGATCTCGATTCCCAGTTTATCCATGTCCTTGGATGCCTTTAGCATAACCTGGTCAGAGAAGGAATCCCTGTCGGTGTTGATCTCCTTTAAGGAGAGAGTACCGATGATCTCACGCATGTTTCCCTGGAGGGAATCCTGGAGATCCATGGTGATATCCTCAGGTTTCTTATTTAAGAAGTTTTTTGCTGCCAGACGGATCCCTTCCTGAGATGGGGTAATCCGTACCTTGGCAACCGCATCGACATTGACATTGATAAAGTCGTTTGTCGGAACGGACTGTTCCGTTTTGATATCAACGGTCATCTGCCCAAGATACAAACGGTCCATCCGCTCGAAGAACGGGATCCGGATTCCGGAACGTCCGATGAGGATCTTCGCGTCATGCTTAAGACCGGAAATAATATAAGCCTGATCCGGCGGAGCTTTCACGTATCCACATGCGATGAGGACAAGGATCAGAATCAGAATGACTGCAATGGTGATAGGGATGATCAGATGATTCAAATTCATAGAAACTCCTTTCTGGACCTTGACTTTTGTTGCAAAATTCTCGTGTGTAACAGAAAAGTTTGAGGAATTCCCTGTTACATATAAAGGCACATTCCCTTTTACTAAATTCACAGTATCAGAAAATATCAGAAAATACAATACAATAAAACAAAGTGTAAGAAAGTGTAAGAGGAATGTAATTGGAATGCCATAAATTTGCCACACAGATTACATTTTTCTTAAAACTGAGCACTGCAGGTTGATAGAGGAAGAAGTTATGGTATATTTATAGATAGAAGGTGTGGATCGTGTCGAAATATGAAATGGACTGCATGGGTTGCTGATGCGAAAAGAGCTTTGGATTTGCGGAGACCTAATGCCACCGAGACAAATTTACTGTTACTCACTACCTGAAAGAGGTGGGAGTTTTCACGACTGAGATAAAAGGGAGGGATTGCATGGATACCAGAATCTGGATGCAGGAGTCGTTTTGGGAGAGTACAGAGGAACAGAATGGGAAAGAGAGTCTGCAGGAGAACGCTGAACATCTTTCAAAAGGCCAGAATGAAAACGGCGGAAATAAGCTGGTGGATCAAAAGACAAGTCTCTGGCAGCAGACGTATGAGAATATTCTGGTTGGGATGGGATTCTGTGGGATCAGACTGAACTTTCTTCTGTTATATTATATTCTGCCGTTTATAGGGATCCTTATGATATTTGCGGGATTACGGAAATTGAAGCAGGAAGATAAATGGTTTAAGGCGGGGTATACTGCGGCAGCGATCAACGTTGTGATCACAATGATTTCTATAGTGAGTGGAACTTTTATCAACAGAGAACAAATTTATGATACATATATATGGAAGTTCATGCTCCTATGGGCATATGTGCTGCCGCTGATTATAGCATTCTGCTTTTTCCGTGGCATGCAGACAGAGCTGAAGAAGCATGAGAAGGAATCGGACAACAAAATCCTGATCCATTTAGTTATCTGGTATGCAGTTGTTATACTGCTTATGAATATGTATTACAGCGGCTGGATCATTGGAATCGCTGTTATTGCGGCATATATAGGAATTCTTGTGGAGTTAAAACATACCGCTGAGAATCTGGAAAAGGCAGGGTATGTATTGGAAGAGCCTCCGATGCGTGTCTCCAACGGGAAGTGTGCGGCAGGGGCAGCTGTTCTAACCGCAGTAGGACTTGTGATCGGAACCATATTCTTTGGTTCCTACCATATGAAATGGAACGAGGTGAAAGCACCGCAGGATCCGGCATACGAGGAGATAAAAACACATCTAGTCTCGATTGGATTTCCGGAGGATATTCTGGATGATCTGAAGGAGGAAGATCTCTTAGCGTGCAGGAACGCCAGACAGGTACGATTGCAGCAAACGGATTATCCGATCAATGACGGAGAACAGGTCGTCACAAGGTCAGAAGGCTACACGCAGTATTCGCGGGAGTATCCTCATAAAGAACTGAGACTCAGTGGAATTGCAGTAGAACTTGAGCAGGAAGGGCACTGGAAGATCATTCACCACTTCCTGTGGAATGAAGATCCGGGATTTCGCGGAACAGAAGCGTTGCAGCTTTATCCGGTATACCGGGAATGGAACGGCGGCTGGATCGGAGAAGGAGAGCTGACCGGACAGGTCCTTTATGATAAGGAAGGAACATCCTACGCTGCGGATTACGCGTTCCTGGAAAATACAACATACCAGTCGGGACAGAGCTGGCCGTTTTATGAGAGCCGGGAGACGAGCAGTATCTTCGCGGAGTTCTCGATGCCGCGGCGAGCGGAGCACTGCCGTGGATATGTGGCTTATGGCATCAAGGCGAAAGAGGATGGCTGGTGGATCGATTCCTGGTTAAACTATACGCATCAGAAGAGCATGCTGCAGTATCCGGCAATGACAGCGGCCCAGAATCGAAAACAGGGCGGCTGGCTGGATAACCGGGTATTCTTCACGGTGCAGGATGCGTTGCAGGTGCTTTCGGGGGAAGAAACCGATTAAAGAGCCAGGGAAGTAATTGGGCAAATTTCATCAACGGAACTGATCTGGAATAGATTTTTATATGTAACTATGAAAATATCTGAATGGCGATAGGCAGTCTTTCTGTTGGGGATAAGCTCTGCGGAAAGACTGCATTTTTAATAATTTATCCACATCTTGTATTTATAAGTAATAGTAATAACAAAATGTAGATATTGCGCACACAAAAGAAAAAACTTTGCAAAAAACTGGAAAAAAGTGTTGACTTTTTCCTGGGGATTTGTTATTATAATACTCGCCTTGAGCGACAGGGCAAAACTTATTAAGAG
>CABVBU010000020.1 GCA_902496665.1 uncultured Clostridium sp. | reverse complement strand
CGGGTAGGAATTTTCTGAACTGAAAATTCCGTACAATACAGTGGTGGTAGTGGATTTTGCCGATTCGGAATGCGAAGCATCGGCAAAATCCTGTTACAGTGCGCGGGCATGGAGTGCCCGTGTACTGTAACGAGCAGATGACATGTTCGGAAACCCAAATTTCTTTCCCTTGCCTTTTCTATTTGTACCACGTATAATAGAAATTAGCGGTTTTATAACAAAAACTAATAAACCAAATTGGAGGGAAACAAATGAGTCTCGAAAAATTTTTCCATCTCAAGGAAAACAACACAACTGTTAAGACCGAGATCATGGCTGGTGTGACATCGTTTATGACGATGGCGTACATCCTGGCGGTAAACCCGAACATTCTTGCGGCGGCCGGAATGGACCACGGAGCGGTCTTCACAGCGACAGCGGTGGCATCCTTTATCGGAACACTCTGTATGGCACTGTTCGCGAACTACCCGTTCGCTCTGGCACCTGGAATGGGTCTGAACGCGTACTTTGCATACACGGTCGTTCTCGGTATGGGCTATTCCTGGGAAGTTGCTCTTGCGGCAGTTCTCACGGAAGGTATCATCTTTATCATCCTGTCCTGCTTCAACATCAGAGAGGCGATCTTTAACGCGATCCCGTTCAACTTAAAGAAAGCGGTCAGCGTCGGAATCGGTCTCTTCATTACATTCCTTGGTCTTCAGAATGCGAAGATCGTGATCGGTGGAGCAACGCTTGTAGGTCTGTTCTCCATTGACGACTACAACGGCACCCTGGCTGACGGTCTCACAGCGTCCATGAGCGACGCGGGGATCACCGTACTTCTTGCGGTCTTTGGAGTCCTGATCACAGGAATCCTGATCGTCAGAAACGTGAAGGGAAATATCCTCTGGGGCATCCTGATCACCTGGATCCTCGGAATCATCTGCCAGTTTGCGGGCATTTATATCCCGAATCCGGAACTCGGCTTCTACAACCTGCTCCCGGATTTCTCCAACGGAATTTCCATCCCGAGCCTGGCACCGATCATGTTCAAGTTCAGCTTAAAGGGCGTTCCGGTACTGGAGTTCATCATTATCGTATTCGCGTTCCTGTTCGTTGACCTTTTCGACACACTTGGAACCCTGATTGGTGTATCATCGAAGGCGGATATGCTGGATTCCGAGGGAAGACTCCCGCGGATCAAGGGCGCGCTCCTTGCGGACGCGGTCGGTACGACCTGCGGTGCCTGCCTCGGTACATCCACAGTCACAACATTTGTGGAGAGCGCTTCCGGCGTGACAGAGGGCGGAAGAACCGGTCTTACATCCTTGACGACCGGTATCCTGTTCCTGTTATCCTTGTTCTTATCTCCGATCTTCCTTGCAATCCCGTCCTTCGCGACGGCTCCGGCCCTGATCGTTGTAGGCTTCTACATGATCGGCTCCGTATCGGAGATCGATTTCAAGGACCCGGCAGAAGGAATCCCGGCATTCCTCTGCATCATCGCGATGCCGTTCTTTTACAGCATCTCCGAGGGAATCTCCATGGGAGTTATCTCCTATGTTGTCATGAACCTCTTTGCCGGAAAGAAGGAGAAGATCACTCCGGTCATGTATATCCTGGCGGTGCTCTTCATCCTCAAGTATATTTTAATGTAAATATGTAAATGCCAGAGACTGCCGGATGCATAGTATGGTAATGTCAGAGATGACTGCCGCTGTGCATCCGGCTTTTTTGATGGCATTCCACAGAGAATAGGAGTTGTCGGGCATATTGCAGGCTTTTTGCATGAAAACACCCGGAGTTGACGGAGACATCAGACAAATCCGACTAGTTTTCTGTGACAAATGACAAAAACTGTCATAAACTTAACAAAAAGATGGTGATAATTGTCGATTGACGCATGAATTTGAATATGGTATAAATGTAGAATCGTAAGAATATAAAGGATTTGACATCAAAGGGTTTAACAAAAAAGGAGTTAAGGAATCATGATGAAACAGAAAAAAGTAAAATTTGTGTCCGCAGACGAGGCGAAGGAGTTTGTCAGCATCGCAAGCGGCTGCGATTTTGATGTAAATGTATTTTATAACCGTATGATCATCGACGCGAAGTCTCTTCTCGGAGTACTGAGTCTTGATCTGACAAAGATCCTCACCGTTGAATATGATGGCGAGAACGCGCCGTTCGAAGCTTTTCTTGAGAGAAAGAATCCGATGCACGCGGTAGCGTAAAAATATACATAAAGATAAAGAAAGAGGCAGCGGCTGTATGAAAAGTACGGCAGGCTGTCTTTTTTGCGCGCGGCGGGCGGCACAAAACGTGAAAATTCCGGCAGCACGGGAAAACGGCACGGAAAGCATTTGACAGATGGACGTTACTGTACACGGGTAGGAATTTTCTGAACTGAAAATTCCGTACAATACAGTGGTGGTAGTGGATTTTGCCGATTCGGAATGCGAAGCATCGGCAAAATCAGTTACTGTTTGCGCAAAGCGTGAACAGTAACTGATGGACTGCCATATGTTCTGTGAACACACGGCATTACTTTACAGGAAATTGTAAAAATGCTATACTTGCGGGAGCGATATGCGCGGCAGATAGCAGGATTCAGAAAAAGAGGAAAATATGTGGGGTGGTGAACGGCGGTCGATCAGCATATCCACAGGAAAGGAGCGTCTCATGAGCGAAGAAAACAAGAAAGCGATTCGGATCTCGGTCCGGAACCTGGTGGAGTTCGTGCTGCGCTCCGGGGATATCGACAACCGCCGTTCCGGGAACGCCCAGAAGGACGCTATGCTGGCGGGAGGCAGGATCCACAGGAAGATCCAGAAGCGGATGGGATCCGGCTACCGGGCGGAGGTTCCCTTAAAGCATGAGGTCCAGGACGAGGAGCAGAAGATCACGCTTCTCGTGGAGGGACGCGCCGATGGGATCTTCACGGAAAACGGGATCCCGGTGATCGACGAGATCAAAGGCATGTACACGGACGTCTCAAGGCTGGAGGAGCCCATCGAGGTCCATCTCGCCCAGGCCATGTGTTACGGATATTTTTACTGCTGCGACAAAGACCTCGACGGGATCCGCCTGCAGATGACCTACTGTAACCTTGAGACAGAGGAAATAAAAAGATTCCAGACAGACCGCTCGAGAGAAGAGCTGGAGACATGGTTTTCCGGCGTGGTCCACGAATATTTCAAGTGGGCGAGGTACCTCTACCACCATGAGCTGATCCGTGACGCCTCCATCGGGCACCTGGAATTCCCATTCCCCTACCGGGCGGGACAGCGTGACCTTGTAGTATCCGTCTACCGGACCGTCAGCCGGAAAAAACGCCTGTTTATCCAGGCTCCCACGGGAATCGGAAAGACGCTTTCCACCATATTCCCGGCGGTCCGCGCCATCGGGGAAGGAAAGGGAGACAAGCTCTTTTACCTCACCGCAAAGACCGTGACGAGGACCGTGGCGGAGGAGGCGTTTCGGATCTTAAGGAATCACGGTCTGATCTTCACCTCGGTGACAATAACGGCGAAGGAAAAACTCTGCCCCATGGACGAGTGCGAGTGCAACCCGGACGCGTGCCCCTACGCGAAAGGCCACTTTGACCGGGTCAACGAGGCGGTATTCGATATTCTCCACCTGGAACAGGAGATGACAAGAGAGAAGATCCTGCAGTACGCGGAACAATACCGGGTATGCCCATTTGAATACTGCCTGGACATCTCCAGCTGGACCGACGGGATCATCTGCGATTACAACTATGTGTTCGACCCGAATGTGCGCTTGAAACGCTACTTCGCGGACGGACAGAAGGGTGATTATCTGTTCCTCGTGGATGAGGCCCACAACCTGGTCTCCCGCGCGAGGGAGATGTACAGCGCCGAATTAAAAAAAGAAGATCTCCTCACCGTAAAGCGCCTCGTAAAGCAGAAAGCGCCCCGACTGGAGAGGGATCTGGAAAAATGCAACCAGGTGATGCTGGGAATGAAGCGGGAGTGCGAGACATGGCAGCTGCTCTCAGATGTGACATCCTTAGCGGCATCTGCGATGGCAGTGTTCTCTGATATGGAGACATTCTTAGAAGATTTTCCGGAGTTTGAGGGCAGGGATACGGTCCTGGACTTTTACTTTGGTCTCAGGGATTTCTTAAACGTGTACGAGCTTTTGGATGACCATTACCGGATCTACGCGGAGAACGTGGGAGTCACTTCTTTTAAAGTAAGGCTCTTCTGCGTGGACCCGTCGGCGAATCTCTCCCTCTGCATGGCCCAGGGAAACAGCACGATCCTGTTTTCGGCAACCATGCTGCCGATCCGGTATTACAAGACACTGCTCTCCGGAAACGAGGACGACTACGCGGTCTATGCGAACTCGCCCTTTGAGGAGGAAAAACGTCTTCTCATGGTTGCGACGGACGTCAGCAGCCGCTACTCCAGGCGCAGCGAGAGCGAATACCGGAAGGTGGCGGAGTATATCAGGGAGGTAGTCCTCTCTAAGAGCGGCAACTACATGATATTCTTCCCGTCCTACCAGTATATGGAACAGGTGGAATATGCCGTGGAGGACATGGACTTCCCAGCGGATCTCCTGGTCCAGGGACAGGGCATGAAGGAGCAGGAACGCCAGGAATTCTTAGAAGAATTTGAAAAGCCCAGAGATCACTCCCTTGCGGCGTTCTGCGTCATGGGCGGCGTGTTCTCGGAGGGGATCGATCTGAAGGAAGAGCGGCTCATCGGTGCCGTGATCGTCGGAACGGGACTCCCGATGGTCTGCGTGGAACAGGAGGTTCTCAGGGGATATTTTGAGGAAAAAGAAGAGGCGGGATTCGATTTCGCCTACCAGTATCCGGGAATGAACAAGGTTCTGCAGGCGGCGGGCCGTGTGATCCGGACAACGGAGGACGAAGGGATCATATTGCTTCTTGATGACAGGTTCCTGAAAAAAGAATATCTGGAACTGTTCCCAAGGGAATGGGAGCATTTCCAGATGGTAAACAGAAAGAACGTTGGTCAGTGCCTTTCGGACTTCTGGGAGTCGCGTGGCAGGTAGATGGATATCCAGGCAGTCGTTTGCGGGGCCCGTGCAGTAAATGCACAGGCCGGGTGAAGGGCTGTTGCAGGTCTTACAGCATATCCATGAACTGCTTCGCGGCCTGGGAGACCGGAAGGTTTTCGTTATGGACCACAACGAGCTGGCGGACCGGAAGTGTCTCGGAGAGCTTTAAGATAAAGAGCTGCTTTTCGTCCTCAGGGATACAGAAATCCGGCACGAAGGCAATTCCAAGACCGATGCGGGCCAGGTCTATCAGAAGGTCATTGCTGCTGAGCTCAATCTCCGGAACCAGGTCGAGATGGGACTTCTGGAACATGGAGTGTAAGAACTCGCTTGTGGTACTCTTGCGGTCCAGCATCATGATCGGGTAATCGAGAAGCTCGGCGAGGGTGAAGGTCTTGTCCTGCAACGGAAAATGGTCAGCACTCGCAACGAAAACATCGCGGAATTCCCGGATCGCCCGGACACTGTGGGTGTTTAAGAGACCGGAATTTGGATAATTGGTGATAATGAAGTCCACCTGTCCATTCTCTAAGATGCGGGCACAGTCGATCGAAGTGGAGTTCGTTACTTTAATATGAACGTTCGGGTAGAGTTTATGGAACTTATTTAAATACGGGACAAGGAAATAGCGGCAGATCGTGTCGCTGGCGGCGATCCTGAGCTGGCCGCCGTTCAAGGTGTTGGCCTCTAAGAGCTGGGTCTCGCCTTTGTGGATCAGGTTCATTGCAGGTTCGATGTGTTTAAATAAGATCTCGCCTTCCGGGGTGAGCTGGACACGCTTCGTGCTTCGGATAAAGAGCGTCTGGCCCAGCTTTTTCTCCAGAACCTTCACAGACTGGCTGACGGCTGACTGGGAAATATAGAGGCATTTCGATGCCTCGGAAAAGCTCAGAGTTTTTGCAACGTAATAAAATACTTTATATAATTCATAGTTAATATCCATTATTAGTCCTCCTAATGAAACATGGCTATTTTATCACAGAAGGCGGGATTTGAAAAGAGGAAAAAACGAGAAAGTGTGGTTTTGTCTGGAAGCCGGATGGAAAATATGGTATGATTACGGAAAGACGGCGGAGCGGGAAGGAGAAATCCGTCGTGTAAAAAATAAGAAAAACAGGTGCAAAGGAGAAGAAAAAAGCTTTGCGAAGAGAGAATAACTGTGAAAGCGGAAGCGGCAGTAATTAAGAAAAATCAGAGAGGTTTATAGAGGCTATGGCAGAAAAAATGAGATATGAGAACGAAATAGAGAACGCGAAGGTCGATGACGAGTTCAACAACTCCGAGGACGATTTAAGCGCGGAGGACATCTACCGCGTATATATGGAGGAGATCGCGGCGATCCCGCCATGCAGCGAGGCAGAGAATGAGAAGCTTCTCGGCGAGATCCGGAACGGAAACAAGGCGGCGAGAGAACGCCTCATCGAGGGCAACTTAAAGAACGCCCTGTTCTTCGTCCAGGATTACATCAACAAAGGTGTCCCGATGGCGGATCTGATCCAGGAAGCCAGCATGGAGCTCATGATGCTTGCGGATGAAGGCTTCGAGGGAAGCTTTGAAAAGCTCTTAGAGAGCCGGATCCGTGTCCGAATGGAGGAGATCATCAACGACCAGAAAAAGGAGGCGGATATCGAGGAGGAGATGCTGGCCCGGGTCAATGTGCTTCAGGAGGTATCAAAGTCCATGGCGGAGGAGCTTGGACGCGAGGCAAAGCTTTCCGAGCTTGCGGAGCGCATGAAGATGACCGAGGACGAGGTCCGGGAGATCATGAAGGTGACCATGGACGCGCTGAGCATGAGCAAGATCAACCAGAGCTTACAGAGTTAAGATTCAGCAGACAGAAAGCTTTGAAGGCTGTATGGTGTGGAAATAGTTCTGACACCAGGAAATGAAAATTCAGATCAGGGCGTGACACTTTTACGGATCTCGGCAGGTTCTGCGGAAACCTAAAGATATAATTATAAGAATAAATAATAAAATAAATTAAATATATTAACTTTACTAATCACACTGACCTGTGCTATGATTAAGGCAAAATGAAAACCATCTGACAAAGCCGTTTTCCAGGAGGAGAGACTATGAGCGTAAAGCGCGTATTTGTTGAGAAGAAACCGGAATATGCAATCAAGGCGAGAGAGCTTCGCGAGGAGATCGCGAGCTATCTTGACATTACAGGAGTAACGGGCGTCCGTGTGTTAGTCCGCTACGATATCGAAAATATTTCTGAGGACGTATATAAAGAGGCACTCGGAACGATCTTATCCGAGCCGCCGGTAGACGATGTGTTTGAGGAGGCATTCCCGCACAGCGCGGATGATGTGGTATTCTCCGTTGAGTACCTTCCGGGCCAGTTTGACCAGAGAGCCGATTCCGCAGAGCAGTGTGTAAAGTTATTAAACGAGAACGAGGAGCCGGTGATCCGCTCCGCAATGACCTACGTGATCTCCGGAAAGCTTTCAGCAGAGGAGACCGCAGCGATCAAGTCCTTCTGTATCAACCCGGTGGACTCCAGAGAGGCATCCGAGGAGATCCCGGAGACACTTGTGACTGTATTTGATGTGCCGGAGGACGTTGCGGTCTTCGACGGCTTCAAGGACATGGACGAGGCTGCATTAAAGGAACTCTACAGCTCCTTAAACCTCGCAATGACCTTCAAAGACTTCCTTCACATCCAGAACTATTATAAGAACGAAGAGCACAGAGATCCGTCCGTGACAGAGATCCGTGTGCTTGATACATACTGGTCCGATCACTGCCGCCACACCACATTCTCCACAGAGTTAAAGAATGTGACATTCACAGAGGGCGACTACAAGAAACCGATCGAGGACACTTACAACCAGTATATTGCTGATCACAAAGAGATCTACAAGGGACGCGATGACAAGTTCGTATGTCTCATGGACCTTGCGATCATGGGTATGAAGAAACTCCGCAAAGAGGGCAAGTTAGAAGATCTTGAGGTATCCGACGAGATCAACGCCTGCTCCATTGTCGTTCCGGTGGAGATCGACGGAAAGACAGAGGAGTGGCTCGTAAACTTCAAGAACGAGACCCATAACCACCCGACAGAGATCGAACCCTTCGGCGGCGCGGCAACATGCCTTGGCGGCGCGATCCGTGACCCGCTTTCCGGACGTACCTATGTATACCAGGCAATGCGCATCACAGGTGCCGCTGACCCGACAAAACCGTTAAATCAGACATTAAAGGGCAAGCTTCCGCAGAGAAAGATCGTAACAGAAGCTGCCCATGGATACAGCTCCTACGGAAACCAGATCGGTCTTGCGACCGGTTATGTAAAAGAACTCTACCATCCGGGCTATGTTGCGAAGAGAATGGAGATCGGTGCCGTTATGGCGGCAGCTCCGAGAAAGAACGTCATCCGTGAGACATCCGATCCGGGCGATGTGATCATCTTACTCGGCGGACGTACCGGCCGTGATGGAATCGGTGGTGCGACAGGTTCCTCCAAGGTACACACCGAGGCATCTATCGAGGTCTGCGGCGCTGAGGTCCAGAAAGGTAACGCTCCGACCGAGAGAAAGATCCAGAGAATGTTCCGCCGTCCGGAAGTTTCCAAACTGATCAAAAAGTGCAACGATTTCGGCGCAGGCGGAGTTTCCGTAGCCATCGGTGAACTCGCGGACGGACTCATGATCGATCTCGATAAAGTACCGAAAAAGTACGCAGGTCTTGACGGAACAGAGCTTGCGATCTCTGAGTCCCAGGAGAGAATGGCAGTTGTCGTTGATCCGAAAGATGTTGATACATTCTTAGGATACGCAAAAGAGGAGAACCTTGAGGCTGTCACAGTCGCAACAGTCACAGAGAGCCCGAGACTTGTCCTTACATGGCGGGGAAAGACCATCGTTGACTTAAGCCGCGCATTCCTCGACACAAACGGCGCTCACCAGGAGACAGACGTTACTCTGGAGGTTCCGAACCATGAGGGAACACCGTTCGAGAAGAAAGAAGTAACGGACGTCAAGGAAAAATGGCTGAAGATGCTTGGTTCCTTAAATGTCTGCTCCCAGAAAGGTCTTGTGGAGATGTTCGACTCCTCCATCGGCGCATCTACCGTTATGATGCCGTACGGCGGAAAATATCAGCAGACCGAGATCCAGACCATGGTCGCTAAGCTTCCGGTCCTGGAAGGAAAGTGCGACGCTGTGACCATGATGAGCTACGGCTTTGATCCGTATCTCTCCAGCTGGAGTCCGTACCACGGCGCGATCTACGCAGTCCTCACATCTGTCGCTAAGATCGCAGCAGCAGGCGGCGACTACAGGAAGATCCGCTTTACATTCCAGGAGTATTTCCGCAGAATGAGCAGCGAGCCGACAAGATGGAGCCAGCCGTTCGCAGCACTCCTCGGTGCCTACAACGCGCAGCTGGGCTTCGGACTTCCGTCCATCGGCGGCAAGGACAGCATGTCCGGTACCTTCGATGAGGAGAGCGGAAAAGAGATCGACGTTCCGCCGACCCTGGTTTCCTTCGCTGTTGACGTTGCAAGCGCGAAGAACATGATCTCCCCGGAATTCAAGAAAGCCGGAAACAAGATCGTTGTATTTGAAATTAAAAAAGATTCCTATGATCTTCCGGATTATGCCCAGATCATGGATGGATATGATAAACTTCACGAGGACATCAAGGCAGGCCGCGTGATCTCCGCATACGCCGCAGAGGCAAACGGAATCGCAGAGGCAGTCAGCAAGATGGCCTTCGGAAACCACCTCGGAGTCAAGATCGAGCATGATGTGGATCCGAGAGACTTCTTCGCACCGGCGTGGGGTAATATCGTCTGCGAGGTTCCGGCAGATAAGGTCGGCGAACTTCAGATGAGCTATCGTGTCATCGGTGAGGTTACTGACAAGGCAGCCTTTGAGTACGGCAATGTCTCCATTGCACTCGACGAGGCATTAAAGACATGGGATGCAGCTCTCGAGGATGTATTCCCGACAGAGAGCGCTGTAAAGAAAGAAGAAGTTAAGAACGAAGTATTTAAGGCAGAGAACGTTGTGATCTGCAATCATAAGATCGGCGCTCCGACCGTATTCATTCCGGTATTCCCGGGAACAAACTGTGAGTACGACAGCACGAAGGCATTCGAGCGCGCAGGAGCAAAGGTCATCACAAAGGTATTCAAGAACATGAGTGCCGAGGACATCCGCGATTCCGTAGAAGTCTACAGAAAGAGCATCGAGCAGTCCCAGATCGTCATGTTCCCGGGCGGTTTCTCCGCAGGCGATGAGCCGGAAGGTTCCGCGAAGTTCTTCGCTACCGCGTTCCGCAACGAGGTATTAAAGGACGAGATCATGAAGCTCTTAAATGAGCGTGACGGATTAATGCTCGGTATCTGCAACGGCTTCCAGGCTCTCATCAAGCTTGGTCTTGTGCCGGAAGGAAAGATCGTAGAGCAGAAGCCGGATTCCCCGACCTTAACCTACAACACCATCGGACGCCACGTTTCCAAGATGGTTAACTTAAAGGTTGTTTCCAACAAGTCCCCGTGGCTTGCAGGCGCAGAGCTCGGTGGTATTTACACGAACCCGGTATCCCACGGCGAGGGACGTTTCGTGGCTCCGAAGGAATGGATCGACAAGCTCTTCGCAAACGGACAGGTTGCGACCCAGTACGTTGACCTTAACGGTGTTCCGACCATGGACGAATACTGGAACCCGAACGGCTCCTTCATGGCGATCGAAGGTATCACAAGCCCGGATGGACGTGTCTACGGTAAGATGGGCCACGCTGAGAGACGCGGCGACTATGTGGCAAAGAACATCACAGGCGAGCAGGATCTGAAGCTGTTTGAGAGTGGTGTGAAGTACTTTAAGTAATTGAATATTAGGAAGAAATAAAAGAATGCCCCAGGGAGAGAAAATTCCCCTGGGGCGTTCTGCGTTGCTGTGCATTCGGAAGAAGCTGCCGATTACCATGAACCGGAAAGAGACTGTTGACAGGAGGTTCTGTGTGAGGTGCTGCTTTGCCGCGGTACCTCAGTTAGTTGACAGAAACTCCGAAGCGTACTAAACTGGACGTATCCGCGGCTGGCGGACAGTGACGGCCGCATATTATAGTTTTGGAGGGTATTTGACATGGCATGCACAACGATTCTTGTGGGAAAAAACGCGTCTTATGACGGTTCAACGATGATCGCGAGAAATGATGATTCCGGTTCCGGACATTTTACGGCGAAAAAATTTGTGGTGATCCACCCGGAGGAGCAGCCGAAGGTTTATAAGTCTGTTCTCTCTCATGTGGAGATCGATCTTCCGGGAGATCCGATGAAGTTTACGGCAGTTCCGAACGCCATTGAGGGAAAGGGAATCTGGGCGGCCAGCGGCGTTAATGAAAAGAATGTCGGCATGACAGCTACGGAAACTATTACATCCAACGCTCGTGTTCTCGGAGCAGACCCGCTTGTAAAGCTACAGCCGGCGGAGGACGGAAAAGAGGAGATCGCCGGTGGAATCGGTGAGGAAGACCTTGTGTACATCACGCTTCCGTATATCAGCAGCGCGAGAGAAGGTGTGATCCGCCTCGGAAGTCTTTTGGAGAAGTACGGAACTTACGAGATGAACGGTATCGCGTTCCAGGACGTCAACGAGATCTGGTGGCTTGAGACCATCGGCGGACATCACTGGATCGCAAAGCGTGTTCCGGATGACCGTTACGTGGTGATGCCGAACCAGTTCGGTATCGATGATTTTGACTTAAACGACGCGTTCTCCGAGCAGAAGGAACATATGTGTTCTTCCGACTTAAGAGAGTTTATCGCTGAGAACCACCTGGACCTCTCCTTAAACGGAGGAAATGGAAGCCATTTTGATGCCCGCGCCGCATTCGGAAGCCACAGCGATTCCGACCATATCTACAATACACCAAGAGCATGGTTCATGGAGCGCTACTTTAATCCGAAGACAAAGAAGTGGGACGGACCGGACGCGGACTACAGACCGGAATCCGACGATATCCCGTGGAGCATGGTTCCGGAGAAGAAGATCACGGTGGAGGATGTCAAGTATGCTCTTTCCTCCCATTTCCAGGGAACCCCTTACGATCCGTACGGAAAGAGCGGTGACGGACTCCAGAAGGGCAAATACCGCGCTATCGGCATCAACCGCAATGATTTTCTTGCTCTGATCCAGATGCGCCCGGATGTTCCGGCAAACTGCCAGGCGGTCCAGTGGCTGGCTTTCGCGTCAAACGCGTTCAACACCCTGGTTCCGTTCTACGCGGCTGTGGACGATACACCGGAGTACCTTGCGAACACCACGAAGGAAGTCTCTACAGAGAATTTCTACTGGTCTGCGAGAATGATCGCGGCTATGGCGGACGCGTCCTTCGCAAAATCCGCGATCCACATCGAGCGCTACCAGAACGCTGTGGAGGCGAAGGGGCATGCGCTGCTCAACAAGTATGATAAAGAGGCGGCGAAGGTTACGGATCCGGCGGAGAGCAGAAGACTTTTAGAGGAAGCGAACCGCGAGATCGCGAAGATGTTAAAAGAGGAGACAGGAAATACCCTGGATCATGTGCTCTTTGAGCTCAGCAATTCCATGAAGAATGCATTTTCAAGATCTGACGCGTAAGAATGTCAGAAAGTGCCTGTCGGAATCATTGGAAAGTTTGGAAACCATGAATGATGGCAGCAGGAATGAATAAAGATGAATAAAGAAAGACCTCCCCGGGAGACAGAATCTAAGTTTATGGTTCTGTACTCCGGTGGGAGGTCTTTTAAGCTCTTTAGAAATCCTTAAAGGAAACTTATGCGGTTATAAAAAGCTGCTGCCGTTGCGTCCCGCCGCGGCAGGGAAAAGGTTTCTGCCATTATTTCTTCTTATGATACAGATATCGCGGAATTCCATCCACCATAACCGGTGACACGTCACCCTGGATCAGCGGGCGGACATAGCTGATAAACTCGTCGGTGACGTAGGTACCGTCCTCGGTGATCCATTCCCTCGGGACCACTTTTTCCACATTGGAGACCTTGTGGACATTTCTGAGGTCTGTGGTGGACTGGTACGGGTCATCGGAGAGACGTTTGATGATGACCATCTCACCGGTATCGCCCTCGTCGGCTGCCTTCACGGCGGCACCGCCGACCTGGAAAGCTTCCAGAATGTCGATTCGGGATGCCAGATGGGAGGCCGCTCTCTGCATGGAGCTAAGCTCTATGGTTCTCGTCTTGCAGCCAATCTCCTGAGCCAGACGGCGGGCAAGATAGTTCGCGGTGCCTGTGAGCTGCTTGTGGCCGAAGGCGTCAACGAAATCCACACCGTCGGTGAGCTCGCACACATAACGTCCGTCTGCCAGGCGGATGCCCTCGGAGACAGCGACCACAACGAAAGTCTTTTCTGCCAGGAGTTCCTTAATGCGGACAAGGAAATTGTCGATATCGAAGGGAAGTTCCGGGACATAGATCAGGTCCGGGCCATCGCAGTCCTCGCCCTTGGAGAGCGCTGCGGCACCAACGAGCCATCCGGCGTTTCGTCCCATGATCTCGACGATGGTGACAAGGCCCTTGTCGTAGATCAGCGCCTGGCTGTCCTGGATGATCTCTTTCACTGATGTTCCGATGTATTTCGCCGCACTGCCGTATCCTGGTGTGTGGTCGGTCAGGGCGAGATCGTTGTCGATAGTCTTCGGAACGCCTAAAAATTTGGTTGGATGACCCCTTAAGATCGCGTAGTCGGACAGCTTTTTGATCGTATCCATGGAATCGTTTCCGCCGATATAGATAAAGCACTCGATCTCAAGCTTGTCGAGAATAGAAAAGATTTTATCGTATGTAGCGATGTCCTCATGGATTTCCGGGAGCTTATAGCGGCATGATCCGAGATAGGCAGCAGGTGTACGTTTTAAAAGCTCTACGTCCAGATCCGTCTGGATATGTTCGGAAAGATCGATATAATCTTCGTTTAAGAGCCCTTGAATGCCGTGACGCATGCCGTATACTTTTTTTGCTCCGCGGTCGATAGCGGTGCGGTAAACGCCCGCGAGACTGGAATTGATAGCGGCAGTCGGGCCGCCGGACTGTCCAACGATAATGTTGCCTTTCATGTAGCATCCCTCCAAATATAGTTATTGAATGATAACTGTCCGTCAAAGTCAGTGATTGTGTTTTCACTGATCGAAGACACGGAAACACGGAGCAGTTACAATAAAATCATTATATCAGTTTTATAATGTAAAAACAAGTAAAAGACAGAATATTTAGAGAAAAGATGACAAATTTGAAATATATGCACATCTCAAACAAAGATGACAGGATTTTGACGATTGAGTGATTAGGAGTGTGGAGTACTGGAAAAACCGGCGGATATCTGGCTGTAGCGTGAACGACAGCACTCCGGCAGAACCATAATGTTACTGTACACGGGTAGGAATTTTCTGAACTGAAAATTCCGTACAGTACAGTGGTGGTAGTGGATTTTGCCGATTTGGAATGCGAAGCATCGGCAAAATCAGTTACTGTTTGCGCAAGGCGTGAACAGTAACACCATGATTTCTGTCAACGAAAAGATACTTTACATTTATATGAAGAATATGTTAAGATAAACCGGTATGTGTAGAAAAACAGCGATAAAACGAGGTTTTGACATGGAAGAAAAAGAGGTACAGGGAGCACCGGTACACAAGCGGCGTGTCCGTTACAGTGGGACACATCCGAAACGGTTTGAGGAAAAGTATAAAGAACAGAATCCGGAGAAATATGCTGACACGGTCGAGAAGGTCATCAAAAAAGGCAGTACTCCGGCAGGCATGCACATCTCGATCTGTGTGAACGAGATCCTGGATTTCCTGGATATCAAGCCGGGAATGCAGGGACTTGACGCTACATTGGGTTACGGCGGGCACACGACGGAAATGTTGAAGAAACTCGAGGGACAGGGACACATGTACGGCCTTGACGTGGATCCCATCGAGATCGTGAAGACGAAGGCGCGGTTAAAGGAGCGCGGATTTGACGAGGACATCCTTACGGTGAAGCAGATGAACTTCGCGGATATCGATAAGCTTGTCCCGGAGACCGGACTTTTTGATTTCGTTCTGGCGGATCTCGGTGTCTCCTCCATGCAGATCGATAATCCGGAACGGGGATTTACCTACAAGGCGGACGGTCCGTTAGACCTGAGACTGAATCCGGAAAAGGGGATCTCCGCGGCGGAGCGGTTAAAGCAGATGGATATGGAAGAAATAGCCGGAATGTTTGTGGAAAATTCCGACGAGCCGTATGCGGAGGAGATCGCGAGGGAGATTGCGAAGAGAAATAGAAAGCGCCAGTATATCGAGACGACGACAGGACTTAAGGAAGTCATTGAGACAACACTTTCCTTCATTCCGGAAAAAGAGCGGAAGGAAGCGGTGAAGAAGTCCTGCCAGAGATGTTTCCAGGCACTCCGGATCGATGTAAACCAGGAATTTGAGGTTTTGGAGAGTTTCCTTACAAAGCTTCCAGGTATCCTGGCACCGGGCGGAAGAGCGGCGATCCTGACGTTCCATTCCGGCGAGGACCGTCTCGTAAAGTATTACTTTAAAGAAGGCAAAAAAGATGGACTTTACAGTGACGTGGCAAACGATGTGATCCGCCCGTCCGCGGAGGAATGTCAGAGAAACCCGAGGGCGAGATCCACGAAGATGCGCTGGGCGATCCGCGGGGGAGAGAATTCCCATAGAAATTAATGTAACAGAAGATAAAAGTCCAGCAGGCACACGTTTGGGCGGCTATGCACTTGGAAAACTATCGACGGCAGTTCTTTTAAATTGCTATGGATCCGGAAGCAGCTGCCGATGGAAAACCCTGCGGATGAGATTTTGCTGAACAAGTTTTGACAGACAGATTTAGAAAGTGAAATAAACGTATATGGATGAAAAGTTTGAAGAAAGAACAGGAGAGTATGAAGAGAGGGAAAACCACAGGCTGGAACATGCAGGCGGCATTGCATTATTTTTATTATCTCCGGTGTTTTCCTACATCATGTTCGAGTTCGTGACGGGAAACTTTGCGATGGTACTTCCGAAGAACGCGGTACTCAACATTGTATGGATGTTCGCACTGTACCTTCTGGTATTCGGAATCTCCGGCAGCACCCG
Source organism: uncultured Clostridium sp. (assembly GCA_902496665.1). Classification (GTDB taxonomy): domain Bacteria; phylum Bacillota; class Clostridia; order Lachnospirales; family Lachnospiraceae; genus Pilosibacter. Next base: position 40,662 of record CABVBU010000020.1, on the reverse strand, counting down.
GATTTCCGTTCCGGTCTCTTCTGTGATCCTCTATGCGATCTCCCTGGCGGAGGCGTTTGTCGTCTCCTTCAGAAGCCGTCCGATCATGATGGGCGATGTTCTGGCGGTGAAGACCGCGATGACGGTTGCAGGAAGCTACAATTACACCCCGACATTTATGATGATCATCTGCGGCGTTCTCCTGATCATATGGAACGCGCTGGCGCAGTTTGTGTTTGTGCGGGTAAAAGGGAAAAAGAAAAGAGCAGCGGTATTCGGCATTTCTGCTGGTGCGGTTGCCGCGTTTATCGCCTGCTTTTATAACTTTATGATCTCAGGTCTGTCCCTGGAGGTAAACCTCTGGGATCCGACGACCTCCTACGCAGAGAATGGCTATATCCTGTCTTCCGCAATTTCGATCAAATATCTGATAAAGAAAGCACCGGGAGGTTACTCTCAGGCGAAGATCCAGGAAATCTACAACAAATATGTGGGCAGTGAGAAGGAGCGGAATGGGGAGACTGCAGCAGCGGTGGCGTCCGGGGACGCGATCCAGCCGACGAATATTATCTGTATCATGAACGAGAGCCTTTCCGATCTGGCGGTGGATGGAGATTTTACGACAAATATCGATTATTTCCCATTTCTCCACAGCCTGACGGAGAACACCGTAAAAGGAAAGCTCTGCATGCCGGTGTTTGGTGCCATGACCAGCAACTCTGAGTTTGAGTTCCTGATCGGTGATTCCATGTATCTGATGCCGAGAGGAAGCGTGGCGTACCAGTTCTATGTAAATCCGGGTGTCCGCTCCATGGTCAGCACGGTGCGGGATCAGGGATACACACCGGTTGCCATGCACCCGTACCCGGCAGAGAACTGGAATCGCCGCATCTGTTACAACAACATGGGTTTCAGCGATTTCATGGATATCAGCGCCTACGAGGGCCGGGATGAACTTCGAAATTATATCAGTGACCTGAGCGATTTTAAGGTCATCACCGAGTATATCGAGCAGAAGGCAAATCCGGATGACAAGCTGTTCCTCTTTAATGTGACCATGCAGAACCACGGCGGATACATGACCCCATACGCGAATTTCGACCAGGAGGTATGGCTCACCGGGGACATGGAAGGAAAGTATCCGGAGGCAGACATGTACCTGTCCCTCGTGAAGAAATCGGATGAAGCTTTTGAGTGGCTTGTAAACTATTTCTCCCAGTGCGACCAGCCGACGATGATCGTCATGTTCGGCGACCATCAGCCGGGAATCGAGGACGAGTTCTTCGATGAGGCTATGGGTGTGGAGAGCGCGAAGGTTCCGAATGAGCAGAAAATGGTCTGGTACGAGACCCCGTTTGTGATCTGGACCAACTACGACCAGCCTTCGGAGGACATGGGACGGTTAGGTGCAATTTACCTTTCCTCCTATGTATTAAAGCGCGCGAACCTGTCACTGACTCCGTATAACGAATTCCTCTTACAGCTTTCCGAAAAGCTTCCGATCATCCATCACCTTGGAATCTGGGAATCCGACGGAACCTACCACAGCTGGGAGGACGCGGAGAGCGGAGACTACGATTGGAAAGAACAGCTGGTGGAGTACGAGAATCTTGTATACAACCACAGCCTGGATCCGAAGACCGTGAATGAGATGTTTTCGATCGCGCAGTAAATGAATATTGAAGTCTATGCAGGCAGTCCGGAGACGGGCTGCCTTTTTTCGAAAAGTTTCAGAAAAATAAAGACTCTGCACAGAAAAAAGGGGACGGTAGAGACTGCGGAAAAAGCCCGCGGGTTGAAAAAAGGCCGGGCGTATTTTATTGAGAAAAATTCTCATTTAATACGCCGGGTCTTGTATATTTCCTGGGCGTTAGATATAACTAACATATAAAGCACAGGGGGAATGCATATGATGAAAACGGTGCTTCGGGCAGAAAAGATCAGCAAGGATTTTAACGTGGGAGATGCGGCGGTCCACGCCTTAAAAGATGTCTCTTTTGAAGTTTATGAAGGTGAGATCGTCGTGATCTTAGGTCCCAGCGGATCGGGAAAAAGTACGCTTTTAAATATCCTGGGAGGCATCGAGACCGTCACGGACGGAGACCTTGAGTACGAGGGAAGGTCCCTGGACTGGAGCGACCATAAATCTCTGACAGACTACAGACGACGTCATGTGGGTTTTGTCTTCCAGTTCTACAATCTGCTCCCGGGCCTGACGGTCCTTGAAAATGTGGAGCTCTCCGCGGGCCTGACCCCGGATCCTTTTGACGCAAAGAAACTTGTGGAGGAAGTGGGGCTCTCGGACCGCTCCAGCCATTTCCCGGCAAAGCTCTCCGGCGGAGAGCAGCAGCGCGTGGCCATCGCCAGAGCGCTCTGCAAGAACCCGGACGTGCTGCTCTGCGATGAACCAACGGGAGCTCTCGACAGCCGCACCAGCGTCCAGGTCCTGGAGCTTCTCTGGAATTTTAACCGGAACTACAAAAAAACGCTGCTCATCATCACCCACAACGCGAAAATCGCCGAGATCGCGGACCGGGTCTTTTATATGCGTGACGGGATATTAGAGCGGATCGAAAGTCATGACACGCCGATATCACCGGGGGAGGTGGACTGGACGTGAAACTGTTCGCATTAAACACATTCCGGATGGCAAAAAAGAATAAGGGATCATTCTTAGGTGCCGTGTTCGTTATCGCCATCGGAATCTTCGTGTTTGTGGCGATGATCGATACGCTGCAGAACCTGAAAGGCCAGGTGGATTCCTACTACGAGAAGAACGCACTGGCAGATGTCTTTGCGGAAGTCTCCGGTATCTCTTCGGTGCAGCTTGAGGCCCTGGAGGAACTTCCAGGCATCAAAAAGGCATCCGGGCGGCTCACAAAGGACGTGAGGATCCTGGCGGAGGGACAGACGGAGATGGCATCGGTACATCTTTTATCGGCAGGGGACGAGGAAGAGGAGGCAGAGTCCCTGAACCGGATGACGCGGACCACGGCGAAAAATACTGCGGGAACCCGGGACATGATCTGGCTCGGAAAACGGATGATCGATGCCTGCGGATACGAGCCGGGGGACACGCTGCGCCTTCTGATAGGAGGGATCTCCCATGAGTTCGTCCTGGCGGGCACTGTCAGCACCCCGGATTCCATCTACTCGATCCCACCGGGCGGTGCCATGGTGCCGGACGGGGAGACCTACGACATCGCCTGCATCGAGAAAAAGCGGATGGAGGAACTGACCGGAAGCGGAGACATGCTGACAGAGCTGGGATTTCTCCTGGAATCCGGCTATACATACGAGAATGTCCGTGGCAGTCTCTCCGACGCCCTAAGACAGTACGGACTGATCTCCCTGACGGACCGGGCGGACCAGGCGAGCTACGACATGGTGAGCGGAGAGGTGAGCGAGCTGATCTCCATGGGAACGATCCTGCCGGTGATGTTCCTCGCGATCTCCGTGTTCATGCTGTATGTGGTGTTAAAAAAGATGGTGGACCGGGACCAGAGCCTTATCGGGACCATGAAGGCCTTCGGACTGACAGACCGGGAACTCATGGCATCCTACCTGATGTTAGGGGTGGCAGCGGGAGTCATCGGAAGCCTCATTGGGGATGTGTTGGCGATCCCCTTTGGAAAATATATGTTTGACATGTATGTGGAGTTCTTCAACCTGCCGGACACGGTGTACCACAATTATATCGGGACCAGAATCGGCGGAGCGGCACTGGCGGCGGCGACGGGAATCGGGGCGGTATTCCTGGGTGTCAGGGATATCTTAAAGATCAATCCAGCCCAGGCCATGCGCCAGAGAATGCCGGATCTCAAACGGACGGGAAAGCTTCCGGATCTTTTTGAGAGGCATTTGAAGCTTCCGGCAAAAATGGCGTTCCGGTCCCTTTTAAGAAACCCGTTCCGTGCCTGCATGATTGCCCTGGCAGTGGGATTCCCCTTCTCCATGGCATCGGTGCTTTTTTCCTTCCGCAGCGTGGAGGACCAGATGTATTTTGACCAGTTCGATAAGATCCAGACCTTTGATTTTGAGATGACCCTGGACCGGTATGAGAGCCCGGTGCGGGCGGCGGAGAGTGGACTTCTCTTAGACGGAGTGGAGGACGCGGAGGCGGTCTACTCGGGTGCGGTACAGCTGCGGAACGAAAACCGGACAGAGTTTGCCATGCTCTACGGGTTAAATAAAAATTCTTCCATGTGGAAGATCATGGATATCTACCGGAACGTGTTTGACCCGCCGTCAGGAGGCGTGATCCTAAATGAGAGGATTGCGAAGAAGCTCCACGTAAAGCGGGGTGGCAGACTCCAGGTTTCGATCCCAGGTGTCACGATCCGGGAGACGACGGTGCCGGTGGCGGATGTCATCGCGGAGAGCGTCGGAAGCGGTTGCTATATGGAACTGGCATCCATGGGAGACACCTTTGGAATTTCGCTGCCGGTGAATGCGGTGCTGTTAAAAACGGAGGCGGGATCCAGGGAGACGGTAAAGCAGAAGATCATGGAGACGAATCGCGTCACGGGACTTGTGGACACGGGAAAGATCGTGAAAAGCTATCAGGAAATGATGAGCAGCATGATGATGATGGTGAATCTCTTTGCGGTCCTCTCTGTGGCGGCGGGAGGCGTCCTGATCTACAATATTTCCATGATCAATATCCGGGAGCGGGTGACGGAATTCGGAACCCTGAAGGTTCTCGGACAGACGGAAAAAGAGATCGGTCTTATGATGCTTTTGGAACATATGGCAGCGTTTTTCGTGGGGATCCTTATGGGATTTCCAGGGAGCATTGGGCTTAAGGTCCTGGTGGAGAAGATCATCGTGTCGGACAGCTACACCATCGATCTCATCGTCACGCCGTTCGCTTACATTGAGGCATTTGTGATCTGCCTTGGGATTGCGGCGTTAGCGTTTCTCACGGAGATGAAGTTTGTAAAGAACATCAGCCTGACAGAAGTACTGAAAGAGAGGGAGTAGGGTATGAAAATATCAAAGAAGATCGTGGTGATCGGGGGCGGCATCATTGTCCTCGCAGCGGCAGCCGGGGCCGTTATCATGGGAAATCAGGGACTTTCGGTGGAGATTGCCGCGGCAGAGCGGACGGCGGTGCAGGACTGGTACACGGAGGAAGGCGTTCTCTCCTTCGGTGATACTTCCCAGGTCATCAGCCAGGTCTCCGGCGCCGTGAAGGAGATCCCTGTCCATGAGAACGACCGGGTGGAAAAGGGCGATATCCTGGTGGTGATCGACAGCACAGATTATGAGTACGCGGCGTCCCTGGCACAGGATACCCTGGATGGGCTTACGGCAAAGCTTGATCAGAGCCGGATCGGCCAGGTGATGATCGTGTCCCCGCAGGAGTATCTGTCCTCTGCAAAGAAGGAGGCGGAAGCGGCGGAAGCAGCCCTGCAGTCGGCCAAAACGGTATATGAGGCGTCAAAAGCTCTCTACGAGACCGGAGATATCTCCCGGGCGGAGTATGAGCAGAACGAGGCGGCGTACCAGCAGGCGGAACTCTCCGGGGAACAGGCGAAGAGCCGGTACGAGGAGAGCCGGAGTCTTTTAAACAGCTTAAAGGGCGAGGGGATCGACGAGCGGACCGTAAATCAGAGATTTTATGACAGTGTCTTAAAGGAACTGGAGGCACAGGTCAGCGCCCAGAAGACCCAGGTGGAGCAGTTAAACGACAAGCTGGAAAAATGCACGATCCGGGCGGAGGAGAGCGGCATCGTGACCTCACTCCCCGCAAAGGGCGCGTCCATGATCCAGGCGGGGGAGAACGTGGCTGTCATCAAAGAGCAGGACGGGGCTTTTGCGGAGGCGGATGTGCTGACATCGGCGGTCCCGTATATCCATAAGGGGACGCAGGTGAAGGCTGTGTTCAAGGTGCGGGGCAGTGAAAGGACCTACGAGGGAAGCGTGAGCGACATCTATAAATTCGCGGAGAAAGGCACGTCAGCTCTGGGACTTTCCGAGTACCGGGTCCATGTGAAGGCGGAGCTTGCGGAGAACGAGGAGCTCTCTGGCATGGAAGGCTACGGCGTGAACGTGCGATTCCTGCTCTTCGACAATGAGAACGCACTGACGGTCCCGGCGGACGCGGTGTTTGAGGTGGACGGCGAATCCTTCGTATTCACGGTGGAGGATGGAAAAGCGAAGACTACACCGGTGACATTGGAATACAAGACTGGAACCACAGCTGTGGTTGAGTCCGGAATCGGAGAGGGCGATGTGGTGATCGCGAGAGCTGATGAAGAAGGACTTTATGACGGGGCGAAGGTGAAAATGTCAAAAAAGTGACAAAGAGGATTGACAAGACGGTTAGTTAGTGCTAATCTTTGTTAGTAGAAACTAACAAACGAAAGAAGATACCCCGTGGGGGAATGAAAAACTGTAGTTTCTGAAAATTAAGAGGAGGCGTGATCCGCCATGATAAATGGTATTATTATCGTCGCATTGATCGTTGTCGCGATCTTCGCGGTGAAAGGTTCGATCCGCCAGTTCACCTATGGCTGCTGCGGAACGAAAGATGTAGAAAAGAAGATCAAAGTGCAGGATAAGAATGCTTCAGACTATCCGTACTACGCGGTCATCGGAGTGGACGGCATGAAATGCAAACACTGCAAGCTCCATGTGGAGAATGCGTTCAATGAGAAGGACGGCAACTGGGCTGAGGTGAACCTCGAGAAGAAGGAAGCCGATGTCCGCATGAAGACAAAGCTGACAGACCGTGAGATCCGTGACATCGTGAGCAAGGCCGGCTATGTGCTCCGCAATATCGAGTGGAAGCAGGAGTAAACGAAAAAACGGTTTCGGTTGAAGCTCCAAATGCCTGGCTCTCTGCAGGGCAGGAACACACTTTTTAGGAATGAGAGGGATGCCGGATGTGGCAGAAGAAAGACATCGTTAATGAGTTCCAGAGACTTGGTAAGCGTATTACAAAGCAGAGAATGGTCATCCTTGATGTGATTTTAGAACAGAACTGGACCGACTGCAAGGAAGTTTACTATGAGGCGGTACAGAGAGATTCCACCGTGGGTCTTTCCACAGTCTACCGCACGATCCGCATGCTGGAGGAGATGGGCGTTTTAAAGCGCGTTTACCAGTATGTATTTACGGATGAAACGGGAGAGCACGTAGACGGGGAGAAGGAGGTCATCGCCCCGGAGTTCCACGGAAAGAACGGTCTCAGACAGACCGAAAAAGAAGAAGGAAAATGCTGTTCCTTCAGTGCGTCATAAACGCGGAGAAAACAGCAGGTCATAGAGTTAGGAATGACTGCAAATTATCAGAAAATGACAAATTTTTTCAACATAAAATATTTTAAAATATTATGATTGACTAACCGGGAGGTGAAGAGTTACCATGTGTGAAACGTTTGAAAGCCTTCCGGTTTTTGACGTTCTGCCAAGTAAAACGCAAGGGAGTGAAAACCGATGAAACACCATAAATTCTGGGCGTGGGCAACTGTTTTCTGCTTTGCTATGGTGATGTATACCGGATATAAACATAAGTGATCCGGCAGCTAAGAAGCCAGGTCAACAGGCTTTAAACAGGACAGATCATTTACTATTTTAAATTATATTTTTACTTACAGGAGGAATTTGAAATGTTAGATGTTAAGAAATGCTTGAAATTAAAAAATGTTGCAGTATTCGCAGGCGGTGTTCTTTTCGGAACAGCTGGTGTCAAGGTTCTCGGAAGCCAGGACGCTAAGAAGTTATACATCAACTGCCTCGCAGCAGGTCTCCGCGCAAAAGAGTGCGTTATGACAACAGCTTCCAACATCCAGGCAAACGCTGAGGATGTTCTTGCAGAGGCTAAGGAGATCAACAGAGCACGTGCTGAAGAAGCATTCGGTGAGGAAGAGGAAGCAGCAGAAGACTTCACAGAGACAACAGAAAAAGCAGAGGACGCTAAATAATCATTATGAAATCAGGAATCAGATTTACGGTAAAACATGATATCAAGGGCCGTATCCGAATCCATCTCACCAGAGGCCGCCTGTCAGTCAGACAGGCGGACCTCTTTTCCTTTTATCTCGCGTCCCTTCCGCGGGTAACAGCGGCAAAGGTATATGAGAGAATTGGAGATGCGGCGATCACTTACACAGGCACAAAGGAAGACCTCATTGCTGAGATCCTAAAGTTCTCCTTTGACAACGAGGAGTTAAACGAGATCGTGCCTGTGACAAGTACAAGGGAGTTAAATCAGGAGTTCCAGGAAAAGCTCGTGACAAAGTGTCTCACAAGATGCTTCACAAAGATTTTCCTTCCGGCTCCGATCCGTGCGGTATGGACAGCGATCCAGTCTGTTCCGTTCGTTATTAAAGGCATCAGAAAGCTTGCGGGAAGAAAGCTTGAGGTCGAGGTCCTCGACGCGACGGCGATCACGGTATCCATGCTGCGGAGAGACTTCAACACAGCAGGATCCGTTATGTTCCTTCTCGGAATCGGTGAACTTCTGGAAGACTGGACCCACAAGAAGTCTGTCAGCGATCTTGCGGGCAGCATGTCCTTAAATATCGAGAAAGTATGGCAGAAGACAGAGGACGGGGAAGTTCTTGTCCCGATCTCTGATATTAAGGAAGGAGATCTCGTCTCCATCCGCGTCGGCAGCGTGATCCCGCTTGACGGCATTGTAGATTCCGGCGAGGCGATGGTAAACCAGGCATCTATGACCGGTGAATCTGAGCCGGTCCGCAAGGAGAACGGCATGTATGTCTATGCCGGAACCGCGGTCGAGGAAGGAAACCTCATCGTCCGCGTCAAGAAAGCAGCTGGATCCACAAGATTCGAGCGCATCGTGAAGATGATCGAGGAGTCCGAGAAGTTAAAGTCTTCCTTAGAGACAAAGGCATCCGGACTTGCGGATGCTCTCGTTCCGTGGAGTCTCGGCGGAACCATCGTCACTTACCTTCTCACAAGAAATGTGACAAAGGCGATCTCGATCCTTATGGTTGACTTCTCCTGCGCGTTGAAGCTCGCAATGCCGCTTTCCGTACTCTCTGCTATGAGAGAGGCAAGCAGCTACAAGATGACTGTCAAAGGCGGCTCCTTCATGGAAGCAGTCGCTGAGGCGGACACCATCGTATTCGATAAGACAGGTACCCTCACAAAGGCACAGCCGGTGGTTGTCGACGTTGTGACCTTTGAAGGACGTGACCGCAGCGAGATGTTAAGGATCGCTGCCTGCTTAGAGGAGCACTTCCCGCACTCCATGGCGAACGCGGTCGTTGCGGCCTCCAGAGAGCGCGGACTTGTCCACGAGGAGATGCACTCTAAGGTTGACTATATCGTTGCTCACGGAATTGCATCCCATATCGGCGAGGACAAAGTCGTGATCGGTAGCTACCACTTTGTATTCGAGGACGAGCAGTGCGTAGTCCCGGAGGGCGGAGAAGAGAAATTTGAAGCCCTTCCGGCAGAGTACTCCCACCTGTATCTCGCGATCGCGGGAAGACTGGCGGCTGTGATCTGCATCGAGGATCCGCTCCGTCCGGAAGCTCCGGAAGTTATGAAGGAGCTCAGAAAGCTTGGTATCAAGAAGATCGTCATGATGACAGGAGACAGCGAGAGAACGGCCCGCGCCATCGCCGCAAGAGTCGGCGTGGACGAGCACCACTCCGAGGTCCTTCCGGAGGATAAGGCGAACTTCGTTGAAGCAGAGAAGAACGCAGGCCATAAGGTTATCATGGTGGGAGACGGAATCAACGATTCTCCGGCACTCTCCGCGGCAAACGTCGGCATCGCGATCAGCGAGGGTGCTGAGATCGCAAGAGAGATCGCGGACATCACGATCTCCGAGGACGCGATGTTCCAGCTTGTGACCTTAAAGGCGATCAGCAATGCGCTGATGCAGCGTGTTCACAGAAATTACCGCTTCGTCATCAGCTTCAACTTTGGTCTCATCATCTTAGGCGTGATGGGTGTGCTTGCCCCGGCGACATCCGCCCTGCTTCACAACACATCCACCTTGTGCATCAGCATGCACAGCATGACGAACCTGTTGAAGGACGAGGAGAAGAAGCACTAATATAGGTAGAATTGTAACTATGAATACACTGAATAGTTACGATGAATTATTTGCCCGCGGCATGGAGCGATCCGGCCGCGGGTGTTTTTTCTCTGCATGGAGGTGACATGGAATACCTGGCGGTGCGGCCGCCTGCATTTTGTGGTTCACAAGACGCGGATTTCATGCTATACTAGTGCAGGCATGTGGCAGAAGTCTGTCATCTGCTTTTCAAAAACGACAAAGGAAGGCACAATTATGAACTATATGATCTGTATTCCTTCACCGAGACTCATCTCGAGGGAATACTGTGAAAGGATCCACAACATTTTAGCCAGAATGTCGGATCAGTACCGGGTCAATATTGTTCCGGAGCCGGTAAAGATGCGCCAGGGATCCTGCCCGGATTTCTATAAGAAATACCGGATCTACAAAGATATCAAGGAACGCGACGGAAACGGGGAGGCGTATCTCACCTCCGAGGAAGAGAATATGATCCTCAGTGTGTGCAGGAATCCGGAGGAAGTGGAGCTTATGAAGAGCTGCACCTACGCGTACCGGTATCCGACGACACTGGTGCTCAAGAGCTTCCGGGAAGATAAAAAGAGGTAGGCCAGGGAAACATCCACAAGCGGATCCTGCCGGTCTGAAACTGTTGGCAAACAGACGAAAGTGTGTTATACTTATCCTAAGTCCGCAGGGCGGTCGTGGTCTGCCCTGTGGAAAGGAAAAAAGAGATTTGTGGCGACTGGAACGAAACAGTCACAGAAGATTACGAGGAGATCAGAGAAAATGAAAAACAGAAGAGTTTTTTTAAAGCTCAGCGGAGAGGCCCTTGCAGGTCCGAAAAAGACTGGCTTTGACGAAGATACGGTAAAGGAAGTTGCAAGACAGGTCAAGGCATCTGTTGATGCAGGTGTACAGGTCGGCGTTGTGATCGGCGGCGGAAACTTCTGGCGCGGACGCACAAGCGACGCGATCGACCGTCCGAAGGCAGACCAGATCGGAATGCTTGCGACTGTCATGAACTGTATTTATGTATCCGAGATCTTCCGGAACGCGGGAATGAAGACACAGATCCTTACCCCGTTCGAGTGCGGAAATATGACAAAGCTGTTCTCCAAGGACCGTGCAAACAAGTATTTTGAGCACGGAATGGTCGTATTTTTTGCCGGTGGAATCGGACAGCCGTATTTCTCTACCGACACGACGATCACTCTGATGGCGATCGAAATGGATGCAGACTGCATTCTCCTCGCAAAGTCCATCGACGGCGTATATGACAGTGATCCGAAGGTAAATCCGAATGCGAAAAAGTATGACGAGATCTCGATTCAGGAAGTGATCGACAAGCAGCTTGGTGTCGTTGACCTGACTGCTTCCATTATGTGTATGGAACACAAAATGCCGATGGCAGTATTCTCCTTAAACGAAAAGGATGGAATCGCGAATGCCATGCAGGGAAAAATTAACGGTACGATCGTTACCGTCTGATAACAGGAGGAAGCCATGAGCGAAGAATTAAAAGTATATGAAGAAAAAATGGAAAAATCCATCGATGCCCTCTTAAACGAGTACGCATCTATCCGTGCAGGACGTGCAAACCCGCATGTACTTGACAAGATCAAAGTAGATTACTACGGAACACCGACACCGATCCAGCAGGTCGGAAATATCTCCGTTCCGGAGGCAAGAATGATCCTGATCCAGCCGTGGGAGAAGAGCCTGATCCGCCCGATCGAGAAAGCGATCCAGACCTCCGAGCTTGGTATCAACCCGAGCAACGACGGTACGGTGATCCGTCTCGTGTTCCCGGAGCTTACCGAGGACAGACGTAAAGAGCTTGCGAAGGATGTTAAGAAGAAAGGTGACGGCGCGAAGGTTGCGATCCGTAATATCCGCCGTGACGCGAATGAAGCGTTCAAGAAGATGGAAAAGAACGATGAGATCTCTGAGGACGATTTAAAGGATCTTACCGAGAAAGTCCAGAAGCTGACTGACAAGGCTATCGAGAAGATCGACAAGGCAGTTGAGAACAAGACAAAGGAAGTTCTTACCGTTTAATCGGGGATTCCTACTACACAAGAAGACAGGGGGCAGGGGAAGTTTTCCTGTCCCCGTTTCGTTTGCGCGGGCAACGAGCCAAAAGATAAAGGGAGAACAATCATGGAAGAGAATTTAAAGATTCCCGCCCACGTGGCGCTGATCTTAGACGGAAATGGAAGATGGGCGAAGAAGCGCGGACTTCCGAGACAGCTTGGACATAAAAAGGGCTGTGAGACACTGGAGCAGGTCGTTGAGGACGCAGCACGGCTTGGAATCCGGTATCTGACAGTTTACGGATTTTCCACAGAGAACTGGAAACGACCGGAGGAGGAAGTCGGTGCGCTGATGCAGTTATTCCGCTTCTACGCGAAGAGACTTCTCGCAATGGCTGAAAAGAACAATATCCGCGTCCGCATGATCGGTGAGAGAAGACGTTTCGCGCCGGATATCGTGGATGCGATTAATGTCCTGGAAGAAAAGACAAAAAAAAATACAGGAATGACCTTTGTGATCGCCGTAAACTACGGAAGCCGCGATGAGATCACGAGAGCAGTGAGAAAGATCATGACGGATGTGGAGGAAGGAAAGATCGCGCCGGAGGATATGACGGAGGAAGTTTTCGCGTCCTACCTCGACACGGCGGGAATCCCGGATCCGGATCTCATGATCCGCACCAGCGGGGAGCTTCGCCTCTCAAACTATCTGTTATGGCAGCTCGCGTACTCAGAACTCTACGTGACAGAATGCCTGTGGCCGGATTTTAATAAGGAAGAATTATTGAACGCGATCCGCCAGTACAATAAGAGAGAACGCCGGTTCGGAGGAGTTACGGCGGTAAAAACGGAGTAAGAGGTGATCTTATGTTTACGACAAGACTGATCAGCGGAATCGTCCTTGTGATCATTGCGGCGTTTCTGCTTGTTGAAGGCAGTACAGTCCTTTATTTCGGCTCCATGGCGATCTCCTTGATCGGACTTTATGAGCTTTACCGGGTCATGAAGATCGAGAGATCGGCACCGGGGTTTGTGGGCTATGCGGCTGTCGTTGCTTATTACTGGATCATGGGAAACAGGGAGCAGTACGTGACGTTCCTCGCTATCATTTCCCTCATGATCTTAATGACGATCTACGTGGTGACGTTCCCGAAGTACGGTACGGAGCAGATCACGGTGGCGTTCTTTGGAATCTTCTATGTGGGGATCATGTTCTCCTACCTCTATCAGGTGCGGGAGATGCCGGACGGGAAGTACCTTGTGTGGCTGATCCTTTTAAGCTCCTGGGGCTGTGATACCTTCGCCTACTGCGCGGGAAAGCTTTTCGGAAAGCACAAGATGACCCCGAAGCTGAGCCCGAAAAAGACCGTGGAGGGCGCCATCGGCGGTATCGTGGGCGCGGCAGTCTTAGGATTCCTCTACGGAACCTTTTTTAAAAACAATATGATCCAGGTGATAAATCCGGGCGTGATCTCGGGAGCTGCCTGCGCCATCGCGGCGGTAATCTCCATGGTGGGAGATCTGGCTGCCTCCGCCATCAAGAGAAACCATGACATCAAGGATTACGGAAATCTGATCCCTGGCCATGGCGGAATCTTAGACCGGTTTGACAGTATGATCTTTACCGCCCCGGCGATTTATTTCGCCATCACGTTTATGGGCATCCGGTAGGAAAGGACAAAGAGATGAAACGAATTGCTATTCTGGGTTCCACAGGTTCCATCGGAACCCAGACTTTGGATGTAGTCCGTGCAAACGGAGATATTGAAGTTGTGGGAATCGCGGCGGGAAGAAACATCGATGCACTGGAAAGCCAGATCCGTGAATTCTCCCCGAAGATCTGCGGTGTCTGGGACGAGGAGAAGGCAAAAGAGCTGGCTGTCCGTGTGGCAGATACAGGCACGAAGATCGTCTCCGGCATGGAAGGACTTTTGGAGATTGCGGTCATGGAAGGATATGAGATCCTCGTGACGGCAGTGGTGGGCATGATCGGCATCCGCCCGACAATGGCCGCTATTGAGGCGGGAAAGGACATTGCCCTGGCAAACAAGGAGACTCTTGTCACTGCGGGGCATCTCATCATCCCACTCGTGAAGGAGAAAAAGGTCCGTCTTCTTCCGGTGGACAGTGAGCACAGCGCGATTTTCCAGTGTTTAAACGGGGAACACGGGAATAAGATTGAAAAGATCCTATTAACGGCATCCGGTGGTCCGTTCCGCGGATGGACGAGAGAGCAGATGAAGAATGTCCAGGTGGAGGACGCCTTAAAGCATCCGAACTGGTCTATGGGAGCGAAGATCACCATCGACAGTTCCACCATGGTCAACAAAGGTCTCGAGGTCATGGAGGCGAAATGGCTTTTTGATGTGGGAATGGACGATGTCCAGGTGGTCGTGCAGCCGAAGAGTGTGATTCACTCCATGGTACAGTTTGAGGACGGTGCTGTGATGGCGCAGCTCGGAACGCCGGATATGAAGCTTCCGATCCAGTATGCCCTCTACTACCCGGAGCGCAGACCGATGAGAGGAGACCGTCTCGACTTCTGGTCCATGAAGGAGATCGTATTCGACAAGCCGGATTACGAGAATTTCCGCGGTCTGGCCCTCGCGAGAGATGCCGGAAAAGCTGGCGGTTCCGTGCCGGTAGTGTTTAACGCGGCGAACGAGTTTGCGGTTGCGAAGTTCCTCGGAAAGAAGATCAGCTATCTGGAGATCACGGATATGATCGAGGCTGCGATGGAACATCATAAGAAGATCGCCCATCCGTCATTGGATGAGGTGCTTGAGGCGGAAGCGGAGACTTACGAGTTCCTGAAGAGGCAGTGGAATTTCTAAAGCTGCATAATGATTGAAACTCTGTTTTACACATCAAAAGTATGTGCAAAGCTTGAATGATATTTTGTAACTGTTCAGTAGGTCTGCGCACTTGCTGCGCTGACCGTAAGAAAACTTGAGCTGGAAAGCAAAAATCCCATCAGCCAAGCTGATCTGGAATGGATTTTTGCATGTAACTATGAAGGTACTGAATAGTTATGATATTTTAATGAAAGCAGGTGAACATTAAAGTTGAATTTTGGGTATCTGGCAGCGGTGGTGGTTCTTGGCGGAATCATCCTGTTCCATGAATTTGGGCATTATCTCCTGGCACGGCTAAACGGGGTTGCCGTGGTGGAGTTCTCGGTGGGATTCGGACCGAGACTTCTCTCCTGGGTGAGCAAAAAGACCGGGATCCGGTATTCCTTGAAGCTTCTGCCCCTCGGCGGTTCCTGCGCGATGCTTGGAGAGTTCGGGGAAGATGAGGATGAAAAGGAAGAAGTTCCGGATGTGAAGGGAGTTTCCTTTTTTGATAAGGGACCATTGGCGAAGATTGCGGTGATCGCCGCAGGACCGGTCTTCAACTTTATCCTGGCTTTCGTATTTTCCCTGGTGATCCTATCCTGGGCAGGAATCGATCCTGCAGTCATCGCAGGAACCACTGAGGGAATGCCTGCGGAGACGGCGGGACTCAAAGAGGGAGATGTGATCACAAAGCTTGATGGCAGAAAAATCCATCTCTCCAGGGAGATCTCCATGTACCTTATGACTGCGGGACAGGATCCGGTGCAGGTGGAGTACAAACGGTACGATGAGGCATCATCTACCTGGAAGACAGAGCAAACGGCGATTCAGCCGGAGCTTAAGGACAGCAGATATTATCTCGGCGTGATCCTGCGGGGATATCGGAGCGCGGCAGAGTCGCCGCTACAGCTTTTGCAGTACAGTGTTTACGAAGTGCGGTACTGGATCCTCACGGTGATCGACAGTTTAAAGATGTTCGCGGGCGGAAGAGTGACTGCCAACGATATCGCGGGACCTGTCCGTATCGTCACTATCATTGATCAGACTGTGGAGGAAAATACCCAGTACGGATTTGTTACGGTGGTGATGAATCTCTTAAATCTTATGGTCATGTTTTCAGCAAATCTCGGAGTGATGAACCTGCTTCCGTTCCCGGCACTTGACGGTGGACGGCTTGTATTCTTATTCTGGGAGCTTATCACGAGACATCCGGTGAGCCAGCGGGTCGAGGGAGCGGTCAATATGGCCGGTATGGCTCTTCTCATGACATTTATGGTGTTTGTTGTATTTAATGATTTAAGAAACATATTCTAATTGGGAGAGAAATGTATGTATAGAGATCATACAAAGGAAATTCAGATCGGGGACAGAAAGATCGGCGGGGGAAATCCGGTTCTGATCCAGTCCATGTGCAACACGAAGACAGAGAATGTGGCGGCGACGGTGGAGCAGATCCATCGTCTGGAGGATGCCGGATGTGACATTATCCGTGTGGCAGTTCCGACCATGGAAGCGGCGGCTGCGATCCGGGAGATCAAGAAGCAGATCCATATTCCGCTGGTTGCCGACATTCACTTTGACTACCGCCTGGCTATCGCTGCCATCGAGAGCGGAGCGGATAAGATCCGCATCAATCCAGGCAACATCGGGGCGAGAGAGCGGGTGAAGGCTGTCGTCGACAAGGCAAAAGAGTACGGGATTCCGATCCGCGTGGGAGTAAACAGTGGCTCTCTGGAGAAAGACCTCCTCGCAAAATACGGCGGTGTGACGGCGGAAGCTCTCGTTGAGAGCGCATTGAAGGAAGTTGCCGTTGTGGAGGAGCTGGGATACGATAATCTCGTGATCAGCATCAAGTCCTCCGACGTTTTAATGTGCGTGGCAGCCCACGAGCTTATCGCAAAGAAGACGAATTATCCGCTTCATGTGGGGATCACGGAGTCCGGAACACTGCTTTCCGGAAATATCAAGTCCTCCGTGGGTCTTGGAATCATTCTCCATGAGGGGATTGGCGATACGATCCGTGTCTCCTTAACCGGAGATCCGGTGGAGGAAGTAAAGAGCGCGAGACTGATCCTGAAAACGTTAGGGCTCAGGAAGGGCGGCGTGGAAGTTGTTTCCTGTCCGACCTGCGGAAGGACCCAGATCGACCTCATTCACCTGGCAAATCAGGTGGAGGATATGGTATCCGGCATGGATCTTGATGTGAAGGTAGCCGTTATGGGCTGCGTGGTCAATGGACCTGGCGAGGCGAGAAGTGCGGATATCGGAATCGCCGGTGGAATCGGCGAAGGTCTCCTGATCAAAAAGGGAGAGATCATCAAAAAGGTACCGGAACATGAACTTCTTTCCGTTCTTCGGGAAGAGCTTTTGAAGATGCAGGAGATGCAGAAATAAGTATGGAAAAACCATTCCTTGAAGTTTTCCCGGGGCTTAATATTGCTGATGAACTGAAAGAGCTTTTGAAGCTTGTTGTGGTGGAAAAGGTCACCATGACAAAGGACAGAAGCTCTATTCGTGTTTATATCAGGAGTCCCCGGCTGATCCATAAAAAGAATATTTATGCCCTAGAGGACGGGATCGCGAAGCAGCTGTTCCCAGGGAGACCGATCACGATCAAGATCTTAGAGAAATACCGTCTCTCGGCACAGTATACCCCGGAGAAGCTCTACGATGTCTACCGGGACAGTATCCTCATGGAGTTAAAGAACTACGGCATGATCGAGTATAATATTCTCCGCCGGGCGGACACGAAGTTTGTCACCGACGATAAGATGGTCATGACCATCGAGGACAATCTGATCTACAGGGAGCGGTCTAAGGAAGTCGGACGGGTACTGGAAAAGATCTTCACGGAGCGCTGCGGGCTTGCGGCTGAGGTGGAATTTTTATATAAAGAGAGTGAAAAGAAGGACCCGATGGACCAGCCGGTATTCATGAAGCCGGGAGGAGAACTCGTTGTAGGTGTACAGAGTGAGGAGAATTACTTAGAAGGTGCAGCGGAGAGTGCCCCCTGGGATGAAGGAACGTCAAACGGCGGATTTAACGGGACATTCGGGGATGGAAATGGAAACGCGGATGTTCAGATGGCAGCTCAAAGTGCGGCCGGTTCTGGAGCTACCGGCGGCAGATCCGGCGTGGCTCCGGGAAAGGCAGCTAGTGGAAAGAGAGGTTCCGGCACAAAGACATCGTCCGGTTTTGGAGCTGCAAAGCAGAAGACGGACGCGGCTGGAAAGGGCGGCGGAAACCAGACTGGAAAGTCCGCGGGCGGCGGACAGAACGGGAACGGCGGCGGATTCACGAAGAAGACCTTCGGAGAGAAGGGAAAGGGTGGATTCTCCGGCGGTTTCCGGAAAGGCTCCGACGGAAGGATCCCGTACCGAAAGTCGGAGAATCCGGATGTTCTTTTCGGGCGCGATTTTGAGGGCGACACGGTTAATATCCATGACATCGACGGTGAGATCGGCGAGGTTGTGATCCGCGGTAAAGTGATCCGGGCGGAGAAACGGGAACTCCGGAGCGGAAACAAGCTCATGATCTTCGATCTTACAGACTTTACAGACAGTATTACTGTAAAGATGTTCTTAAGAGAGGGTCAGGAGGAGGACGCCACTGCGGCTATCAAGGAAGGAAACTTCATCAAGATCAAAGGAATCACCACCATCGATAAGTTCGACGGCGAGCTGACTATCGGGTCCATCGTGGGCATTAAGAAGAGCGAGGACTTTACCTCCAAGCGTGTGGATAATGCCCCGGTGAAGCGAGTGGAGCTCCACTGCCATACGAAGATGAGCGATATGGATGGCGTTTCCGAGGTTAAGGACCTGGTAAAGCGGGCGAAGAAGTGGGGAATGCCGGCTCTGGCGATCACAGACCACGGCTGTGTCCAGGCGTTCCCGGACGCGAACCATGCCCTCGACAAAGGGGATACCTTCAAGGTTCTCTACGGAGTTGAGGGATACCTTGTCGATGATATGAAGGAGATGGTCGTCAATTCTAGAAACCAGAGTCTCGATGGGGACTATGTGGTGTTCGATATCGAGACCACGGGATTCTCGCCGACAAAGAATAAGATCATCGAGATTGGTGCTGTGAAGGTGAGAAATGGCGAGATCATCGACAGGATGGATGAGTTTGTGAATCCGGAGGTTCCGATCCCCTTCGACATCGAGCGTCTGACGGGGATCAACGATGCCATGGTCATGGGGGCGGATACGGTGGACAAGGTGCTGCCGAGATTCCTGGAGTTTGTGGGGGATGCGGCTCTTGTGGCCCACAACGCGTCCTTCGATGTGAGTTTTATCTCCCACAATGCGGGACTTTTAGGGTTGCCTTTTGACCCGACAGTCCTGGATACAGTGACTCTGGCGCGAGCACTTCTTCCGAATCTGAACCGGTTTAAACTGGATACGGTGGCGAAGGCGCTTGGTGTTTCCCTGGAGAACCATCACCGGGCCGTGGACGATGCGGAGGCAACTGCTGGAATTTTCCTGAAATTCGTGGAAATGTTAAAAAAACAGCACGATATGACGAATCTCGACCAGCTGGAGGAGTTCAGCCACGTGAGCGATGAGACGATCATGAAGATGCCAACGTACCATGTCATCATTCTCGCAAAGAATGACCTGGGACGCGTGAATCTGTACCGTCTTGTCTCGTGGTCCCACCTTAAATATTTCTCGAGAAGACCGAGAATTCCGAAGAGCGTGCTGAACCAGTACAGAGAGGGACTGATCATCGGTTCGGCCTGTGAGGCGGGGGAACTTTACCAGGCGATCCTGCGGGGCGTGCCGGATGCGGAGCTTGCGAAGCTCGTGAAGTTCTACGATTATCTGGAGATCCAGCCTCTCGGAAACGATATGTTTATGCTGAGGGATGAGAAGAGCACGGCGAAGACGGTGGATGACCTGATGGACATCAACCGGAAGATCGTGTCCCTCGGTGAGCAGTTTAATAAGCCGGTCTGCGCTACCTGCGACGTACATTTTATGGATCCCGATGATGCGATCTACAGGAAGATCCTGATGGCGGGCATGGGATTTAAGGATGCGGACGATCAGGCACCGTTATTCCTCCGGACGACGGAGGAGATGCTCTCGGAGTTTGAGTATCTGGGAAGTGATAAGTGTTATGAGGTCGTTGTCACGAATACGAGAATGATCGCGGACATGTGCGAGCCCATCGCGCCGGTGCGGCCGGATAAGTGTCCGCCGGTCATCGACAAGTCCGATGAGACGCTGCGAAGCATCTGTTACAACCGCGCCCACGAGATGTACGGCGAGAACCTGCCGAAGATCGTTGTGGACCGCCTGGAACGGGAGCTGCACTCCATTATCTCCAACGGATTCGCGGTTATGTACATTATCGCGCAGAAATTAGTATGGAAATCCAACGAGGACGGGTATCTGGTTGGATCACGAGGCTCGGTAGGTTCGTCCTTTGTCGCTACGATGTCCGGTATCACGGAAGTTAACCCGTTAAGCCCTCATTATTCCTGCCCGAACTGTCATTACTATGATTTTGATTCGGAGGAAGTGAAGAAGTACGGTGGTATGGCGGGATGCGATATGCCGGATAAGGTGTGTCCGGAGTGCGGACATCCGATGGTGAAGGACGGGTTTGATATTCCGTTCGAGACGTTCCTTGGATTCAAGGGAGATAAGGAGCCGGATATCGACTTAAACTTCTCCGGTGAGTACCAGAGCCGTGCCCATGACTATACGGAGGTTATCTTCGGTAAAGGACAGACGTTCCGTGCGGGTACCATCGGTACGCTGGCGGACAAGACAGCGTATGGTTATGTGAAGAATTATTTTGAGGAGCATGGGGAGCGTAAGAGAAACTGTGAGATCAACCGGATCGTTCAGGGATGTGTCGGCGTACGGCGGACAACGGGACAGCATCCGGGCGGTATCGTTGTTCTGCCGCTCGGCGAGATGATCTATTCGTTTACCCCGGTGCAGCATCCGGCCAACGATATGACGACGAAGACGATCACGACCCATTTCGATTACCACTCCATCGACCACAACCTGTTGAAGCTTGATATTCTCGGACACGATGATCCGACGATGATCCGTATGCTGCAGGATCTTACGGGACTGGATCCGGTTAAGGATATTCCGTTGGATTCCAGGGAGGTCATGAGTCTGTTCCAGAGTACGGACGCGCTGGGGATCAAGCCGGAGGACATCGGCGGGTGCAGGCTTGTGGCACTTGGCGTTCCGGAGTTTGGTACGGATTTCGCAATGCAGATGCTTATTGATACGAAGCCGAAGTATTTTTCGGACCTTGTGCGTATTGCGGGTCTTGCCCATGGTACGGATGTATGGCTGGGAAATGCCCAGACACTCATTCAGGAAGGAAAGGCGACGATTCAGACTGCGATCTGTACGCGTGACGATATCATGATCTATCTGATCCAGCAGGGATTGGAAGAGGGACTTGCCTTTACGATCATGGAGGCGGTCCGTAAGGGTAAGGGACTGAAGCCCGAGTGGGAAGAGGAGATGACGAAGCATGGAGTTCCGGACTGGTATATCTGGTCGTGTAAGAAGATCAAATATATGTTCCCGAAGGCCCATGCGGCGGCCTATGTTATGATGGCGTGGAGAATCGCTTATTGTAAGGTATTCTATCCGCTTGCATATTATGCGGCGTTTTTCAGTATCCGCGCCAGCGCGTTTTCTTATGAGATCATGTGTTTGGGGCGTGAGAAATTGGAGTATCACTTGGCGGATTATAAGAAGAGGGCGGATACGCTTTCGAAGAAGGAGCAGGATACGCTGAGGGATATGAGGATCGTGCAGGAGATGTATGCGCGTGGGTTTGATTTTCTGCCGCTGGATATTTATACGGCGAAGGCCAGGCATTTCCAGGTTGTGGGGGATAAGTTGATGCCTTCCATTAACAGTATTGATGGTCTGGGAGAAAAAGCGGCTGATTCGATCGAGGAGGCGGCGAAGGATGGAAAGTTCTTGTCCAAAGAGGATTTTAGGAACAGGACGAAGGTTAGTAAGACGATTTGTGATTTGATGGAGGAGTTGGGGATCCTGAAGGGACTTCCGGAGTCGAATCAGTTGTCGTTGTTTGATTTCTAAAAT
Organism: uncultured Clostridium sp.; assembly: GCA_902496665.1. GTDB lineage: Bacteria > Bacillota > Clostridia > Lachnospirales > Lachnospiraceae > Pilosibacter. The sequence goes on along the minus strand of CABVBU010000020.1, from coordinate 18,687 downwards.
TTCATAGTGGCTGGGGGACGCGCCGGTAAGACTGCGGGCGCGGACGCTTCACGGGATTCCGGGAGGGTTCCTCTAAGCTCCCAGAAAAATGCTAAGGGCGGAGGCCCGGGGACACAACTCGCAACTTGCGTTGCTCAGACAAGTGTCCCCGGGCCTCCAACGCATTTTCCTGCGAGCCAAGAGGAAGCCAGCTCCCTCCACCCAGGCGGTCCGTGCCCGCAGTCTCACCGGCGCTGTGTGTTGGCGGGAGTGAGGAGGAGGGAAAGGAAGGCTGTGGAAGGTGAGAGGGGATTGGCGAAAGCCAGTCGATGCGCGGGGCCCTTTGGGCGCCGCGGCATCGCGAGGTTGATGTGGCGGTATGAGGATGTTGTGGAATCGGGAGGGTGTGGGCTGTGTGGGAATGTTGCGAGATAGGGCATCAGAAAGGTGGTAAGGCGGCGTGAGAATGCTGAGGTTTTTATTCCTCTTGGAGAAGGCTGTCCAGGTATTGCTGGGTGGTCATGAGTTCGGTGTGGAGAGGGGACAGGTAGGAAAGGATATTTTCGGCTTCTTTTTGTGAGACCGCATTGAGCCCTGCTACGGCATCAGTGAGGTAGATGACTTTGCATCCGGCATCGATGGCGGAGAGGGCGGTGGAGAGTACGCAGCATTCTGCTACTACGCCGGAGATCACGACGCGGGAAGCGTGTTTTGCGAGTTCACGTACTTGCGGGATGGCGAAGGAGGAGTAGACGCTTTTTGTGTATACCGGGTATTTTTTTGTGTAGGGCAGAAACTCGGACATCATTTCGTTGAGCCAGGGATCTGCGTTTACGGCGGCGTTGACTTTGTTGTATTCTTTCCATACGCCTTCCGGGTGTTTTGTGGCGAGGTACTGGGTGAAGATCACCTGGGAAAGGGCGCGGCTGTTTAGAAGGCGGAGAATGGAGTCGGATGCTTTTTCGACTTCTTCGCAAGCCCATTCCTGACCTTTGGTGTAGACATTCTGCATGTCAATGACAAGTAATAGATCTTGATTTGTTTTTGCTGTTTGATCCATAAAGAGATTCCTCCTGATTCTTGGCGGTCTGGTGAGAGAACCGTGTATCTAAAGTTTAGTATAGTTTTGATGAGGAGAATTTACAAGTGAAACGAATGTTACTTTATTAACAATCTTGCTTGAAATCAAGCGTTTTCATTGACTTTACACAAAATCAATGCTATCTTTATTGGGAATTGTTGTTAAATTGTAACTATTTGGAAGCTTTTGCGCTTGATGTGCCAACTGGATGGTTACGTTAAAGTCACAATTTAGTATGTTCTGGAGGGAGGATATGTATGGGAAGGGAGCAGATGCTGCCGGCTTAGATTTTAGTGAGTCTAAGGGAGCGGAATCTGGTGCTTCTGGGAGGAATGGTCAGGAAAGACGTGAGAAGCTCCTGACAAACAGGTAAGGATGAAGATCAAGAAAAAGAAAGGGTATATGAGGTATGAAGAATTTATTTAAAACAAAGTTTGATGCGGCAGTGATCGTGCTGATCCCGGCCTGCATCGGTATCAATTATCTTGGAAAGCTGTTTGCGAGTGTATTAAAACTTCCGTTATGGCTGGATTCTATCGGAACATGCATCGGTGGATGCCTTGGCGGTCCAATCATCGGCGCGATCTGCGGTGCGGCGAACAACCTGATCTATGGCTTTTCCACGGGAGATAATATTACTCTTATCTATGCGCTGACAAGCTTAGGTATTGGCGCGGCAGCCGGAATCATGGCTCGCCTTGGATTTATGAAGTCATTCCCAAAGGCGATCCTTACAGCCTGCGTAGCTGGTCTTACTGCGGTTGTGATCTCCACACCGTTAAACGTATTATTCTGGGGCGGTACTACTGGAAATGTATGGGGTGACGCTGTGTTCGCGGCAACTCAGGCAGCTTCCATGCCGGTATTTTTGGGATCTCTGTTAGACGAGATTGTAGTGGATGTTCCGGATAAGCTGATTACCCTGATCGTTGTATTCTTTATTTTAAAGGGTCTTCCGAAGAAGCTTACAACGCTGTATGAGGCAAATTCCGAGATCGAGACTCTGGACTAATTAGATTTTGAAAAGGAAATGCAGCTGTTCTTAGGAGCAGCTGCCGGGAAACAAACATATGAAAAGTATCAGCCTGTTTGTAGACAACGGGACATATCTGACAAAGGTGCATCCCTTTACAAAATTGATGTATATAGCTGCCGCCATCAGTATTCCGCTGATTACCGGGAAGCTTTGGATGTTTGGTGTGTTTATCGCAGTCAGCCTTTGTGTGCTGGCCAGCGGAAAGATCCTGAAAAAGACGATTCCGCTGATCGCGTTTTCTTTTACGATCCTTTTGACCATTTTCCTGATCCATGGGTTGTTCAACCAGAGAAACGTGAATGTGCTGTTTCAGATCGGCGGGCTGAAATTTTACAGAGAGGGTACGCTTTACGCCCTCCATATTGGCTTAAATATTCTGAACATGCTGTTGTCCTTTGCGGTGTTCGTTCTCTCTACCAAGCCGTCTGAGCTTGTGGATGAGCTGGAGAAACGTGGATTTTCACCGCGTTTCGGTTACATCGTGACATCTGTGTTCCAGATCATCCCGCAGATGATGGGAACTATGAACACGATCATGGACGCGCAGCGCAGCCGCGGACTGGAGACAGAAGGAAATCTGCGGACCCGTGCTAAGGCATTTTTGCCGCTGATCTCCCCTGTGGTCATGAGTTCTCTGATCAATACCAGAGAGCGCGCGATCGCTCTGGAGGTGCGTGGATTCAGCGCAGGAAAAAAGAAAACCTGGCTGGCAGATCGGAAACGTCACAAGGGAGACCGTGAGATCACGGTCTTACTGGGACTCTGCATTCTGGCAGCTATTGCATGGAGGATCGTCGTATGTCTGAGATAATCATTGAAAATTTACGATACCGCTATCCCCACGCGAAGAAACTGGCGCTGGATGGTTTAAACTTTTCGATAGAAAAGGGCGAGTTTATCGGTATTATCGGGGAAAACGGAGCAGGAAAAAGTACGCTGAGCCAGGCGATCATGGGGCTTGTTCCGCAGTTCTACAAGGGAGCTTACGGCGGAAAAGTCATTGTGGACGGCATAGAGGCTGGAAAGACTCCGGTATCACAGCTCTGCGGTCATGTGGGACTGGTGTTCCAGAATCCTTTTAACCAGCTGTCCGGCGCAAAGGACAATGTATATGAGGAAGTCGCTTTCGGAATGCAGAACCTGGGACTTCCGGCCGAAGAGATGAAGGAGCGGGTGGAGAACGCCCTGAAGCTTCTTGACATCTGGCAGTACCGGGATCGAAATCCGTTTGATCTGTCCGGAGGTCAGATGCAGCGTGTTGCGATCGCCAGTGTGCTGGTCATGCGGCCGGATGTCATGATCCTCGATGAGCCGACCTCCCAGCTTGATCCTGAGGGAAGCGATGAGGTATTCCGGGCGGTTGAGACCCTGACGAATTCCGGTATCACGATCTTAATGATCGAGCAGAAGATCGAGAAGCTGGCGGCTTACTGTGACCGCATTCTCCTTCTGCATGGTGGTAAGCAGATTGCGTTCGATACACCGCAGAAGGTATTTTCCATGCCGGATCTTGCGGATTATGGAATTCAGGCACCGGCTTTTACCCGCATCTGTAAGGCGGAGCATGTGACTCTTTCGGATGGAACGTATCCGGTCACGGTAGAAGAGGCTGCAGGGGTACTGAAGGAGCGACATGTGGGAAGAACAGAAGCAAAGGGAGCTGCGAAGACGGATGAAAAAAAGGATTCAGAAGTTTTAGGCGAGGAGCAATTCCTCGCTAAGGATCTGGATTTTTCCTATCTTCCGGATGTGCCGGTCTTAAAGGTATTGAACATGAGACTGGATAAGCGACCTACGGCGATCATTGGACAGAACGGAGCTGGAAAAACTACGTTGGTAAAGCTGCTGAAGGGACTGCTGAAACCGGTATCTGGAAATATTTATTTCCAAGGTGAGGATATTTCGGGGAAAACGGTAGCGATGCTGGCCGGAAATGTCGGCTATGTGTTCCAGAATCCGGATGATCAGATCTTTAAATACAATGTGATGGATGAGATCATGTTTGGTCCGCTGAATATCGGAATGGATCCGAAACGCGCAGAGGAAGAGGCAAAGCGTGCTTTGGCGTTGACCGGGTTAACAGGCAAGGAGAAGGAAAATCCGTATGACCTTGAGCTATATGAACGGAAGATGACTGCGATTGCTTCGGTTCTTGCCATGGACACAGATGTGCTGATTTTAGATGAGCCGACGATCGCCCAGGACTGGAAGGGACGTCAGATCATCGGAGGTATTATCCGCAGTCTGTCGGAGAGAGGAAAGCTTGTGATCGCGATCCTTCACGACATGGATTTTGTGGCGGAGAATTTTGAGCGTGTCATTATTATGGCCCATGGACAGGTGCTGGCGGATGGAACGGCTAGGGACGTGTTTATGAAGGAAGAGGCGTTAAAGAAAGCGAGACTGCAGAAGCCGTATGTGATGCAGCTTAGTGAGGTTTTGGGATATGAGAGAGCGTATCTGACGGTGGATGAGATATTGCGGGATCAGGTGTCCTGATTAAAGTGAAAAAAGATGTGCAGATCATTGGCTCGGGAGGAAGACTTGAGTCGATGGGGCACATCTTTTTGCTTTATGAGGCATGTGCACGGTAGGCGACGCGGCACCGCGAGGTTGTGGGTCGCGCATTGTTAAGCTGTAGTTTGATTTTTGGGGCTGATATGATAGAATGTAGGTGATGACGGAAAGAGTCGGATATTGGAGAGAGCATTTTTTAGGAAAATTGAAGATTTATTCAGGAGAGTTTTTTAAAGGGGAAAATTATGGCAAATTATAATGTTTATTTTAGTCCGACGGGCACGACAGAAAGAGTCGTAAAACATATGGGAGAAAGTTTTGGCAGTATGGAAAATATTGATCTGTCGAGACGGGATATGAAAAATCATGAAATGGAACAGGGGGATTTTTGTATTGTGGGAGTTCCGTCCTTCGGAGGACGTGTTCCGGGAATTGCGACCGAGAGACTTCGGAAAATAAAGGGTGACCGCACGCCGGCATTTTTGCTGGTTACATATGGCGGAAGAGCGTATGAGGATACTCTGGTGGAATTGAAGGATGTGCTTGAGGCTCAGGGCTTTGTCTGTATTGGGGCTGCTGCGATGGTGGCGGAACATTCGATCGCCCATCAGATCGAAGCGGGGCGTCCGTCAGCGCAGGATTACGATGAACTTGATACGTTTGTGGCTGAGGTGAAGGAGCGCCTGAAGGGGAATGTCTGTCCGGTCGAGGTGCCGGGAAACAGACCTTATAAGGAATACAAGGTTCTGCCGATGGACATCCAGGTGTCAGATGAATGTATGGGATGCGGAAGCTGCGCGGAGAGCTGTCCAGTTGGAGCGATACCGTTTGAGAATCCGAAGATGACGAACGGAGAAGTCTGCATTTCATGTATGAGATGCGTGGAGATCTGTCCGCAGAGTGCCAGAAGCGGGAATCCTGAAAAGGTCCAGATGATTTCGGAGAAACTGAAAATGATCTGTCAGCCGGATAAGGCGAATGAGTTTTTCTGATTTAGAAATAGTTGGGAGAAATGTTTTGAAGATAGAGAAGAATGATATTGGAAGGAAATTATGCGATGAATCGGCAGAAACTGGTAAGTCAGATCAGAAGGTATGTGCCTTATAATGAGCAGGAAGAGGCGGATAAGGCTTTGATCCTAAACTGGATCGAGAAGAATGATGACGCGTTCCTTCGGGATAACGTGGTGGCGCACATGACGGCTTCGGCCTGGGTGGTGGATAAGGACAGGAGTAAAGTCCTTATGGTGTATCACAATATTTATCATTCCTGGTCATGGCTTGGCGGGCATGCGGATGGGGAGACAGATCTTCTGGCGGTTGCAATCCGGGAGGTGAAGGAAGAAGCAGGAATTTCCGATGTGCGGCCAGTGTCGGAGGAGATTTTTTCGCTGGAATCACTCACCGTCGACGGACATGTGAAAAAAGGACGGTATGTGTCCAGTCATCTGCATCTGAATGTGACGTATCTTCTGGAAGCGGATTCTGAGGAACAGGTGTCTGTGAAAGCGGATGAGAACAGCGGGGTCGCTTGGTTTACGCCGGAGGAGGCGTTAAAGAAATCTACGGAGCCGTGGTTCGTGGAGCGGGTGTATGCGAAGCTGATTGAGAAGACACGGTCACAGAGTGAAGCAGAAATTGGATAGGTGTTTTTTTGCGGTGACGGTCCTGATGGCGTGGATCGCTTGCATAGAGATAGTATTGACGGCGTTTCGCGGGCAGGCAGCAGCTAAGAAATTTATGAGTGACTTATGCTATAGTGAAAAGTACCAATAGACTGCCGGTAAAAGATTGTAGAAAATGCCTTTTGAATGTAATCTCTAAAATTGTTATAATAAATATAGCACAAAATACATTTCTGTATTTTGCAAACCATGAAATGTACAATAGAGATGAGAGGTGTTTATAATGAAAAGAATCAAGGCAGCCTGCATTACCCAGACGGTGTGTTTTTCAAACCATGACGGTGATACGAGTGAATATGCGAAGAAGATGATCTGTCAGGAATATGAAAAGTATAAGGTACAGTTAGACAGAAGTGGGACAAAGTATAAGATTTTATCCGAAAAGACGAATGAAGATGGAGCGATTGTGATCGAGATCAAAAAGCAGTACAATACATCTCCGGTGGGAGACTATCTGAACTGATCCGGCGGTTTTAGAGGCAGAGATCAGATGTGTGAAACCTGAAGTCAGTGTTCAGCAAGGGGATGATTTCATGAAATATGAGATTGGAGATTTTGTCAGCAAGCCGGTCACAGGAGTGTGCAGGATAGAGGATATTTTATACCTGGATACGCAGGGGAAAATGGATCATAAATTGTATTATCTGATGCGTCCGGTGGAGGATGAGAAGGAAAAGATATATGTGTCTGTCGCAAATTCGGACTCTGCGTTGAGACCGTGTCTGACGGAGGAGAATGCGTGGAAACTGATCGAAACGATTCCGGATATCCCGGCAGCATGGACAGAGAATGAGAAGATGCGGGAGCAGAAGTATAAAGAGGCGGTCAAGGCGAATGATCCGGCGGCGCTAGTCGCAATCATAAAGATGATTTATCAGCGAAAGCAGCAGAGGCTTGCGCAGGGGAAGAAGTGTACAGCGACAGATATGAAATATTTCCGGATTGCGGAAAAGCTCTTGTATGAGGAACTGGGAACAGCCATCGGAAAGCCGAAGCAGGAGATCGCTGATACGATCGTTGAACATATTGGACAAAATTCTGTTTAATTTTTCTGAAAACAGGAAATATCATTGTTGATGAACGAGCAGCAGACTGGTGTAAATCTGGTTTTGCTGCTCGTTTTTTATTTCAGTCGAGAAGACTCCCACCTTTTTTAGAAAGTGATTCGGTTCTATGACCCGGATTGGTGTTTCCTTTTTACCGACTCGTTATAGGTTTCCCCTATATGTAACCATAAAATAGAAAGATTATACAGAACTGCCGTCCGGTGGTAGATTATTATCAAATATCCTATTGGGATAGTAGGAATATGAACTCTCTGTTTACAAGAGAAAACAGGACAGGAGTGAAAAGATATGGAGAGAGGAATTAATACACGATGTTTACACTTAGAGGAAACAGAAGGAAAAACAGATAATTACGGAGCGCTGAGCTACCCGATCTATCAGACAGCGACTTACGCCCATGCAGGTGTCGGAAAAAGCACCGGGTACGATTACAGCAGACTTCAGAATCCGACAAGAGAGCAGCTTGAGAAGGTGGTTGCAAGCCTGGAGGGCGGCATTGATGCTTTCGCCCTTTCGAGCGGAATGGCGGAGATCGCAAAAAGACACGGACTCTACCTGATCGTCGACAACACATTCCTGTCCCCATATTTTCAGAACCCGTTAAAACTCGGCGCGGAACAGACTGCTTGAAATATGACTTCGCGAAGAGAAGAGGGAAGCCAGAGGACGTGCTTCCACTCTGGGTGGCAGACATGGATTTCAAGACATCTTCCTACGTGGAGGATGCGCTGATCGAGAGGGCAAAACATGGAATCTTCGGTTACAGCGATACCCAGGAAGTATATTTTAACGCAGTGGCAGGCTGGATGGAACGTCACCATCACTGGAAGATCAAAGAGGATTGGCTGATCAAGACTCCGGGCGTGGTATTTGCCCTGGCAATGGCGGTAAAGGCGTTCACAAAGGCCGGTGACAGCATACTGATCCAGCAGCCGGTCTACTATCCATTTTCCGAGGTGATCCGCGACAATGACAGAGTGATCATCAGCAGCGACCTGTATTTAGGAGAAGACAACCGATACCATATCGATCTTGCTGATTTTGAGAAGAAGATTGTGGAACATCAGGTAAAGCTGTTCCTTCTCTGCAATCCCCACAACCCGTCGGGAAGAGTGTTTACGAAGGAAGAACTGACTGGAATGGGAGATCTGTGTGTAAAATACGGCGTGACGGTGGTCAGTGATGAAATCCACAACGATTTTGTGTTCCGGGGAGAGCACACCGTGTTTGCTTCACTTAAAAAGGAATTTGAGGATATCTGCGTGGTCTGCACATCTCCGAGCAAAACCTTCAACCTGGCGAGCATGATGATCTCCAATATTTTTATCCCGAATGAGGCACTGAGACAGAAGTTTCAACATCAGGTCGATGCCGCAGGAATCAGCCAGTTGGGTGTACTGGGACTTGTGGCAGCGCAGACGGCGTATGAGAAGGGTGACGAGTGGTACAAGAGTATGCTTTCATATGTGCGGGAAAATATCGCCTATGTAAAGAAATATGTGAAGGATCACATGCCGGGAGTGAACGTCATTGACGGCGAGGGAACCTACCTCCTGTGGCTGGATTTCAGAGGGACCGGAATCGGTGCCGATGAGCTGGACCGCCGGATCATTTATGACGCGAAGCTGTGGCTGGACAGCGGAAAGATCTTCGGAAAGACAGGAACCGGATTCCAGAGGATTAATGTGGCGGCACCGAGGACGACGATTGAAGAGTGTATGGAGCGGATTAAAAAAGTGCTGTGACTTAGAGATATGTGCATCTGCATGTCATAAAGAATTCATTTTCGAATCGGAAAAGTACCGAGTTCCAGCTTGGCAGTTTAAAGTGAATTGCCCCGCATCTCTCAACAGCGAATTTAGTTGCCGGGCAGGGAAAATCGTGATACATTGTAAGCAGAACGTATCACCGTGAACGGATACAAACAGACAGGAGGAATGAGTATGAGACATTTTCTTAAAGTCATGATGTGTGCGGCAGCGCTCTGCGCAGGTATTTCCAGCTTTCCGGCATATGCATCGTCAAAATTCGATCCTGCGTATTATGCGGCAGCAAATCCGGATGTGGCAGCAGCCTGCGGAACAGATGAGGCGTCGCTGCTTTGCCATTACATGAATTTCGGAATGGCGGAAGGCCGCAAGCCGTCGGAGCAGGGACTGGCGGGTGACAGCCTGGAGCTGACGGAAGAACAGATCAAGGCGGCATGGACACCTGTTCCGATCGCGGAGCTTGCCAATTATAAAAGCATCAAAAAGCGCATGACGGACGCTGAGTTTGAAGCTGCATACCAGGAGGCATTAAAGATCGTGACTCCTGTAGCGTTTGCAAGCCGTGAAGAACAGCTGAACCATATCGCTGTGTCGTTAAGGGGACTTTTTGATACACAGATGAGCTATTCCATGTCCACGGATCACTATAATGACCCGTACGGATATCTGGTCCTGCATTCCGCGTCCTGTGCGGGATGTACTCGGACAACGGGACTCTGCCTGAATATTCTGGGGATCCCGTATGAACATGTTAACGAAAACCAGTACGCCCATCAGTGGACGCGTGTCGATGTGAACGGCACATACTGGATCTGCGATGCATACGGAATGTACTGCGGCCCGGAACCGGCGGAAAGACAGCATCCGTATTTTCAGTAGGATAAATTATAAAATAGAATGGCTGGCCGTATCTTCTTTGAGGCAGGAGGACGGTCAGCCGTTTTTGTTTCGTTACTTCTGCTTTAGTGATGGTTTTCTCAATACACGGAAATCTTCTGTGATTTTTGCATACGGATAGTTAATTTTGAACGAATTACTTACGAAAATCGTACGATTTTAGAAGGAAAGCCAAATTGAAACAGATTTATGTTAAAATTAGGTATCGAAACAGAGCTGGTCACTAATCATGCGAAAATGTGGTTGGTAGGGCAAGAGCACAAAGCAGGGGAAGGCGAAGGAGTATGTCGATGGAATGATGAAGCTTCGGGAGACTGCTAAGGGGAAGAAGAAGGCAGAGAAGGCTTATGAAGAGAACCGGGGGCTTTTTGAGAAGATCCTGGGTGAAAAGATGTATGGAGAGTGTGTTGCGAAGCTGGATGAGAGGATGAAGGCGGATGATTAAAGGAATGAAAAGGGAAGGAAATGTTAGGTTATGAAGAAGAAAAATTATGTGCTAACACTGATGCTGGCTGTTGGACTTTGTGTTGGATGCGGGAAAAGTGGAAATGCAGTGAGTGATCAGGGTACAGAAAATATAGTCAGTGTGGAGAATACAGGCAGTGAAACTGTGAATGAATCTCAGGGAGCAGAGACGCTGGGCAGCAAAAATAAGATGGGCGATGCCGATGGCTGGGATGATATGATAGAGATTGATTTCGAGAATGATTATACGGAAGATATAAAGGCAGATGTTTCCTATATGGTATCGCATTCAGAGTCTTTGCAGAAGGAACTGAAGAATATTGAAAAGATTACGGAGAAATATACTGTGCTGTCGGAAAAGGCGGAAACGCAGGGAGAGATGAATCTTTCATCCAGATGGCTTTATGTGATATGGGACACGGAACTCAATAATCTCTGGAGCAGATTCAGCAGCCTGGCGGATCAGGAGACAAAAGAGCGGGTTCTCGAAGAACAGAGGAACTGGATCGCCATGAAGGAAGAGGCGGTGCTTCTCAGCATCGGAACCAGCGAGGAGAATGGCAGTATGTATCCGCTTCTTGAGAATTCTTTTTTGGAAGAGATCACGAAAAATCGGGCGTATATTCTGGCCAGAGAGGTGGCAAAGCTCAGGGGCGAAAGGGTTGTGATGCCGGAGAAATCGGAGACGTATGGACTGTTTGTAGATAATGAGGGGACTGGGGACGTATACAGTTCTATGGACCTCAGACAGGGAATCGATGGAACAGACGAAGCGGTTATTTCTATTTATAGATTGGGAGAATTAGAAGGAATATTTGAGGACCACGGGAATGGAGAATTGGAATTTACTTCGGATGATGGAAGCGTGAGAGGAATGATCAACATCCATGGATGGGATGGCGCAGGTTTCAGAATTACGAAAGTGGATGGAAACTCTCCTTTTAGTGAGGGAGAGGAGTTTGAATTTCCGTTTGTGTTTTAAATGAATCGATAGGATCTAAGGCAAAGGAGGAATAAGGAATGAAGAAAGTATTGATTGGCGGCTTTTTATCTTTGACCGGAAGTATCTGGGCGATGATGGTGATGTTTGTGGCTGGAAATAACCTGACATCCGGGTGGTCGACTCCGCCGGGGAGATTTATGACTACGGTGGCGGAGATGGGGCTGACAGAGGTGTTTGGGATGGCTATCCTCCTGGTGGTTTTGGGGATCGCGGTTATGTTGGTTGAACTGGTTCGAAAGGACAGACAGTAGTAGTTATTTTGGCTGGAAATTGGAGGACGTAAGGAAACAAATAGAACGGGACAGTATGGAATTAAGAGGAGGTATCGTGTATGAGGATAGCAACTGGTATTATGAGTGTTGTTTTTTGCGTGGCAGCCTGGGGAATGGCTGCTAAGAAAAAGGAGGAGACAAATTGGGCTTCAGGATGTTCTTTGGCGTTTGTGGCAGTTACTCTGTTGATGCAGTATCGGATGGTTTTAGATTGGGTGAATAAGGGAGACTGGAGTGCGCTGTCGGATGTTGTTCCGTCTATGTTTACGATCTTATGCGGGTATGTCGTTCTTATGTTATTAGCGAATGCCGGGGCCATTGCTGTGAATAAAAAATAGCGGAATTTTAGACCAATCGGAATGTAATAAAGAGGTGAGATCTGTATGAAGAAAGTTATTATCCTTTTAACTGGCGTGGTATGTGCAGCAGTTGGTGCAGCGGTAATGTTCTTAAACAGACCATATAAGCCAACATCATTTGTTGCCGATGGTGATAATTGGTCGGTTAAGGTTGTCGATGGAGATTCTCTACTGCTGGAACTTAATAATGATAACAAGAGTAAAGAATGGTCGATCGCGTCGGAACCAGAGACTTTTGTAAGTGATTATCATAATATTACGGAAAATGTTTCAGAGTTTCATATCATTGCCTTGGATGATGGAAATGGTGAAATGGTATTTCAATGTACAGAGGATGACAGCACGGACAAGTATATACTTGAACTTTCCATTTCGCGCCATCAGAAAATCTATCTCCAGATTGATTCAATTAGCTTCAAGAAATAATATCAGGGAAATCTGCTTCTGGCAGGAATTAATTATGATAGAGATACCAAAACACATACTTGTGTGATCGAGAAAATGTATAAAGACTAAAGGATGGGCAGGAAAACTCGGAGGAGGTTTTCCTCCGGCGGTGATTGGGGGGATTGGAGCCGTGGCTTTAGTGCTTGGAATTGCAGGGATCATTCGGGCAAATAATACAGATCGTTGAAAAACGGTGACAGGGCATCGGTGAGTTGGCATTGATGTCCTGCTACTATATTTTGTTGCGCTCGGTGACATCTGAGTGCTATACTAAAAATTAGCAAAATATTTTGTTGCGCTCGGTGACATCTGAGTGCTATACTAAAAATTAGCAAAATATTTTGTTGCGCTCGGTGACATCTGAGTGCTATACTAAAAATTAGCAAAATATTTTGTTGCGCTCGGTGACATCTGAGTGCTATACTAAAAATTAGCAAATTCAAGCAGCTTAAAGGCATACATGAACGAAAACCGCAGAATATGAAGGAGGAATCCATAATGAATAAATTAGGTCTGATCGGAGGAACCGGTCCAGAGTCCACGATCGAATATTATAAGGGAATCGAGTATGGCGTGCAGAAGAAGAGTGGGAAGAACTTCTTCCCGAACCTTGTGATCGAGAGTCTCAGTGTGTTTGATGTCCTCGGATTTTGCGAAAAACAGGACTACGCGGGACTTATTGAGTACCTCATAAAGGGAATGAAAAATCTTGCGGCAGCGGGAGCCGAGTATGCGGCGTTAACCGGAATCACACCGCATATCGTTTTTGATGAACTTTCCAAAGAATCCCCGATCCCGGTCATCAGCATGGTGGACACAGCCAGAGATTATGCGGTGGAGCGCGGATATAAAAAGATCTGTCTTCTCGGCACCCTGCCCACTATGAACGGCATCTTTTTCCAGAAATCCTTCGCAGAGCGTGGTGTTGAGGTCGTAACTCCGAACGAGGAAGAGAAGAATTATATCGGAAGAAAGATCGAGACAGAGCTGGAGTTCGGAAAGGTTCTCCCGGAGACACAGAAGGAGTTTAAAAGAATTGCGGAGCGGATCATCAGGGAAGAGAACGTACAGGCAGTCGTACTCGGCTGCACGGAGCTTCCTCTGATCTTCGCGGGCGTGGATCTGCCGGTTCCGTATATCGATGTGATGCAGGTACATATCGGGGCGCTTGTGGATCTGATTCTGAGAGACTGATAAAATTTATCCCAGCTGTCAGCGGCCTGGAGATACTTGATGCATTGCTATTTTCGCCCACAGACTCCCCACGATCCAGAACGTGGACTTGATCCTGGTATTCGACCACAGAACCATCGTTGAGCGCGGAACCCATGAGGATCAGATGAAGAAGAACGGGCTTTACGCGAGACTCGTAAAGCTACGGTCAGAGTCGGCACAGTGGAAACAGAAAAAATAAGCGGCGCTGTGACAGGTGGCTGAATGAAAAGTATGCCCCTTTTAGGCGGCAGGTCAGAAGAATTTGATCTGCTGCCCGAAAGGGGCATGTTTTTTGCAGGAAAATGCTGTATAATCCGGCTGATTCAATACAATACTTTTTAAAGAGATAAAAATTCTCAACAAGAAGTCTTGACAATTCCTACAACCGTGCTATTATTTACATATACCCGGTATGGGTATACAACAACGGAAAGGAACGACAGATATGGAACAGTATACAGTGACAGGAATGAGCTGTGCTGCCTGCCAGGCCCGCGTGGAGAAGGCAGTTTCCAAGGTGCCGGGTGTTACATCCTGCTCCGTGAGCCTGCTCACGAACTCCATGGGTGTTGAAGGTACAGCTTCCTCCTCAGAAATTATCGCGGCAGTCCAGACCGCCGGTTACGGAGCGTCCGTAAAAGGCGCGGCAAAAGCAGATGAGGCAGGAGACAGCTCCCTCTACGACGAATCCGCCCTGGAAGACCATGAGACCCCGGTTTTAAAGAAACGACTCGTTTCTTCAATCGGTTTCCTTCTGGTTCTCATGTATTTTTCCATGGGACATATGATGTGGAACTGGCCGCTTCCGGCTTTCTTCAACGGAAACCATGTGGCGATGGGACTCTTACAGCTCCTTCTCACCGTGAGCGTCATGGTGATCAACCAGAAATTTTTTATCAGCGGCTTTAAGGGTCTGCTCCACGGTTCTCCGAATATGGACACCCTTGTAGCCCTCGGGTCCAGTGCCTCCTTCGCCTGGAGCACCTACGCCCTGTTCATGATGACAGACGCCCAGGTAAAAGGCAACATGGACGCGGTCATGAGCTACATGCACGAGTTCTACTTTGAGTCCGCGGCAATGATCTTAACCCTTATCACCGTCGGAAAAATGCTGGAAGCAAGATCTAAGGGGCGCACCACAGATGCCTTAAAAGGTTTAATGAAGCTGGCTCCGAAGACCGCCGTGATCGAAAAGGACGGTGTTGAGACAACAGTCCCGATCGCTCAGGTCAAAAAAGGCGACATCTTTGTAGTCCGCCCGGGTGAAAATATACCCGTGGACGGTATCGTCTTAGAGGGAAGCAGCGCAGTAAACGAGTCCGCCCTCACAGGGGAGAGTATTCCGGTGGATAAGGCGGCAGGGGACCTTGTTTCTGCAGCGACATTAAATCAGTCCGGCTTTATCCGCTGCGAGGCATCGAGAGTCGGAGAGGACACCACGCTTTCCCAGATTATCAGGATGGTCAGCGATGCGGCTGCCACAAAAGCGCCCATCGCGAAGATCGCCGATAAGGTATCCGGCGTATTTGTACCTGCCGTGATCACGATTGCGATCATCACGACGATCGGCTGGCTCCTCGCAGGAGAGACAATGGCCTTCGCCTTAGCCCGCGGCATTTCCGTCCTCGTTATCAGCTGCCCCTGCGCCTTAGGTCTTGCGACACCGGTTGCCATCATGGTGGGCAATGGTATGGGAGCGAAGAACGGAATCCTCTTTAAAACTGCGGTCTCCCTGGAAGAGACAGGAAAAGTTGAGATCGTTGCCCTGGATAAGACTGGAACCATCACAAGCGGCGAGCCACGCGTGACAGACATCGTCCCGGCGGACGGCGTTGATGAGACAGAGCTTCTCTCCATGGCGTTTGCCCTTGAGAAGAAGAGTGAACACCCGCTGGCGAAGGCGGTCCTCTTAAAAGGTGAGGAGATGGGACTCTCCGCGGCTGAAGTGACAGATTTTGCGGCACTTCCCGGAAACGGACTTTCCGCGAAGTTAAATGGAAATACGATCTACGGCGGAAACATGAAGTTTATCGGAACTCATGTGGCTGTTTCGGAAGATATGAAGAAGAAATCTGAAGCTCTCGCTGAGAGTGGAAAGACTCCGTTATTCTTTGCAGAAAATGAGAAGCTTGTGGGCATCGTCGCTGTTGCGGATATGATCAAGGAAGACAGCCCGCAGGCGATCAAGGAGCTCCAGAACATGGGAATCCATGTAGTCATGCTGACGGGCGACAACGAGCGCACTGCGAAGGCCGTCGGGAAAGAGGCGGGCGTCGACGAGGTCATCGCCGGAGTCCTCCCGGACGGTAAGGAAAGTGTGATCAGAAAGCTCAAGGAAAAAGGAAAGGTTGCGATGGTCGGCGACGGAATCAACGACGCCCCGGCCCTCACGAGAGCCGATATGGGTATCGCTATCGGAGCCGGAACAGATGTTGCCATCGACGCGGCGGATGTGGTCCTCATGAAGAGCCGCTTATCCGATGTCCCGGCAGCGATCCGCTTAAGCCGCGCGACACTCCGGAATATCCACGAGAACCTGTTCTGGGCATTTTTCTACAACGTGATCGGAATCCCGCTTGCCATGGGACTCTGGATCCCGGTCTTCGGATGGAAACTGAATCCGATGTTCGGCGCCGCGGCCATGAGCTTATCCAGCTTCTGTGTTGTATCCAACGCCCTGCGCTTAAATTTCTTTGATATCCGGCGTTCCGACAGGGACAAAAAGATAAAAATAAAAACTCATAAAGAAGAAAAGGAGAGTAAAACGATGGAAAAGACATTAAAAGTTGAAGGTATGATGTGCTGCCACTGTGAGGCAACTGTCAAGAAGGCACTCGAGGCTATCGACGGCGTATCCGCTGCAGAGGCAGATCATGTAAAGGGAACTGCAACTGTAACACTCACAAAGAATGTTCCGACAGATGTGCTCAAGAAAGCGATTGAGGATAAGGATTATAAGGTAATCGGCTGATCGATGACCGCATGAAATGATTAAATATCAGCTGCTCTGGGATGAAAGACTCCTGGGGCGGCTTTCCTGCTATCTGGGAAAGCTTTCTGATAAGAGAGTGCCATAATACCGGACAGGGGTATATAAATATTGATAGCAGATGGGAGAAAAACTCGAAATAATGTAGAGATAAATTGGGGAGGCTGCACATGGAGAAAAGATCATGCTGCTGTGCCGGAGAAACGGAGACAGCAAACGTAAATATGGAGACAACAGGGGCAGAGGCGGCAGCAAATACGGTGACTGCCGAAACGGAAACACCGTCCGATGACGCTGTCTGTCACTGCCGTCACAAACATAGAACAGAAAAGGAAGAGAAAGATCTTCTGACCCGCTTAAATCGCATTGAGGGTCAGGTCCGCGGCATCAAAGCCATGGTTCAGGACGAACGCTACTGCCCGGATATCCTGGTTCAGGTGTCTGCCGTCCAGTCTGCATTAAACGGCTTCTGCAAAGTCCTCTTATCCAACCATATCAAAACCTGCGTGGTGGAGGATATCCGGAACGGAAACGAGGAGACCGCTGTGGCGGAGCTCTGCGAGACGATTAAGAAGATGATGTAGAGATGGGAGGTAACAATGAAATTTGAAATATATAAAGTTTTACCCGGAATGTGTTATAATTACCGCAGTCGTATTGTATATAAAACATTTACTCTATCCTTATGATTTTCGTGAAAAATTTCCTTATGACGATCCGCCACCGAAGTTTTTTGGCTCTTTCTCATTGGGGGAATTAGTACAATATATAATCCAAGTAGTAACGTTACCTATTATAGGATTTGCTATGATTCCTTTGCAATTTTTAGGGAAGGTAGCGGATGTAATACTTATAATTTTATTAGTTATGTGGTGGTTTATACCAACAGGACTCGCTAGAAAAATAGATGACTGGTAATAGAAAAGCGTCCCTACTATAAAAGCAGAGGACGCTTTTCTATTGCAGTAAGATATGTTTTAGAAAGAGCGAAAGACATTTGTGAAGATAGGATAATTTTTTTTCATCAGATGCGAAGGGCGAATTTTAAAAGAATTTATGGATATGATGTTAGATATAGGAAAAAGTGATCTTACATAGAATAATCGCAGGCATGAATTTTGATTTTCCAGCCTGCGATTATATCTCATAAATCTATCCGATCGTGCGGTAAGTAAAGAATGCGAAGCCGAGGATACAGAGAGACGCGATGATCTCGCTGATGATCCGGACGATGGTATTTGGGGTGCCGGAGCCGGCGATCCGGTGGATGATCCGGATACTCACAGTGATCGCCACAAGAATGATCAGTGTGAAGTACGCAGTTCGCAACGGAATTACATTGAAAGCGCCGAGACCGGCAGCGATCAGCATGGCAATGGAAAGAAGGATTCTGATTGCTTTCATAAAAACGCCCCCTCTGGATATAAAATTACGGGAAAATTAAGTTGAACGCACAAGAGCTCTGATGTGTGATCACGGTCAGCACAGGCTGACAAATTCTTTTCAGGATCACAGCATACCTTCGCAGAGCGTTCCTCCCAGATGGAGATGATATTCCCACTCGGAAAGGCTGCTATGATCTGGCACTTATAGAAGTGGGTCCTCATGACTGAGATAAGCAGATGCGATGAGTTCTCTTTTTACCATTATAACACTATTCTGTTAAAAAAGAAAACTTTTCTGTTAATTTCTTTTCGGAAATTTAATCCGTCAGGCATGTGTGACAGATTAAAAATGGGAAGAAGAGTAGAAAATGTAGATAATGTAGAAAAAATGCAAAAAATAGAAAAAAATCAAAAAAAGCTGTTGACATTTCCGCAAATCTATATTATACTTACGTACGTAATCGAGACGAGGCGTGGCTCAGTTTGGTAGAGCGCTGCGTTCGGGACGCAGAGGTCGCAAGT
>CABVBU010000019.1 GCA_902496665.1 uncultured Clostridium sp. | reverse complement strand
ATCCACTACCACCACTGTATTGTACGGAATTTTCAGTTCAGAAAATTCCTACCCATGAAAAGTAACATCTGCTCCACGGGGAACTTTCCCCGCTTCTGCCTCCTGCATCTTCGGATTATTTTCTCATAATGATCTCGTCTCTTCCCGGACCATTGGAAACCATAGTAACCGGAACTCCCAGCTCTTCCTCGATGGTCTCAACATACTTTCTGCAGTTCTCCGGAAGCTCGTCATAGTTCTTGATTCCGCGGATCTCGCACTTCCAGCCCGGAAGAGTCTTGTATACCGGTTTTGCTTTCTCAAGCTCCGGAGTTGTCGGGAAGTCTTTTGTTATCTTTCCGTCGATCTCATAGCCTACGCAGATATGAAGCTCGTCAAGATATCCTAAAACGTCGAGAACTGTGAGGGCAACCTCTGTAGATCCCTGGATCTGTACGCCGTATCTTGTAGCGACCGCATCGAACCATCCCATTCTTCTCGGACGGCCTGTCGTCGCACCGAACTCACCGCCGTCACCGCCGCGGCGTCTTAACTCGTCTGCCTCTTCACCGAAGATCTCGCTGACGAACGCGCCTGCGCCTACTGCGCTGGAGTAAGCCTTAACGACTGTTGTGATGTTCTTGATCTCGTACGGCGGGATACCTGCGCCGATCGCACCGTAAGCAGCCAGTGTGGAGGAAGAAGTAACCATCGGGTAGATACCGTGATCCGGGTCCTTTAAGGAACCGAGCTGGCCCTCTAAAAGGACATTCCTTCCTGCCTTGATCGCATCGCGAAGGTATTTGGATGTGTCGCATACATACGGAGCGACCATCTCCTTGTACTCCATAAGTGTATTGAAGATCTCCTTCGGATCAAGAGCCGGCTGATGATATAAATGCTCTAACATCACATTTTTCAGTGTGCAGACGTTTTCAATCTTATCCATCAGTTCCTTCTCATCACCGAATAACTCGTTGACCTGGAAACCGATCTTTGCGTATTTATCAGAATAGAACGGAGCAATTCCGGACTTAGTAGAGCCGAAGGACTTACCTGCCAGACGTGCTTCCTCGTAAGTGTCGAATAAAATGTGGTACGGCATTAAGATCTGTGCTCTGTCAGACACGAGGATCTTCGGCATCGGAACGCCCTGGCTTGTCAGGTCGTTTAACTCTTTTACAAGGAACGGGATGTTTAATGCCACACCGTTACCGATGATGCTTGTTGTATGATTATAGAATACACCTGATGGAAGAAGATGAAGGGCAAATTTTCCATAATTGTTGATAATTGTGTGACCAGCGTTGCTGCCGCCCTGGAAACGGACAATAATGTCGGATTCCTTTGCAAGCATGTCTGTAATCTTACCTTTTCCCTCATCGCCCCAGTTGGCGCCTACGATTGCTCTAACCATGTTCTAATATCCTCCTTTGGACGTTTAAACGGAACGCGCCTCGCGCATCCCGGCGTCTTACGCGGTTGTACGTGTCATACTCATGACACTACCATAGTTTACAACAAAATTATCCATAAGTAAAGACAATATTTATTATGAAGTTCATAACAGCTGATTATGCAGCTGCGGATTTTTCCGCTCTTTCAGGACCTCTAAGAACCTCTCCCCCGCCGGTGAGATCGGCACCTTCTTATCCGTCACGACGCAGATCTCCCGCTCCGGCATCATCTCCCGGAAGGCAAGCTCGAAGAGCTCCCCGCTCACGATCTTCTCCTTTGCGAACTCTTCCATCACGCAGCCGATCCCCATATTCCGAATCGCGAACTGGACGATCATGTCGCTGGTTGCCAGCTCGAACTCCGGTTCCAGAATGATCCCACGCTGTTCCAAAAACCGGTCCATGAACTTTCTGGTACTCGTATCTTTTTCCAGAAAGATACAGGGAAGCTGCTCCAGCTCCCTGTACTCCATTCTCTTTCCCTTCAACGTCCAAAACTTGTTTCCAGCCACAAAGGTATTCCGGATCTTCTTCACCTCGAAGGATTCCACCTCCGGTCTCGCGTCAAATGGCGTGCTCACCACACCAAAATCAATTTTTCCTTCATACAGGGACTCGATGGTCTCCGGTGTCGGCGCATTTGACACCATGACCTTGATATTCGGGTAGCGCTCATGGAAGGTCTCAAGGTAGGGGAGCAGGTAAAACTGCAGTGTCATATCGCTGGCACCGATCCTCACCTCTCCCATGTCCATATCCACAAGACGTTTTAACATCTCCTCACCGTCCATGAGGTTTTCCATCCCGCGCTCCACATATGGATACAGAAGCTTTCCCTCTGTGGTGAGCCGCACCCCCTTCTGGGTCCGCAGAAAAAGCTTTGTGTTCAGCGCTTTTTCCAGCTGCTTGATCGCCTGACTCGCCGCAGGCTGGGAAATGCAGAGCGCCTCTGCTGCAGCGGTAATGCTGCCGAGGCGCCCTACATAGTAAAATACTTTATAATATTCCGTGCTGATGCTGCTCGCATGATCCATTATACGTTGATCTCCGCTTTCACTCCGAGAAGATCCGCGTTTTCCTTTAAGATCGGGCGGACAACCTCATCCAGGAACTCATCTACCTGCTTCGGCGCGCGTCCGACGTACTTCTTCGGATCCATCGTCTTCTTTAACTCATCAAGGCTTAAATTGAAGGACGGATCTGCCGCGATAAGCTCTAAGAGGTTGTTGTCCTTTCCTTCTACCTTCACATTCTTTCCTGCTTCCATGGAAAGCTCGCGGATACGCTCGTGAAGCTCCTGTCTGTCCCCGCCGGCCTTTACCGCATCCATCATGATGTTCTCAGTAGCCATAAACGGAAGCTCGGCCATTAAATGCTTCTCGATCACCTTCGGATATACCACAAGACCATCCACAACATTTAAGTAGAGATCCAGAATACCGTCAATCGCAAGGAATCCTTCCGGAACGGAAAGACGCTTGTTCGCGGAGTCGTCCAGAGTCCGTTCGAACCACTGGGTAGAAGCAACGAGCATCGGGTTCATCATATCAGACATCACATAGTTTGCTAAGGACGCGATACGCTCACTTCTCATCGGGTTTCTCTTGTATGCCATTGCGGAGGAACCGATCTGGTTCTTCTCAAACGGCTCTTCCACTTCTTTTAAGTGCTGGAGGAGACGGATATCGTTGGAGAACTTATGGGCGCTCTGGGCGATTCCGGCAAGAACGGAAAGCACACGGCTGTCGATCTTTCTGGAATATGTCTGACCGGATACCGGGTAGCACTGGGAGAATCCCATCTTTGCAGCGATCCGTCTGTCCGCCTCGCGGCACTTCTCATGATCTCCATCGAAAAGCTCTAAGAAGCTTGCCTGGGTACCTGTAGTTCCCTTGGAACCGAGTAATTTCATGGAACCGATCACATGGTCAAGATCCTCAAGGTCGAGGCAGAGTTCCTGTAACCATAAGGTCGCACGCTTTCCTACGGTTGTCGGCTGGGCCGGCTGGAAGTGTGTGAATGCCAGTGTCGGGAGTTCTTTATACTTATCAGCAAAATCAGAAAGCTCTTTCATCACATTGATGAGTTTTTTTCTGACAAGCTTTAATGCCTCCGTCATCAGGATGAGGTCGGTGTTGTCTCCAACGTAGCAGGATGTGGCACCGAGGTGGATGATTCCCTTTGCCTTCGGGCACTGGAGTCCGTAAGCGTATACGTGGGACATCACATCGTGGCGGACAAGCTTCTCTCTCGCCTTCGCCTCCTCAAAGTTGATATCCTCGGCATGTGCCTTTAACTCTTCGATCTGCTCGTCTGTGATCGGAAGACCGAGTTCTTTTTCTGTCTCGGCTAATGCGATCCATAATTTTCTCCATGTGCGGAATTTCTTCTCCGGGGAGAAAATATACTGCATTTCCTTGCTTGCATATCGCTCAGAGAGCGGGCTCTGGTATCTGTCGTTCATGACAAAATCCTCTTTTCTAATTCAATGTTTTTCTAATTCAATATATTTTCACGAATTCTCCGCCACCTGCGGAGCTTTGTGGAACGTTGAATTTCCCTGATTATTTTTCATAACTTCCGCGGATATCTTCTTCCGGCGGATCCACCGGATACTCTCCGGAGAAGCATGCCGTACAGATCGGAAGTCCGTTTGCCATTTCACTTAAGCGCTCCATCTTTAAGTACGCTAACGAATCTGCTCCGATCACCTTGCAGATCTCATCCACGGTACGGTTGTGGGCGATGAGCTGCTCGCTGGACGGGATATCGGTTCCGAAATAGCACGGATAGAGGAACGGCGGTGCGGAAATCCTCATATGTACTTCCTTCGCTCCTGCCTCACGCAGCATATCCACGATCAGGTTGCTGGTGGTTCCGCGGACGATGGAGTCGTCGATCATAACGACGCGCTTTCCTTCCACGGCCTCTTTCAATACGTTTAATTTAATACGGACTGCAGACTCACGGCTGCTCTGGCCCGGCTTAATAAAGGTTCTTCCCACATAGGAGTTCTTTACGAACGCCATTGCGTACGGGATACCGGATTCCATGGAATATCCGAGTGCTGCGGCATTTCCGGACTCCGGAACGCCCACAACGATATCCGCGTCTACCGGTGAATCCTTTGCGAGGCAGCGGCCTGCGTAGATTCTGGAGTGGTAAACTCCGACGCCGTCAAAGACGCTGTCCGGTCTTGCAAAGTAAATATATTCAAAAATACATCTTGCCTCTTTTTTCGGGTCATGCATCATGAGATTGGACTTGATGCCATCCTTATTGATCGTCACGATCTCGCCCGGAAGCACGTCGCGGACGAAGGTAGCACCGATCGTGTCAAGCGCGCATGTCTCGGAGGTCAGGATATAGGCATTATCGCGCTTTCCGATACAGAGCGGTTTGAATCCCTGCGGATCGCGGGCACCGATGAGTTTTCTCGGGCTGCTGATCACAAGAGAGTACGCGCCCTTGATCTTCTTCATAGCGTTTGCCACGGCTTCCTCAGCGGTTCCCACCTTACAGCGCTCTCTCGCGATGTGGTAGGCAATAACCTCGGAGTCGATCGTGGTCTGGAAAATCGCTCCGTCGTAAGCGAGCTCTCTGCGAAGCTCCGGCGCATTGACAAGGTTTCCGTTGTGTGCCAGTGCCAGCGTTCCCTTCACATAATTTAAAACGAGCGGCTGTGTATTCTCGATAGTGCTGCTTCCGGCAGTCGAATACCGGACATGGCCGACACCGATGTTTCCTTTTAATTTTTCCAGCTTCTCTGACGTGAATACTTCGTTGCAGAGTCCCATCCCCTTACAGGCATTGACAACACCTTTCGGTCCGTATGTATCGCTCACCGCGATTCCGCAGCTCTCCTGTCCGCGGTGCTGTAAGGCGAACAATCCGTAATAAATGGTTGATGCAACATCATTTCCGTCCAGATCGTACATTCCGAAAACGCCGCACTCCTCATGCAGCTCGTCTGTTCCCCAGTCTAAAGTAAGTGATTTCTCCATAAATGCTTTTCATCCTCTGATTTATAAGTTTTTACGATAAAACATCAGTGTTTCAGTAGAAATTATAATACATACCCTATGGAAAATCAAGAAAAAGTTCCTCTCTCAAGGAGTCCTGTGGACTTCTTTGTGAAACCAGAACAAATTTCCGGCCCCTTTTTCGATCCCTATACCATAAATTTCCCCCTCCGTCTCAGAGGCGGTTCCATCTGGAATCCCTGTTTCAATATCCGGCACCAGGTATGTTTTCTCTGTCATCCTGGAGCACGCACAGGAATACGCGAGCCAGAGGAGTTCCAGCAGTAAAAGGATCCTCGCTGTCTTTACAGCAGCTCTTCTTATCTTTTCCCTTCGGTATCCGTGTCTCCACGGATGGTATGGATGGTACAAATAGCGGATGGCGTTCACTCCTTTCAGAATTCAGGCTGATACTTTCCCACGACTTTTGATAAGTTTTCTTCAAGACGTACTCTTATTATATCTGTTTTTGCATATTTTCACAACAGGAAAACTTGTTATCGCAACATTTTAGTTACTGTATGCGGGTAGAAATTTTCTGAACTGAAAATTCCGCACAATACAGTGGTAGTGGATTTTGTCGTTTTGGAATGCGGAGCATCAGCAAAATCACGGCGGAAAAGAAGCAGGGAAATGATCCTTATACCCGTCCGGCAGATCATTTCCCCGCTGTCCTGTTTTTCCGGATCTTTTCTGCCGTGTTGAGTTTCATTCCCCGGCAGCCCCGGATTCCGGTCCAGATATTTAGTTTGCCTGGGTGGTCCCCCCGGCAGTGCCGTTCGCTCCCGCCGCGGTAGTTCCTGACATGCCAGTGACATCGTCCGTCAGGTTGTGGATGCCGTCACCCACGTCATCCACCATATCCCGGAGCACGCCGCCGCTCTCCCCGGCTGTCTGGGACGGCGCGTTCGTGCTCTGGTTCGTACCGTTTGTCTGTCTCTCCATTGTGGTTCCCGCTCCCGCGCTCCCCGTATCCGGGGCTGTAGTCATATTGTTTCCGTTCCCTCTTCCGCAGGCTGTGATGACTGCCGCAGTCGTAATGAGAAGCGCGCATGTTCTGATCCATCTGATTTTTCCCATAAAAACAATCTCCTTTCTACGGCTATTATGCGCCATAGAAAGGAGAAGTATTTTGGGAAAAAATGTATAAATTTTTAACTTCTATCAACCGACCACGTCAGCCATATCGTAAAGCCCTGCCGGCTTTCCTGCGAGGAATTTCGCAGCCTCCACAGCTCCCTTTGCGAAGATCTCGCGAGAGTAAGCGGTATGTGTGAAGGTGATGACCTCGTCGCGGCCCGCGAACATAATATCGTGCTCACCGACGATGGTGCCGCCGCGCATTGCCTGGATTCCGATCTCCTTTGGATCTCTTGCGACGCGCTCGGAGGAACGGTCATATTTATAATGATAGCTGTTGTCGAGGCTCTCATTGATGGCATCAGCAAGGGCGATGGCGGTTCCACTTGGGGCGTCGATCTTACGGTTGTGGTGCTTCTCTAAGATCTCGATGTCAAATCCTGCTGCCGCAAGGACCGGAGCGACCTCTTTCAATGTCTTCATGAGAAGGTTGATTCCGATGGACATATTTGCGGAGCGAAGGACTGCGTCCACCTTGCTCGCCTCTTTCACATGGTTTAACTGGTCCTCGGAAAGTCCTGTGGTGCATAAAACCACAGGAACCTTCTTCGTCTCGCAGTAGTCCAACAGTCCGTCAACAGCCTTTGCGGTGGAGAAATCGATGATGACATCTGCCTCCGGGCACTCGTCGAGGGACTTAAATACCGGGTATCCGGCATAGTTTTCTGTGTTCATATCCACGCCTGCAACGATCTTGATCGCGTCATCCTTGGAAATAATGTCCGTGATCACATGACCCATCACGCCGTGGCAGCCATTCATAATTGCTCTGATCATATTTTTCTCCTCGTATTTTATTACAGGATACCGAAATCCTGCATTGCTTTCTTTAATACTTCCTGGTGCTGCGGCTCCATCACTGTAAGCGGAAGTCTCGGCTCGCCTACGTTCTTGCCCATTAGGTTAAGCGCAGCCTTTACCGGAATCGGGTTTACTTCGGAGAACAGGGCCTCGATCAGCGGCATTGCCTTTAACTGAATGCGTCTGCTGGCCTCGATATTGCCCTTGAAGAACTCTGCGCACATGTCATGTGTCTGTTTCGGAGCCACGTTGGAGAGAACGGAGATCACGCCCTTTCCGCCGAGAGCCAGCATCGGAACGACCTGATCATCGTTTCCGGAGTATACATCCACATAGCCGCCGGAAAGCTGAAGGATCTTCGCTGCTGCGGAGAAGTTTCCACTTGCTTCCTTGACACCCACGATATTCTCCACATGCCTGCAGAGATCCACGATGGTCTCCGGTGCGATATTCACGCCTGTACGGCTCGGTACGTTGTAGAGGATCGCCGGGATCTTGATGGAGTTGGCGATCTTTGTAAAGTGTGCCTTTAAACCGTTCTGGGTCGCTTTATTATAGTACGGGGAAACCAAGAGAACACCGTCTGCTCCTGCCTCCTCAGCCTCAACAGAAAGCTCAACTGCTGTCTGTGTACAGTTGGAACCTGTTCCGGCAACCACCGGGATTCTTCCGTTTACGACCTCACATACGAAACGGATCACCTGAATGTGCTCCTCCTCAGATGTTGTCGCGGACTCGCCTGTTGTTCCCATAGCTACGATACAGTCTGTTCCAGCCGCGATCTGTTCCTCGATCAGGCTTTCCAGTACCTCATAATTTACTGCTCCATTTTCCTTAAATGGCGTTACAAGTGCTACGCCGTCTCCTTCAAAAATAGCCATAATGCGTCCTCCTCTTTATTATGTAAAAATTAAATGTCTAAGATAGAATGCGCTCTTTTGCAAAGCAAAAATTCCTGTTTCACAAAAAAAGGAGCTGAAATCAAATAAGATGTCAGCTCCCGGATCCTCCAGATTAAGCAGCCCTCCATCTTTTTTCTAAAGATGACAGTCATACGGTTCTTCGCCGCATGCCCAGAAACGGGAACCTTAGGGATTCACTTCCTGTCTCTTCGGCGCCATCCCCTTTTCTCCGGCAGCCATTTCCCATTATCTGCCGGTCTACTCATGTCAGGCGCAACCTCTACTTATCATTTATGGTATCATCATTCCTGATGATTGTCAACGTCAATGTTTTCCACCCGTGAAATATCGGTCACATATTCTTCAATACCCTCCGGACACACTCGCCCGGTCATGACCAGCTCAGTCTCCTCATCTCTTGACTCAAGAAAACTCTGGAATTCTTCCTTCGAGATAATTCCCTGATCCACGATCCCAAGGATCTCGTCCAGGATCAGGACATCGCACTCACCGGTCGTCATCACCTTTCTTGCGAAATTGAAGCCGTTTCGCATGTTCATCAGTTCCTCGTGCTTCTGATCTTCCGGAAGGTCCTCAAACCGCTCTTTGGAGTGCTCAAAACGGAAGAATTTGAGATCCGGCTCAAGACGCTTCAAGACGTCCGCCGCTCCTTCTCCCAGCATACCTTTCAAGAACTGTACCATAATGACCCTTTTTCCGCGGAAAACGCCCATCATCGCGTATCCCAATGCCGATGCGGATTTTCCGTATCCCGGTCCGCAGATCACACGGACTCTGCCACTTGCCATGATCATTCCCTCACTTTGTGTATACCGTTAGCTGAAGCTTTTTAGGGCTTCTATTATGCTATATTATCACATCTCTATCCTGTTTGCAAGAGATTTGCCTGTCTGCCAAAGCTGCCCTGCCCGGTGTCTTTAATATGTATTTCTACGACTCCGCATGATCCGCACATTCAAGCTTACTGACGGAGACTTCATAGGCCACACGCTTCTCACACTCCGTCTCGCTGACCTTTTTCGTGTACTCCCTGCTCTGAACACGGCCCCAGATAAGGATCCTTGTTCCGACGCCGAATCCTGAGGCGTATCTGGCGTTGCGGCCCCAGGCGATGCATGGGATATAGTCTGACTTGCCATACGGGCGATTCACTGCTACTAAAAGGTCTGCAATCTCTCTTCCTAACGGTGTTTTCCGGTAGACCGGTTCTTTACAGATATATCCGTCCAGAAAGATCTGGTTCGTTTTCGTGTAATCCGTGAACTCCTCCATAAAGCGGACCTCTCTGACAAACACGGACAATACCAGACGGTTCTTCGTCCCCTCGTGGCGGTTGTAGGACCGAAACTGACCGGAGGCCTCCATGGTGCAGCCCTGGTAATCCTTCGTCACGTCGATCAGACGTTCTGATATCATAAGCGGAATAATGTCCGCCTGCTCACTCAAACGGTTCACAAGGAGATCCACAAGATAAAAGCCCTCCCCAAACACGGCATGGCTGAATGTGAATCCTGAAACGATCGTTCCAATTACGGTTACTTTGTTGTTTTCCATTCCTTTTTCTGTCATAGTATTTTCTCCTTTTTGATTGTTTTTTCCGCTATACGGCTTTTACCGTATATCTGTATGTAATTAGAACGTAAATTAGAACGGTTTTGTGTCATGTCTTTTCAGGTTTTTATCGACGGAAATCCCGGATTTTTTCGGTATTTCGGCATGATCTTCTATTTTTTCCGTGGCCCTCCAAAAAGTTACAAATGATCGGTCCTCTCAACAGCCCCTGCTGCACACCACTTTTACCGCTCTTGTTATTTTTCTCTCTTCATGTTAATATTTTATGGATAATGATTCAGATTTTTGAATATGAAAGAAAGGACATAGCCATCAGGATATCTCCTCCGCGGTTATGGAAAGGTCAGAAATTTTATGCTTCGCCTGCTTCTTTTTGGACGACAGGTCTATTTAAAATATTCCATGGACGAAATGTCCGTGTATGCCGCACAGGCTTCGTTTTTCATCATCATGGCAGCGTTCCCGTTTTTCATGGTGCTTCTGGCCCTGATCCAGGTGGCCCCCATGATCCATGAGGCAGATCTTCTGCGTTTTCTGCTGCCTGCGATCCCGGGCCGGTTCCAGGGACTTTTGATCTATCTCCTGGACAGCCTGCACTCTGACTCACCGGCGGCGCTGATCTCCGTGACCGCTCTTGCGGCGGTCTGGTCCGCAGCGAAAGGAATGCTGGGAATCGAAAAGGGCTTAAACCGGGTGTTCGGCGTCACATCCCCGCGAAATTATATTCTCCGCAGGGCCCTCTGCAGCGTTTATACCCTTGTATTCTCCCTAATGTGCGTGGCGAGCCTCGCGCTCCTCGTATTCGGAAGCTTCCTGCAGGAGCTGCTGTTAAAATGGATCCCGGCCCTGTCCTATCTTTCCGGGACGATCTCCCTGGGCCGAGGACTTGTGATGTTTGTCATGCTCACGGTCTTTTTCATCGCCATCTACACGGCACTTCCCCACCGGAGACTCTCGATCTGCGGTCAGATCCCGGGAGCCATGTTCTCCGCCGCCGGATGGGCGCTCACCTCCCTGGCATTTTCCGTTTACTTCCGGTACTTCGGCACATACGCTGTCACATATGGAAGTCTGACTGCGGTGATCCTTTTTATGCTGTGGCTCTATGTCTCGATCTGCATCCTGTTTGTGGGGGCAGAGATCAACTGGTTCTTGCTGTTCTATAAGGAGAAAATCGCGGCATCCCTTGGAAGCAGCCAGGAGAATTCAAAAACTTTCATTTAAACTTCATCCCGCAATATATGATACCAAAAGGACTGCCTGGAAAATCTTCACCTCTCAGTGTGACTTTCCATACAGTCCTTTTTTCACTCTAAGCATCTATTTACAGCTCGGTCTGACAATATCTCTATGCCCTTTTACAGCCCATAGATTCTCTTCGCATTCCCGTAAAATACTTTGTCCCACTCTTCCTCCGGAATCAGCCATTTTACGGCTTCGATGTAATCTCCGTAGTTGGCTAACGGCCAGTCTGTTCCGAACATGAACTTTTCATACTGGCTGCAGTAGGAAATCCATGTCTTTAAGGCATCAAAATATCCCCTCTGCTGCTCTAAAAGCTTCGGGAAATCGATCTTTCCCTCCAGAAGACCGGAGAGATCCGTCATCACATTCTCATTTTTTTCCACGACTGCCGCCGCATCCATGAGCCACGGGTTGCCGAAATGGCACATGACAAAATTCACACCCGGATGGCGGACTGCCGCCTCGTCTAATGTCAGCGGATGGCTGTATTTTAAGTAGGCGCGGGAACCGGCTGTCTGTCCCATGTGGATCGCCACAGGCTTTTTGTACGCCTTTGCAAGATCATAGAGCGGCTCGTACACCTCATCCGTTACATACACCTTGTTGTATCCGGGATAGAGTTTGATTCCGACGCAGGTATCCCGTTTTAAGTTCTCCTCCACCTGGTCCAGGCCCTTCTTTTTGTCCACGCTCACGAGAAAATCCCGGTCGATCCCCACGCAATACTTTAAGAAATCCGGGTAGGAATGATCCGCCGGGTCCACGCCCCGGTTTCCCATGACGACTCCGCCCTCAATGTTGTATTTCCGATAGACCGCTCTTAAATCTTCCTCTGTATTTTTATGTTCCGCCCGCACCGCGATCTCCTGAAAATAGGGATTCTCCGGTACGAAGTGAAGATGTGCGTCGATGATCTTCATAGTCCCACTCCTTAAGTCAAGTTTTTTCTTCCGGCTGCCCAGCTCATCGGCAGCCATGACCACGGCTGCGCAAAAACGATTCCACTGTACCGGCAGCACCACTTTTTATCTGTATATACAGGAAAAACCCCTGTTACAAGGGGTTTTCCTCCGTTCACGGGGCTCAGAAGTATTTCTTGCTGCCCCAGAGATTACACCGTTTCAGATCCAGATATTCGTGATAGGCTTTCTCCAGGATCTGCTTCTCATTTGAGAATTTCAGAAGGTGGTACGCCTCATAATATTTGTAATATCCGGAATCTACGAAGTATTCTTCGCGCTGTGGTTTACTGTAATAACTGTCCGCCATCATTAAATACCAGTGGACTTCCTTCTCCACTGTATCCTGAGGCGTGTTAAATGAGTACTGGCTCTTTCCGATGTATTTGATGATCTGGGCCTGGACCCCGGTCTCCTCCTTCACCTCTCTGAGAGCCGTTTCCTTAAACTCTTCTCCTGCTTCCACAGTTCCTTTCGGTAAGACCCATCCTTCATACTTGTTTCTGTAGTTCTTATAGAGAACCAGGATCTTGCCGCGAAATATAACCACACCGCCGCAGCTCGTTGCTTCTATCATTGCAATTCCTCCTGACAGGCATTCAAGGGATTCCGCCCGAAAGCAGATTCCGCAGGTGTGTTTTTAACTGAGTTTAGTATACTTCTTTTTGCCCGTGTTTGCAACCACGTTTTCACATGCAGAAATTTCCATCATGTGTCCGCAAAAGTCTCGGTTATATCTCCTCTTGCGGATATATCTGATATTCAAAGTATCAAAATTTTCTGCGAATTTTCTCTGGACTCTCATATTGCAATCTATGTTTTCATACAGATATATGAAAACTCCGGCAGATCTTATGATCCACCGGAGTTTCTATACTTATGACCGCTTTCCGGTCATACATTTTTTATTTATGAGCGATAACCGTTCGGGTTCTTGGACTGCCAGTTCCATGCGTCGCGGCACATGTCATCAAGGTTTCTCTTTGCCTCCCAGCCAAGCTCCACCTTTGCCTTTGTTGCATCGGAGTAGCATGTCGCAATGTCTCCTGCACGGCGCGGCTTGATCACATACGGGATCTCCTTGCCGACTGCTTTGGAGAACGCGTGGATCACATCCAGAACACTGTAGCCGTGGCCGGTTCCGAGGTTATAGATATATACCGCCGGCTTATCGTCAAATTTCTTTAATGCCTTTACATGGCCTTCCGCAAGATCCATCACATGGATGTAGTCGCGGACGCCAGTTCCGTCCGGTGTATCGTAGTCGTTTCCGAATACGCCCACCTCTTTCAACTTTCCGATGGCAACCTGGGTGATATACGGTGTCAGGTTGTTCGGGATTCCCTCCGGATCCTCTCCGATCAGACCACTCTCATGAGCTCCCACCGGATTGAAGTAACGCAACAGGATCACATTCCACTCCGGGTCTGCCTTCTGCATATCGGTAAGGATCTGCTCCAGCATACTCTTTGTCTGTCCGTACGGGTTTGTGCACTGTCCCTTCGGGCACTCCTCTGTGATCGGTACAAAAGCCGGGTCTCCGTAAACGGTTGCGGAGGAGCTGAAGATGATCTTCTTCACGCCATGTTTTCTCATCACATCGAGAAGGATCAGTGTACCGGTAATATTGTTGTGGTAGTATTCCCACGGTTTTGCGACTGATTCGCCAACAGCTTTTAATCCAGCGAAGTGGATCACTGCATCGATCTTCTCCGCATCAAAGATCTTTTCCATCGCGTCACGATCCAGCATATCTGCCTTGTAGAATGTCAGATCCTTTCCTGTAAGCTTCTTTACGCGGTTTAATGCTTCTTCCGACGCATTGTAAAGATTATCAAAGACAACGACCTCATGTCCCTGCTCCAGAAGTGCCAGGCATGTATGGCTTCCGATATATCCTGCGCCGCCGGTTACTAAAATTCTCATGATGAACCCTCCCATGAATTCTGCCGTTCTGAGATACGGTTATTTTTTCGGATCCTTTTCCCCAGACCCTGTCCTCGTTATCATTTTAACACTGCCCGTGATAAAAGAAAATATCATTTTTCTTTTATTCAATACAGATTTCTTTTTTTAACAGTAATTTTCTCCGCATACAGCACTTTTTCAGTTTCTCAGACACGTCCCGTATCTTACAGGCGCACTCACAAAAAGCACTCTACTGAAGCCATGCATCAAACAATTTCGCCGCGATCGGCGCTGCCGTATGCCCGCCGGAGCCGCCTTCCTCCACGATAACGCATACCGCGATTTCCGGATCGTCCGCCGGGGCGAAACCGACAAACCATGCGTGAGTCTCTTTTCCCTTGTCGAATTCTGCGGATCCCGTCTTTCCTGCCACCTGGTAGGAATCCCGTTTCAGGGCGGATCCCGTTCCTACATTGACCACCTGTACCATCAGGTTCTTTAAGGCATCTGCCTCATTTGGAACCATCAGTTCTCCTGCCACAGACGGCGAAAACTTCCGGATCACATCACCGCCGGAATTTTCTACATGATCCATCAGATACGGTTTCATTAGGATTCCGCCGTTTGCGATCGCCGCGGTGATCAGAAGATTGTGCATCGGGGACATCAACGTCTGTCCCTGTCCGATACTTGTCTGAAGCACTTCCCATGTCTCCGCATCCGGCTGCATGGAGAAGGTACTCTTATTGTACGGAATATCGAGAGGCAGGCTTCTGTTGAATAAAAGCTGCTCTGCAAGATTCCGGTAGCTCGTCAGCTCAAGCTCTGTACCGAGGTTCGCGAACGCTCCGTTGCAGGAATTTGCAAATGCCTGGGTGAAATCCTGGGATCCGTGTGCTTTTTTGTGATAGCACTGGATCTTGTTGTTCTCGAATGAAAAAATTCCGCTGCAGTCATAGTGATAGTCATTGTACGCGCCCGGATGTTCTCTCATATACTCCAGGGCTGTGACGATCTTAAAGGTGGATCCCGGCGGGTAGAGTCCCTGAGTCGCACGGTTTAACAGTCTCGCCTCCGTACTGTCCCCGTTTACGAGATCGTTCCAGTTTGCCGCCACCTTATTCGGGTCGAAGGACGGCTTTGAAACCATGCAGAGGATCTTTCCGGTATCCGGCTCGATGGCGATGACCGCGCCCCGGTTCTTTCCGAGAGCATCCGATGCGATCTGCTGCAGATTTACATTCAGGGTCGTCACCACGTTGTCCCCGACACTCTTTCTTCCCATGATCTCATCAGCGGTCTGCTCGATGAGGTTCGTGTGAGATCTCAAAAGGTCAAAGTTTGCCAGGGATTCAATTCCTGTCTTTCCCACCGTCGAATATCCTACCGCGTGGGCAAACAGGCTGCCGTATGGGTATTCCCGCACCTCGGTACCGTTAGAATCCGTCGCCGTAACAGTCTTTGCAAGCACAGTCCCGTCATCCGCCAGGATCTTGCCGCGGGTAACCCGGTCCTCGAAAATAGTGGCTCTGGCATTATACGGATTATCGATCACCGTATCGCTCTTTACCACAAGAAAATATCCCACATAGATTCCCATTGCGAGAAATAAAAATATTGCTGCATACACAAACCAGAGGATATTCCGGTTTGCCTTCGGATTCGGTTTACTCTTCTTCACTGGAATTCTCCTCCTCCTCTTCTTCCCCGCGTTTTAAGACATAAAGTCCCTGGATGACCTGGAATATGATAAAGGTCGAGACGATGGAGCTGCCGCCGTAGCTCACAAGGGGCAGCGTCACACCGGTGGACGGGATAAACTTCGTCACACCGCCGATGGTCAGAAATACCTGGGTAATATAAACACTTCCAAGCCCAAACGCGATCAGTTTATAGAACATCGCCTGCATCTTCATCGCGATCAGCATAAACTGCATATAACAGCCAAGGCATAAAAACAGGACGCAGAGCGCATAAAGTGCCCCCATCTCCTCGGAGATCGCCGCGAAAACGAAATCCTTGTCCACAACCGGGATCTTCTCCGGCATGCCCCGGTAAAGACCCATTCCGAACCATCCGCCTGTTCCGATGGCAAACAGCGCCTGTGCCACCTGGTAGCCCTTGTTTGCGATATCAGACCAGGGATCGGCCCAGGCCTCCACACGCCGTCTCACATGGGGGAACAGATAGTAAGCCGCAACCGCCGCCAGGGACCCGCCAGCAATGCCCGCACTGAACCAGAGGTAACTGGATGTGGCGACAAAAAGCATCGTCATGTAGGCGACGAAAAAGATCAATGCGCTTCCAAGATCCTTTGAAAGCACAAGCACCAACACATGAAGTGCCGCCACGACGGTAGTCTTTATGATCGTCTCCCTGTCCGTGGACTGGTAGAACATGGCTGCCACGAAGAACACAAAGCTGATCTTCACAAATTCAGACGGCTGTACCGTAAATCCGCCGAAGGAGAGGGAAAGCTGTGCGCCGTAGGAAGTATTTCCGATGACGCAGACCACTCCCAAAAGTACCAGCCCGAGTATTCCATAGACCCATGGGAACGTCACAAGCTGCCATACCCGGTCAATGACAAACGGGATGATCCAGGTGATCACCGCTGCCGCTGCCACGATCACGAATTGTCTCATAGCCCGGTCAGGGTTCAGCCTTGTGAGAATAATAAATCCTGTCGCTAAAAGCGTACACATATTGTTGACGAGCAGTCTGGAACTGTTCCTGTAAAACAGTCTCGTAAGATAAATATACAGCAGGAAAAATACCACCTGCGCGCCGTAAAAGGCTAACATCGTCACAGATTCCGTGTTCAGCCAGATCAGGATATTCGCCAGAAAGTGCAGCATAAACATGCACACAAGCTGGCGTCCGCAGACGCGGTTTCTTCCTTCCTCATCCCGCATGGAAAAGAATCGAAAATTGTAATAGGTATCCATGGCGATCAGAAGGATCATCAAGTATCTGGATATCTGTATGATCAGATTAGTCAATAATTATCACCTACTCCACTCCGCGCTTAAAGTGTCCGCGCGTAAACTGATTCCTTAAAACTGGCGGCTCCGCCGCTTTTTCACTCATTCCGTATTCCTCAAAGAACGCGTCCAGGATCTCGCCCACCGCAGCTGGTTCCTCCACCGTGAAGTTCAGGCGGACCGCATTCGGCTTAAGCCCTGTGACCTGTCCGGAGAGTCCTAAAAGGGAAAGCGGCGCAGAATTGTAGATCGTATTGTAACAGAAACGACACTGGTTTACCACCGGGAACCGCATGTCCTTGCGGTCCTTTAACCACATGACTTCCGGCTTTCCGGAACATCCAAGCGTTGTTTTTCTGATACACTGGGCGGAGATCATCATCGGAAGATACCCGTATACGATCATCTCTCCCTGAACACCAGAATCCCGGATCTCTCTCTCGTTTAACTCCACAGGGATTGTCAGCCGGTCTGCCCCATACCGCTCCATTGCCGCTCCCGCAAGGTGGTTCCAGGAATACATTCCCTGGTCGAAGTACATAAGAAGTTCAATTCCTGCTTCCCGGAGGAATCCCGGTTCTTCCATGGAACCGATACCAAGCGCGTCAAAACCGGCACTCGTTAAAAGCTCCATCTGCTTTCTGAAGTACTGTTCCGCCTCTTTCCGGAAGATCCTCGGCATCATAAGATAACACCGGACTCCCGCCTCATGACAGCGGTCCGCAAGCTTCTTCCACTCCTGGGCGTCAAAGCTCTCCGCCGCAAGATAGATTCCGTATGATCTTTCGGACAGCTTCCGGTACATCTTAAATTTCCCGAGAACCATCTCAAACTGCTGTTTCGTCTGGACAAAGACAGTAAATTCCGGTCTTTCTTCCAAATCAGCCTTTTCAGGCGCTCTCTCTTCTTCCTTTGTCGGTGGAACAGAACTGTTTCTCCGGTATCCGGAAAGGATCTCGTCCCGAAGCTTCTCCAGGACCTCGCGGCGCATCTTATTTAATGCCTGCACTGGCATAAACACATTTCCCTCACACTCCACGGTAAGGTCCGTGAACGTAAACATGGAATCACCGGTCTTTGAGAGCTGTTTTCTGATGCGCTCCGCGTCCATCGGGGCATTCTTTGCCTCCTCGGCGGGCTGGGATTCCTCCCAGGCTGTATTTCCCGCAGCATCCGACACGGAGCAATATCCCGGTTTTCCGACCGCGATGTACGCGCTTCCCGTCACAGGAATCTTCTTTTCCACATTCACATACGTGCGGTCCAGATAGTCGAAAAGTTCCTGGTCCACGTCGCGGTACTCCGGCTTTTCCTTTAAAACCACCATGTCCCGTCCGTTGTGGGTGTGGTAATAGCCCTGGGACTGTCCGCCTCGGTCGAAAAGAGCCAGCAGGGCATCCCTGTCTGCCTTCTCCACATGATATCCGGCACGCCCCTCCTTCAAGTAGAGATCCACGTATTTCCGGTAGATACTTACAACTCCTGCCGTGTAGCGCGGACTCTTCATGCGTCCCTCGATCTTTAAGGAACAGACACCCGCTTCCAGGATATCCGGAATCAGATCCAGTGTACAGAGGTCCTTTAAGCTTAAGATATATTTTTCATTCTTTTTATTGACATACTTTCCGTTCTGCTCTGCGTCAAAAGGCAGACGGCAGGTCTGTGCGCACCGGCCCCGGTTTCCGCTCCGTCCTCCGATCAGGCTGGAAAACAGGCACTGACCGGAATAGCAGTAACAGAGGGCACCGTGAACGAAGGTCTCCACCTCCAGACCTGTATCATCATAGATCTCACGGATTTCCTTTAAGGAAAGTTCTCTCGCCGGAACCACACGGACAGCGCCGAGGGCTTTCAAATCTCTCGCGCTGTATTTTCCAGTCACCGTCATCTGGGTGCTGATGTGAACCGGAAGATCCGGGAAATGTTTCCGGATGTAGGTGAGTGCTCCCATATCCTGGACTAAAACGGCATCCAGTCCCGCCTCATAATACGGTTTCAGATAGGAATACAGGTCCGACATCTCTTTTTCCTTCACGAGCGTGTTGACCGTCATATAAATCCTGCATCCGTGAAGATGCATGAAGTCGATGGCTTTCACCATCGTCTCCTCATCCAGGTTGTTCGCGTAGGCACGGGCACCGAACCGGCTTCCACCGATATAGACCGCGTCCGCTCCCGCGTTCACCGCCGCCACCATACTCTCGTAGGAACCGGCCGGTGCGAGTATCTCAACCGTTCTGTTTTTCATATTTTCTCCTTTATTCCGCCTTCTTCTCCGCGGATTCCTGCTTCATCTGAAGACCGATCAGCTCATGCTTTAAGCTGTAGATTTCCTTCTCCATCTCGTTCTTCTGGGCACGCAGCATCATCGCCTCCTGAAGTGTCTTAAAATAATCGTCCGCCAGGTTTAAATAGATCATGACTTCCTGGTAATCCTTATTCTGTCTCGTAAATCCCGGCTGTGCCTTTAAAACGGCGATCTTCTCATTAATATAGGCAGCCACCTTCTGCAGGTACTCCGGATCCTCCGCTCCGCCCAGCGTGTAGACATTTCCATTGATCAGCACTTCCGTATAGTTCTTCTCATCCATTTCTAATTCCTCACTTCTTTCGCATAACCGTCCGCCTGTTTTCCAGCCTGTACTCCCTCACGGCTCCACATGATCGGTCCACAGATCCACCGGACAGTTATCATCTATATAAAAATTGTCATTTTTTCTCTATCGTACAGATTTTTCAGTTCAGAAAATTCCTGTCCATGTACTGCGGCAAATGTTTTTTCTTATTTCGCCGCATCCAGTCCAAGGTGCTTGTAAGCCAGATCCGTCGCCATTCTTCCTCTCGGCGTGCGCATAATAAGTCCGTTCATCAATAAATACGGCTCATACACGTCTTCCAGTGTCCCGGAATCCTCTCCGATAGATGCCGCCAGCGTCTCAAGTCCCACCGGACCGCCGGAAAATTTCTGGATCAGGGTGAGAAGCAGGGTCCGGTCATTATTGTCGAGACCAAGCTTGTCCACATCCAGGATATCCAGGGCAAAATCCGCCACATGTCTCGTGATCACACCATCATATTTTACCTGGGCAAAGTCCCTCACTCTCTTTAAGAGGCGGTTTGCCAGTCTCGGCGTTCCCCTGGACCTTCTTGCGATCTCAAAAGCTCCTTCCTCGTCGATCTCAACGCCCAGGACCTTTGCGGAGCGTTTTACGATCACGCAGAGCTCCTCCGGTGTATAAAATTCCAGCCTCTGGATCACACCAAAACGGTCCCGGAGCGGAGCTGTTAAAAGTCCCACTCTCGTCGTTGCTCCCACAAGTGTAAATTTCGGAAGATCCAGGCGGATCGAGCGGGCGGATGAATCCTTTCCAAGCATGATATCGATGGCAAAATCTTCCATCGCCGGATACAGGACTTCCTCCACCTGACGGTTCAGCCTGTGGATCTCATCCACAAACAGGACATCGCCCTCCTGGAGATTGTTTAAGATCGCAGCCATCTCTCCCGGCTTCTCGATCGCCGGCCCGGAGGTCACCTTTAAGTTCACACCCATCTCGTTCGCGATGATTCCGCAGAGCGTTGTCTTTCCAAGGCCCGGCGGGCCGTAAAAAAGCACATGGTCCAACGCCTCTCCGCGGCTCCTTGCCGCATCGATAAAGATCTTCAGCGTGGACTTTATTTTCTCCTGACCGATATAATCCTTTAAATACTGCGGGCGCAGGGTCCCCTCTATTTTTTTGTCTTCCTCAGTTTCTTCGGTCGTAATGATTTTTCGGCTCATAACATTTCCTATCTATTTCTTCTATCAGACAGCCGTCTCCTGCCGCCATTTTTACAAAGTTTCATCCTATAAGAATGCCAGATGCTTTAACGCGCCCTTCAGCACGTCCTCGGAAGTCATACCTTCTGTGATAGCAACCTTCTTCACTGCCGTCTGTGCCTCGGACGCGGAATAACCGAGGGCCGTAAGCGCTTCCACAGCCTCTTTTCCAGCTTCCGCCATTCCAGAGAGGTCCGTTTTCGGGCTCTCCTCCAGATTTGCACCGGCAAATAATACGTCTTCTGCTTTTATCTTATCTTTGAGATCCAGGATGATTCTCTGGGCTGTCTTTGCCCCGACACCGGGCGCCTTCGAGATCGCCTTCGCGTCACCGGAGATTACAGCCAGGCGCAGCACATCCGGTCTCAGCGCGGAGAGGATTCCCAGGGCACTCTTCGGACCGACCCCGTTCACCCCGATCAGCTGGCGGAACATCTCAAGATCCTGCTTTGAGAGGAATCCGAAAAGACTCATTCCATCCTCACGCACGGAAAAATACGTGTAGATCTTCACTTCCTCCCCCAGCCCCGGAAGCTCCCCGAGGACCGACGACGGAATAAAGATCCGGTAGCCAATATTTCCCGCCTCAACAACGACGGAATCTTCCCTCTTTTCTTCCAGGGGACCGCGTATATATGAAATCACTGAATGAACCTCCCTTTTCCTCATCATGTCATGATGCATGTCGTAATCATACCATAGCCGCCATTTAAGTGCAAGTGGAACCGCCGCGGGAATCGAACATATTTTCGATTTGACTGTTTTTTGAAATATCTTCCCGGAAAGCGCCGCCAGGCTTCTCCTTCATTGACTTTCCATGTTTTCGCGGGTATAATCAGAAAACACAGAAGCAAAAATTCTGCCGCCTGTTCCATGCATGATTTGCCATATGCAGTTTTCCGAGCAGTCACCAGCATTTTTATGAACCCCAGGCGGATCAGCAATATAAGTATAAGGACTATCACATGATCACTATAGAAAAAACATTCCCTGGCACCATCGCCTATCCGTTGGAGCGCCTTGGCGATCCGGAAAAGCTTGTCTTTTTTGATATCGAGACCACCGGCTTCTCCGCCGACTACAACACCGTATATCTCATCGGCTGTATCTGGCCGGAGGGAGACCATCTCCGCTTCATCCAGTGGTTTGCGGACACGAAAACCGCGGAGGCCGATGTCCTGACCGCATTTTTTTACTTTTTAAAGGATTTTCGCACTCTCGTCCATTTTAATGGAGACATGTTCGACATTCCCTTTGTCACGAAGCGCGCCAAGGCCTTAAAGCTCGCCCCCGCCTTTGACGGCGTGGATAGCGTCGATATCTTCCGCCGGATCAAGCCCTTTAAGAAGTTTCTTGGTCTGCCGGACATGAAGCAGAAGACCATCGAGCGTTTTCTTAAGATCGGACGCGAGGACCTCTATAACGGCGGCGAGCTCATCGAAGTCTACCTGGACTATCTCAGGACTCACGATCAGGAAAAAAAGCATCTTCTTCTCCTCCACAATGAGGATGATTTAAAGGGAATGCCTTCTCTCCTTCCCGTCCTCTTCTATCCGGACTTTTTCACCCAGGATTTCACCCTGAACGCGGTGCGGGAGGCTCCCGGCGAGACAGACCGGCTGATCCTCACCCTCTCAGGGGACCCGGTGACGATCCTTCCGTCCCCTGTGTCTGCCTCCGTCCCCGCCTACGCTTTCCGGGCAGACAAAGACCGGATGGAGCTATCCATCCGGGTCTACAAAGGTACATTAAAATATTATTATCCGAACTATAAGGATTATTACTATCTCATCTACGAGGACACCGCTATCCACAAGAGTGTCGGCGAATTCGTCGACAAGGATGCCCGGATCAAGGCAACGAAGGAAACCTGCTACACCAAAAAGGACGGTATCTTTCTCCCCCAGCCCGCAGATATTTGGGAGCCGGAATTCAAGACCTCCTGCAAGGATAAAACAGGATTCTTCGAAGTCCGGGAAGACTGCTTCTCCGATGCAGAAAAGCTGAACCGATACATAAAAGAGATCTTCTCATTTCTCAAGTAAAACTCACCAGTTCAGTATCTTCACACATCAGCCCTGCCGCCTGCGTCAGCTGCAGACGGCAGCGGTTGTTCTGCAAATCTCATTCAATGCGAAAACGTGCTGGGACACATTCCCGCGCCGGGCGCGAGCGCTTATTTCTAGTAATCCCCGTCCTTAAGAAGCTTCCTGATATACGCAAACGTCTTTCTCTCGCCCTTTTCCTTCAACATCAGCAGGATCTTATCCAGACATGCCTTCGTCTCCGGATGCATGACGATATATTCCTTATTTCTGGAAAAATATGTGTAGGGTGCCGCGTCCGTGTAGTTCTTTCCCTGGTAGATCTTCGAGGCTGCGATCCGGTCCATGACCATCTCCGCCAGGTAATTCACCGGCATCTTCACGCCGACGATCTTCCAGTGGTCCTCCGCCGTGGACACATCGGTCCAGTACTCGAAGTGATGCTTATTTCTTCCTTTGTGATGAAGCCATGCGGAGGAATATCCCTTTTCTTCCTTCTCCGCCGCGTTGGGACTTCTCGTCCCCTGGTAATACTTCACGCCGGTCTTAAATTCCTCCCAGGAATACTTTGACAAATCATGAAGCAGCCCCTGCTTAAAAAGTCCCACTTTAAAACATCCCTCCATGACCACCAGCTTGTGATGCGTGATGGTCAGAAAATGGTGCCAGGCGTTGTGGAGCAGCCGTTTTTCCTCATCGTTCAACTTTACAGAACTCATATTTTTACTCTCTTGTCGCTTTCTTAAGCATATCTCCCAATTCATCTACAGAAAACTTATAATGCTTATTGCAGAACTGGCAGTTGACCTCGATCTCCCTGCCCTCGTTGATCATGTCCTGGATCTCTTTTTTTCCGATACTGATGATCGCCTTCTCCACTCTGGAGCGGTCGCAGTCACAATGGAACTGTACCGGCATCTTTGATAAGATCTCAAGTCCGAACTCTCCGAGGATATCTGTCAGGATCTCCTCCGGAGTCTTTCCCGCATCCAGCAGGGACGTGATAGAAGAAATTTCGGAAAGCTTCGCCTCAAGCTTGTCGATGATCTCATCGGAAGCGCCCGGGAGAAGCTGGATGATAAAGCCGCCAGCCTGACGGACCGTAATGTCCTTGTTCATCAAAACGCCGAGGGCAACGGAGGACGGAACCTGCTCAGATGTGGCAAAATAGTAGGTCAGATCTTCCGCGATCTCACCTGTCACAAGCTGTGTCTGTCCCACATACGGCTCTTTTAAGCCAATATCCTTGATAACACTCAAAACGCCAAGGTCCAGGGAACCGCCGACATCGAGTTTTCCCTGGGCGTTCGGCGGAAGCATTACATCCGGGTTGAACGCATATCCCTTCACGTCACCATGGCCGTCGGCTGTGACAAGAAGTCCGCCCAGCGGGCCGCTTCCCTCAATTCTAAGGGTTAAAAGGTCCTTCTCCCCTTTTAAGTCAGCGCCCATCATGGCAGCTGCTGTCATCAGACGTCCTAAGGCAGCCGTAGCCACCGGGCTTGTATTGTGGGCGTTCTTGGCGTTCTCCACCATATCTCTTGTCGTTGCGGCGAAGGCGCGGATCTGTCCCTCCGCAGCCGTCGCACGGATCATATAATCGTTCATGCTCTATTTCCTTTCTTTTCCATGTTCTCTCGCGATCACATAAATACGTTCGCTGTCTTCTCCCGGCGGATTCTTCGTAAATGCATCGTAGGCGGCAACAAATTCCATTCCCGCTTCGCGGATGGCACTCTTCACCTCTTCCAGGGAGTAAGCCCGCTGATAATGTGTCTCATGGTACTTTCGGAAGAGATCCCCGTCCTCACGGACAAAGATCGACAGATCATAGATATTGATCCGCTCCTCCTCATCGTACTGGTTGTCCCAGATAAAGCTGGAGTCATCCCGGTCTTCCGCGATCGTGTTGTCTCCCATGATCTCCCGGTATTTGTACTCCGTATTCATGTCGAAGATAAACACTCCGCCCGGATCCAGGTAATTGTTAACCAGGCGGAATACTTCTGTCAGATCCTCCGGCTCTAAAATATAGTTCATACAGTCACAGATGGATACCACCGCCGCCACCGTGCCGTAAAGTTCAAATTCCCGCATATCCTGACAAAGATACAAAATATCTTTTCCGGACTGTTCCTTCTTTTCCAGGGCAAGCTCCAGCATCTCCTCGGAATTGTCCACGCCGATCATATCATAACCAGCGTCCGCGAGAAGCTCCGTGAGACTTCCCGTTCCACATCCGAGATCGAGAAGAAGTCCCTCCGTGACCCCCTGTTCCTTTAAAAGCCCTGTCAGATATTCGCACCACTCTTCATATGGAATATTGTCCATAAAAGTATCATAGACAGCGGCAAAACCTGTATATGCCTGCATTTTTTCTCCTTAATCAGCCTCATCTGCG
The DNA here is from genome assembly GCA_902496665.1 of uncultured Clostridium sp. Lineage (GTDB taxonomy): Bacteria > Bacillota > Clostridia > Lachnospirales > Lachnospiraceae > Pilosibacter. The sequence goes on along the minus strand of CABVBU010000019.1, from coordinate 32,225 downwards.
TACAATAATGAAAAAGCCACTACCCGCAATAGGTAATGGCTTACGTTTCATCTTATGCGTTGCGGCCGCAGCACTTTTTGTACTTCTTTCCGCTTCCGCACGGACACGGATCGTTCGGGTAGATCTTGTGGCCTTCGCGGCGTACGGTTCCGGAAGCTTTCTGCTTCTTGTAAAGCTCTGTTCTTGTCTCAGCGGAAAGGATCTCAGACCACTGCGGAAGCTCATAGAGCCAGGAAGCCTTAGCTTCTACCATATTGTAGTAAAGCTTTTCCGGATCGATCTCGATCTTAACAACGGTATCCTCTGCCATTGTGTCGATCGGGTTCTCATATCCCTTTAAGCTCTCATTGATTCCATCAAGGAAACCGGTCATAATGAGAACTTCTGTGCCGTACTTCTCAGCAAGTTCTTTTACAGTTCCCTCAACAACTTCTGTCGGGTTGGAAAGGATCTTCTCGTAGATGCCTTTTTCGATCGTAAAATAGTTTGTCCAGAGTTCTTCTTTCTTTTTATCATCGAGACCATCGCCGTAAGCGAGGCTTCTCCATGTTTCAAGTAATGTTGCCATATCAGTTCCATCCTTTTCGTATACTGTTTCTATTTCTTTTCCGCACCATCCATTTTCAAAAGGGCAGACTGGTACAGAAAACGTCTAATGCACATTATAACATAGGATATTTTTTCTGTAAACAGGAAAATTTTTTGTGCATTGGAAATATTAAATGTGACAGGTTCGGTACGCGTTCTGTACCATTACTGGGCATTCTGCCTCGCAATATACCCCTCATCATCGATCACCGCCTCCGGAGAGATACTTCTCATGTAGTTGATGATCCGCTCCTTCTCCGCGCCTTCCGCCTTCGCCACGCGGCAATTCGACTGCTTCGCCGGAATAAACTGCAGGGATTCCAGCCCCTCATCTCCGATCACCGCCTCCACGAGGCAGGAATCGAGCGTCTTTGAGTTGAAGAGATAGTTCCCGAGACTGTACACCACCGGGACATCGCCCTGGTAACCAATGGGCTGCAGCACATGGGGATGGTCCCCGATGATCAGGTCCGCTCCTGCCGCCGCGATCTGGGGCGCCTGCTCCTGCTGCCAGTGATCCAGCTTATCGGTTCCTTCCGTCCCCCAATGGATGTATACAATGACAAAATCGCTGTCCGCCTTCGCCGCGGAGATCACCTCCAGAAGTTTATTGATCTCCAGACACCGGAATACCCCCGGAGTTGTCTCCGTTGCCCCTTTGGTGTCCGGCGGAAGTGTCCGCTCGATCTGGGTTGCGGAGACGAAGGTGATCTTTTTTCCGTTTGCGATAAAGGATACCGGTTTTACCGCTTCATCCAGGTTTCGTCCCGCTCCCACATAGGGCATTCCGATGGCTTCCAGGGTGTCCAGGGTGTCCGTCAGGGACACTTCCCCGTAATCGTAGGCGTGGTTGTTCGCCAGGGACACGAGATCCGCTCCCATGTCAAAAAGCCAGGACGCGTACTTCGGATCCGCACGAAACGTAAATTTCTTCCCCGCCGTGGGCGCTCCTCCCGTCGTATACGGGAACTCGTTGTTTACCATAAAGATATCGGCACTCCGCATGATGGATAAGAGATCCGCGGAAATTCCACCCTCGATCCCCTGCCCTCTCTTTAAGAGGGATGCCATGATCGCGTAGTGGGAGTCGAACAAGATATCCCCCGCAAAGACGATCCGCGTCTTTCCCTTCTCCGCCGTCTCCTTCGCGTAGATCTTATTCGCCGCCATGACTTCAGGTTCCTTTAAGAGGTCCGCATAAGGATCGACAGGCTCAGTCTCCGCCTCGGAAGATTCCGCCTCATTCTGCTGCAGGACAACATGAGGTTGTTCACCGCCTGTTTTGCTGTCCGCACTCCCCTGTGTAGTATCACTATTCTCCACAGGCTCAGCCGTTTTCGTCTCCTGACTTACCTCAACCGCAGCCGTCGTCCGCACGGTCCCGGACGCCACGCTGCTGCATCCGCCAAGCAGAACGCCTGCCAACAGGATCGCTCCGCAAATTACCGCTATTTTTCTTCTCATCATACACTCCCATACGCAGAATTCCTTTAAATTCTACCATTTTCCCTTTTGTTTTTTCTCCCTAAAGCTTACCAGATTTTCTCCTGTTCCGCAACATTACTATATAGAGAAAAAGGCGGTGGAACCGCCCACTCGCAGCTCCACCGCCTTTATCCATCCTTTTATCCTGACTTTTATCTTTTACTGCTTCTCAGCCTTTCACCGCAAGACTACCAGCCGTGATCGCCTTTCCAGACTTTCTGTCAAACAGAAGAATGTCCGTTCCCGCGATATCAACACCTGTCTCTTCGCCAAGCTTAAAGGTAACACCGCCGAAGATAACACCTGTCAGCAGGTACTTTCCGATCCTGAGCTTCACGGTTGATTCCATACCAGTCGGCATCGCACCGTAGATCGTAGAAGCGACCGCGCCATCTTTTGAGAGCTTCAGGGCTTCCGGACGGATCGCCAGAACAAAATCCTCGTTTGTGATCTCCGGCTCTTCCTCCACCGCATAGTCGGACTCGTCGACCTTCGCGATATGGTACTTGAATACCTCGTCCTTGTTGCTCTTCTCGACGGCCTTCTTATCCTTCAACATCTCAATCCTCTGAGCTTCCAAATCTGCCGCGTCTTTATCTCTCTTCGCGAACCATGCCGCCATATCGATAGGCTCGTTCGGTCGGAATGTCGCTTCGAGATCATCCAGAATCTTAAAGCTGAAACTTCCATCAGCCTGCTCTTTTCCCTTCGCCTCAACAAAGTTTATGGACGGATTTCCGACGAAGTCCGCTACGAAGAGGTTTGCCGGCCTGTTGTATACATCAAGCGGGGCATCATACTGCTGAAGGACACCGTTGTTGATGAGGCAGATCTTTGTCGCCAGTGTCATAGCCTCCATCTGGTCATGGGTGACATACACAAAGGTACTTCCAGTCTCCACATGAAGTCTCTGCAGCTCATATCTCATCTCGAGACGGAGCTTCGCGTCAAGGTTTGACAGCGGCTCATCCATGAAGAGAACTGCCGGTTCCGGTGCCAGGGTTCTCGCGATGGCAACACGCTGCTGCTGACCGCCGGAGAGCTCTGCCGGGTAACGGTTCATGAACATGCCGATCTTAACGATTCTGGAAACTCTGCGGACAGATTTATCGATCTCTTCCTTCGTGAGTTTTCTATCTTCCGTCAGGACTTTTCCGCCGGATACGATCGCGTATTCCTCATTTAAGGACTGCCCCTTTGACTCATAAGACTTCTTGATTCCGTCAAGCTTCTTTGTCAGCTCCTCCGCCTTCGTTTTTGCGGCTGCGTCCGGATCTGCCGCGTCCTGGATCCCGTATCCGTAGAGGATCTTCGCGGTATAAATAGAGAGAATGAACGCGTCGATAAATTTCAGATAAACTTTATCTGTGTCAAGCTTACCTCTCTTATCGCGGCACTCTTCCACCAGCTCTTTGATCTTCTTTCCGCTCTTCAGCGCCCGGATCAATTCGCCTGTCGTCATGGCATCAAAGTCGTATTTCGGAAGTTCTTCCCTGACATTGCTGAGTCCGAAGGAAATATTCTGGTAAACGGTCATGTTCGGCCACAATGCGTAGTTCTGGAACAGGAATCCGACCTTACGCTTGTTTGCCGGGATATTGATCCCAGCCTCGCTGTCGAAGACGACCCGGTCACCGATTTTGATCTGACCGGTAGTCGGGGTCTCGAGCCCCGCGATCATGCGGAGAATCGTTGTTTTTCCGCATCCGGACGGTCCGAGCAGTGTGATAAAGGAGTTATCCGCGATGTCAAGATCCAAATGATCGACTCCGAAGAATTTTCCCCAGCGTTTTGTTATATTTCTCAATGTGATTTCCGGCATATTAATTTCCTCCTATTCCATCGTCAAGGCTTGCACCTGTCAGCTTATTGACTAACGTATTGAAGATCAGGATCGTAACGATCAGGATCAAGTTGATCGCACTCGAGAACGCGTACAGACCCATTTCGTCGAAATAGTCCAGCGTTGTCGAGAGGATGAAGCCCTGCGTACATAAGAGCAGGAACAGTGATAATTCACGGAGACATGTCATAAATGGAAGCATGTATCCACTGATGATCGCGGATTTCTGGATCGGGATAATGATCCGGAACATTCTCTTCGTCCATGGAATGTCCTGTATGATCGCCGCTTCCTCGATCTCATTACTGATCTGCAGCATGGAGTTTAACGCACTCCGGCTCGCAAACGGAATGTACTTGATCGTACCTGCGATGATCAGCAGTGTATATGTATTGAAGAGATTGATCTTCTCGTTGGAGAACAGGATGAAGAATGCAGCACCGACAGCGATGGAGGGCATCAGATACGGAAGGAAGGCCACGCCGTTTACATAGCTTGCCCAGCGGCTTCTGCGGTTCTTCGCAACCGCGTATCCGATCAGGGTACCGATCGTACCTGCGATCAGTGCACAGCAGACAGCAACTAAAAGTGTACCGGCAAACGCGTGCCAGATCGTACTGTTATAGAGGATACCGTGCTGTCCGTACATACCATTCTCGGTGATATTCTCTTTCGTAATCCACCATTTCGTGGTCAGGTTGCTTAAATCTTTCGTGTAGAGGAAGCTGTAGTCGCCCGGGTTCGGGAGGAACGTCTCAAGGGCGAAGGAAAAGATCGGGAAGATACTTGTGAAGAAGGTCAGAACGATCATCACAACTGCAATCGCGTATTTTCCGACTTTTCCAAGGTTCATCTTCGATAACTGACCGGATTTGCCGGTGACGGTCGTATAGTTCTTCCGGCTCTTTAAGCTCACCTGATTCATCGTGAGGATCGCCACACCGAAGATCATCATGATGATGGCTAAAATACTCGCTTCACCGGTGTACTTGGAGTTTAAGGAAATGTACTTCGTGGAAAGGGTGGTAAGTCCAAGGTAATGCGGTACCGGGTAGCTTCCCATGGAGCTTCCGAATACGAGAAGGATCGTCGAGAGAATCGCCGGTTTTACCATCGGAAGCGTGATGCGAAACATCGTCTTCCATTTCGGTGTATCGAGGATCGTCGCCGCTTCTTCCAGATTTGCGTCCATGTTCCGGAAAATTCCGCCGATCAGGATGTAAGCGAATGGCGCGTAGTGAAGTCCCAGAACCACAGAGCTCGGGAACAATCCCAGACACCACCATTTCGGCATGCAGATGCCGGTAAGGGATGCAAGGAGTCCGTTGGATGTACCAACGACTGCGTTGCTGTTAAATACGTTCTGCCATACAACCGCTAACGTCCACTGCGGCATGATGTACGGGAAAATAAAGATGGAGCTTAAATACTTTTTGAATTTCAGGTTCGTTCTTGTTACCAGAAACGCGAAGGTTCCGCCGTAGAGGATAGAGATCGTACAGGTAAAGACTGCTAAGAGGATCGTATTCCACAACGGCTTCCAGAGGTTTGTCTTCGCCAGACGGCTTGTAAAGAGGTCCACATAGTTGACCAGCGTGTAACCGGACGCCTTTCCGGCGAGATGGGCGTCAATGGTTCCAGGATGGATCGTGATCGTATCTTTTACGATGGCGATGATCGGTGCAACGGTGGAGAACGTCAGTACGATGCCGAACAGGAGAAGGATGATGTTCTGCGGTTTTGAAAAATATGTTTTTACACGATTGTATCTGTTCACAGAATTGTCCGCTCCTTTCATTTAAAACATGGATGCCGTTTTCTCTCACGGCAGATGCCATATGTAACATGAGGGCGCCGCACACATGTACGGCACCCTCGAAAGTGTCAAACTATTTTACTTTGCGGAGTCGCTGTACTTCGTGAGAAGCTCGATCCAGCTGCCGACTGTAAAGGAAACGGATGCACAGTAGTCCGGATCTTCCAGAACTAATTCGCCGTCTGTTGTCCACCAGTCATATCCACGGTCATCCTTGCACGGGAACTGGTCTTCGCCGGCCTCGTTGTAACCGCCCTTGCTGTGCTGGTAAGTTTCCTCGATCGCTGCTGCAACCTCCGGGTTAGCGGAGTAGCCGCCCATGTCTTTGCCCCATGCGGAGAAGCCGTCCTCTGTACATGTCATGTACTGGATGAATGCGCATGCGGTCCACGGAAGCGGGCTGTTGTTTGTAACGAAGAGATAATGGCAGTAACCGTAACCACCGATGCCCTTGTAGCCGTCCTGATAAGCAGCAACCTTAATGTTATTTAAGGAAACGCCTGCGGACTCTTCTACGGAACGAAGTTTGGAATAAACTAATAATCCAGCCTGGTCTGTTGCGGAATCCGTAACAAGTGTGTTGCAGATCGGGCCATCGTCTGTCTGCTCATTGTAGTTCTCAACCCAGAGCTTGATCCATGCGAGGGCGTATGCGCCGTTCTCGCCAAGTCCAAGATCCTCTGCTTCTGTTGCCATCTCATCGATAACCGGCTTGAAATATGCCTTCTTTGTATCATCGAGAGCATCATAAGCATCCTTTAACCATCCGGCGTACTTATCCTCTGTCAGCATATATAAGAAGTTTTTGCCGACGATCTCGGAATCGATATCCATGTATAACGGATGAACGCCCTCTGCCACGAAATCCCAGCAGTTCTTATATTCAGCGCTTCCTGTGCTGTTATACATAAATACTTTGTTTAATGTCTGTAACGGAAGGAATCCTTTATACGCATCCGGTGTTGTTCCGTTTGCCTCTGCCCACTCTTTCGGGATGTAGGTCTTTAAGATTCCCGGCTGAACCATCTTGGACTCGATCTGGTTTCCATCCTGGATCAGGGTCATCGCGAAGGTTCCTTCTGTCTTTAAGGAGTCTGCGGTCAGCTGTTCAAAGATCTTGTTGTTCTTTGGCTGCTGCCACTCATATTCCATTTTGTAGGACGGATCGATGGACTGCAGGTATTCGATGAATAACGGTAGCGCGCTCTTTCCACGGCTGGAGTTACCAACACCATAGAAGGTCTTTCCGTTGGACTCTTCGATGGCTTTCTTCGCCAGCTCTTCCATGGACATTCCTTCTGCTTCCTTGATGATCTTTTCAACATCAGAAAGATTGGTATCGTCTGTGGACGCAGCCTCTGTTGCCGCTTCACTTGCTGCGGCTGTGGTCTCACCGCCTGCCGCTGCTGTTGTAGCTGTCGTTCCGCTTCCGCCGCCGCATCCCGCAAGGGACATCGCCGCCATGGAAACTGCAAGTGCCAATGACAAAGTACGTTTTCTCATAAAACTTTTCCTCCTTCATTTACTGGGTCATCCTGTTTCTCTCACGACTCATTTTGTACTTTTATTATAGCGGCGCGCAGGAAATTTTAACAGTGGACAAAACTGCGATAGTTTGTGTAATCCTGTGATTTTGTATAATTCTGTTCCATATTTATGCTATTTTTGTGCAGAATCGACATATATTTTACTGCAGCAGAATTGGTAGTACCAGCATATTGCTGTATATGTATTTGAACATCATTAGTCCGCACATATCTTTCACCCATCATACTGATCTGCAGGATCCACCGTCAGGTCCTGACACCGGAGTTCAAGCCGCCCGCGCTTTTCTTATAACTGATTGCATATTTATTAGTAAATCTTATTTATAAATATTAGCACAACTTTTATATATTTTATTAAAAGCCTGCAAAATTCTTTGCACAATCCTATTTCCAAAACATTTCTTTTTTCTTATGTAAATATTGTGCAAATTGAATATTGACAGAAACCGCCATTTAATGGTAATTTTACTGTAAGTTCGCTCAGCGTTTTCATGATACGACAAACGCTGTATAAGAAAATATAATGAAGAGGTGTAGACATGCAGGAATTAAAACCGATCAAAGAAGGAAAAGTACGCGAAATTTATGACAACGGGGACAGCCTTATTATGGTTGCCACTGATCGTATCAGCTGTTTTGACGTGATCCTTCACAATGAGGTTACCTCCAAAGGTGCTGTTCTGACCCAGATGTCCAAATTCTGGTTTGACCTGACAAAGGATATTCTCCCGAACCATATGATCTCCGTTGATACAAAAGATATGCCGGAGTTCTTCCAGCAGAAAAAATTTGAAGGAAAGACGATGATGTGCCGCAAGTTACATATGCTGCCGATTGAGTGCATCGTCCGCGGATATATTACAGGAAGCGGCTGGGCAAGCTACAAAAAAGACGGTACCGTCTGCGGAATCCGTCTTCCGGAAGGCTTAAAGGAATCCGATAAACTCCCGGAGCCGATCTATACTCCGTCCACAAAGGCTGAGATCGGCGACCATGACGAGAATATTTCCTTCGAGCAGAGCATCGACCATCTCGAGAAATACTTCCCGGGAAAGGGCCGCGAGTATGCGGAGCTTCTTCGTGACAGCACCATCGCTTTATATAAAAAATGTGCAGAGTACGCCCTCGCAAAGGGAATCATCATCGCCGATACAAAATTCGAATTCGGTCTTGACGAGGAAGGCAATCTCGTGATCGGTGACGAGATGCTCACACCGGACAGCTCCCGCTTCTGGCCGGCAAAAGGCTATGAGCCGGGTCACGGTCAGCCGTCCTTCGACAAGCAGTTCGCCCGCGACTGGCTTACTTCCCATCCGGGCAATGACTGGACACTTCCGCAGGAGATCGTCGATAAGACTATCGCGAAATATCTGGAAGCATATGAGATGATTACCGGGAAAAAATTAGAGGCATAACCCCCACAAACCTCCGCCTCTGGGTTTTCCCATTTAGTTCCTCATTTTTACGAAAAAGCGTCCGGAATCCATTCCTATGGATCCGAACGCTTTTTCTGTTGTTCTGTCTTCACCCGCCCGAGGGACACTGCCGTTTCCAGGTCACTGGGATCTTCTTATTTTAAAATATCCTGTCTGCAGATATGCCGGATCTTTTCCGCGTCAAGTCCCCGGATCACTTCCACAGCAAGATCTGCTGCCGCTTCAAGGTCGGACTTCGCACAGAAATTATAATGGGTATGGACATACCGGCTCGGAACGCCGAGAACCAGGACCGGAACGGCCTTTGCTGTCAGGCTGATCTTTCCCGCGTTCGTGCTTCCACCACGGCGGACTGTCTCCTGAAACGGGATTCCGAATTTCTTCGCAAGCTCCTCCGCATACTCGATAAACACCGGATTTGAAATATAACTCTTATCCATCCTGCGGATCTGGACACCGCCCCGCATATGCCCCTGGGTCTGGGCAGCACTGAAATAGAAATCATCCGACGGGGATCCCTCAAAGACAATCGCCAGGTCCGGACGGACAATCTGGGATGTGACTGTGGCACCTCTTGTTCCAACTTCCTCCTGAGCCGCAAACGCTCCGGTCACCCGTACCGCCAGCTGATCCTTCTCCCCGCACAGACGGGTCATGGTGTCGATAATGCATGCACAGCCTGCACGGTTATCAAACGCTTTTCCAAAGCAGAGATCACGTTCCTCATCGTAGGAAAATGAAACTTCCGGGACTGCCGGATCTCCGATGGAAATGCCGAATACTTCTGTTACTTCTTTCCTGCTCACCGCTCCGACATCCACGCTCAGCGTCTCAATACTCAACGACTGAGAGGCCCGCTCTGCCTCATTCATAAAATGGATCGGCTTGGAAGAAATAATTCCCCGCACAAGTTTCCCACTTCTGGTCCGGATCATTATTGTGTGTGCCGGAAGGTTCGTGAGGATCACGCCGCCGAGCATGAGGATCTCCAGGCTTCCATTTTCTCTGATGCTCTGTACCATAAATCCACACTCATCCGTATGGGCATCCAGCATCACGACCGGTTTTTCCGGATCCTCTCCGGGCATACGCGCATAAAGGTTATTCATCGCGTCATTTTCCAGCTCCAGACCTTTGCAGTACTTCGCAACCGTGCGGATTACATCCTCCTCAAATCCGCTCGGTCCAAACGCATCACAGATCTCCCCAAACATTTTTACATTCATACTGATTCCTCCTGTATTTTCATTTTAATTCCTACCTTTTCCATTGACAGCCTCCAACGGCTTGCTTTTTCAGGATCCCAATTATTTTTCCTGTATCTCCGATGGAGCAACACCCGCAATTTTTTTAAATGTGTTAGAAAAATACGCAATATCTTTATATCCGACTTTTTCCGCCACCTCGTATACCTTGTTCCGGTGGTCTGAAAGCAATTCCACTGCCTTTTTCATCCGGTACCGCGTGAGCCACCCCATCACCGTATATCCCGTCTCTTTCTTGAAGCAATGGCTCAGGTGGCCTTCGCTGATTCCCACTGCACCTGCGATCTTCGCCACATTGATCGCACTTTCCCCATAATGAGATGCCATGTAAAGCACCGCGTCCCGGACATATCCGGTAAGGCCCGCGGTATTCTCATCAAATGGCAGACAGAGCCGGATCACCGCGGCATTGCTCTCCGGTCCGTCACCTTCCAAAGCTCCCGGATATTGCTCCTTTATCGGTGCCTTATCCGGGACAACTCTGCTCAGACCGGTATCTCTTTGCTTCCCGCGATCTGTCTCGATCCGCTCTTTTGCCCTGAGGATCGCGCTCTCCAGCTCCCCGTCCTCGAAAGGCTTTAACAGATAATCAAACGCGTAAAGCTTCAACGCCTCTCTGGCGTAAGAAAACTCGCTGTACGCGGTCAGAAAAATCACCTGTACCGGATTTTTCTCTTCCCGAAGCTTCTTCAACATCTCAAGACCGTTCATCTTAGGCATCCGGATATCACAGATCATCAGGTCCGGATTCTTTTCATGGACCAGCTCCAATGCGTCCAACCCGTTTTCCGCCTCACCAACAATCTCGCATCCCAGCGAGGCCCAGTCCGTCTCACCGACAATACCCATCCGGACGAACCGCTCGTCATCTACAACGATCACCTTGATCATAACAGCTCCCCCCTTCCCTTTTTCCATTCCCCATCGGTCATCAGGATCTGTTTTCCATACCGGGATCAGGCTCTCCGGAGCCATTCACCGGTATTCTTATCGTTACCTTTGTTCCACCGGCAGGCAGCCGCTCTGCCCTGAGACCGTAGTCTTTTCCATAATAAAGCCGGATGATCGTGTCCACATTGTAAAAGCCGATGTGGCCATTCTCCTGTTCCTTATCCCGGTTTCCGAGCCGACGGATCACTTCATCGCTGATCCCGCATCCGTCATCTGAAACCTCGATCACAAGCTCTTTCCTTTCCGGATACGCCCTGACAAAAATATGACCCTCATCCGCGTCCGCCAGCCCATGGATCACCGCATTCTCCACGATGGGCTGGACGATGAGCTTGGGAACCATGATCTCCTCCGTCTCAGGAGCGATCTCATAGCAGAAATCAAACTTTCCGTTAAACCGGATCTTCTGGATCTTTGCATAGCTTTCCACCAGTGTCATCTCTTCCCGCAGCGTGATAAACTGGGCGCTTGAGATGCTGGTCCTTAAGATCTTCGCAAGCTTTGCCGCCAGCGTCGCAATCTCCGGAATATGGTTCGCCTTCGCCACCCACTTCATCGTATCAAGCGTATTGTAGAGAAAATGTGGGTTTAGCTGGGACTGCATCATAGCAATCCGGGTCTCGTTCAGCTCCTTTTCGCGACGCACCCGCTCCTCCATATAAGAGGAGATCCTCTTTGTCATGATATTAAAATTTTCCGCCAGCTCCCCAAACTCGTCCGGACGTTCCATGTCCACATGGGTATCCAGATTTCCCTCCTGAACCTCATCCATGGCATCATGAAGCACATGGATCGGCTTTGAGAGAAAGGAGCTGATCCCGATCGCGACACAAACGCTTAAAAGAAAACTCCCCGCGGCCATGAAAAGAAGAACTGTATACATGGATCTCGTGGTATCACTCGTAAAAACATGGGGACGGATCAGGACGCTGTAAAGCCCTGTGTCACCCAGCTTTGAAACGTAAATACTGTTGTTGTTCCAAACCTCCGTCAGAGGTTCCCCCCGTAAAAAACGGCTTCTCAGAACATCTCCGACCGTCTCCCCAGATGCCGTGCCTACGCTGTACACGGTCTCCAGAAATCCATTGAGAATACAGATTCCGTCCTGGCCGCTGTATGTGCCGGAGAGCGCCTTCGCGAAATGCTCCGCCGTCATTGTGGCCACAAAATATCCGGAACATTCCTCCGAATTTCCGGTCACCGCTCTGGCAAACCGCAGGACTTCATCACCGCCAATCTCCAGATCACTCCGGATGATCAGATCATTCGGGTGGGCATGAGCCTCTCTCAGGATCCCCCAGTATACCGGCAGCGTCTGTCCGTAGGTACGGTTTCCCGTAGAGTACAGGCAGGAGCCGTCCGCATTGTAGAGATGAAATCCCGCCATCTCACGGCATGCAGCGGTCGCCCCGTACAGGCTGCGGTACACTTCATTTTTCTTTCCAAAGCTTTCCTTTTCCAATGCCTCGGCAACCAGCGGATCCGTACACAGTTTCTCCGCTGCGTCATGATAAGCATCGAACAGCGTCATCAGCTGCTGTTCTACCGCTCCGGCAAGCTCCATATCCTTTTTTTCAAAATCTCTTCCGACCTTCACCTTAAACATCTGGATCAAAAACACACAGCAAACGATCAGTGGAAGAACAGACACCGCAAGAAAACTCACAAGAAGCTCCCGCCGGAAGGATCTCTGGATAAAATTCTTCATGATCCACCTCCGTTTCCCGCCATGAGCGCCGCCCATTTTTTCAAAATGGATTTCTGGTTTTTCACCGCCCATCCAAGATCGAAGTCCATGATCGAACCCTCTTCCTTCTGATCCGGGGTAATATCATCGCGGACCGTCCGCCTGTAAAGCTTCTCGACAGCCAGTCTCTGGACATCAGGACTCACGATAAAATCCACAAAAAGCTTCGCGTTTTCTTCATGCTCCGCACCCCTGATCACCGCGCATCCGTCTGCCACCGCGCTGGTTCCCTCCCGCGGATAGACGATCGAGATCGCCGCGCCGCGGTCGATATACTTTTTCGCAGTTTCCTCCAGGGTCAGACCAACCAGATATGTTCCCTCTGACACCTCATCGAGTACGGCGCCTGACCCTGCCGCCATCCGGCAGCCGAGTACTCTGGCAAACTGTTCCAGGACCTCATTTTCACGCATCGGCAGGACCTGGATCATCGTCTCCAGCATCGTGCAGCTGCTGCCGGATCTTCCCGGATCCGCAAAGGACACCTTTCCGTCCCAGTTCCCGTCAAGCAGATCCTCAAATCCCCGCGGGGCGGCAGCCGCGTCCACCAGCTTATTGTTGTAGATCAGGACAATGGGAAGCTCCGTAAACGGAGTCCAGACATGATCCTCAGTCCGATATATACTCTCGATATGATCGCTCTGGGTGCTCTCGTATGACACGAAGCAGTCCTTAAAGACCTCATAGCTCTCCACACCTCCGCCAAACATCACGTCACAGGATCCCTTTTCTCCCTCTTCCCGGATCCGTTCCAGAAGCTCCGTCGTTCCCCCGGGAACCACTTCCACCCAGATTCCTGTCCGCTCCTCAAACTCCTTTATGATCGGCGCATAGACCTCCTGCTTGTGGGAAGTATACACCGTAAGCCTCTTCTCCGCACTCACCTTCTCCAGTCCCTGGCCGCTGCTCTCCCCTGCGCCACAGCCTGCCGCACTCATCGCCGCAACTGCAATTCCAAGGAGCACCGCCCATACGTTTCTCTTTCCCTTCACTCCCCGAAATCCCCCTTTTGATTCCGCTCCTGACTCTATCTATAGATTTTTATTATTCTATCTCTTATTTCGCGCTCTTTCCAATCTATTCTAACACATTTCCCACAAAGAAACCACAAAAAAAGATCCGCCACAAGAGTTTCCTCTTATAACGGACCTTTCCGAACATGATCAGGTTTTTACTGGAGCCACGCACCATCTGCACCGACCTTATAGCCGTCCGGTGTCGTCGCGTTCTTCACGAGAGATCCCTGTGGACCACCTGTCAGCGTATTAAAGTAGTACCAGATGTTCACGCCATTCCACCTAGCTTGATCCACTGACTCTTCGCCAGGAACCGTCTGCTCTGCGATACTACCAGCCCTTTGCGTCCTGAACCCACTAACCGGACACTTGTTTGAGCCGCAGGCGAGTTGTGTCCCCTGTTCTCCGCCCTTAGCATTCTTCCGGGTGCTTAGAGGAACCGCCCCTGGAATCCACCAGCACCCGAGTCCGGAGACGGTCCTGCGCGCACCGAGAGCCACCATGATCCAACATCCCCCTCCTCATAACACAGAAAAACCGCCGCACCCCATGATCTCCACTAAGAAACCACATTGGATACGGCGGTTCTTCGCCTAACTCCGTTTGAACACTAAGAAACAGGAACGCCTGCCCCTATATATTTAAGAATCGATTACTTTCTCATCTCAAGAACATCCGCAAATGCCTCGATAGCAGTTGCAGCCTGTCCAAAGTCTCTCATCTGCTGGTCAACACCAAGCTTGATGTGCGGGATACCTGCATTGTCGAGAGCTTTCTTGAGGTACGGATATTCCATCTCCTCCGGATCGCAGAACTGCTGCATGAAGAGTACAAGACCCTGAGCACCGCTCTTCTTAACCATGTCAGCTACGAACTCGCCACGACGGTTCTTGGAAGACTGCGGATCGTAAAGAAGGATATCATAGTCCATGTTTGCAAACTGTTTTGCAAGAGCTCTGAGAGCATCCTGCTCGTCCTCCGGAACATCTGTGCGGAAGGAACGGCTCTCATGAGCAACATCATCAGCTGCGATCGCGATGTTGTTGTTCTCGAAGATCTCAAGAAGCTTCGGGTTGTCAACGATGATACCGGATGTAACAACCTTTGTTCCCTTCCAGTCACATACCGGAAGAGCTGCAAGCTCTTTGTTTAACTCTTCAAGTTTTGCTGTATATTCCGGTTTCTCCATGAAGAAGAATGCCTTTAATACTGCGGAACGCTTTGTAGGAGTTACAACGTCGCAGTGCTCGTTAGCGAGTTTTACGAACTCACGGCGGGCTGCACGGCTCTTGTTGTAAACCTTGATTGCGTCAAGGATCGCATCGTTGGTGATCTCGTGGCCACATACTTCCTCGAGGTCAGCCTTAACGTTTGCGTACTCCTCCTCACAGAACTTAAGTCCGAACTCTTCGAAACGGTTCTGCGGATGAGCAAGGAAGATAACTTTCATCTTGTCGCCCATAGCAACACGGAAGTTCTGGCTCATCGGACGTAATGTATCACAGATTGTTGGTGTGATAATTCCGTCTAACTGATCCATGGTTCCGTCAAGAAGCATCTCAAGTGCGAGCTGAGCGATTGTGCAGTAGAATGTTGCACAGTACTCTTTTGCACGGCTGATTGTCTTGTTGTTGGAGCCCCAGATTCCCATCGGAACCATGCCTGCAGCATATACAAGCTCTTCCGGAGCGTAGTACGGGAGAACGCCGATGACCTTCTTGCCCTGTGCTTTATATTCAGCCAGCTGCTGTTTCGGAGTTGCAGCTTTTACCTTAAATTCGTCAAATAATGCGTTGATACTCATGGTCTATTTAGCCTCCTTTGCCTGGATGTTTGCTTCCATAGCCTCTACAAGACCCTGTACTCGTGTCTCGTACTGAGCGGCATTGAAGTTACGCGGGTCAGCCTGGTCACCATCGAATCCTGCGCACGGAATGCCAAGATCCTTTGTGAAGCGGCGCTGCATCTCTGCCATGTAACCGGACCACGGCTTACAGCTTCTGTTGTAGTGAACAAGAACGCCATCTACCTTGTTGTCACGGCAGATGCCTTCACGCCATGCAACACCCTGCTCGATACATACGGAGTTCGGTGCTTTGTAGTAAGCGCGGGCCATCTCATCCAGACCGTTATATACGAAGCCGAATGCCGGTGCGTATACAACTGCTGTTACGTTGACACCGTTAGCCTTTAACGGTTTGAACAGAGCCGGAAGCTTCGGCCAGCACGGAATACCCTCGAACATTACACGGTATTTCTCCGGGAACGGAGTTGTTGTCTCGCCCTTAGCGATCGTCTCGTCAAGGTCTTTTGCTAACTGTTCGAATGCCTCAGCAGCCTCAACTCTTGCACGTGCGGTTACAACGTCAGCCATATGGTTGAACAGGTCGAAACCACTGTACGGAGCCGGTTTGTACTGTAAGTAATCACAGACTTTTAACCATGCCTTTGCTGTACGGTTTGCGTTCTCACATGCATGCTCGAACTTCTTCTCGTCGAACTTCTTGCCTGTGAGCTCCTCTAACTGCTTGATCGCCTTGTCAAACTGTCCACGAACATAGCGAACATTCTGATCAGCAACGTCTACAGTGTTGTTGTACGGGATATCGATCATGATAAGCGGAACGTTGCACATACGGGCAATGTTCTCGTACCACTTTGTCATACAGTTACAGATGTTGTTGCAGCAGAGAACGAAATCCGGCTGCGGGATCTGCATCTGACGGATCGGGGAGATTGCTGCGATACGGCGCTCTTTGTCCGGTCCATCCGGAAGTTTCTCAAGCTCAAGAAGGTTTACAAGCTCAAGATACGGAGTCTGAGTCTTCGGATCTTTTTTCGGCTTGCCTGTTGCCTCATCGATCACTACGTTTCCGTCTGCGTCCTTTAACGGCTTACCGGTGCTCGGGTCGATGATGTACTCACCTGTCTCCGGGTCAAACTTACGCGCTACACGGACACCGGCTGCGTAAGCAAGACTGATACGTGCGTATCCGCAGATATCGTTGTCGTAACCAAGATCCTCAGCTGCCTGACACATAAGCTCACCGTAACGGTTTGCTGCGATACCAGCTGCCTGGTTCTCCGGGTACATAACGTTTAAATCAAATGCTGCTGCGAGCTCGCACGGGAATTTGGAAGAAGACCAACCAACTAACTCGCCTCTCTTTTTGGCTTCGCGCGCGTCTTTATGAACGTCGTCTACGACTTTACGCAGCGCAAGAACACCAGGGCTAACCTGCTTTGCCATAATAAATATCCTCCATTTCTTATCAAACATGGCTGCTTATGTTATTTACAGCCATAGATCTGCATAAACTAATAATGATTATGCGCGGCGGCTTGCTGCCTGATATGCATATAAGGCTGCACCAAGCGCACCGTTATACTGTGTCAGAGGAGATCTGTGGATCTCACAGCCAAGCTCATTCTGAAGAGCCTTGACTACACCCTCGTTCTGAGCAACTCCGCCGGTCATAACGAGTGCCGGAACAACTCCGATCCTATGGGCGAGTCCAGTGACACGGTGGGCCACGGAGCGGTGGATACCGGCGATAATATCGCACTTATCGGTTCCCATCGACAGCTGGCTGATAACCTCACTCTCCGCAAATACGGTACATGTGGAGCTGATCTCCACTTTCTTCTTGGACAGGGAATCAAGATGTCCCAGATCCTGGACCTTAACCTCAAGAACGCCTGCCATAACATCCAGAAATCTTCCGGTTCCGGCAGCACACTTATCGTTCATCTGGAAATTGGTCATTGCACCGTTATCAATATGAAGGACCTTAACGTCCTGACCGCCGATATCAATGACGGTATGAACGTCAGGGAACAGGAAGTAAGCTCCCCTTGCGTGGCAGGATAACTCACTCATCTGTTTGTCTGCAAAATTCATTAAGGAATTACGGCCATAACCTGTTGCCAGGGTAAAAGCCACATCCTCTTTTTTCATGCCTGCGTTTTCCAGCACTGCGTCGATCGCGCGCTGGGGGCCGCTGGTACCTGCACCTACATCGATCAGGGATTTCGCTACGATCTCCTGGCCATCCTTAAGCATAATGCATTTGGAAGCCGTGGATCCCACGTCAATTCCCAGGGTGTAAATTGCACTCATAATAACCTCCGGGTATACTGAAAATGTAAAATGAAACTGGCTTTGTTATGCCAGTATATCCAGGCCAGAGAAAGACTCCCCCGGCCTGGATACATATCATTTTACTCTATCCTTCAGTCAAAATCAAGCCTTGTGAGCGTCGTTCCACTCGCGGATTGCACGCGGTGTTACCATCTGGTGCATCGGGCAGATAGACTTCGGATTCTGGTAAGCAGCCTCTGTAAATGCCTGAATGTACGGACGGATATCTGTCATGTCAACGATCTCATCTACCATACCAACCTTAGCGCAGTATGCCGGACGGGACTTATCATGATACAGCTGGATCATATCGTTCATCTTCTTGATGATCGGAGCAAGATCCTCTCCTGCCTTGCTTGCCTTAACAAGCTTTCTGGAGTACATAGCGTTTGCAGCGGTTTCACCCGGCATTACATAGTACTCACATGCAGCTGTACCAAGGGAGTATACGTTTGTATTGTTACCCTGCGGTCCACCAAGTACATAGTGAGCAGCAGCGCTTGCCTTACGAAGAGTGATCTCGAGAGACGGAAGCTTGGAGTTCTCGATGGAGTAGATCAGGGACTGACCTAAACCAAGTAACTCAGCCTTCTCAGCTTCGTCGCCTACATCGATACCTGTTGTATCCTGTAACCAGATCAGCGGAATACGGTCACGAGCACATAATGTTACGAACTCGTTCATCTTGATGAGACCCTGACGGTACAGCTTTCCGCCGATACCAACGGAATTCTGCTTGTACTCCGGATAGTTCATAAGAAGACCCTGAGTATTCGCGATCACACCAACTAAAAGTCCGTTAACCTTTGCAAGACCTGTTACCATCTCCGGACCATAGCCCTTCTTGTACTCATATAACTGAGAACCATCGAAGAGACGGCCGATTACGTCGTAGATGTCGTACGGACGTTTTCCGTTCATCGGGATGATGCTGTAAAGGTCATCTGCCGGAAGTACCGGAGACTGCGGATCATCAACACGGAAGAACTCGAGGTTGTATGCCGGAAGGTAGCTGATGTACTTCTTGATGCCTTCGATTACGCCGTAGTCGTTCTCGTAAACCTCACGGAAGAATCCTGTCTCGTCATAGTGGATCGGAACGGAACCCGGAGCCGGAACGTGCTTTTTGCCGTTCTCGATCTGGGCAGCAACGATCTGCTCAGCAGCTTCCTCGTCGATATATCCCTTCGGGTTCATACCGGAAAGAATACCAGCGCCGCCGACTGCCATGTTAGCCTGGCTGTGTGCGATCAGGATTGTCGGGGAAATGCTGTGGTATCCGCCGCCGGCCGGGTTTGTACCGTAGATACCTACGATTACCGGAATACCTAACTGGTTTAACTCTGCGTTACGGAAGAACGGAGTACCGCCGCCACGTCTGTTCGGGTAAACCTGATCCTGATACGGGAAGTCTACGCCTGCGCAGTTTAATAAGTAGATTAACGGAAGATTTAACATCTTAGCAGCATCGGAGCAGCGGATCAGGTTCTCTGCCTGGCCCGGTTCCCATGTACCAGCCATCTTCTTGTTATCGGAAGCGATAATGTAAACCCATTTGCCGTTTACACATCCGAGACCATTGATGATGTTTGTGGAACCCATCTTATTGTCGTTCGGGTTGAAAAGGCTGTTTAACGGGCAGAATGTTCCCTCATCTACAAGAGCGTTGATACGCTGCATTGCTGATAACTGACCACGCTCGTTTAACTTCTCTTCTGTTGTGATGCCGGCAGCAAGGATCTCAGTAACTTTGTCGTGGATCTGCTTCTCGATCTCTTTGATCTCTGTCTCGTTCTCCGCATTCGGATTAACTAATGCCTTACCAACGGTAGGCATGTTCTGGAAATATTTCGGCATGGAAAAGTAGCCCATGTTCTTCCTCCTTATATACGCGATCGCTGCGGTCAGCGGATTTTGCCAGCCGCTGACCGCGGCGTTTATGATTTCACTTTAAATCAGTTTCGATTACTTTGTTTCCTTCGGAACTTTGATGAATGCCTGACCTGGGTCGATCTCCTCACGAATTACGCGGATGATCTCCGGATCCGGACCTTCCATAAGCTGAGCTCTTGTGGTATCGATCTCGAAACCTGTGTTCTCCTGAACCATTTCCGGAGAGGAGAATGGATAGTAGTAAGCAAGGTACATTCTCTTGGTCTCTTCGTCGAACTTCATGATACCAAGATCTGTAACTACCATCTGCGGTCCACGGTTGCCCGGAAGACCTGCTCTCTCACGTCCGCCAGGGCCGTCCATCCAGCCGCAGCTTGTGATGTAGTCAACATGCTCCATGAATCTTCTCTTCTGGTGCTGCATCATGATGATGGTGTTACAGAATGTAGCGATACCGTTAGCTCCGCCGGAACCTGTGAAACGGGTTGTCGGCTGAACATAGTCGCCTTTACCGAAGATACATGTGGAGTTTACGTTACCGTACGGGTCGATCTGAGCGCCGCCGATGAAAGCGATCATACGGTCAGCGTCATGAAGCCACTCATTCGCCTCGAAGCCTACGAAACGAACGTTCGGCCACTGTACTGCACAGTGAGCCATGAAACGGTTATCACCTACGGAACGCGGTACCTCTACCGGTGAGCAGTCCATAAGTCCGCTCTCTACGATCGGGTGGCAGCTCGGGCAAACCACACGCTTCGCAAGGGAAGCACCGATTAACGGAAGACCAGTACCAACGATAACGATCTGGTTCTCTTTAATATTTTTTGCGATGGCATAAGCCTGCATTTCCTGCTTTGTATACTTTGTATAATCAGCCATTTTTGATTTTCCCTCCCTCAATTAGTGTCTGGTAGAATAGCCAAGATGCGGCTCATTCTTAAGGTTCATGAGGCGAGCGCCGCCAAGGACATTAAGAAGATCATCCTGATCCTTGCAGCCGTATACGTATTTCTGGAGGTAATCCTTGAAGGTCTCCGGAATCTTTGTGCCGTTAGCAGCATCCTCTGCAGCCTGTTTTGCAACTTCTGCAGCCTTTGCAAGCTTCTCGTCTTCCGGTTTTGCAGCAGCAGCCTTCTCAGCCTTTGCAGCAGCCTTTGCGAGCTGTGCCTTGGCATCTTCAGCGTCAAGGTACTTGGAAGCCTTATCGTACTCCTTAAGTCCCTTATCATCATCATCATAGTAGTTGTAGCACTGGGACGGCCATGCACCGTACGGAGTACGAACGACAGCATCTACACACTCACCGAAGATTCTTGTCTTTGTCGGATCGCGGCGGATGAACTCGTCACTTACGATCTCCTCGCAGGTAACGATCGTGCGTTTTGCAGCGATTGCGATATCAACATCGTGGAACTCATCACCCTCGATGATGCAGGTTCCATCCGGAGATGCCTGCTGTACATGGATGATCGCGCAGTCAAGCTTCGGAACCGGAACAGCAAGAAGCTTCTCGCCCGGCTCAAACGGGTTCTCGATATCTACGCACTTTAAGTTGTCAACGCCTTCCATTGTTTTTCTCTTCTCTTCACTGATACCCCAGAATTTAACAAGACCGGAGCCCTGCATCATTCTTACCGGGAGGTACGGAAGACCAAGGGAAGCTGCGTGAAGCTGTAACATAAGAACGTCCTGGGAGTAGTCCTCATATGTAAGCTCACCTTTCTCGATTGCAGAACGGAAACGACGTGCAACGTTTGTATAACCAGAGTTTGCTGTGTAGCAGTTGATGTAAGCTCTTACACGACCCTCACCGATTAAAGAGTCCCAATCTCCGCCTGCCGGGCCGGACCAGCCTACAAAACCGGTTTTACCCTGACGAAGGATCTCGTAAACAGCAGCGTACGGTTTACGGTTTGTTGTAAATCCGCCGAGGCAGAGTACATCGTTATCATGTACATACTTCTCTACGGCATCGTGTAATGACATAACTTTATTAGCCACAATAAAGCCTCCTTTATTTATATTTGCAGTTAAAAGGCCTGCCTGTTCTCCTCAGACAGGCCTGAACTGCTTTTAATTCCTGTAAAAATATACCACGATACGGAATGAATTTCAACTTCTTGTTCCGTTTCGAAGAGTTTCGATCAGGCCTTGAACATCAGCATGAAGTAACCGGCTGCAACTGCAGAACCGATAACGCCTGCTACGTTCGGACCCATAGCGTGCATCAGAAGGAAGTTGGTCGGATTTTCCTTAGCACCAACAGTCTGGGATACACGGGCTGCCATTGGAACTGCGGATACACCTGCAGAACCGATCAGCGGGTTGATCTTGCCGCCTGTGATCGCACACAGGACTTTACCAAGCAGGATACCTCCGACTGTCGCAAACGCGAAAGCAAGAAGACCCATTGCAATGATAGCAAGTGTCTGGACACGGAGGAAGATCTCTCCGTTTGCTGTAGCGCCTACGGTTGTGCCGAGCATGATCGTAACGATGTTGCAGAGTGCGTTCTGTGCGGTATCGGAAAGTCTTCCGGTAACGCCGGACTCACGGAACAGGTTACCGAGCATCAGCATACCAAGAAGCGGTGCTACGGACGGAAGAAGCAGGGAGCAGAACAGAACAACGAATACCGGGAATACAACCTTCTCGACTTTGCTGACTTTTCTTAACTGCTTCATAACGATCTGACGCTCTTTCTTAGTTGTAAGAGCCTTCATGATCGGCGGCTGGATCAGCGGGATCAAAGCCATGTAGGAATACGCGGCTACAGCGATCGGAGCTACAAGATCCGGAGCCAGGTTATTTGCGATATAGATCGCGGTCGGGCCATCAGCACCGCCGATGATACCGATCGCTGCACACTCACCCGGTGTGAAAAGTCCGGTTGCATTCGCAAGTGTAAATGCAACATAGATACCGAACTGAGCGGCTGCACCGAGAAGAAGGCTGACCGGATTCGCGATCAACGGACCGAAGTCTGTCATCGCGCCGACTGCCATGAAGATCAGGCACGGGAACAAGCTGGACTTAACGCCCATGTACATAATTCTCAATACACCGGACTGATACCAGTGATCTGCCTCATTCATAAGACCTGCAAGCGGAAGGTTCGCAAGGAACATACCGAATGCGATCGGGAGCAGCAGGAGCGGCTCAAACTGCTTCTTGATTGCAAGATATAATAAAACGAAGGATACAAGGAGCATTACGCACTGCTGCCAGGTAATTGCGGCAAAACCTGACTGGGCGAGCAGCTCCGCGAAAACTGAAAGTATATTCACGTGTGGCACCTCCTGCTTAGTTTAAGGTAACCAGAACTGCACCTGTCTCAACGGAATCGCCTGTGCTTACGTTGATGGATGCAACAGTTCCTGCTGCCGGAGCTACGATCTCTGTCTCCATCTTCATTGCTTCCATAACGATTACACACTGACCGTAACCAACTGCGTCACCAACTTTAACTTTGATGTCAAGGATCTTACCTGGCATCGGAGCCTCTACTGTCTGTCCGCCTGCTGCTGCCGGAGCTGCTGCCGGTGCTGGAGCCGGAGCCGGAGCCGGTGCTGCTGCCGGTGCCGGTGCTGCTGCCGGTGCCGGTGCTGCCTTCGGAGCCGGTGCTGCTGCGAGGATCGGAGCCGGTGCGCTAACCTGTGCGCCTCTGTCAAGCGGTCTGTACTCGTCTACTCTCTCGATCTCAACTTCATACTTTTTTCCGTTTAATGTTGCAACGTATTTCATGTTATTTACTACATCCTTTCCTTTTTCTGCGTTTTAGGTTTTTTGTTTTTTACAGTTCTTTGATACTTGTTACACGGAACTGTTCTCCGGACAATCTTGCTTCCTCACTGACTGCCGCGAGAAGCACTGCATAGGATTCCTCATCGATAGCCGGAGCCGGTGCTGCAACTGCCGCAGCTGCCTTTGGCGCACTCTCCTTAAATAATGTACCGATGACCTTAGAGATAATGATAACCGCGATTGCGAGCACTGCAAGTGCTGAGAATACGACTAACAGTCCAACAAGTGAAATGATGATCGAATCCGCAACGGTCATACCGCCTGTCCACATATACTTACCGCACCTCCTTCGTTTCGTTTCATTTAAGAAACTTTTGTTGGTTAGTTATTTCGTATTGTGGAATGCATTCCACATTTTCCTCAACGCATACGGGCACATCTCAAAAATGT
Source organism: uncultured Clostridium sp. (assembly GCA_902496665.1). Classification (GTDB taxonomy): domain Bacteria; phylum Bacillota; class Clostridia; order Lachnospirales; family Lachnospiraceae; genus Pilosibacter. The sequence goes on along the minus strand of CABVBU010000019.1, from coordinate 8,300 downwards.
ACCCGTCTTGCGCCTGTTTCTATGCATTTTTCACAATATCGTAATTTGAGTATATCAGCTTTCTGCCAAAATGTCAACAAAGCCGTCCGAAAAAATTTATCAAATATACTAATTTCAGGTCACATAAAGACAAGCAGTACTTATGTCTTTATATGACAAAATCTGTATTTTCCGATTTACGGCTGTTTTCCGATATAAGCGAGGATGCCTCCGTCCACATAGAGGATGTGGCCGTTTACAAAGTCAGAAGCCTCGGAAGCGAGGAACACTGCCGGTCCCTTGAGGTCTTCCACGGTGCCCCATCTTGCTGCCGGTGTCTTCGCGATGATAAACTGGTCGAACGGATGGCGGGAGCCGTCAGCCTGACGTTCTCTTAACGGAGCTGTCTGGGATGTGGCGATGTAACCAGGTCCGATGCCGTTGCACTGGATGTTGTACTCGCCGTACTCGGAGGCGATGTTCTTTGTGAGCATCTTCAAACCGCCCTTTGCCGCTGCGTATGCGGATACGGTCTCTCTTCCGAGTTCAGACATCATGGAGCAGATGTTGATGATCTTTCCGGCTTTCTTTTTCATCATTCCCGGAAGGACAGCCTTTGCCATGATGAACGGAGCATTCAGGTCAACATCGACAACCTTGCGGAACTCATCCGCGCTCATCTCATGCATCGGAATTCTTTTGATCATTCCCGCATTGTTTACAAGGATATCGACCGTTCCGATCTTCTCCTCGATATCCGCGATCATTTTCTTTACCGCTTCCTCGTCCGTAACATCGCAGACATAACCGTGAGCATCGATCCCTTTTTCTTTATATGCGGCAAGTCCACGTTCTAAGGATGCCTCGCTGCTGCAGTTAAATACAACCGTTGCTCCTGCTTCTGCATAGCTCTCTGCGATGGCAAAGCCGATTCCGTGGGCACCTCCCGTTACGAGAGCAATCTTTCCTTCCAGAGAAAACATGTTCTTCTTATCCATTTTGATCCTTACCTTTCCTATTTATATCAGTTTTTTAATCAGTCTCTGCGATATCTTATTTTAAATCCGTCGGAGCGATGTTGTCCATATCGTCGAACTCCTGATTCTCTCCGCCCATAGCCCAGATAAAGGTGTAGTTGGAGGTTCCCGCTCCGCAGTGGATACTCCAGGACGGGCTGATCACGGCTTCTTCGTTTTTCATGACGATGTGTCTTGTCTCGGTCGGCTCCCCCATGAAGTGCATGACTACCTGATCCTCCGGGACTTCAAAGTACATGTAGATCTCCATGCGGCGCTCATGGGTGTGGCACGGCATGCTGTTCCAGACACTGCCCGGCTCCAGAGCTGTCATTCCCATGGAAAGCTGGCATGTTTTCAGCACATCCGGATGAATGAACTGGTTGATGACTCTCTTATTGGAAGTATTGGCATCGCCCAGCGGACGCTTTGCGGCATCCTTCAAGGTGATCAGCTTTGTCTCGTAGGAGGTGTGGGCCGGCGCACTCACCATGTAAAATTTTGCCGGAGCAGCCTCGCTGTCACTGGCAAAGATTACTTCCTTTGTGCCTTTCGTGATGTACAGGCAGTCTTTATAGCCGAGATGGTACTCCACTCCGTCCGCTGTGATGGAGCCGGAACCTCCGATATTGAAAATTCCGATCTCGCGGCGCTCAAGGAAATAGTGAGTACCGAAGTTTTTCCAGCAGTCGATCCCCTTTTCAATGGAGACCTGTTCTTTCACCGGCATACATCCCAGTGTCACCATGCGGTCCACATGGGAGTAGACGGATACCACCTCATCCGGATGGTAGAGATCCTGGATCAGGAACTCATCTCGAAGTTCTTCGGTTGTGTAGCGTTTTACATCTCTTTGATTTGCGGAATAACGAATATCCATATGTTTTTACCCCTTATTTATATTCAGGACGGTTTTTATGCTGTCCCGGTTGACTTTTTTATCAGTCGAGAAGAACTCCCGCCTCTTTCAGGCGGTGAGTAACAGTAAATTTGTCTCAGTGGGAGTCAGACCTCACGGACGTTCGGCTTGAATTTTCTGATTTGCGGCATATCTCAGAGCCCCGACTCCAAAAAGTGCCAGCAGGAATGCGTCCAGCACCAAAAACAGGATCGCCGCCTGGAATCCAAGCTTATCCGCAAGGACTCCAATAACCTGCGGGGTGAGGATCCCGCCGAGGGAACCGATCCCTGTAAACACCGACATTCCAAGCGGGGAATTTCCCATGAGATCACCGGTAAAGGCCGTAGTTGTCGGGAACGCCCCCGCCATTCCAAGTCCTAAAAGGATCAGGGCCGCCACCGCCATTGTGGTATGATCCGCGAAGACAAGGATCAATACCGAGACAAACTGGAGCACGGAGATCACTGCCAGAATCTTTGCCGGCGGCACACTCTTTGAGATGGATGCAATGGCGATCCTTCCGATCATGATCATGATCCAGGTCACGGATACCATCACGGTCGCAAGGCTTGCAGACATAAAGCCGGTACTCTTTAAATAGGTAACAAACCATCCGTTTACGGAGTTTTCAAGGCCCATGTAGAAGAACAGCGCGCCGACTGCCAGGAGGAATCCTGTGTTCTTTAAGAACCAGAACTTTTCTTTCGACTCTGCTGCCCGGCTGTGCTCCTCTCCTGCTTCCCTCTTTTCCTCTTTTTCAATCTTTCTGTAATCCATCGTGGCATAAGAAAGAACGATGAGAACCGTGAGGATTGCAAGGAGACGCAAGATCGTCTTCCAGTTCATCCCCGCTCCCATGAGAAGCATCGTAACGAACGGGGACAGGAAAGCGCCCACCGCATACCACATATGAAGCAGGTTCAGATATTGATTGGAGCTTCCCGTCACCTGACGGATCGCGTGATTGTTGATGATCGTGATCATGCCCTTCGTGATTCCGATCAGGAAGATCATCACATAGAGCACCGGGACCGGAAGTCCCATTGTAAACAGAAACAGGCACACCGGATAGGGGACCGCCAGTACGACTACCGCCGTCTTCTGGGACATCATCCCGCAGAATACCGGATATACCAGACTTGAACATAAATTTCCGATCGCCAGAAAGGAAAGCAGTCCGCCGGCCGCGGTAAAGCTTAAATTTCTTTCCTCGATCAGGTTTGGCAGAATGACACCGAAGATCAGAATGACCATTCCGCTGATAAAATAGGCCAGGTAACAGTGATCGATCACCGACCGTTTATCTTCTTTTGTGATTTCCATCCAACGTTCTCTCCCCATACACATATTTGTTAATTTTTCTCCATACTTTTCCATCATATCATCTTTTATCCCTAAAGACAAGGTTGTTTTCGTTGACACTCTCACGGTCTTACTATACAATAGAAGGAACGCAGCTTGTTTTACTTTTAAGGAGGAAAAGGGAGTTATGAAAGACATAAAGAAGGTGACGTTGATCGGTCTCGGTGCGATGGGGGTATTTTTCGCGCCGCGTATCTCAGAAAAGCTGGGGGCTGATTTCCGGATCCTTGCAGACGGCGCAAGAAAAGAGCGCCTGGAGCGGAAAGGGGTTACGGTCAATACGATCAACTACCGTTTTCCGATCATTACACCTGATGTCGAGGGGGATCCGGCAGATCTCGTTATCATTGCGGTAAAGGGATATGATCTGGAACAGGCGATCAGGGATATTAAAAATCAGGTTGGCAAAGATACGATCATCCTCTCCGTATTAAATGGTGTGGAGAGTGAAAAACAAGTCGCAGCGGTCTACGGCAGTGAACATCTGCTGTACTCCTACATGCGGATCAGCATCGTCATGAAGGACGGAAAGACGGAATTCGATCCGCATAAGGGGCTGATCCACTTCGGCGATCTTAAGAATGATCCGGAACACTATTCCGAGAATGTTCTCGCCGTAAAGAGTCTTTTTGATCTCTGCGGGATCGACTACAAGATCGATGCGGATATGTTAAAAGGAATCTGGTTCAAGTTCATGTGCAATGTGGCCGAGAATATGACGTGTGCCATGTTCGGCGTTCCCTTCGGAGCATTCCAGAAGAACGACGACGCCAACTTCTTCCGCCACAAGGCCATGTGGGAAGTGATCCGTATCGCAAACAGGCTGGGCATTGATATCGGTCAGAATGAGATCGACCGTCAGGAGCACACCATCGGACGTCTTCCTTATGAGAATAAGCCGTCCACTCTACAGGATCTGGAGGTCGGAAAGCGCACAGAAGTCGACATGTTCGCCGGAACGGTTGTCCGCCTCGGAAAAGAGCTTGGCGTTGAGACTCCGGTCTGCGAGTGCTTCCTTCACGGAATTCACTTGATCGAGGCGCGGTTGTTTAAGGAAATCTAATATCTATACGTACATAGCTGAAGCTGCCTGCGGTATATCGCCAGGCAGCTTTTTTCTGCTCTCCCACCTTATTTTCTTAATTCTTTTCCTAATATTAAAAAACAGTCTTGCATTTCCCATGGGGCTGTACTATATTTAACATATGAACGATGGTTCATATGTTAATATGATAATTAAAAATTATAATTCTGAGGAGGTCTACTCTATGGAGGAATTAGAAAAATCAAAACAGGAGTCAGCAGACCACGAGGACGAAGAGGTTTGCTGCTGCGGACATCATCACCATCATCACGAGGACAATGACGACAATGATGAGCATTGCGGTTGTGGGCACCATCATCACGACGACGATGATGACGACGAGCATTGCGGCTGCGGACACCATCACCATCATGACGACGATGATGATAATGATGAGCATTGCGGCTGTGGGCACCATCATCACGACGACGATGATGACGACGAGCATTGCGGCTGCGGACACCATCACCATCATGACGACGATGATGATAATGATGAGCATTGCGGCTGTGGGCACCATCATCACGACGACGATGATGACGACGAGCATTGCGGCTGCGGACACCATCACCATCATGACGACGATGATGATAATGATGAGCATTGCGACTGCGGACATCACCACCATCACGGTGATGACGACGATGACTGCTGCTCCGAACACGAGCATCATCATGAACATCATCACGAGCATGCCGAACACCACCACGGCCCGGCACCGGCATCCGCCTGTGTTGTCTACGTGATGAAAAACATTGACTGCGCGAACTGCTCCGCAAAGATCGAGAAAAAGATCCAGGAGCTCCCGGAAGTCGATGACTGTATTTTAACTTTCGCGACAAGGCAGCTCCGCGTCTACTCTTCTGAGGGTACAAAGCTCCTTCCGAAAATGCAGGAGATTGCTGATCAGATTGAGCCTGGCACTGTGATCGAGGTCCGCCCGAAGAACCCGAAAGCGATCTGCACCGTCTATGTAATGAAAAATATTGACTGCGCGAACTGCTCCGCAAAAATCGAGAAAAAGATTCAGGAGCTCCCGGAAGTCGATGACTGTATTTTAACCTTTGCGACAAGGCAGCTCCGTGTCTACTCTTCCGAAGGAACAAAGCTGCTCCCGAAGATGCAGGAGATCGCAGACAAGATCGAACCCGGCACCATCATCGAGGTCCGTGAGGAAGGAAAACCGGCGGACACGAAAGGTGACGATAAACATGCCCGCGATATCCCGGAGCTGATCGCCGGAGGCGCGCTCTTCATCGTCGGAGAGCTTCTCTCCCACTCCATGCCACAGATCTCCGCCGTATGCTTTGTGATCGCCTACCTGATCCTTGGACGGGAAGTCCTCTTAACAGCCCTGAAAAACATGAAGACCGGCCACGTGATGGACGAAAACTTTTTGATGAGCCTCGCGACCATCGGCGCTTTCTGTGTCGGCCAGTTCGGTGAGGCGGTGGGTGTTATGCTCTTCTACCGGGTTGGTGAAGCATTCGAGCACCGCGCTGTTGAAAAAAGCCGCAGTCAGATCATGGAAGCCGTTGATCTCCGTCCGGAGACCGTTCTTCTTGACGAAAACGGTACTATCCGCGAGGTTCCGGCAGGTTCCGCCGTTGCCGGCAATATCGTAGAGATCCGTCCCGGTGACCGCATTCCGCTTGACGGCGTGGTCGTAGAGGGCGAGAGCCGCATCGATACGTCACCGATCACAGGGGAACCGGTCCCGGTATCGGTAAAGGTCGGAAGCCAGCTGACGTCCGGCTGTGTCAATACTTCCGGTCTCTTAAAGATGAGAGTCGAAAAGGAACTTTCCGAGTCCATGGTCACAAGGATTCTCGATTCCGTAGAGAACGCCGCGGCCAGCAAACCGCAGGCCGAGCGCTTCATTACGAAATTTGCACGAGTTTACACCCCCTTCGTCGTTGCCCTGGCGGCCGCGACAGCGATCATTCCGTCCTTAATTACAGGAAACTGGTCCCACTGGATCTATACAGCTCTTACCTTCCTCGTAATCAGCTGCCCTTGTGCCCTTGTTTTAAGCGTTCCGCTGGCATTCTTCTCCGGAATCGGCGCAGGTTCCAAGAAGGGAATCCTCTTTAAAGGCGGAATCGCCTTGGAAAACCTGAAAGCTGTAAAAACGGTTGTCATGGATAAGACAGGAACCATCACAAAAGGAAACTTCGTGGTTCAGACGATCCTTCCGGCAGGCACAGCTTCCGAACAGGAGATCCTTCAGATCGCGGCGGTATGCGAGACCGCATCCACCCACCCGATCGGAGTCAGCATCGTCTCCGCTGCAAAAGATCAGAATCTTGCGATTGAAAAACCTGCCGAGATCGAGGAAATCTCCGGCAAAGGCATCCACGCAAAGCTTTCCCAGGGCGAGGTGCTCTGCGGAAACAGAAAGCTTCTCACCGAATTTAACGTGGGCTGCGGTGCTTATGACGAGAACGGCGCTGTCACTACCGTCTACGTTGCGGTAAACGGAAAGCTTGCAGGAACGATCCAGATTGCTGATACGATCAAGCCGGAGGCAAAGGATGCCATCAAGTCCTTAAAATCCATGGGGATCCGCTCCGCAATGCTCACCGGCGACGGCGAGGCGTCCGCTGAGTCCGTAGCCGCCGAGGTCGGGATCGACAATGTATACGCAAAACTGCTCCCGGCTGATAAGCTCGAGATCTTGCAGAAGCTCCGCGCCGAGAACGGAAGCGCAATGTTCGTCGGTGACGGAATCAACGACGCGCCGGTACTTGCAGGCGCCGATGTGGGCGCAGCTATGGGAAGCGGCGCTGACGCAGCCATCGAGGCCGCCGATGTTGTCTTCATGACGTCCAGCATGGCTGCCATTCCGCAAGCCATCAAGATCGCGAGAAGCACAGGCGCCATCTCCAACCAGAATGTGGTATTCGCCCTTGCGGTGAAAGCCCTCGTCATGATCTTAGGTCTCATGGGAATCGCCTCCATGTGGCTCGCGGTATTCGCCGACACCGGTGTTGCGATCCTCTGCGTGCTGAATTCCATCAGAATTCTTTATAAGAAATAAGACTCCTGCTGTAATTTTCCTTTTTAGGACATCAGCAGACAAGGCAATAGAAAAGCTATAGAGAACCTTTCTCATATCGTTCTCTATAGCTTTTTGTCATCCATTTCTATAGTGTTAGTTTCCTGCATAAGGGGCTTTGCCTGTCGTTGAACATTTAAGCTGCGGCATACAATATCTCTGTCTGTGCTTCACGTTCTTACTTCAGCATCCCCATCACCACAACAGCCACAAACAATACGCACATGAACCCGATAAAGACATCAATCGTCCGCACCGACACATTGATCTTATCGTACATCCGCTCTTTTATGGATCTGTTCTTCAGGCGCTCATTCTCTTCCTGGAGGCGTCTGTTCTCCTCGGCAAGTTCTTCTAAGGTCTTCTCACCCAAAGTCTCTGCAGCATCTTCTGCGGCCCGAACCACTGTCTCAACCACTTCTGTCTTCTCAATCTCTTCTTCCATTCCGTCACCTCCAGATCTCCCAGTGCAGGTCTTATCAAACCGCTCCGGCTTTCTTTCCACGAGGCAGGCCGCTAAAACCAGCCGCCGGTATCTTCTTTCCGATACATGATGTACGTAAAAATGTGCCTCGGTACATCCGGGCGTCCTGCATGGTCGCTTACGACCATCTGCATCTTCGCGCGAATGCACAAAAACGGGCTTTGGAACACGTCCGCCGCCCGTTCTTTAAACTGTACTGAAACAGTCTGTGTATTACTTCTTTGCAATGTACTTTCTGATATCGAGGGCGATCGCAACTACGATAACGATACCCTGTGCGATGTACTGGTAGTTTGTATCAACACCAAGGTACTGTAAGCAGGTCTTTAAGATCTCGAATACAAGGACACCGATGAGAACACCGGAGATACGTCCGATACCACCGTTTACAGATACACCGCCGATGGTGCAGGCTG
>CABVBU010000018.1 GCA_902496665.1 uncultured Clostridium sp. | reverse complement strand
CTTGGCTCGTTGCGATAACAAGGGGAAACTCGCGAAGCGTGTTTCCCCTTGTTAGGTTAAAAATCTGTCGTTGCCGTGCCCGGCAGATGATATAAGGTTAGCTGGTGGCTGCGGAGAGATTAAGCTCTGCAGCTATTTTTTTCAGGGTTTCTGCGGATTCCCGGAGTTTTTCTGCCTCTTCTGCGTCCAGTGAGATCGGAACGTGGGTCTCGATCCCGTTGAGTCCCACGATCGCCGGCATGCTAAGGGAGATGCCGCTGATCCCGTATTCTCCATGCATCATGGAGGAGATCGGGAGAATGGATCGTTCGTTTCGGATGATGCACTCACAGATCCGTTTGACGCTCATGGCGATCCCGTAGTAGGTGGCCTGTTTTTTGGAGATAATGTCGTAGGCACTGTTTTTTACCTCTTCAGCGATGCGGTCCATGGCGGCATCGTGGTTATAGTGGCCGCGCATCTCGCAGAAGGTGTTTAACGGGATTCCGGACACGTTGGTGCTGCTCCACGCGGCGATCTCGCTGTCGCCATGTTCGCCGATGATGAAGGAGTGGACGCTGCGGCTGTCGACACCTAAATGTTCACTTAAGGCATATTTTAAGCGGGCAGTGTCTAAAACTGTTCCGGAACCGATGACACGGTTTTCCGGGAAGCCGGAGAGCTTCAGGGCCGTGTAGGTCAGGATGTCTACCGGGTTGGAGACGATGAGGAGAATGCCCTGAAAGTCCCGTTTGGCGATCTCCGGAATGATGCTTTTATAGATGGCTACGTTTTTATGGACGAGATCCAATCTTGTTTCGCCCGGTTTCTGATTGGCTCCGGCGGTGATGATAATGATTGCGGAGTCGGCAATGTCATCGTAGGTTCCGGCATAGATCTTCATCTGACCGGCGAAGGGGATCCCGTGGGCGATATCCTTTGCCTCGCCGTCGGCCTTCGCTTCGTTGGCGTCTAAAAGGACGAGCTCGGAGAAAAGGCGGCTCTGCATAAGAGTGAAGGCCGTGGCGGAGCCAACGAAGCCGCAGCCGATGATCGCTGCTTTTCTTGGATTGATGGTCTGAGTCATGTGGGGTACCTCCTGTATTTTCAAAATTCTATTGGTTTGTTATGCGATGGGCTTAGTATAGCATAACCAAAATAAAATGTATGTTGTAGATACAACAAAAATGGAAGAAATTGTTAAAAAAATATCAAACAAAGGATTCAAGAGGGCATGCCTGCACATCAGATTAAAATTGGAAATGATTTTTAAATTGTACTTGACATGAAAATAAACTTGTGCTAATTTGAAAGAGGTTTTCAAATTGAAGGAGGGATTCGGTATGGGAAAGCTTCAGTACAGAACGAAACAAATGACTGAACTTCTTACCTTTCTGGAATCGGTTCAGGGCAGACATGTTACGGTGAATGAGATCTGTGACGCACTTGCCCAGAAAGGCATCGCCATTGGAACGACGACCGTATATCGCCATCTGGAACGACTGGTGGAGGACGGTACGGTCGCGAAGTATGTGGTCGATGGAACCAGCAGTGCCTGCTTTGAGTATATGGGTGAGCATTCCCGGAAAAATCAGGAACCGTGTTATCACTGCAAATGCGAGAAGTGCGGAAGGCTGATCCACTTGCACTGCGAAGAAGTAGAAAAACTTCGACAGCATATGATAAAAGACCATGGCTTTGAGGTGGATCCATTTAGGATTGTTTTCTATGGAATCTGTGAGAAATGCAGAAATGAAAAATTTGTATAGTATAACAAGATGAAAAGTGTCATACAGACAGTTTTTCAGGAAAGGAGAGAAGCATGAGTACAAGGACGAGAAAAAGATCTGCGATGATTCTGTGTGTGATGTTTATTCTGGTCACATGGTTCTCTCTATTCTATGTTTCAAAGGAAGAAAATCACATCTGTACAGGGGAAGACTGCCCAATATGTGCCTGTGTGCATCAGGTGGAGCAGACGATTAAAAACCTTGGAACTGGGGCAGATCTGCCAGATGGAACATTTGTCATATTTACATGTATTCTTGCAGAACATGCATGGGATCTCTGCCAGATTCCGGCAATGTCCCTGATCAGACAAAAGGTAAGACTGAATGATTGAATAAAATCTCTTTGGTATCAGACAGGGGGGTGTAAAAAACATACCTTTCTTTCGTGTGCCTAATTTTAAAGAATATGGATTTCAATATATCAGATGTCATCATAATCCAGACAAATCGTTGCTATATACGTAAAGAACGAGCAGTAACAACGATTTTTGTGAGATCGTGAAGAGGTATTGACAATTACAGAAATAAGAGGTTTTATTCATGAAGAAAAATAGATTAAAATTATCAATGGCGGCATTCGCTGCCCTGACCGCACTCAGCCTTTCTGGCTGCGGACAGAAAAATTCAGAAATAACAGAAGCTGCTGTATCACAGGAAGAAACAACAGAACAGGCAGTATCAGAGAATAAACAGATCAGGGTCGTGACGACGATCTTTCCGGAATATGACTGGGTAAAGCAGATCGCTGGAGATGAAGCTTCCAATATGGATCTGAAACTGCTTCTTGATAATGGTGTGGATCTGCACAGTTATCAGCCTACGGCGGAAGATATTATGAAGATCTCCGACTGTGATCTCTTCGTGTATGTCGGGGGAGAATCCGATACATGGGTTGATGGTGCTTTAAAGGAAGCGGTCAATAAGGACATGAAGGTCATTAACCTTCTCGATGTATTGAAAGATACGATCAAGACGGAAGAGGCGATGCCGGGAATGCAGAATGAGGATGGACATAACCACGGATATTCCCATTTTGCTGACAGCGACGTACAGGATCGAAGCCTTGAAGACTGGACTGGGGACTGGCAGTCGGTATACCCATACCTTGAAAACGGAGATCTTAATGAAGTGATGAAAAAAAAAGCGGAATCCGGGGAGAAGACTGAGGAAGAGTATAAACAGTATTATGAGACAGGATATAAGACGGATGTCGATAAAATTGTAATTGATGGTGCAAACGGCACAATGGAATTTACGAAAGACGGAAATGCTGCAAAAGGTACCTATGAGTACCGGGGATACCAGATTTACGATTATAAGTCAGGCAGCAGAGGTGTGCGCTATTTCTTCGAGAAGACAAGCGGATCTGACGAGGCGCCGAGATATGTCCAGTTCAGCGATCATGGAATCGCCCCTGGAAAGGCTGAACACTTCCACATATACGCAGGAAACGAGAGCTTTGATGCCCTTTCCGAGGAGATGGACAACTGGCCGACTTATTATCCAGCAGACATGACTGCAGATGAGATCAAAGAGGATATGCTGGAGCATGAGGAGAAAGAGTACGATGAGCATGTATGGCTTTCTCTTAAAAATACAAAGCAGCTCTGCAATGCGATCGCAGAGGCGCTTGAGGAGATCGATCCGGAACGAGCGGATATTTATGACGCAAACATGGTTGCGTATGAAGAAAAACTGGATGACCTTGACGTACAGTATCAGGAGACAGTGGACAACGCAAAGCAGAAAACACTTCTTTTCGGTGACCGTTTCCCGTTCCGTTATCTTGTCGATGATTATGGATTAAGCTATTACGCGGCATTTGCTGGTTGTTCAGCGGAGAGTGAGGCAAGCTTTGAGACGATCTCATTCCTCGCAAAGAAGGTCGATGAGCTTGGACTTAAAAACATTATGACCATCGAAAAATCCGACCAGAAGATCGCAAAGACGATCATTGAGAATACGGCGACAAAGGATCAGAAGATCCTGACACTGGATTCCATGCAGTCTACGACATCGGACGATATTGCTAACGGAGAGACATATCTTTCCGCCATGGAAAAGAACCTGGAAGTATTAAAAGAAGCATTACAGTAGGAGCAAATATCATGGCACAAATGACCTGTCAGAATTTATCGGTAGGATACGACAACAGAGCAATTCTAAAGAACCTGAATTTTTCGATCAACAGAGGAGAATATCTGTGCATTGTCGGAGAGAACGGTGCGGGAAAGTCTACGCTTATGAAGACCCTGCTTCATTTACTGCCGCCTGTAAGCGGGAAGATCCTTCTTGGGGACGAGCTGACAGAAAATGAGATCGGATATCTGCCGCAGCAGACAGGCATTCAAAAGGATTTTCCGGCATCTGTGAGAGAGATTGTTCTCTCCGGATGCCAGCCGCGCTGCGGTCTCCGGCCGTTTTACAGCAAAAAGGAAAAAGCATGCGCGGTGGAGATGATGGAAAAAATGGAGATCATCGGGCTGGCAGAGAGATGTTTCAGCGAACTTTCCGGTGGGCAGCAGCAGAGAGTTTTGTTAGCCCGGGCTCTCTGCGCGACAGGAAAGCTTCTGTTCCTCGATGAGCCGGTATCCGGTCTGGATCCAAACGCGTCTGAGGAGATGTACCGCCTGATTGAACGGCTGAATTATGAGGATGAGATCACGATCATTATGATCACTCATGATATCCGGGCAGCCCTGCAGTATGCCAGTCATATCCTTCATATCGGAAAATCCGTGTTTTATGGAACAAAGCAGGAGTATCTCGCGGACATCAATCCTGGGATCATGTCTGCAGGAAGCCGAGAGAAAGTGGGATTAAAATTATGCAGCTTATGATAGAAAAATTACAGTTATATTTTCAGTATCCGTTTGTGAGGTACGCCCTGGTGGTGGGAGTTCTGATCGCGTTATGTTCCTCCCTGTTGGGGGTCACGCTGGTGTTGAAACGGTTTTCCTATATCGGAGACGGGCTTTCCCATGTGGCATTTGGCGCGATGGCGGTGGCATCTGTCCTGAATTTTACGAATAATATGGTATTTATCCTGCCGGTCACGGTGATCTGCGCGATTCTGCTTCTAAGGACAGGGCAGAATACGAAAATCAAGGGAGATGCAGCGATCGCCATGATTTCGGTGGGAGCATTAGCATTCGGGTACCTTTTAATGAACATTTTTTCCACCGGACCAAATCTTTCCGGTGATGTCTGCAGTACCTTGTTTGGGTCCACATCGATTCTGACGCTGACGGGAGGGCAGGTGAGACTCTGTTGTGTCCTTTCGGTGGTGGTACTTGCTGTTTTTGTACTGTTCTATCATAAGATTTTCTGCGTGACATTTGATGAGACCTTTGCGAAAGCGACCGGAATGAAGACTGATCTTTATAATCTTCTGATCGCGGTCATCACGGCGGTGATCATCGTTCTTGCGATGAATCTTGTGGGATCGCTTCTGATCTCGGCGCTGGTGATCTTTCCGGCGCTGTCGGCGATGCGGATCTTTCATACATTCCTGCGTGTTACCGTGTGCTCGGTGATCCTTTCGGTCATCTGCGCGTTTCTTGGGATTCTTGTTTCGATCCTTGCGGGAACACCGGTGGGATCTACCATCGTTGCGGCGGATATGCTCGCGTTTGGGATCAGCTGTCTGGCTGGGAAAATAGTGGGGAGGTCATGAGTATGAAGAGAAAAAGAAAAAATACAACGATTCAGTACCGTCATGGTTGTGAACAAAACCCCATGTGGTCCTTCCGATGGGACTTCCGCTTTCCGGTGTTACTGCTCGTATCAAGTGTACTCCTGCTTACTGGATGCGCCGGGGAGACGAAGTCGGCAGGGAGCGCGAACACGGGGAATTATAATAAAGGAAATTCCGTGAGTGGTGTTCTGGAGAGCAGGACAGCAGAAAGCGTATCAGGAGTCGGTCAGGATAATGGAAAGGTGAAAGGTACGGAAGACGAAGAACCACTGGAAAATGGAAATAGCCCTGAAGGCACACAAAGTGGGGAAACAGCGGCTTTTGCCAACAATATCAGCACCGTCGATTATGACCTTACGGAGATGAGCAGTGATATGGTCTATGCCACGGTCTATCAGATGATGATGGAGCCGGAAAAATATGAAGGAAAGACATTCCGGATGGAGGGAATCTATTATACGGTCTATTCGGAAGACACGAAAAAGTATTACCATTACTGTATTATCCAGGATGCCACGGCATGCTGTGCCCAGGGAATGGAGTTTGTGTGGGATGACGGATCCCATGCTTATCCGGATGAGTATCCGGAAGAGAATGCAGATGTGATCGTTGAGGGGACCTTTGAAACATATACGGAGAGTGGGGACTCCAATTTGTACTGCAGATTGAAGGATGCGTCGATGGAGGTGGAGTAATGTAGTGTCAGGAGTTTCAACTTGGCGGAAGGTATGCGCCAGACAGGCTTCGGACGTGGGTGCAATATGTGAACTTATATGACAACAAAAGGGCAGAGGGCTGACGCTTGGGCGTCAGCTGCTCTGCCCTTTTCCAAAGAGCTTGATTATATGATTATTCGTTATAGAAACCGGTCGTGATCGTATATTCGCCGGTGCCCTGCACAAATACAGTGCCGTCTGTGCCGGCAATCGTCACGCTTTTGCCGTCATCGCCTGTGATGGAGCCGTTACAGGTGAGGGAGGTGACGGTGCTGTTTCCGGTTACGGTCCAGGCAGAGAGGGCGTCGATCGTGACATTGCAGGTTCCGTTACCGCCGTCACCGGCGTTTGTCTCGTCCTGAAGGATGGAACCTGTCAAGATGGTGCCGTTTGTGAGCTTCAGATCCAGATTACTGATGCTGTCCCAGAGGATATCGCCGCTCATTTCCTGAGAGTCCGCGGTAAAGGTGCAGTCGGCACCATTTTTTCCGGCCTGGTCCCAGCCGCGTTTGTTAGCATTTCCTGTGCATTTTAAGAAAAAGTCATTGGACGGGGAGTAGGTGATGTCCACATTCTTAAGAAAGAAGGAACTCTCCGTGTTTGTCGTATAAAAGAGGCCGCCGTTTAAGGAGGTCAGGCTGCCGCCGTCCATGGAAAATTTGCTTTCGCCGACTTCTGAGTCACCGGACATGCTCTGATAGAGGATGACGGTCCAATTGCAGTCATTCTGTTCATTTTCCGGAATGTTTCCGGAGAGAGAGCAGTTTGTGAGAGAAAGGGAGTTCAGACCCTCGATGCAGACAGCCTCAGAGTTTTCAGCAGTGAGCGCCGCATTGTTGACGGTAATGTCGGCGGTGCAGTAGACTGCCGGGGAGCCGGTTCCCCTGGAGGTGTAGGTTCCGCCATCGACGGTCATGGTACCGCCGCCGCGGTCGCTCCGGATCGCTGCGGAGGATTCACCGTTTGTCTCAACGGTGAGGTTGGAGGCTGTGAGTGTGCCGCCGCCTGCCACATGGATACCGCCGGAGGTATCCTGCTTTGTGGTGATGGTGGTGTCGGACACGGTGACATTGCCGTCGCCGTAGCTGAATACGCCCGCACCGCCTTTTGCGTCGGTGGTGATGGTGCCGCCGGTCAGTGTCATGCTGCCGTTGGTGGCAAGTGCTGCGGCACCGGTTCCGTAAAAGCTGGAGTTATCGCCTCCGGTGCTGTCAGCGGAATTGCGGTCGATTGTGAAATTTTTTAAGGTGACGTTCGCACCGTCGGTGACGAGGACTGCGCTCTCATCAGTTCCTGTGGAGGTGCAGGTCTTCCCATCCTCCTCAGTATCGGTGGAGTAGCTTGAGACTGCCTTGTAGGTTGTCTGAGCAGCGCTCTGTCCGCCCGGACCTCCGGGACCTCCCGGACCTCCGTTCCCGCCGTCCGGCGGTGCCTGTTTTCCGTCCATGCTTCCCGGAGCCCCATCCGGCGGATTTCCGGGTTTATCGGAGTTTTCGCCCGGAGCGCCGTCCGGTTTGTCAGCCGGAGCGGAGTCGGACGCTTCGGTCACCTGCGCGGTGACAGTGGTGGAGTCAGCAGCTTTTTGACCGCATCCACCGACCATAAGAGTACCTGCAAGAACCATGCAGAATAATGCCTGTTTTTTCATGATATCATATCCTTTCTGTTTTTCGTCAACTCCCAGAATGCCACCGCGCTGGCTGCCGCCACATTCAGCGAATCTACCCCATGGGCCATCGGGATCATGACCGTATGATCGCACCCGTCGATGGTTTTTGAGGCGAGGCCGTCCCCTTCTGTGCCTAAGATCACGGCGAGTTTTTCGGCAGTAAGAAGCTTCGGATCATCAATGGAAACGGAATCCTCCTTCAGTGCCATGGCAGCCGTCTGAAATCCTAAAGATCTGAGGGTTTCAAGTCCGCCGCAGGAGAGATCCGCGTTTTTCGGAAAACAGGTCCACGGAATCTGGAAGACAGTTCCCATGCTGACTCTGGCGGCTCTCCGGTAGAGGGGATCGCTGCAGCCGGAGGTCAGGAGCACTGCGTCCATTCCAAGTGCCGCGGCGGAGCGGAAAATCGCCCCGATATTTGTGGGGTTCATGACATTCTCAAGGACAGCGATCCGGTGTTTTCCCTCACAGACCTCCGCCACAGACGGCATGAGCTTTCGCTTCATGGCGCAGAGCAGGCCGCGGGTTAAGGCAAAGCCGGTGAGATTTGTCAGAAGATCGAATTTTGCGGTGTACACAGGAAGCTCCGGGTAAGCAAAAAAGAGCTTCGGGATCAGGTCATCGGCCTGTTTCTCCTCGATGAGGACAGCGAGAGGTTCATATCCGGCGTTGAGCGCGCGCTCGATCACATTCGGGCTTTCCGCGATGAAGATCCCCGGTTTCGGTTCGTTGATATGGAAAAGCTGGGACTCGGAATATCTGGAAAAAAGATCGAGCTCCGGCGCTTTAAGATCGGTGATTTTTTTGATCTGCGGCATAAGAAAAGTCTCCTTTGTTTTTCATAAGATCAGGAACCGTTCAGTCGCTTGACATCCCCGATCATACATGATACGATTATTTTAGTTACAATGTGTCACTTAAACGACAAAAGTCCGTACTATGCGGACAATACCTGAAGCATGTGAAGGACGAATGGTCTGATACTGAGGGAGGAAATGGCATGGGATTAGTCCGGAAAAGGGCAGGAGCCTGTAGTGGGAAGAAGGATGGGAATCTGACAGAAGGTCCGATCGGACGAGGACTTTTCAGGTTTATGATCCCGATCTTTTTAGGACAGCTTTTACAGCAGCTTTACAATATGGCGGATGCCTGGGTCGTCGGAAATTTCGCGAGCAATGATGCCTTCGCGGCAGTGAGCTTATCATCGAATGTGAATATGTCGGTGATCACGTTTTTTGCCGGGATCGCTGTGGGCGGCGGTGTCGTGATCTCGAAATATTTCGGGGCACAGGATGAGGAAAAATTGCGGTGTGCGGTACATACAAACTTTCTTCTGGGAATCGTATTCTCAGTTTTCGCAACGCTCATCGGCCTGTTTTTTGTTCCGATCCTTCTCGGCTGGCTCAACACGCCGGACAGCGTGATGGTGGAGGCGAGACTGTACTTCGGAATCTATTTTGCCGGTGTCTCTACGGTCATCATGTACAATATCTGCATGAACATCATGCGGGCAGTGGGGGACAGTGTCCATCCCCTTTATTATCTGATCTTTTCTTCTGTAGTGAACATGATCCTGGATCTGATCTTTGTGGCGGGATTTCAGTGGAGTGCCGCAGGCGCTGCCGTTGCCACGGTGATCGCTCAGGGATTGAGTGTTTTATTATGTATGATCCGCATGGTGAAGGATGGAGGGGCTGCGACGATCCATTTTAAGGAGCTGCGCTTCAACGGCTCCATGATCCGCCAGGTGATCACCCAGGGGCTCCCGACGGGACTTCAGAACTCCGTGATCAGCGTCGGAAATCTTGTGGTCCAGTCAAACATCAATACCTTCGGAGCGTTTGCAATCTCCGGACAGGGGGCCTTCGCGAAGCTTGAGGGGATTGCCTTTCTTCCGATCATGAGCATGTCCATGGCGCTGACAACCTTTGTGAGCCAGAATCTCGGCGCCGGGAAAGCGGACCGCGCGAAGAAGGGTTCCGTGATGGGTGTGGCGTTTGGAATGGCGATGGCGGAGCTTGTCGGGATCTGTCTCTTTATCTGGACTCCGATCCTGCTTCGGATTTTTGTGGATGTGCCTGAAGCGATCGAATTCGGAACGATCCACGGAAGAACGGTTGCCCTGTTTTTCTTTCTGCTGGCATTTTCCAACTGCGCGACGGGAGTACTCCGAGGTGTGGGAAAATCCATTGTCCCGATGTTTACGATGCTGATCTGCTGGTGTGGTATCCGCGTGCTCTACGTGACGATCGCGATCCGGATCATTCCTGTCTTCCGGACGATCTCCTCAGCGTACCCACTGACGTGGACGCTGAGTTCGATCATCTTTATCGTGTTCCTGCTCCGGATGGACTGGGATGCGCGGGTTTAGATCTCTTTTCCGCGCTCATTGATCACAAGTGCCATGATCTCAAGCGGCTCATCAAAGGGATTTTTGATCGCGTGGCTCTGGCCGACCTCGATGACACAGACATCGCCCGGGTGGATCTCGGTCTCGGTGTGATCGTTGTCCTCAAAGATTCCCTTTCCCTTGAGAACGTAGTACGGCTCAGTGTTTTCCACATGCTGGTGGAATCCGATGCTGGCGTGGGCCGGGATGATCACGTGGGCGTACATGGACGCGTGTCCCATGAGCTCATCCCTGTTTAAGATGTGACGGATCTCGATCGTTCCGTCGCCTCCGCGCAGATTTGGAACAAAAGCTGTTTCAGTGTTTCTGACCATCGTGTGAACCTCCATGAATCTTAATAGTCTGCAACCGTCCGGCAGGCCGGCGCATTTCCTGCGCCGACCTGCCGTTTTGCTGCGGTGTGATTTAAATATTATACTGCATATTCAGGAAAAGAACAACGATTAACCGAGAGAGTGGAAGAAATCCGCAGTTTTGTCGACTTTTTTCATCAGATGGTCGAACATTTCCGGTGTCAGGGACTGGGCACCGTCGCAGAGGGCTTTCTCAGGGTTATTGTGGACCTCGATCATGAGACCGTCGGCCCCGGCTGCGATAGCTGCCATGGCAAGCGGCTCCACCATGAAGCGGATGCCTGCCGCATGGCTCGGGTCGACGATGACCGGAAGATGGGTCTTTTTCTTTAACATTGGGATCGCGGAGATATCAAGGGTATTTCTGTAGGAAGTCTCGAAGGTGCGGATGCCGCGCTCGCAGAGGATGACTTTTTCATTTCCGCCAGCCATGATGTACTCCGCACTCATCAGAAGTTCGTCCAGGGTGTTTGCAAGACCGCGTTTTAAGAGGATCGGCTTGTCGATCTTTCCAAGGACCTTTAAGAGCTCGAAGTTCTGCATGTTTCTGGCGCCGACCTGTATGATGTCAACGTCGTCGAAGAGTGGAAGATGCTCCGCGCTCATGATCTCTGTGACTACCGGGAGACCGGTGGCTTTCTTTGCCTCCAGGAGAAGGTCAAGACCCTGCTCGTGAAGACCCTGGAATGCGTACGGGGAAGTTCTCGGCTTGAAAGCACCGCCGCGGAGGAAGGCTGCGCCGGAACGCTTCACGTCCTCAGCAACCTCTGTGATCTGTTCCTTTGTCTCGATGGAGCAGGGGCCTGCGATGACCTGAAAGCTGCCGCCGCCGATCTTTCTGCCGCAGACCTCGATGACCGTGTCCTCCGGGTGCATGGAGCGGTTTGCCTTCTTATACGGTTCACGGATTCTGCGGACGTCCTCGACGACGTCGTTGGCTTTTAACCAGTCTTCATGGATCTGGCTTGTGTCACCGATGAGACCGATGAGGGAGGCCTCGGTTCCTTCGGAGAGATGGAGCTTAAATCCCTGATTTACAAGCTCTGTCTTTAAGTTCTCTACTTTCGCTTTGTTGGCATTTCTTTTTAAAATAATGATCATAATCTTATTCTCCTTTATATGACAGGTTCAGGTTTGGTCTGCTTATAAAAACGCTCTGGAAAACGGATATTCCTGTATTCGGCTGGTACCGTAGCCGAAAAACAGGAACTGCTTCATGCATACGTTTGTGGGTATGCGGAAACAAAAAAGCCGGTGTCTGCTGCAATCGCAAACACCGGCTCCACGCTTTCTTTTACGTTTCCGAAGGATCTAAAGACCTTCCGTCGGAGAGGGTTGTTTTTTGCAGCAGAAACAGTCCGCGCAGTAATAATAGCCCGGAAAATAATAAAAAGAATAGGATGCAAAAAGATTCATCATCTGGTTCTTCATATCTGCTGTTCTCCTCTCTGAAGATTACCGCCGGATCCATTCTCTCCGGCTGCTGAAGCTATCATAGCGCTGTCGGGCGGATTTGTCAACAGAAAAATTCAATAAGTTGAAGTTTTACGCTTTTATGCAATAAAGAATGCTCCTGTTATTCCAAAGTGACTGAATTCGCAATGATCTCCACACACCGCTCGATCCCGAGCGTACCACTGTTTAAGCAGAGGTCATAGTTCTTCGGTTTGCCCCACTCATTTCCGCTGTAATACTGGTAGTAATCCCGGCGCTTCGCGTCCACGGCGCGGATGCGGCTTTCAAGCTTTTTGAGATCCTCCGGCTCCTTCTCAAGCCCCTGGATCCGCTCCACACGCTTTTTGAAGCTGGAGCAGATAAAGATGCGGAAAGCGTCCTCGACGATCACATCGGAGCATCTGCCGATGATCACGCAGGGACCGTTCGCGGCAAGCCGCTGGATGATCTTCGACTGGATCACGAAGAGCTGGTCGGAGACAGGAACTTCGTATACAGGCGAGAAAGGATCCACAGTGGCGTAATCATCGTAGTTGATCCGTTTCTGACCGGCGATCACTTCATCGTTCGCATGGAAAAGATCTTCCGAGATATTGCTGTCCTCGGCCGCCATGGCGATGAGTTCTTTATCGTAAAAAGGAATGCCGAGTTTTTTTGCGAGACGAAGACCGACCTCGCGGCCTCCGCTACCGAGTTCACGGCTGACTGTAATGACTTTGCTCATAATATCTTCCTCCCCTGTACATGATTTTTCTTCTTTTTTCTGCACAGTTTCAGTGCTGTCTGCTAAGAGTATACCATAAAATCCGTCAAAACGTTACATAATTTTCATGGATTCACATATTTGTAAAAAAATGTTACTTTTCATGGGTAGGAATTTTCTGAACTGAAAATTCCGTATGATACCGTTATTACCGCGGATTTTGCCGATTCGGAATGCGAAGCATCGGCAAAATCCTGTTACAGTGCGCGGGCATGGAGTGCCCGTGTACTGTAACAAAAATACGGTCCGTGCCAGGCACAGACCGTAACTTCTGATTATTCACTTAAATAAGCCTTTTTGACCTTCTCATCATTCATAAGCTGCTTCGCGTCGCCGCTCAGAACGATCTTACCGGTCTCCAGTACATACGCCTGATTCGCGATGGAGAGTGCTTTTTTCGCATTCTGCTCGACTAAGAGAACCGTCACGCCGTCACGGTTGATGCTCTGGATGATGTCGAAGACTTCATTTACATAGATCGGAGACAGACCCATGGACGGCTCGTCGAGAACGATGAGCTTCGGATGGCTCATGAGGGCGCGTCCCATGGCGAGCATCTGCTGCTCACCGCCGGAGAGAGTACCGGCCGGCTGGTTCACACGCTCCTTTAAACGCGGGAAACGCTGATAGATCATATTGAGCGTCGCATCCATCTCTGCCTTATCTTTTCTTGTGTAGGCACCGAGCTTCAGATTCTGGAGAACGGTGAGAGTGGAGAATACGCGGCGTCCCTCCGGAACATGGGCGATTCCCATGCTGACGAGCTTGTAGCCGGGGATCTTTGTGATATCGGTTCCTTCGTACATGATATGTCCGGAACGGGCGCTCAAAAGACCCGTCACGGTGTGCAGTGTTGTCGTCTTTCCGGCACCGTTGGCACCGATCAGAGCGACGATCTCTCCCTGATTTACATCGAAGGAGATTCCCTTCAACGCCTGGATCACGCCGTAGTAGACTTCCAGATCTATTACTTCTAACATTGCCATGATTGTTCTCCTCCTATTCACCGAGATAAGCTTTGATAACTTCCGGATTGCTTAAGACTTCCTGAGTAGGACCTGTGCAGAGGACCTGACCAAAGTTTAAGACGGTAAGACGCTCACAGATACCGCTGACGAGCTTCATGTCGTGCTCGATTAAGAGGATCGTCATTCCGAAATGGTCGCGGACGAAGCGGATCGTCTCCATCAGCTCCGCGGTCTCATTTGGGTTCATGCCGGCAGCCGGCTCATCGAGAAGAAGAAGCTTTGGCTCCGTCGCAAGGGCACGGGCGATCTCGAGCTTTCTCTGTTTTCCGTAAGGAAGGTTGGAGGCCTTAAAATCACATTCCCCGTCGAGTCCGAATACTTTTAAGAGTTCCATGGCCTCCTCATCCATCTCTTTTTCCACCTTGTAGTACCGCGGAAGACGGAGGATTCCCTCAAGAGTGGAGTAGGTGTGGTGGTTGTGGAGTCCGGCCTTTACGTTGTCGAGAACGGAAAGATCCTTAAAAAGGCGGATGTTCTGGAACGTACGGGCGATACCGGCTTTGTTGATGTCGGTGGTGGACTTTCCTGTAAGGTTCTGGCCATCTAAGAGGATCGTTCCTGTATCCGGTTTGTAAACGCCTGTCAGGAGGTTGAAGATCGTGGTCTTGCCGGCACCGTTCGGTCCGATGAGACCGTAGAGCTGGCCTTTTTCAATGTTGATGGCAAAATTGTTGACAGCCTTTAAGCCTCCGAAGGAGATGCTTAATCCTTTTACACTTAACATGTCTGACATTTTAAGCTTCCTCCTTTCCTGAATGGGCAGCATGCTGCGGTTTTAAGCCTTCGAAGATCCGCTTGCGGAGCGTGATGAACTGCGGAGCGGAGTTGAAGAGCATCGCGAGGATCAGGACGATGGCGTAGATCAGCATACGGTAGTTGTTTAAACCTCTTAAAAGCTCCGGGAGCAGGTAGAGGATGACGGTTGAGATCACGGATCCGCGGATGCTTCCGATTCCGCCGAGAACCACGTATACAAGGATCATGATGGACATGTTGTAGCCGAAGTTCTTCGGGAGAGCAGTAAGTGTCGTAAGGTTGTGGGCATAGAGAACGCCTGCAACGCCTGCTAAGGCAGCGGAGATGCTGAAGGCCAGCAGCTTGTATTTTGTGATGTTGATTCCGATGGACTCAGCGGCGATGCGGTTGTCACGGATGGACATGATCGCGCGGCCTGTTCTGGAATTTACAAGGTTCATGACGATGATCAGTGTGATCAGGACCAGAATGATGCCGATCGTGAAGGTGGCTGCCTGCGGGGTTCCTGTGATCCCCTGAGGTCCCTTGATGAGGACTTCGCCGCCGTCCTTTAAGCCTAAGGACATGGAATCCTTGAAGGAGATATGGAAACCGTCCGCATCGCGTCCGAGGAATACGGCGTTTACAAGGTTCTTGATGATCTCGCCGAAGGCAAGTGTTACGATGGCGAGATAGTCACCGCGAAGACGCAGGACCGGGATACCGATCAGGATGCCGAAAACGGCAGCGACGGCAGCGCCGATAAAAATGGCGATTACAAGACTTACGGTCGGATCGATCGCGCCCTTCATGCACTTGGAGAAGAGAGCGCCGGAGAAGGCACCGACACACATGAAGCCTGCGTGTCCGAGGCTCAGCTCACCGAGGATCCCGACGGTCAGGTTTAAGGAAACCGCCATGATCACGTAGATACAGAAAGGAACGAGAAGTCCCTTTAAAAGGCTGGATACATGTCCGGTGCCCATGAGCACTTCCATGATGATCCAGGCAGCAACGACCATGCCGAGGGTGATCATATTGTTGATAAAGATTTTCTTTTTTGCTGTACTTTTCATGGGAATCACCTACACTTTCTCGTTCAGTTTTTTGCCCAGGATTCCGGTCGGACGTACTAAGAGGACGATGATCAGGACGGAGAATACGATCGCGTCGGAGAGCTGGGAAGAAATATATGCTTTTGACAGGATCTCAATGATTCCCAGAAGGATTCCGCCGATCAACGCGCCGGGGATGGAACCGATCCCGCCGAATACAGCTGCCACGAAGGCCTTGATGCCGGGCATGGATCCTGTGTAAGGAGTCAGGGACGGGTAGGCGGAGCAGAGTAAAACACCTGCCACGGCGGCGAGGGCGGAGCCGATCGCAAATGTGAGGGCGATGGTTCCGTTTACGTTTACTCCCATCAGAGTGGCGGCACCGCGGTCTTCCGATACGGCGAGCATGGCCTGTCCGGCTTTCGTTTTGTTGATAAAGGTGGTAAGTCCGATCATGATCACGATACAGGAAACGATCGTCACGAGAGTCTCACCGGTTACTGTGATGGCACCGTCCGCGAACTTCAGAGCCGGGATCGTCACAACAGAGGTGAAGGACTTTGTATCGGCTCCGAATAAGAGGAGCGCGACGTTCTGTAATAAGTAGCTGACGCCGATAGCTGTGATCAGGACGGACAGCGGAGAAGCGTCACGCAGCGGTTTGTAGGCAACACGCTCAATGACGATACCGAGCACGGTACACACGATGACAGAAAGGAGAACGCTTAAGAAGACCGGCATTCCCATACTGTGTGTCGTGATAAAGACCACGTAGCTTCCGACCATGATGATATCGCCATGGGCGAAGTTTAACATTTTCGCGATTCCATAGACCATGGTGTATCCAAGCGCGATGATCGCGTAGACACTGCCAAGGCTGATTCCATTGATTAAATAGTTGATAAAACCCGTCATAAATTTTACACCTCGGTATGTTTTCATTAGCTGTGGGCCAGGTTTTCGGGGAACAGTTCAGGCACATCATAACGCAGGACCGTGAAAGAAACAAGAGGATTGCCGAAGCGACAATCCTCTTAACATGATGCCATTCTTAAATGATCGATTACATCGCCTGATATGCGCCGTCTACGACTTTGACAGCCTTCGGTGCTTTGTGCGGTTCGCCATCCTCTGTCCATGTCATGTCTTCACCGGTAAGACCATTGACTTTGATCTTTAACATAGCTTCCTTCATCTTATCGCAGGTATCACTTACGGATGTCTCCGGTGTGATGTCAGCCTCTTCCATGGAAGCTTTGATTGCGTAGATCGCGTCATATGCGTCGGCAGCGAACTGGATCGGAGTCTCGCCATAGTTCTCTTTGTAAGAAGTTACGAATTTCTGGGTAAGCTCATCCTGAGCGTCAGCAGCAAACGGAGTTAAGAGCATTAAACCTTCTGCAAGCTTTGTATCAAAGTTCTCAACCTGAAGGATACCGTCCATACCGTCGCAGCCGAAGAATTTCGGAGCGTAGCCCATGGTGTCTGCCTGCTTGAGGATCAGGGATGCCTCTGTGTAATAGATCGGAAGGAATACGAGGTCAGCGCCTGCGTCCTTTGCTTTCTGGAGCTGTGTGGAGAAGTCCTTGTTGGAATCTGCTGTGAATGCCTCGGCGTCCACGATCTCAAGACCCTGGTTTGCAGCCTCAGTAGCGAATTTCTCGTAGATACCGCTGGAGTATACATCGGAGCTGTCGTAGATCACTGCGATCTTTTCTGCAAGCTTGTTCTCAGCAATGTAGGTTGCGGATGCGGCACCCTGATCCGGATCGGAGAAGCATACACGGAACACGTTCGGGTTCTGCGCACACTCAACAGAGGAGCCGGACGGTGTGATCTGGAACATATTGTCGGCATTCGTCTTATCCGCAACAGCTACACACGGAGCGGAGGTTACGGTTCCCATGAGGACCTGCATGCCCCAGTCTTTTAATGTGTTGTAGGCATTGACGGATTTCTCAGCGTCGTGCTCGTCATCCTGGAAATTAAATTCGATCTGGTATCCGTTGATACCGCCGTCAGCGTTGATCTCATCGACTGCGATCTGTGCGCCGTTCTTAACTGCGAGACCATATACAGCAGCCGCGCCTGTGACCGGGCCGATACCGCCGATCTTGAATACTTTGTCGGAAGATGCTTCGCTGGAAGCGCCAGCAGCGGCTGTTGTCGCGTCAGCTGCTGCAGCGGCAGTTGTCTCGGTTGTGGAAGATGAGCTTCCGCAGGCAGTTAAAGAAGCCGCCATTGCAAGTGCAAGGCTTAAACTTAAAACTCTTTTTTTCATAATTGATTCCTCCTCTGGAACTTGTTATCATGATAACCGTTCAACGCTCTGTCGATTTGCAGTGAAGCGGTTAAAGATTATTTTGAATTATAGGGAGTTTATTTCAGAATGTCAAGCAAATTAATTTTTTAACGAAAAAATTGTTGCAGTTCAGAGCCGGTGTGCCTTTGTGGAATGGCGGTTCAGATTGACAAAACGACTCATAGTGGATAAAATTTGACGTATCAGGAGCCGGGAAGGGAAAACAACAGGCCCGGATCCACCGAAAGGAGACATGTTATGACGCTGACGCAGTTAAAGTATGTGATCACCATCGCGGACACCGGTTCCATGAATGAAGCGGCGAAGCTTCTTTTCATATCCCAGCCCAGCCTTTCGTTGGCGCTCAAGGAGCTGGAAAATGAGATCGGGACTGAGCTTTTTAAGAGAAGTAACCGCGGCGTTGTCCTGACACCGGACGGACAGGAGTTCTTGGGCTATGCGAGACAGGTGACGGAGCAGTATAAGCTGATGGAATCCCGGTATATTGAGAAAAAGAACGTGAAGAAGAAATTCGGCGTTTCCATGCAGCATTACACCTTCGCGGTAAACGCGTTTATCGAGATGGTAAAGCAGTTCGGTATGGATGAGTACGAGTTTGCGGTCCGGGAGGAGAAGACCTACGAGGTCATTGAGGATGTGAAGACGTTCAGGAGTGAGATCGGAATCCTGTATCTGAACGATTTCAACCGGAAAGTGCTCACAAAGCTTTTCGATGAGTCGGATCTGGAATTCTGCCCGCTTATGGACTGCGGGATCTATGTATACCTCTGGAAAGGCCATCCGTTAGCGAATCAGAAGGAGATCACCATCGAGGAGCTCCAGGAGTATCCGTGTCTTTCCTTTGAGCAGGGGAATTACAACTCCTTCTATTTTGCGGAGGAGGTGCTGAGCACCTACAGCTATAAACAGCTGATCAAGGCCAATGACCGGGCGACCCTGTTAAATCTGATGGTAGGCCTTAACGGATATACCCTCTGTTCAGGAATCCTCTGTGACAATTTAAACGGTTCCGATTACTGGGCGGTGAAATTAAAGTCCGACGAGGTCATGACCATCGGATACTTAAAGAGAAAAGGGATCGCCCTTAGCCCGTTGGGACAGAAATATCTGGAGGAGATCCGGAAGTTCGAGGGTATGTAAAGGGTCTGATTGGCAATAGGTAATACCTATAACCAGACACATAGCGTCTGTATTGGACAGCGGCAGGCGGAACGTGGTATGCTGTTAAGATCAGACGAAATGGATGATGAAAAGCAGGTTATAATGGAAATACTATTTTAACCTGAAGTTATGCATGAGTTAACTGCCGGTTATATGATCTATTATAATAAGGAAGAAACTCGTTCAGACAGAGAAAATATCTGGAAACCGGCGTGCAGAATACTGCGGAATGTGGAAAATGCAGCGGCAGGAAATTCAGGAAAACTGAAAGGAAGCAATGGAGTAATGCAGACTGACAGGAAAGAAGCGCTCCGCTATCTGGGGCTTGGAAAATATGAACCGGATCCGGAGACGGAGCGGCTTTTGGAGGAATGTATCCGGGAAGCGGAAAAGGCGGCGGATCTCAGGCATCTGATCCGTGAATATCCGCTTACCATCGAGGATGACGGGACCATCGATGGCGGCTGCTTCCGGGTAAAGAGTGAAAACTTAAAAAAGAACCTGTCCGGCTGCGATTCCGTCCTCGTGATGGCAGTCACCGTCGGGGCGGGGGTAGACCGGCTCCTGACCCGGTACGGAAAGCTTTCCGTGGCGAAAGCGGTGGTCATGCAGGCGGCAGCGGCAGCGATGGTGGAAGCTTATTGCAATGAGTTGAACGCAGGGTGGAAAAAAGAGTACCTAGAAAGAGGATGTTACCTGAGACCAAGATTTTCACCGGGCTATGGAGATTTTCCACTGTCTGCCCAGAAACAGATCATCGACGGCCTGGAGGCAGGAAAACGGATCGGGATCACACTGACGGAGGGTTATCTGATGATGCCGTCGAAGTCGGTGACGGCGGTGATCGGTGTGAGTAAGACACCGGCGGCCTGTACGATCGAGGGCTGCGAGGCCTGTGGAAAGAAAGATTGCGCGTTTAGAAGATAAGTTGAAGAAGATAGGAGAGGACCATGGGAATTCTGGAGCTGATGAGGGAGAGACGAATTTATTTTGACGGAGGAATGGGAAGCCTTTTGCAGGCCAGGGGCTTAAAGCCCGGCGAACTTCCGGAGACATGGAACCTTTCCAGACCGGAGGTCATCACGGAGATCCACAGAGAGTACCTGGATGCGGGATCCGACGTGGTGACGACGAATACCTTCGGCGCAAATCATTTTAAATTCAAGGCGGAGGACGGATATTCCGTAAAAGAGATCGTCACGGCGGCGGTAAAGAATGCGAAGAATGCCATCGCGGCAGCCGGACATGGATACGCGGCCCTGGATATGGGTCCGACGGGAAAGCTTTTAAAGCCCTACGGTGACCTGGAGTTTGAGGACGCCTACGAGGCGTACAAAGAGGTGGTCCTCATCGGAAAAGAAGCGGGGGCGGACCTCGTGATCATCGAGACCATGGGCGACGGATACGAGCTTAAGGCGGCGGTTCTGGCGGCAAAGGAGAACAGTGACCTGCCGGTATTTACGACGATCACCCTGGATGAAAAGGGAAAGATGCTGACCGGCGGCAACGTGGAGTCTGTGACAGCGCTCTTAGAGGGGCTGGGAGCCGATGTGATCGGCTTAAACTGCGGCCTTGGACCGATCCAGCTTCTGCCGTTTATGAAAGATATGGCGATAGTGTCCTCTACCCCGATTCTCGTGAACCCCAATGCGGGACTTCC
Source organism: uncultured Clostridium sp. (assembly GCA_902496665.1). Taxonomy (GTDB): domain Bacteria; phylum Bacillota; class Clostridia; order Lachnospirales; family Lachnospiraceae; genus Pilosibacter. Next base: position 38,396 of record CABVBU010000018.1, on the reverse strand, counting down.
AAGAAGTGAGGGCGGAAAGACGGTCTACGATATCGACGCGGACGAGTTTGCAGCGGCGATGCAGGAGATGGCGAGAAACGGGGCGACGATCCTCGGAGGCTGCTGCGGAACGACACCGGAACATATCCATAAGACAAAGCTTGCCTGCGATGATATTCCTGTCTGTGAAATTACGGACAAAAACCGCACGGTGATCTCGTCCTACTCCCACGCGGTGACATTCGGCGGCAGACCGATCCTGATCGGGGAGCGGATCAACCCGACGGGAAAGCCGAAATTCAAACAGGCATTAAAGGATAAGGATCTGACCTATATTTTATCCATGGGCGTTGCCCAGCAGGAAAGTCGCGCCGATGTTCTGGATGTCAACGTGGGACTTCCGGGGATCGATGAACCCCAGATGATGGTGGATGTGGTAAAGGAGCTTCAGGGGGTTCTGGACCTGCCTCTTCAGATCGACACCTCCGACCCGGTGGCTATGGAGCGGGCACTCAGGATCTACAACGGAAAACCGCTGATCAACTCCGTAAATGGAAAGAAAGAGGTCATGGAGCAGATCTTCCCGTTGGTGAAGCATTACGGCGGCGTTGTGGTTGCCCTGGCTCTCGATGAGGACGGAATTCCGGAGACGGCGGACGGACGACTTGCCGTGGCGAAAAAGATCTATGAGACAGCGGCGTCTTACGGGATCCCGAAAAAGGATATTCTCGTGGACTGCCTCTGTATGGCGGTGAGCTCCGATAAGTACGGGGCGGTCACGACACTGGAGACCGTGAGAAGAGTCCGGGATGAGCTTGGAGGAAAGACGGTCCTCGGCGTTTCCAACGTGTCCTTCGGACTTCCGATGCGTGAGAATATCAACTCGTCATTTTTCCTCCTTGCAATGCAGAATGGACTCTCTGCGGGAATCGTGAACCCGAATCTGGAGGCCATGATGCAGGCATATGACAGTTTTCTTGTTTTGTCGGCACAGGATGAGAACTGCGCGGGCTATGTGGGGATCTACGGACCGAAGGAAGCGGAGAAGAAGAGACAGAAAGAGATCTTAAAAGCGGCGGCGGTGAACCAGGCAGCCGGGGTGAGTGGAGCGGCAGGCGCGGGAAACAGCAATGGAGCCGGAAATATGTCCGGTACAGGCGCAGGCGCGGCGGATACCGGTTCCGCGTTAAAAAAGAGTATCATAAAGGGAATGTCCCAGGCGGCTGCCGACGCGGCGAGACTTGCATTGAAGGAAACGGATGCCTTAGAACTCATCAACACAGACATGATCCCGGCTCTCGACGAGGTCGGAAAAGGCTTTGAGGCAGGAACGGTGTTCCTCCCGCAGCTTCTGATGAGCGCGGAGGCGGCGAAGGCCGCGTTCGCCGTCGTGAAAGAGTCCATGGAGGCCAGCGGTGAGGTCCAGGAGAAGAAGGGAAAAGTGATCCTCGCCACGGTAAAGGGCGATATCCACGATATCGGAAAGAATATTGTGAAGGTCCTTCTGGAGAACTACAGCTTTGACGTGATGGATCTGGGCCGTGATGTGCCGCCGGAGACCATCGTGGAAGTGGCGGTGAAGGACCATGTGCCGGTGGTTGGCCTGAGTGCCCTTATGACGACGACCGTTCCGGCTATGGAGGACACCATCAAGGCGCTACGGAAGGATGCCCCGTGGGTGAAGGTCATGGTTGGCGGAGCAGTCCTGACACAGGAATACGCGGATGCCATCGGGGCGGATGCCTACTGTAAGGACGCGATGGCTTCGGTGAATTTCGCGACGAGCGTGATCGGGGAAGCGTAAAAGATAAGATGATATTTTCAACTGCCAGGTCTTTCATTGGAACCTGGCAGTTCGCTGTTCCTCCCCAATATGCCTGCCCATGACGTGTTCATACCGCAGCCCAAAACAGCTCCTGTTTCGTTCCTGCACACGGGCAGAAGGTTTCTGTTTATGTCATGCGTGGGCAGTAACAAAAATATCAACAGAACTATGGATTTTTCTACCGCGATACGGTATAATGATAGTTACTGTATAAGTCTGTGTCTGCGACTGCCATGTTTTTTTCGGTATGGCGCGGGGAAATGATGCAGACTGGCACGCTAAAAAAGGAGAAAATCAGATGAAAAAAATTCTGGATATCATCACGGATGAGATGAAAAAAGCTTTTGCGGCGAACGGTTACGATGAGAACTTTGCGAAAGTGACTCTGTCCAACCGCCCGGATCTCTGCGAATACCAGTGCAACGGTGCGATGGCAGCTGCAAAGACATATAAAAAGAAACCGATCGATATCGCGAACGGTGTAGTAGAACAGTTAAAAGACAGCGAAGTATTTGAAGAAGTGAATGCCGTTATGCCGGGATTCATCAACTTAAAATTAGATCCGGCCTTCCTTTCCGGCTATATGAACGGAATGAAGAGCGCGGACAAGCTCGGAATGGACGAGGTCGAGAAGCCGGAGACGATCATCATCGACTACGGCGGAGCAAACGTCGCAAAACCGCTCCACGTCGGACATCTCCGTTCCGCGGTGATCGGTGAGGCGTTAAAGCGCATGGGACGTTTCGTTGGCCACAAGGTCATCGGTGACGTTCATCTCGGTGACTGGGGACTCCAGATGGGCCTTATCATCGAGGAATTAAAGGACAGAAAGCCGGAGCTTCCGTACTTTGACGAGAGCTTTACCGGAGAGTACCCAGAGGAGGCACCGTTTACGATCTCTGAGCTTGAGGAGATCTACCCGGCAGCCAGCGGAAAATCCAAGGTTGACGAGGCATTCAAGGAGCGCGCTCAGGAGGCGACCTTCAAGCTTCAGAGCGGATACGCGCCGTACCGTGCGATCTGGAAGCACATCATGAACGTGTCCTTAAAGGATCTCAAGAGAAACTACGCAAACCTTGACGTGGATTTCGACCTGTGGAAAGGTGAGAGCGACGCGCAGCCGTATATCCCGGGCCTGATTAAGGACCTCCAGGATCAGGGACTTGCATATGAGAGCCAGGGGGCCCTCGTTGTAGATATTGCAGAGCCGACTGATACAAAGGAACTTCCGCCGTGTATCGTGAGAAAATCCGACGGCGCGGCCCTCTACGCGACTTCCGATCTTGCGACCATCGTCGAGAGAGAACAGGACTTCAAACCGGACCACTATATCTATGTCGTAGATAAGCGCCAGGAACTCCACTTCACACAGGTCTTCCGTGTCGCAAAGAAGGCAGGGATCGTTCCGGCAGACCGGAAGATGGATTTTGTCGGCTTCGGTACCATGAATGGAAAGGACGGAAAGCCGTTTAAGACGAGAGAAGGCGGCGTTATGCGTCTTGAGAACCTGATCGCAGATATCGACGAGGCGGCTTACAACCGTATCATGGAGAACCGCACTGTTTCTGAGGATGAGGCAAAGAAGACAGCAGAGATCGTAGGTCTCGCTGCCTTAAAATACGGCGATCTCTCTAACCAGGCCACAAAGGACTATGTTTTCGATATCGACAGATTTACTTCCTTTGAGGGAAATACAGGCCCGTATGTTCTCTACACGATCGCGAGAATCAACTCCATCTTAAAGAAATACAGTGATACCTGTGAAAATACAGAGAATGGCGAGATCCTTCCGCCGTCCGCAGAGCCGGAGAAGACCCTGATGCTCGCCCTCTCCCGGTACAGCGATGTGATGCTTACCTGCTTCGAGGAGCTTGCGCCGCATAAGATCTGTGCTTACATTTACGAGCTTTCCAACGCGTTAAACCATTTCTACCATGAGACGAAGATCATCGCAGAGGAAGACAGAAAGAAACAGGCGGGTTACATCAGCCTTGTTACTTTAACACGTGATGTGTTAATGACATGCATTAACGTCCTGGGATTCAGCGCACCGGAACGGATGTGATGAAACAGCCTGTCATGCGGCTATGCAGATGGGCAGGCTTGCCTGCACAGATGCATAGACATATGATGGGCAAAACTTCATGAGCAAGTAAGCCGTCAGGCTGGATTGCGAATGAAGTTAGGATCGTGGGAGCACGAAGTGCGGAACGATCCGTTTCAGGGCTGGAAAGCAATAAAACAAACCGGGGGGGACGGAATGATATGGAAGTAACGGAACTTACTGCCGAGACCTTCTGGAAAGGTGAGACAGAGATCAGGGGAACCGTCATGGACGGGGAAGATGAATACCGTGTCCGTATCCTGCGCAAGGGTAGTCAGAATTTTGACTACTCTTGTTCGCATATCAGTAAAACGGGAAGAAATCTCGGTTTCTGCGGAGTATCTTGCACACAGGGACCCGACGGGATCCCCATGTGCCCGCATGCCCATGCCCTGCTTGCGGAATGGCTCCGGAGAGAGAGCAGGGAGTCAAAGCATCCGGTCTCTACATCCCAGAAAGTCCGTTTTATGGTCCGGGAGTACACGAACCGAGAGGTGAGCCAGATCATGGGTGCCTCCGAGGAGGGACATTACCGTCTGATCCCTATTGTTGCGATCTCAAGAGACCAGGTGCGGGTCCGCTTCACGGTGGGCCGTGAAAAACAGTACCCGGTGAAGGATCTGACGGCCTTCGCGAAGGCGATGGAAACCATGAGCCTTGTCCAGTACGGAAAAGGGTTGGCGTTCCATCACAGTCTTCAGGCTTTCGATGAGGAGAGCCGGGCGCTGGCGCTTCTCATCATGGAGCGCGTCGGTTTCTTCAGGGAACAGTACCGTGGAAACGGCCGGTTTTCCATGGAAGCGGAACCGGCGTTAAAAGAACTGATCCTGGGAAAAGCCGGACGAGAGCGGTTCTTTGCCATCATGGACGGTCAGACCATCGAGTGTGAGGATTACCGGAAAAAAAAGAGAATGCTGACGGTAAAACGGGAAAATCCTACATTTACCGCTGTTGTAAAGAAAGAAGGACGGGACGGGATCAAGGTCACTGTTGATAAGGACATTATGGCCTTTTCCGGCGAAAAGTCCTTATTTATCGCGGACCAGGAATCGATCTGCCGTTGCGATCCGGACTACACGGAGTGCCTGACCGTATTTATGGAATACATGGTCATGGGGCTTGATGCGGAGAATGAAGTCTCCGTCAATGACCGGGATATGCCGCTCTTTTATGAGAGAGTTTTGAGAAAGCTGGAGTCTTTCGGACTGATCCGCTCCGAGGGTGTGGATCTCGAGAGCTACCGCCCGAAGGAATTGAAGGTGTCCTTCTATTTTGACAGTGATGCCGCGGGAACCGTCACCCTGCGTCCGGAGCTCGCCTACGGCGATTTCTCCTTCCACCCGCTGGCGGACGAGAATGTCCCGAAAGAAATCTGCCGGGATGTTCCGGGAGAATTCAAGGTGAGCCAGCTGATCACCACCTACTTTAAGTATACGGAGGACGGATCCGGAAATCTCGTGATCAAGAATGATGACGAGGCGGTATATCGTCTGATCTCCGAGGGCATGAAGAAATTCATGGATACCGGGGATGTGTTTGTGTCCGAGTCCTTCAAGAAGATCCGCGTCCTGCCGCCGGTGAGCACATCGGTCCAGGTACGGACGCTGGGAAGATGGCTGGAACTTGAGGTAGACACCGGGGCGCTTCCGAGGGAAGAACTCGCGGCGGTGCTGGCGGCTTACGGAAAGAAAAAGACCTTTTACCGGATGAAGAACGGCGATTTCCTGACTCTGGGGGACGGCGGACTTCTCACGGTCGCAAAGATCGCGGAACAGCTCGGTGTCGCGAAGGAACTTGTGGGTTCCGACACGATAAAGCTCCCTGCATACCGCGCTATGTTCCTGGACGCGGCGTTAAAAGAGGATAAGAGCGTCAGCGTGTACCGCGACCAGCTGTTCAAGGCTGTGGTTCGTGGCATGAAGGACGTGGAGGACAGCGATTATGAGATACCGAAACGCCTTGCATCGACGCTTCGAAGCTACCAGAAGGTGGGCTACCGGTGGTTAAAGAGCCTGGATGCCTACGGCTTCGGCGGAATCCTTGCGGACGAGATGGGTCTGGGAAAGACGATCCAGGTCATCGCCCTTTTGCTGGATGAAAAGGCAGAGAACGGCGGCACGTCTCTCGTGGTGTGTCCGGCATCCCTGGTATACAACTGGGAGAACGAGTTTGCCCAGTTCGCCCCGGAGCTTAAGATCATGACGGCGGCGGGGAACCAGGCAGAGCGCGAGGAGATGTTCGCAGCTTATGAGAAGGAGCGCCCGGATGTGATCATTACGTCCTACGACCTCTTAAAGCGCGATATTCTCTGGTACCATGAAAAGGAGTTCCGTTTCGAGATCATTGACGAGGCCCAGTACATCAAGAATTCCTCCACACAGGCAGCGAAATCCGTGAAGGCTGTTCCGGCAAAGACGAGATTTGCCCTGACAGGAACACCCATCGAGAACCATCTGGGGGAACTCTGGAGTATCTTTGACTTCCTGATGCCGGGATTTTTATTCACATCACAGAAGTTTAAGCGTGCGTTTGAGATGCCGATCGTGAGGGACCAGGATCCCAATGCCCTGGTTCAGTTAAAAAAGCTTACGGGACCGTTTATTTTGAGGCGCTTAAAGAAAGATGTCTTAAAAGAACTTCCGGATAAATTAGAGACGGTTCTCTACTCCAACATGGAGGGCGAGCAGAAAGACCTCTACACGGCGGCGGCAGCTTCCTTAAAGGAACAGCTCATGGAGGGAACTGACGGAGATTACGGAAAAGAGCGGATGCAGATCCTCGCGGAGCTCATGCGTCTGCGCCAGATCTGCTGCGAGCCGTCCCTGTGCTTTGACGGCTACAGAGGTGGATCCGCGAAGCTCGATACCTGTATGGAGCTTCTTTTAAACGGAACGTCCGCGGGACATAAGATCCTCCTGTTCTCCCAGTTTACGTCGATGCTTGAGATCATCGCGAAGCGCTTAAAGAAGGAGAAGATCCCGTTCTACCTGCTCACCGGCTCCACACCGAAGCGGGACCGCGTGCAGATGGCATCTTCGTTCCAGAAGGACGATGTGATGGTGTTCTTAATCTCACTGAAGGCCGGCGGAACCGGATTAAACCTTACCGCGGCGGATGTGGTGATCCATTACGATCCGTGGTGGAACGTTGCGGCACAGAACCAGGCCACGGACCGCGCCCACAGGATCGGACAGGAGAACCAGGTTTCCGTATTCAAGCTCATCACGAAGCACACCATCGAGGAGAATATCCTGAAGCTTCAGGAGATGAAGCGGGATCTGGCGGATACCGTGGTGACGGAAGGAACAGGAGCGCTCAGCAGTATCACGAGAGAAGACCTCATTCGTATGCTGGACGAAGCCATATAGGCGATATGCCTGTATCAGACGGACAAGTGTTCCTGCCGCGCGAGACGTAGACGGGAACGATTGAAGCGACATAAGAAAATCGACAGAAAATTGCAAGGTTTTTTCGGTAGATCTATGGTAGCATAGAGAAGGAAAATGAAATACCGGCCGTGCCGGTGTGCGGGACACACGGGGCGGAGACCGGCAAAGAAGATCCTTACAAAAATATACCGGAAAAAGAGGAAAGAAAAAATGAGAAAAATGAACAGATTTATCCCGGTCGCACTTGCGTGTGCCATTTTTGCGGCACAGCCGGTGCAGGCGGCTACGATCATCCGGGACAGCGATAAACAGGCCACCAGCCAGAACAAACAGACGACAAACACGACCCAGAATCCCCAGGCTGGAAACGAGGGCGGTCCGGGATATGAGGACAGCAAGCCCAATACATCAAATAATACAACAAACACAACCGGTCAGAGCCAGGTGAGCGCAGAGGCAAAAGCGGCAGCGGATGCTATCGCAAAGCCGACGATCTCCGCAGAGGCAGGAATCCTCTACGATGTGACGAACGGAAGAGTTCTCTTCGAGAAGAATGCCGATGAGAAGCTCGCTCCGGCCAGCACTACAAAGCTTATGACAGCGCTTCTCGTGCTGGAAAAAGCAAACCTGGACGACAAGGTGACATTCTCAAAGACAGCAGTCACAAACCTGGAGTCCGGAGCGGTGAAGATCGGACTCGTGGAGGGTGATCAGGTCTCCGTAAAGGACTGTCTCTATGCCCTGCTTTTAAAATCTGCCAATGAGGTCGCAAACGGACTCGCGGAGCATGTCTCCGGCAGTATTTCCGCCTTCGCGGAGCTCATGAACGCGAGAGCGGCGGAGCTCGGCTGTACGAACACACATTTCGTGAATCCGAACGGCTTAAACTCCGATCAGCAGTATACGACATGCCGCGATATGGCTAAGATCGCAGCTGCGGCTTTCGCAAATAAGACGCTCTGCGAGATCGACTCCACACTGAGCTACAAGTTCCCGGCGACAAAGGCAGCTGCGGCCAGAACCATCACTCCGGGCCACAAGATGCTCTACCCGAACGATTCCAGATATTATGCGGGAATCGTAGGCGGAAAGACGGGATATACTTCCAAGGCAGGAAATACTCTTGTGACCTGCGTGGAGAAAAACGGCGTCCGTATGGTTGCGGTGATCTTAAAATCCAAGAGCACCCACTATGAGGATACAAAGAAGATGTTGGACTATGGCTATCAGTATGTCAATACAGAGAAGTCCGGAATCACATCCACAGGAAAGCAGACAACTGCCGGACACTGGGTACAGGATAACGGCAGCTGGAGATACGAGTTTGCCGACGGAACAAAGGCGGTCGGAACGATCTACACGATCGATGCCGCTGATTTCGGTTTTGATGCGGATGGAAAAATGGTAACCGGATGGAAGATGTTCGGCAATGAGTGGTACTACTTTGAGGCCAACGGAAAAATGGTGAAGAGCGCATGGAGACAGGATTCCGGTAAGTGGTTCTACCTCGGTGCTGACGGAAAGATCGCAAGAAACACCACCATCGATAATCAGTATGTAGTCGGTGCTGATGGTGCCTGGATACAGTAAAAATAGTAAAACACATGCCGGCCTGCATTGCGGTGTATATCGTGTGTGTGAGAGAATACGGCAGTGAATTCCTGATACAAACAGAAACGAAAAGGAGTATTTATCATGAAAGAAAGAGTAAAAGTGATGCAGGACGTGTACGAGAACCGTTCCACAAATAAGAAGGCAGCAGGATGCACCGTTATCATCAGCGGTGAGATGAAGGAAGTTATGGACAAGATCATCGCAAGGCATCCGGAGTACAAGAGCTACGCACAGGCATTCGCAGGCGTTGTTGAGCGCGGAATCCGCGTATTTGAGGAGGAGTAATCCGATTTGGGGACAGCAGTGTTTCTGGCGGCGGGTGTTATAGTTTTTGGTGCCGGCTGCCTGGCGCGTTCCCGGTATGAGAGGGACTGCCTTGTAACGGAAGAGTACCGGATCGTCTCGGAGAAGATCCATGGACCGGGAAAGACCATCGTCTTTCTGACGGATCTCCACAATAAGGAATTCGGGGAAGAGAACAGCCGCCTGCTTGAGGCTGTGCGGAAGGTGAAACCGGATGCCGTGCTTTTTGGCGGGGACGGAATGGTCGCAAAAAGAGGAAATTCTGATGTCAGGATTCCGCTGACGCTTTTGACGGAACTGGCGAAGGAGTTCCCGGTATACTGCGGAAATGGAAATCATGAGTGCCGGATGCTTTGGAAAGCAGATGTCTATGGCAGTACTTATAAGAATTACCGCGCAGCCCTGGAAAATGCGGGGATCCGTTATCTCTCCAACGGGGCGGCGGATCTCGACAGCGATATCAGGATCTATGGTCTCGATCTCCCAAAGAGTGCTTATCTGCCAAGATCAGGGGAAATTCCCGCTGGTCTTTTAAAGGATGCCCTGGGAGAGCCGGATCCGGAAAAATTTCATCTTCTTCTCGCACATTCTCCGCTTTTTTTCGAGGAGTATGCGGCATGGGGAGCGGATCTCACATTTTCCGGACATTTTCACGGCGGGACCATCAGACTTCCCATTGTGGGCGGAGTCATGACGCCCCAGTATCAGTTCTTTTATCCACGCTGCGCGGGATATTTTGAGCTTCCGGGAAAAGAAAAAGAAAAGAGCCGGATGATCGTCGGGCGGGGACTTGGGACCCACTCGATCAATATCAGGCTGAATGATAAACCACAGGTGGTTGTTGTGAGGCTCTGCGGGGCTGATGCGCAGCAGTAAGGACAAAAATGTGAACGGCGTGATGAAGAGTGTGCATACGCACATTCTTTTTTGCGGTTATATATCGAATTGTTGGACATGGGTTTTCTGAATGGAAGACTGTGAAAATATACTTGAGGTGCATATGGAATTATCGTACAAACTGGAAAAGTTTGAAGGTCCGCTGGATCTTCTTCTCCATCTGATTGAAAAAAACAAAGTGAATATCTATGATATCCCGATCGCCGAGATCACGGACCAGTATATGGAGTACGTGCGGCAGATGGATGAGGAAAATCTGGATGTGGTCAGCGAATTCCTTGTGATGGCGGCGACGCTTCTCGACATCAAGGCGCGGATGCTGCTGCCGAAAGAAGTGAATGAGGAGGGCGAGGAGGAAGATCCGAGAGCGGAACTTGTGATGCGTCTCCTGGAATATAAGAAATACCGGCTGATGTCGGAGGAGCTTAAGGACATGGAGTCCGGGGCAGACCGTGTGTTTTATAAGGATCCGACGATCCCGGCGGAGGTCAAAGAATATGCAGAGCCGGTGGATCTCGATAAGCTCCTGGACGGAGTGACGCTCACGAAGCTTCAGAAGATCTTCGAGTCGGTGATGAAGCGGCAGCAGGATAAGATCGACCCGGTCCGCAGCACCTTCGGAACTATCAAAAAGGATCCGGTGAGTCTGGAGGACAAGATCACCTCTGTTCTGGGATATGCCAGAAAGCACCGGAAATTCAGCTTCCGGCAGATGCTGGAAAAACAGAACGACAAGACGGAGGTCGTCGTGACGTTCCTGGCGCTCTTAGAGCTTATGAAGGTTGGAAAGATCCATCTGACCCAGGAACATCTCTTCGACGACATGTGCATAGAATCTCTTGAGCCGGAAGGCGAAGAAGAGGATATTGCTATCGATGTCACAACTGCTCAGTAGATGAGTAGGAGAATACCACTGTGGAGGAAAATGAATGAGAGTGGAAAATCTGAAAAAGCAGGAGTCCGTTGTGGAGTCCGTGCTGTTTACCATGGGGCAGTCTGTGGAGATCCGTCAGCTCGCGGCGGCGCTGGAATCGGATGAGGAGACGGCTATCCAGGCCGTGGAGCGCCTGAAGGAGAAATATGACAAGAGAAAGGCGGGCATGCAGATTGTGCGCCTCGACGACAGCTACCAGATGTGCAGCCGTGCCGACTATTATGAACATCTGATCCGAGTGGCGGCGACACCAAAGAAGCAGGTGCTGTCGGATGTGGTGATGGAGACGCTGGCGATCATCGCCTACAAGCAGCCGGTGACGAAGGCGGATATCGAGAAGATCCGGGGAGTAAAGTCGGATCATGCGGTGAACCGTCTTGTGGAGTATGACCTGGTGTATGAGGCGGGTCGTCTCGATGCGCCTGGAAGACCGGCACTTTTTGCCACGACGGAGGAATTTCTGCGCCGCTTCGGAGTCGGATCTACGGAACAGCTCCCGGAGATGAATGTGGAGCAGCGGGAGGAAATCCGGAGCGAGGTCGAGGAGGAGCTGAACCTTAAGATCGACGAGGAAGGTCATCTGATCGATGAGCCGGAAAAGGATGCGGGGACGGCAGAAGAACCGGAAGATCCGCAAACTGGGATGGAAAAAACAGAAGAGAATGAAAGTGGCGCAATCGTAAGCGATACAGAGATAGAGAAAGAAATAGAAAGCGAAGACAACAGCGAAACCGACGAGGAGGATTCCATATCATGAAATGCAGTGAGATCAAAGTGATCAAGAAAGACGGGACAAAGGAAGAGTTTAATGTCCAGAAAGTCCTGGCGGCGGTGAACAAGTCCGCAAACCGTGCGATGATAACCTTCTCAAAGGCTGAGAGCAAATTTATCTGTGAGTTCGTGGAGGAGAAGGCGGAGGATCTGGACCAGTCAGAGGTGCCGATCGCCCAGATGCACAATATCGTCGAGGGCGCCCTGGAGCGCGTCAATCCGGTGGTCGCAAAGAGTTACCGCGATTACCGCAACTACAAGCAGGATTTCGTCCAGATGTTGGACGAGGTCTACAAAAAGAGCCAGTCCATCATGTATATTGGAGACAAGGAAAACAGCAACACCGACAGTGCCTTAGTCTCCACGAAGCGGAGCCTGATCTTCAACGAGTTAAATAAATCCTTATACCAGAAGTTCTTTATGACGGTGGAGGAGCTTCAGGCATGCCGTGACGGATATATCTATATCCACGACATGTCCGCAAGACGTGATACCATGAACTGCTGCCTTTTTGATGTCAATGAGGTCTTAAGCGGCGGATTTGAGATGGGAAATATCTGGTACAACGAGCCGAAGACCCTGGATGTTGCTTTTGATGTTATCGGCGATATTGTCCTGAGTGCCGCAAGCCAGCAGTATGGCGGTTTTACGGTTCCGAACGTGGAGAATATCCTGGCGCCTTACGCGGAGAAATCTTACGGAAAGTATATCACAAAGTATATTGACCTTGGCCTCGATGAGGAGAAGGCAAAAGAAGTGGCATGGAATGACGTTCAGCGCGAGATGGAACAGGGATTCCAGGGATGGGAGTACAAGTTTAACTCTGTTTCCTCCAGCCGCGGTGACTACCCGTTTATCACCATGACAGCGGGAACCGGAACAAGCCGCTTCGCGAAGATGGCCACCATCACGATGCTGAACGTCAGAAAGAAAGGTCAGGGAAAAGAAGGCCACAAGAAGCCGGTACTGTTCCCGAAGCTTGTATTTTTATATGATGAGAACCTCCACGGACCGGGAAAAGAGCTGGAGGACGTTTTCGAGGCAGGAATCGAGTGTTCCTCAAAGACGATGTATCCGGACTGGCTGTCATTGAGCGGTGAGGGATATATCGCCAGCATGTATAAAAAGTATGGAAAGATCATAAGCCCCATGGGATGCCGCGCCTTTCTTTCCCCGTGGTATGAGAGGGGCGGCATGGAACCGGCGGACGAGAATGACATTCCGGTGTTTGTTGGCCGCTTCAACATCGGTGTTGTGAGCCTGCATCTTCCGATGATCCTCGCGAAGGCGAGACAGGAGAGCAGGGATTTCTATGAGGTTCTCGACTACTACCTGGAGCTGATCCGTAAGATCCATATCCGTACCTACGCGTACCTCGGCGAGATGCGCGCCTCCACGAACCCACTTGCCTACTGCGAGGGCGGATTCTACGGCGGACATTTGGGGCTTCACGATAAGATCAAGCCGCTCTTAAAGACAGCGACGGCGTCCTTTGGAATCACGGCGTTCAACGAGCTCCAGAGACTTTATAACGGAAAATCCCTGGTGGAGGACGGCGCCTTTGCTATCGAGGTGTTAAAGCATATCAACGAGAAGGTGGAGCAGTTTAAGCATGAGGACGGAAACCTCTATGCGATCTACGCCACACCGGCGGAGAATCTCTGCGGTCTGCAGGTAAAGCAGTTCAGGAAGAAGTACGGAATCATCGAGAATGTCTCTGACCGCGAGTACGTCAGCAACGGCTTCCACTGCCATGTGACCGAGGACATCACCCCGATCCAGAAGCAGAACCTGGAACATCGGTTCTGGGAGCTCTCCAACGGCGGAAAGATCCAGTATGTGAAGTACCCGATCGACTACAACAAAGAGGCGATCCGCTCCCTGGTCCGCCGCGCCATGAAGATGGGATTCTACGAGGGAGTAAACCTGTCCCTGTCTTACTGCGATGACTGCGGCCACGAGGAACTGAATATGGATGTGTGTCCGGTCTGCGGAAGCAAAAACCTCACGAAGATCGACCGGATGAATGGATATCTGAGCTATTCCCGTGTGAAAGGCGATACAAGATTAAATGACGCGAAGATGGCCGAGATCGCTGAGAGAAAGAGCATGTGATAAAACCAGTTTGCAGTGCACGGATTCAGACAGAAAAATGTGTTGCAAGCTTGCTTGCATAAGCATTTTGCTGCCTGAATCCGTATAGGGCGAACGCCCGAGAGATTCTTGTTTTCATGGAAATGAAAACAAGAATATGCGCACTGCAAACGAGTGAAATGCGTCTCAGAAAAATGTGTTGCAAGCTTGCTTGCATAAGCATTTTGCTGCCTGAATCCGTATAGGGCGAACGCCCGAGAGATTCTTGTTTTCATGGAAATGAAAACAAGAATATGCGCACTGCAAACGAGTGAAATGCGTCTCAGAAAAATGTGTTGCAAGCTTGCTTGCATAAGCATTTTGCTGCCTGAATCCGTATAGGGCGAACGCCCGAGAGATTCTTGTTTTCATGGAAATGAAAACAAGAATATGCGCACTGCAAACGAGTGAAATGCGTCTCAGAAAAATGTGTTGCAGGCTTGCTTGCATAAGCATTTTTCTGCCTAAAGACGTATAGGGCGGACGCCCGAGAGATTCTTGTTTTTATGCCAATAAAAACAAGAATATGAACACTGAAGAATACAGATAAAGGATAAAGAAAATGCGATACCACAACATAACAAAAGAGGACATGTTAAATGGCGACGGCCTGCGCACAGTCTTATGGCTGGCGGGCTGCAGCCATGCCTGTCAGGGGTGCCAGAACCCGGTGACATGGGACGTGAAGGGCGGACTGCCTTTCGATGAGGCGGCGAAGGAGGAACTTTTTGAGACCCTGTCCCCGTCCTGGATCTCCGGCGTGACCTTCTCCGGCGGCGATCCGCTCCACTGGCAGAATAGGAAGGAGACGGGAGAGCTGATCGAGGAGATCCACGAAAAATTCCCGGAAAAGACGATCTGGCTGTATACAGGATTTCTCTGGGAAGACATTAAAGACCTCCCGTTCTTAAAATACGTGGATGTTCTCGTCGACGGCCCGTTCGTTGAAGCGGAAAAAGATGTGACCCTGCACTGGAAGGGCAGCGCGAACCAGAGAGTCATCGATGTGAAGAAGAGCCTGAACCAGGGAAATATCGTGATCTACGAATCAAAATAGAGTGGCCGGTAGGTCAGTCTGGTATGAAAAAACGCGCGAAAAGGAGGAAGGCATATGTTCACAAAGTATATACTCTGTATTTTAACGATCGAATGGGCCGTACTTGGCACCTGGCTGTTAAAGGGAAAAGGAAGATCCTACGAGCGGATCCAGAAGAACGAGGAAATTCGGGAAAAAGACCGCTTCGTCCGCTTCCAGGGGATGAACCTTTTGTACCTTGCCCTGACTGCTTTCCTCACCCTGCTAACGACATTCGCCGGCTCTGACTGCCTCACGATCCTCTTTTTCATCTCGGTCTGCCTGTGTTTATTCGGGCGGATGCTCTACGGAAACTGGAAATTCGGCGGGAAGATCTGGATCAAATGGTGAAAAAATAAATACAGCAGAGATTTGACCTGACAGGTGGATCTCTGCTGTATTTTTTTACATTCTATATTATACGTTCTTCTCCGCACTCTGCTCCTTTGCGTTCATGATCAGCATCTGGAGACGGTTCTCGATGTTCGCAAAGCTGACATCCGGATCGTAATCGAGGGGCAGGATCTGGACATCAGGGTAGAGCTCTTTTAAGCGCTTGGAGATTCCGCGCCCTACCACATGGTTCGGCAGGCAGCCGAATGGCTGCAGGATCACGAAAGCGCGGCAGCCATGGGCGGCATGGTGCAGGATCTCGCCAGGGATCAGGACACCTTCTCCGGCATCGAAGGTGTGGTGGATGATCGAATCGCTCTTCTTTACGAGTTCTGGAAGCCGGACAGCCGGTTCAGTGTAAAGCGGATGGTCTTTCGCGATCTTGTCCGCCGCGTCATGGGCGAGATCGAAGAACATGTCTGCCATCCGGTACCAGAGCTTTTCCTGGAGCGGCTTATTTAAATGATACTCCCGGACCTGCATATCCCGGTAGAAGTAGGACTTCTGGATGACATCGGACATGCGGGCCTCGATGATCTCAAAACCATTCTGCTCTAAAAACGCCTCAATATCGTGGTTTGCTCCCGGATGGAAGTTTAAGAGGTATTCGCCGACGATCAGCACGGTAGGTCTCGGATGGGAGCGGTCATAAGGAACCTGCTTCATGATCTCAATGGCCTTTGAGAATCCATGCTTCGCACCGGTGACTCCATGGGCGGCGAGCCCATCGATCACAGCGTCCAGCGCCTGGTCGAAGGCGGCGTCGGCGCTTCCCTTTGTGAGCTCGTACGGGCGGATCTTTCTGAGAAGTTCTTCCAGAATATCGATCATCGGAAGCGCGTAGGCGATCCGGAGAGCCGATGGGAGACTTAAGCGGAAACCAGGATGAAGGTTGTGGAAGTCCGTGTCATCATTCGTGAGGATCGGTACATCGGAAAATCCCGCGTCATCCAGTGCTTTCCGAAGCAGAGCGCTGTAATGGGTCAGGCGGCAGTCACCGATGTACTTTCCGGTGGCGATGGCAACTTCTTTTCCGTTATATTTTCCGCTCTCCAGAGCGGCAAGTGCCTCGCCGATGACGATCTGGGCCGGGAAGCAGATGTCGTTGTGGACATACTTCTTTCCGAGGCGGATTGCCTCGTCACGGCCGATAGGCAGCGGTTCCGCGCGGAGTCCCTGCTTCGCCATGGCTGCTGACATAACACGGCAGAAGGCGTGGGAGGTGTTCGGAACCAGGACGATGCGCTTTTTCCGGTCGCTCTTTTTGTATTTTACCGGGTATGGATCGGAGAGGGCATGAACCTCCACGTCCTCATGTTTCTCCCTCTGCATGCGGACCGTCTCGATAAAGGAGCGGACGCGGATCCGCAGAGGACCCTGGATCTCGCTCTCGTCGAGCTTTAAGATAAGCGGGATCTTTCCGGAGACCTGTTTCATGAGTCTTATGATCTCGTCGGAAAGGTACGCGTCATGTCCGCAGCCGAAGCTTACGATCTGGACATATTCCAGATGCGGATTTTCGGCGGCGATGACGGCGGAGCCCAGCATTCGCGCGTGGTAGTTGTTTACCACATCCAGGCGGCTGTTCGTGAGGTCTACGTCGTTGACGCCCGGGACTGCGTCGGCGGTGAGCACCGGGATGCCGAGACTCGTGAACATCTCCGGCAGGCTGTGGTTGACCAGTGGATCGTTCTGGTAGGGTCTCGATGCCAGGATCACAGCGTAGCGGTTCTCCTCCGTCACCTGATCTAAGATCGCCTTGCCGGCGGCGGAAAGCTCCTGATGGAAGGAATTCTCTGCCATGTCGGCAAAGCGGATCGCCTCCCTGATCTCCTCGTCCGGAATATTGTAAGTGTCTTTTATGTATTGTGTCAGCTGTTCGTCCCGGTCCTTGTTTGTGTACCAGTGGAACAGAGGATCGTCAAATGGAATTCCGAAAACATGTTCCGGGTTGTCGGAGTTCTTGATGACGAGAGGATAGCCCTTTACGATGGCGCACATCCACTCGCTGGTCTTCTCCTTATTTTCCGACTGCACGGAGGTGATGGACGGCATAAAGATCCGGTCCACATGCATTTTCGCGAGGCTGCGGATATGGCCGTGGACAAGCTTTGCTGGGAAGCACACCGTGTCAGAGGCCACTGCGTAGAGACCTTCTTCGTAGAGCTTGTGGCTGCTGGGGGCGGATACGCGGACTGTGAAGCCTAAGGAGCGGAAAAATGTGGACCAGAAGGGCATAGTCTCCCAGAAGGAGAGTACCCGCGGGATTCCGATCGTGATATTCCGGTCAGTCACATGTTCAGGTACCGGGTAGTCTCTCCAGAGCAAAGACTCGCGGATCTTATAGCAGTTCGGGACCTTTGCCTGCGCCTCCTCCCGTTCCTGCTGGAGCTTCCGGACCTCCGGGTCCTTCGGGTCGCCTAAGACCTCGCCGCGCTCGCAGCGGTTGTTTGTGACCCAGGACTGGCCGTTGGAGAAACGGACGATGGTGCGCTTGCAGTGGTTCGTGCAGAACGGACACGGAATGTTGGCTTCCTGGGTGTAGGAGAAGGAATCCATGGCATCAAGGCCGATGAACGTCCTCTTTTTCTTTCCGTCCGCCATGGCCTCCTTTGTGAGGATCGCGGCGCCGATGGCACCCATCATGCCCGGGTACGGGGCGCGGACGATCTTTCTGCCGGTGTACTGCTCAAAAGCCCTTAAAACGGCGTCGTTCCGGAACGTTCCGCCCTGGACCATGATCCTGTCGCCAAGGGAATCCAGGTTCGAGATGCGGATGACCTTTGTGAAGACGTTCTCGATGATGGAACGGCAGAGTCCCGCCATGATGTCCTCCGGCTTTTTGCCGTTTCTTTGCTCGGTGACGATACTGCTGTTCATGAAGACGGTGCAGCGGCTGCCGAGGACTGCCGGATCTTCCGACCGGAAGGCGGCGGAGGCGATCTCCGTCACCGGGATCTTCAAGGTGGAGGCGAAGTTTTCAAGGAAGGAACCGCACCCCGAGGAACATGCCTCGTTTACAAGAATGTTCGTGATGATTCCATGGTCCAGCCAGATAGCCTTCATATCCTGGCCGCCGATATCGAGAAGGAATGTGATATCCGGCATGTACTGGAAAGCGGCCCTCGCGTGGGCAACGGTTTCCACAACGTGGTACTCGGTGGAAAACGCCTTGGAGAACAGCAGCTCTCCGTATCCGGTGGAACCGCAGCCAAGGATCTCCAGTGCCACTCCGGCATCGCGGAACCGGTTCCTCATGGTGATCAGGGCGTTCTTTGCCACCGTCAGGGGGTCCCCCTGGTTGGAGGCGTAGAAGAAGTCCAGAAGCTTTCCGTCATCGCCCATGAGGACAAATTTCGTGGTGGTGCTTCCGGAGTCGATGCCGAGCCATGCATGGACGGTAGTTCCAGGAGTCAGAGGCGGAGGTGTGAAATCTCCCTTGGGATGCTCCTTTAAAAATGTGCCATATTCTTCTGTGGAAGTGAAGAACGGCGGTGCCGTCTCTGCATGCTCGGTGAGACGCTTATTTTTGATCGTTTTCTGGACATGTTCCAGTCTGGATACCCAGTCTTTCAGGGAAGAATAGGAAAAAGAGCCTGCATTCGCATCGCCTTCGGTCTCTTTGAACATGCCGTTTAAGGAAAGGGCAGCGCCGTAGGCTACCATGATCTCCGGGTGTTCCGGAACAAGGCGTTCCCCTTCTTTTAAGTTCAGCCGCTCGGAGAACACATCAATGAGCTTCGGGTTGAAGGTTAAAGGTCCGCCTTCGAAGACAACGGGGGTGCGGATATCGAGGCCCTGCGCCAATCCTCCGATGGTCTGCTTGGCGATGGCATGGAAGGAGGAGAGGGCGATATCTGCCTTCGCGACACCCTGGTTCAACAGAGGCTGGATATCGGTCTTCGCGTAAACACCGCAGCGGCCGGAGATATCGTAGACGCAGGTTCCATTTCCTGCCAGCTCATTCATTTTTTCCGGCGGTGTCTGGAGAATGGAAGCCACCTCGTCGATGAAGGCGCCGGTTCCACCGGCACAGCTTCCGTTCATGCGCATGTCTGCGACATTTAAAGCACCGGTCTGAGTGTCGTTCTTAAAGAAGATGATCTTCGCGTCCTGCCCGCCGAGCTCAATTGCTGTTCCCACGGTCTTGTAGGTCTTCTTTAAGGCGATGGAGTTAGCGACGACCTCCTGGATATAGGGGGTGTTGGCCGCCTCGGCCACAGGCTTTGCGCCGGAGCCGGTGAGAATGATCCTGGCGTCACAGTCAGGAAAACGATCTGCCGCTTCCCGGATCGCGAAGAGGACGCTGGCGAGCTGATCCGCGTGGTGGCGGCGGTAGTCGGAGTATAAAAGTGTTTTGGTCCCGGCGTCCAGGACCGTGATCTTTGTTGTGGTGGAACCGACATCGATTCCAATCAGTAACTTTTTCATAATCGTATTCGTTCATATTGATAACAGCCCGATCGCTTTGAAGGTGACGGTTATCTTTTTCTCTGTTAGTCCTTATCTGTATAGTTAGAAAGAAAAAAGGCATAAAACCGTTTCGCATTTAAAATCACGCCGATTCCTGCCAATCCATTCAGTATTTTAGTGCCTGAATTTTTAAAAGTCAAGAATTGCGGGGGATGGAAAAGGGAAAATAATGCTAAAATTTCGCTAAGATAGTGCAAAAATGGCGGAAAATAAGGGAAGCTAGGAGAAAAGAGGAGACTTGAAAAAAGAAAGAAAAAAGTCGAAAGCAGCAGTTGCGGCGGTGCGCTGGATACAGGTAAAAATCAGATTAAAGCTGGAAAAATAACTATTTGAAGAAAAAGGCATGTAAAAATCAGAGAAATCTGATCCACATGCCTTTTATAGTACGTTTTATCATTCTTTTACAAGAACTTTTGTGATCTCTGCAATATAAACAGTGTGATAATCTTTCTCCGGATACCATTTTCCATCGTTCTCTTTTGCGATAAAGTTCTCCGGCTTGATCTCATCCTCGTAGAGCTTCCTACACACGAAGACCATGCTGGCCTCCTCGAAAGCAGCTGTTCCGTCTGTGAAATACGGGGTAAGTCCAGCTTCTTTGACCTTGTCGCAGTCGCGGCCTGACTTGGAACCGCAGATGGAGAGTGCCTGCTTGTACTCCGGTCCGTAGAAGGACAGGGTAAATGTATCGTTTGCGTCCACGAATTTCTTTGTGTAGCGCTGCGGACGGATATAGCAGGTGGCAACATTCTTGCCCCAGAGGACGCCGAGACCGCCCCAGCTTGCTGTCATGGTGTTGCAGCCGGATTCGTCGCCAGCGGTGATGAGCATCCACTCAGAACCGATCTTTGTGAAGGGATTAAAATTCAGACTTTTGATATCAACTTCTTTAAATGCCATGGAAAAATCTCCTTTCAGTGATAAAACTGCTTTTATTATAAAATGAGATAAAATAAAATGCAAATAGTTTGTTTTTTTGCAAAATCGGTTACTGTTTGCGCAAGGAGTGCACGGCAGCGGTTCATGGAAAAACAGTGCAGGAGGCAGAAAAATTCATGGATCGAAAAGAAATTGGGGCTTGAATGGAGCTTCAATCAGTGTTATCTTTTTAACAAGAGCAGGATAAGGGGAACTTGAAATAAAAGTGCATGGAGAACGAAGCATGGAACCGGAGATATAACACCGGATGACCACGCAGAGGATCCTGATTGGAGGAAAGCGTATGAGAGGTGTAGAGACAAGGATCCAGGAGATCCGCCACCGGATCTTCAGGGAAGTGGCGAGAATGGCGTACCACACGGAATGGCCGGTGGACAAACGGATTGAGGAACTTCCGTATAAGATCATTCCGGGAGAAGTCGGAAATTTCAGAAACGATGTTTTTGTGGAGAGGGCGATCGTGAGCGAGCGGCTCCGTCTTGCCATGGGACTCCCGTACCGCGGGGCATCGGACCCGGCACCGGTATCCCAGGGAATTGAGGAGGCGGATAAGCCGGAGACATACTACACGCCGCCGCTCATCAATGTGATCAAATTCGCCTGCAATGCATGTCCGGAAAAGCGGGTCTATGTGACAGACGGCTGCCAGGGCTGCCTTGCCCACCCATGCGTGGAGGTGTGCCCGAAGGACGCGGTGAGCCTGGACCGCACAAACGGAAGATCTAAGATCGACCCGGATAAGTGCATCAAGTGCGGACAGTGCGCGAATGTCTGTGCCTATCATGCCATCATCATCCAGGAGCGCCCCTGCGCGGCGGCCTGCGGCATGGATGCGATCCACTCGGACGAGAACGGAAAGGCAGATATCAACTACGACAAGTGCGTCTCCTGCGGACAGTGCCTCGTGAACTGCCCGTTCGGAGCCATCGCAGACAAGTCCCAGATCTTCCAGGTAATCCGCGCGATCCAGACAGGTGAGAGAGTGTACGCCGCTGTGGCACCGGCATTTGTCGGTCAGTTTGGCCCGAAGGTAACACCTGGAAAGCTGAGGGCGGCGATGAAAGCCCTGGGCTTTGCGGACGTCTTTGAGGTCGCCATCGGCGCGGACCTCTGCGCGGTGCAGGAGGCGGAGGACTTCGTGAAGGAAGTTCCGGAACAGCTGCCGTTTATGGCAACATCCTGCTGCCCGGCATGGTCCATGATGGCGAAAAAACTGTTCCCGGATTACGCGAACTGCATCTCCATGGCGCTGACGCCGATGACGCTCACCGCGAGACTCATCAAGAAGCAGCATGAAAAGGCAAAGGTGGTCTTTATCGGACCCTGCGCGGCGAAAAAACTGGAAGCCATGAGAAGAAGCGTGCGCAGCGAGGTAGATTTCGTACTGACCTTCGAGGAGATGGCGGGAATCTTTGACGCGAAGCATGTGGATATCGAGAACATCGCGGAGGATGAGGGCGGAGTCAATGCGGCATCCAGGGACGGAAGAAACTTCGCGGTTGCTGGCGGCGTCGCGAAATCTGTGGTGGATGTGATCGCCGAGATGTACCCGGATAAGGAGATCAGTGTGGCGAACGCCGAGGGCTTAAAGGAGTGCAAGAAGCTTTTACAGCTCGCCAAGGCAGGAAAGTACAACGGATATCTGCTGGAAGGAATGGCATGCCCGGGCGGCTGCGTGGCAGGTGCCGGAACGATGCAGCCGGTGAAGAAATCTCAGGCGGCAGTCTCCTTATATGCCGCGAAAGCAGGTCATGTGACCAGCGACAGGACGGAGTATGTGAGTGAGCTGGAGAAACTGGTGGACTAAGTGCGTGGCAGCTTGTTTTTCCGGTTCAGGCTGCAAAGCAACAGATTAAAGAGTTATCAAATAAAAGCGGCTTCCTTGACGGAAAGCCGCTTTCGTTGTAAAATACGTACCTGACGCGTCTTTTAGTGGAAAGATCCAGCAAAGACATGTCACAGTGAGCAGGAAAGGAGGAACTTTAAGATGGATCAGAAGATGGAGAAAAATAAGAATAAAACAGGACTTGTGCTGGAAGGCGGCGGTATGCGCGGCATCTATACGGCGGGAGTTCTGGACGTATTTCTGGATGAAGGCCTTACCTTTGACGGGGTGATCGGCGTTTCGGCGGGAGCGGTCCATGGATGCAGTTTCCTTTCGGAACAGAGGGGAAGAAGCATCCGGTATTATAAAAAATACTGTGCGGACAAGCGCTTTATGAGCACCGAAAATCTGATCAGGACAGGAAATTTTGTGGATACTGATTTCTGCTATCACGAACTTCCAGAGATCCTGGATATTTATGATTATGACACGTTTAATAAAAATAAAGAGCACACCGATTTCTACGTGGTCTGCAGCGATGTTGAGAAGGGGAAGCCGGTCTACGCGAAGCTTCACGATATGAAGCGTGATATCGGCTATATCCAGGCATCAGCGTCGCTTCCATATGTGTCAAAGTTTGTGGAGCTTGACGGCAGAAAACTGCTCGACGGCGGATGTACGGACAGTGTCCCGGTGGAAGCATTCAGGAAACTGGGATATAAGCGCAATGTTGTGGTCCTCACGAGAGATTCAGAGTACCGGAAGAAGCCGGAAAATGCCTGGATGGCGGATATTGTGTACCATAAATATCCGAAGTTCGCAGAGGCACTTAAGAACCGGGCTGTCGAGTACAACATGAGTATCCGGAATATCGAAAAGCTGGAAAGGGCGGGCGAAGTTTTCGTGATCCGTCCGAGCGTTCCTCTCACGATCCCGAGGATCTGCAAGAGCGCCGAGGAGATCGAAAAGACATATCAGATCGGCGTCATGGACGCGAAGAAGATGATGGCGGATCTGAGAAAATGGCTGGAAACGTCAGAAGGATCAGAAGGCTGACGGAGCAGTCATGAAATGGTGAAGCCATCAGAGAAAAATAATTATGACGGGTGCGCCCGGTCAGCTTTATGGGCAGAGGACAGAGTGGAAAACACACTGATAAGGGGGAGAAAGATATGGCAGCAGGGAAAAAAGAAAATCAGAACGTGGACCATATGATCCGCCCGGTGGCGTATATCCACACGGATTTCCCGACAAAATTTGGAATACCGAGGCAGAGCGGCCTGACGGGTGATCTGGAGGCGAAGATCGTCTTTGAACCGGAATTTTCCAATCCTGAGGCCATCCGGGGGATCGAAGAGTTCTCCCACCTCTGGCTGATCTGGGAGTTTTCGGAGAACGTCAGAAAGCCGGGAAACTGGTCAGCGACGGTGCGTCCGCCGAGACTCGGAGGAAACGTGAGAGTCGGTGTGTTTGCCACGAGATCCCCGTTCCGCCCGAATTCCCTGGGACTTTCCGTCGTGAAACTTAAAAGAGTGGAGCACCTGGAAAACGGCGCTCCTGTCTTAGTTGTCACGGGGGCGGACATGATGGATGGGACGCCTGTCTTTGACATCAAGCCCTACGTTCCCTTTGCGGACAGCCACCCGGAAGCGAAGGGCGGTTTCACAGACCAGACGAAAGAGTACGGGCTTTCGGTGGAGATCCCGGAAGAACTTCTGGAGTTCCTGCCGGAAGAAAAGCGGGATCCGCTCCGCGCAGTCCTGGCCCAGGATCCCCGCCCGTCCTACCAGGAGGATCCGGACCGGGTCTACGGCATGGAATTTGCCGGATATGAGGTGAAGTTTACCGTGTCGGAGAAGGTTCTCCATGTGAAAAGCGTGGAGAAATGTACTGTTTGAGCAGTGCAGAAAAATGATTTAGAAGAAAAAAGTTATGGAAAATGATCGTGATGACCATCTTTGTTGTCGCCATCGGTTCCCTTGGAATCGCAGGTATCCCTGGAACAGCGACCATGGCTGCTTCCGTCGGACTTTCCGGTGTAGGCATGGGCGCCCAGTTCGGTATGGTCAGCCCGATCTTAGCCATCGACCCGATCATCGACATGCCGAGAACCATGATCAACGTCACAGGTTCCCTGACGAATGCACTTGTTGTAGATAAGATGATAGGAAATCTGAATCTGGATGACTACAATGATATGAGTTTAAATACTCTGGACAGCAAAGCGAAAAAGGAAAGCGCAGAGAAATAAAGTAAAATTGTAAAGATTCTGAGTGGTTTCAAAAAATCATAAAGCCTCGCATGTATCTGGAAGACAGGTAGGTGTGGGGCTTTTTGTGACAGAAAGAGCAAAAGAAACGATGCGTGAAAAGTGACTGTCTGCGCAAAGATTTAGCGGATCATGAACATCGGTAATTCCCATAAAATGCACGTTTTCAGCTGAGATAAAACTTCACTGTGTTAAATTCATAACTATCTCCGCTAAAAATTCGAAAAAACTGGACAGGCTCACATTTTCCTGTATAATAAATACTCGTGGTCTTTTTTCGGGACCAGACAGTTACTTTTACACACACAGGTAAGAAAAAGGAGAATATTGAGTATGGAAAAAATACGTCCAATGTTGTTTACAACATTGAAGAAGTATTCCGGTGCCCAGCTGATGTCTGACGTCGTAGCGGGTATCATCGTAGCCATTATCGCCCTTCCGCTATCCATCGCGCTGGCACTGGCGTCCGGCGTAGGTCCGGAGCAGGGAATCTACACAGCTATCGCAGCAGGCTTCGTGATCTCATTCTTAGGCGGCAGCCAGGTACAGATCGCAGGACCGACAGCGGCCTTCGCTACGATCGTAGCCGGTATCGTTGCGAGAAGCGGCGTGGAAGGACTGGCAGTCGCAACGATCATGGCAGGTATCATCCTTGTTATCATGGGATTTTGCCAGCTTGGTTCCTTAATTAAGTTTATCCCGTTTACGATCACCACCGGATTCACCTCCGGTATCGCGGTGACCATCGTGATCGGACAGTTAAAAGATTTCTTCGGTGTCACATACCCGGCAGGTATGGAGACCATCGAGACCATGCAGAAGTTAAAAGCTTTTGCCGCAGGTTTCGGAACAATGAATGTTCATGCGTTGATTGTAGGTCTTGTCTGCCTGGCGATCCTCATCGTAATGCCGAAGATCACGGAGAAGATCCCGGGATCCTTAGTGGCGGTTCTCGTTGGTATCGTGATGGTGAAATTCCTTCCGTTACAGGTTAACACCATCGGGGATCTCTACAGCGTCAGCAACGCGCTCCCGGCCTTCCACATGCCGGCCTTCAGCTATGACGTGATCCAGGGCTCTTTATCTGATGCCTTCACCATCGCGATCCTGGCAGCCATCGAGTCCCTGCTTTCCTGTGTTGTCGCGGACGGCATGATCGGCGGAAAACACCGCTCCAACACAGAGCTTGTGGCCCAGGGTGCAGGAAACATCGTTTCCGCGCTGTTTGGCGGAATCCCGGCGACAGGCGCCATCGCCCGTACAGCGGCAAACATCAAGAACGGCGGACGCACTCCGGTAGCCGGAATGGTCCATGCTGGCGTTCTTCTTCTGATCCTTGTGATCCTCATGCCGTACGCAAGCTGGATCCCGATGCCGACGATCGCGGCGATCCTCTTCATGGTTGCCTACAACATGTGCCAGTGGAGAACATTCGCAAGACTCGCAAAGACAGCTCCGAAGAGCGATATCGCTGTTCTTGTGATCACATTCTTCTTAACAGTAGTCTTCGACCTTGTCGTAGCGATCGAGGTGGGCATGGTACTTTCCTGTCTGCTGTTCATGAAGCGCATGAGCGACGAGATGGGAGTCAGAAGCTGGCTCCATGTGGAAGAGGTCGAGGAGCAGAAGCGCGAGGCGGAGGAAGCTTCCAGGGGAGCGAAAAAGACAATGTCCGTGGAAGAGGCACAGTTAAAGGCAGCAGCCGAGGAGACCAACCCGGCAGAGCTTCGTCAGATCCCTATGGAGCTTGCGGTATACGAGCTCACAGGACCGTTATTCTTCGGCGCGGCTGACCGCATCAACCAGATCGAGGTGAGCGAAGTCACAAGATGCCTGATCCTTCGTATGCGGGCGGTTCCGGCGGCGGACAGCACAGCAATGAACTCCATGACAGCCCTCTACGAGCGCTGCAAAAAGAACGGAGTCACCCTGATCCTGTCCCATGTCAACGAGCAGCCGATGCGCGCCATGGAGAAAGCCGGATTCGTGGATCTTGTGGGAAGAGAGAACTTCTGCAGGAATATTGAGGAAGCCCTTGACCATGCGGACAAGGTGCTTGAGAAGTAAATAAAACGCGGAGACAGGTTTTCTGCGTAAGGCTGAAAAGAGCTGTGTGACTATATTTGAGTCAGCAGCTCTTTTTAACGTTTGTAAGGAAGACCAGACTGCAAAAATTAAATTATATTTTTGAAAAAGTCTGTTAAGACGACGCAAAATACGAAAAATACATACAAAAGTTACAAAAATCCTGACGAAATATATTGTATATGTTATTTGCAAAATTTGCGTTAAGGAGGAAAAATAAGCGATTAAGCGGCGGCTAAAAAGCAGACTAAAAGGTAGCATGGATAAAATTTCTGTGATATATATGTTCCGACTTAAAAACAGGAGAAGAATTTCATCCTGTCAGATTAAAAACATCCCGAAAAAAGAAATTTCGCAAAGATTCTTTGCAGGAAACAAAAGCGGGGTGGATGTAAAAGAAGAATTTGGGAGGTATATATCATGGCTAATTTATTTTCGATCCTTTTCATCATCCTTGTCGCAATCGTAGGCGGTATTCCGACCATCGTGATCACAGGCTATATTCCGGTCATGATCGCACAGAAGATCTACAGGAAAGTGAAGTACGGATATTCTTTGTATCGTTAAAATATGATAAAGCGCAGGATCACAGCCAACAGCAGGCAGATGGACATGTCGATTCAGAATGCGCAGAAGCAGCAAAACCGGTTATATTTCATACGGCAAATAGAGTATAACCAAAATGGGTGACTTTTCGGAAAATTATCTGCAATCTTAACACGATTTTAGCAGAATTTATGTTATAATGAATCCAAAAGAAGAACAAGTGATAAGAACGGTAGCAGTTGTTCTTCATGGATCATTAAAAAACCGGAGGTTCCCCTATGAACACAAAAGTCAGATCAGTGTTAAAGAACAGCGGGATCGCGTTCGGGATCCTGGGAATTGCGACGGCATTTTGCTTTCTTGTCCAGCGGATCTCAGAATCAGACACGCATGTCCCGCTGTTGTTCGTTTTGGCGGTGCTGTTTGTGTCCCGCTTTACGGATGGATATGTTTATGGGATCGTCGCATCGATCATCGCTGTGTTCGGCGTGAACTACGTATTTACATTCCCGTATTTCAAACTGAATTTTGCGATCACGGGATACCCGCTGACCTTCGTTGCCATGCTGGCCGTGGCCTGCAGTGTCAGCGCCCTGACGACCCAGATCAAGAAACAGGAGCAGATGCGGCTGGAGGTTGAGCGGGAGAAGATGCGGGCAAACCTCCTGCGGGCGGTGTCCCACGATATCCGCACCCCGTTGACGTCGATCGTCGGCTCCGCGTCCGGGATCATCGACAACTATGACGCACTCTCGAAGGAAAATATCATGGAACTCCTTGAGGACATGAAATCCGAGGGTCAGTGGCTCGTCCGGATGGTGGAAAACCTTCTTTCCATCACGAGGATCGGGGATGGAACCGCCAGGATCAATAAGGAAGATGAACTGGTGGAGGACGTGATCAGCGGAGCAATCACGAAATTCAGAAAACGATTCCCGGATATCGAGGTAGTCCCGAAAGTGCCGGAGGATGTCCTGTTTGTGCCTATGGACGCGATCCTGATCGAGCAGGTGATCGTAAACCTCCTGGAAAACTGCGTGCTCCACGCGGACGGCATGACAAAGATCTGGCTGATCGTGACGGAGGACGGGGATCGCGTGAAGTTTTCCATCGAGGATAACGGAGCCGGGATCAAGGAGTCCGTTCTTCCGAGAATGTTCGACGGAAGTTTCCAGTCGGAGGACGGAAAAGAGAGCGATTCCAAGCGAAATATGGGAATCGGACTTTCGGTCTGCATGACCATCGTAAGAGCCCACGACGGAATCATGAAAGCAGAAAACAGAAAAGAAGGCGGTGCCAGAGTGATGTTCTGGCTGCCGAAAGGAGTGGACACGGAATATGGAGATTAAAGACAGAGTGCTGGTTGTGGAAGACGACAAGAGGATCAGCAATTTCATCAAGACGGTGCTGGAAGCGAACAATTACGACGTGATCGTCGCGCAGACGGGAGCGGAGGCATACAGCATGGTGACCTCCCAGTGTCCGGACGTGGTGATCCTGGATCTCGGTCTTCCGGATATGGACGGCATGAAGATCCTGCAGGGCGTGCGGGAATGGTCTGCGATGCCGGTGATCGTTGTGTCGGCGAGAACCCATGAGAGGGATAAGGTGGAGGCACTGGATCTCGGAGCTGACGATTACATCACGAAACCTTTCGGAACATCCGAGCTTCTCGCGAGGATCCGCACTGCGATCCGCCACACAAGGTCTGGGATCCCGAATCAGCCGGGCGGACAGACGGGAGTTTTTAAATCCGGCGGATTGACCATCGATTATGACAAGCACCGCGTGTTTATCGACGGTGTGGACGCGGGGTTGACCCAGAACGAGTATAAGATCGTGAGTCTTCTTGGAAAGTATGCCGGGAAAGTCATGACTTATGACTATATTATCAAAGAAATCTGGGGACCGAACATGAAAAATGATAACCGGATCCTGCGTGTGAATATGGCGAATATCCGGAGAAAGATCGAGAAGAATCCGGCGGAGCCGCAGTATATTTTTACAGAGGTCGGTGTCGGATACCGGATCGTGGAGCCGGATTAGGAC
Organism: uncultured Clostridium sp.; assembly: GCA_902496665.1. Taxonomy (GTDB): domain Bacteria; phylum Bacillota; class Clostridia; order Lachnospirales; family Lachnospiraceae; genus Pilosibacter. The sequence continues at coordinate 8,793 of CABVBU010000018.1, read as the reverse complement.
GGGATGCCGCGTCGCAGCGGAAATGGAATAAGATATGGTAAAACACCTGCTGTGTCCTCTATGAATTTAGAGGGCAGCAGGTGTTTTTGTATTATATGTTCGAATTATTGTGTGGCGGCAGTCTTCCGGACAAGTTCATCCAATGTTCCGAACCGGTAGCCCATCTCCTCCCACTTCGTCAGCAGCTCATCGAGGATCTCCGCGTTTGTGGACGAAGTACTGTGCAGAAGCACGATGGCACCGGGATGGATGCGGCCGAGAAGCTTTTTGAATGCTTCTTCCTTTGCCGGCTGCTTATCCTGATACCAGTCCACATAGGCGAGACTCCAGAAGAAGGTCTGATAGCCGAGATCCTTTGCCATCTGAAGATTCACTTTGTTGTATTTTCCCTGGGGCGGCCGGTAGTACTTCCGCATGGTCTCCCCTGTGATCTCTGTGTAGAGTGCTTCGAGGCTTGAGAGCTCTTTTGCGAAACATTCCCGGTCGCTGATCTTCGACATGTCCGGGTGGTGATATGTATGGTTTGCGACAATATGTCCCTCGGAGATCATGCGTTTTACGAGGTCCGGGCTGGTCTCCAGGTAGTTGCCGACAACGAAAAACGCGGCGGGAACGTGATGCTTTTTCAGGGCATCCAGGATCGAGGGAGTGTTACCGTTCTCGTATCCGGCGTCGAAGGTCAGGTAGATGACCTTTTCGCCGGAAAGATCAGCGTACCAGGCATTGTACTGCTTTAATTCATCCGCCGTTGCGTTTGCCACAGGCGGTTTTCCCTCCTGCTGGAACGAGAGCCCCCAGTTTCCGTCAGCGGAAGCCGGGACTGCCGGAATAACGGTGGCGGCGAAAGCGCCGAGGACGTAGGAGAGGGGGAGGAGGATGAGAGCCAGGAGAAACGTTCCGAGACGGCGTGGGCTCGGAATGCGGGAGCGGCAGAGCGGAAGCTGGATATGTTCCCGCAGAAAAGAGAAGAAAGAAAAATTCATAGTGGTAACCTGTTTTTTACAGTATATACGTCCTCAGATATTTGTATTCCACCGCAAAATGTGCTAAGATGTGTTGGTGTGCGTATTGGATGCCGGTCTGCGGCAGCACAATACGGCAGTATGAAAGGAGAGAGAAAATTGAAGATCAGGATCCGGAGGATTCTTTTTCCAATTCTGTTCTGCCTGGCGGTGGCGTGTCTCATCGAGCTTCCGCTTGCGCAGACGGCGCTGTTCGGGGACGATGTGATCCTGTGGGATACACTGTTCCGGGCGATCGTGGCGGTTCCGATGCTGGTACACCTTTATAGAGAGGATTCGGTGTTCCGGGGAAAAGAACACTGGAACGGAAAAATCGCGGCTGAAGCATTTTTGGGCGGCGCAGGAATATCCCTGGCGTTGGGCTTTGCGGTGAAAGCGCTTCAGATCCCTGGCGCGGTGTTGGCGGATGCGAGCCTGTTTACGGGAAATCTGTGGCTGGAGGCTGTGGTGCTTCTGGCAGCATCCCCTGTTCTGGAGGAATACTTTTTCCGCGGCGTTCTTTATGGAAGATGCAAGGAGCTTGTGTCCGCTCCGGCGGCAGCATTTATGACCGCGGCATTTTTCGGTGTGTTCCACTGGGATCTTGTGCAGGGAATCTACAGCTTCTTTATGGGGCTGATCCTGGCATTTCTTATGGAAAAAACAAACACGGTGAAGGCGCCGGTGGTGTTCCATTTCGCGGCAAACCTGGCGGCACTTGTTCTGGCGGTTCTTTAACCTGACGGAAAGAATGTGCGTATATTTCCGTATCAGAATCGGCCGGTTTCGGTGGTTTTGATGCCGCAAAGATGGCGAAAAAGGCGGCAGATTGCCGTAAAATCGTAAGGGAATTGTAATTGAATCATCAAAATCCAGATGATAAAATAGTTTAGGCAAAAAGAAAGGCGGGAAAACGATATGAAAAAAAGGACATTATTCCGCAGCGGTGCGGCGTTTCTTATGGGACTGCTGATGACCGCGGCGGTGGGATGCTTCACAAGCTTTGCTTATGACAGCGCAAGGCTGAAGGCTTGTTCGGTAGAGAACGGAAACAGCATTTCCGTCACAGGAACAGCTACGACCGGCGCTTTAAATGAGGGGGAAACTCCGGATGATGGATATTATTATCTGTTCGAGCTTCACCCATATGAGTCTGAGATAGGCTCCAGAACGGACTACATCGCATGGAGCAATAAATCCGACAAGTTAAAATTCACCTTAAAATACAGCGGAGATTCCACGGATACGATGCTCTATTCCAGATTTGTGGTCGCGTTAAAGACCGGCAGCACCTACACACCGATCAGCAATGCGATCTATGTGACGAATCCGGGCGATGTTGCAAAGTTCCGCGAGGATTACCCGGAGCCGATGAGTAAAAAAGGACTTCTGATCCAGCTCGATATGCTCGGCGACGCGCTGAACCTGGGCGTGAAGCACACGACGGTCAATATCCCGTATCACCAGCTTGTGGGCGGCAATTTAAAGTACAAATACAACGGAAAGACTTACAACTTCAACGGTGATCTCATCAAGGATTATGATAAGATGATCAGTGCGTTCTCCGCAAAAGGAATCGTTGTGACGGCGATCCTCTTAAACGGCTGGAACGACAGCTACCCGGAGCTTCACGAAGCCGGGCTTGCGAAGAGAAACGAAGCTTTCTACTACGGTTTTAATGTCTCCACGGAGCAGGGATATGAGACGACACGCGCGCTGCTCTCCTTTATGGCAGAGCGCTATTCCGGTGCCCACGATGACTACGGCCGTGTCAGCAACTGGATCGTCGGAAATGAGATCAACAACAACTTAAACTGGAACTACACCGGTCCGATGGATATCGATTCTTACACAAAGCTCTACTCAAAGGTATTCCGTGTGGCCTACACGGCGATCAAGAGCCAGAGCCGGAACGCGCGGGTCTTCTTCTCCACGGACTATGAGTGGAAGCGGGCGAACTCCAATCTGATGTACGGTGCGAAGGACTTCATCGACCGGTTCAACACCGATATCCGCGACGAGGGAAATATCGAATGGGGACTTGCCTACCACCCGTACCCGCATCCGATGACGGAGCCAGAGTTCTGGGATGATGATCAGACAGGTGCTGTCAACAATACAGAAGATTCACCGGTCGTAAACTTCAAGAACCTCAACGTCCTGACGGATTACTTCCAGAAGGACATCATGCGTGATGCAGGCGGAAATGTCCGCCATATCATTCTCTCTGAGGAAGGCTTTACATCAAAGAGCGCAACCCGCGGAGATGTCTATGATATCCAGGCGGCGGCATTTGCCTACGCGTACTATCTTGTGGACAACAACCCGTATATCGACGCGTTTATCTTAAACCGTCAGGTCGATGCGGTGATCGAGGTAGAGCAGTCCTGCTCGTTTGGTCTCTGGACAGTTGACATGTCAAGCCCGAACAGGGTCATCGCCGTTATGCCGAAGAATATTTACAACGTATTCAAATATATTGATACAAATAAATCTCTGAAGTATACGGAATTTGCGAAGAAGATCATCGGAATCAACAAGTGGAGCGATGTGATCCCGGGATTTAAGCTGCAGGAATAATTCAAAAGAATAAAGCTGGTATTTTGATCCGGAAGGGCACTTTCAGATATGTGTTCTGCCGGATCTTTTTTGTTCATAACTGCCCGAAAAAACTGTTGGCGGCAGATTCTGCATGCCGGCGGAAATATGCTTTAAAAATGCAGGGGAGGTACTTTAGAAATACCAGTTTTACGGTATTTTATTGACAAAATCCTGACGAGGGCTTATAATGCGCTATGACGATTATTTAGCACGGCAACTCAGGAAATGACAGGAAAACAGTTTTGTGTGTCAACATTTTTCAGGAGGATATCATTATGGCAAAGAAGAATCCAATCGCAGCCGCAGCAAAGAAAATGGCTGCAGCACCGGTTAACAATAGCACTGTAGAAGTAAAGGCAGCAGAGGCAGCAGAGACAAAGACAGTAAAGGCAGAAGCAAAGGCTGAGGCTCCGAAGGCAGAAGCTAAGAAGGCAGAAGAGCCGAAGAAGGAGACAGCAAAGAAAGCTCCGGCAAAGAGAACAACAGCAAAGGACATCAAGACATCTGTAGTTGTACAGTTCGCTGGCAAGGAAGTTACAGAGAAAGATCTCATTGCAGCTGTTAAGAAAGCCTACACAAAGAAGGGCAACAAAGTCAGCGATATCAAGACCATCGAGATCTATGTAAAGCCGGAAGAGAGCGCTGCTTACTATGTAGTAAACGGTATCGGCGCAGACGATTACAAGATCGAGCTGTAAGTTAAGACGATAGTTTAGCTATGTCCGAATGGACATATGGCTGGGCAAATGTGTTTAGACACAGTCTTGCAGATGGAGATATCTTGGATATGCCGCCTGCAAAAGAACAGAAACTAGGACTTTAGGACTTGAGCGCCCGCTGGGATCATCCCCGGCGGGCGTTTTTGAGATCAGGAGATTATGGAGAAAGAAACGAAGAGAGAGCTGCCGGAAGCGTTCGTGGAGAAGATGGAAAAGCTTCTCGGCAGTGATGCGGAAGCATTTTTTAAGAGCTACGACGCGGAGCGGAAATTCGGCCTGCGGGTCAACCCATTAAAACAGAAGAGCGGGGAGATGCCGGAGGAAGGAGAACCCCTCGGAGAGTACCTGAAGGGACTCGCAAAAGTTCCCTGGGCAGAAGAGGGATTTTACTACGAGGCAGACATGCGCCCGGGGCGCCACCCATTCCACGAGGCGGGGGCATACTATATCCAGGAACCAAGCGCCATGTCCGTGGCGGAAGCACTGTCTCCAAAGCCCGGAGAGCAGATCCTGGACCTCTGCGCGGCACCGGGAGGAAAATCTACCCATCTTGCCGGAAAAATGGGCGGACAGGGGCTTTTAGTCTGCAACGAGATCCATCCTGCCCGCGCGAAGATCCTGTCCCAGAATATTGAGCGCCTTGGCGTGGAGAATGCTGTGGTGACGAATATGGATCCGTTCCAGCTTGCCCCGGCGTTTCCGGAATTTTTTGACGGGATCGTGGTGGATGCCCCGTGTTCCGGCGAGGGAATGTTCCGAAAGGATGAGAACGCCAGAAATGAGTGGAGCCCTGACCATGTAAGACAGTGCGCGGGGCTGCAGGACGGGATCCTGGACTGCGCAGCGGCGATGTTAAAGGACGGCGGGCGGATCGCCTATTCCACCTGCACATTTTCACCCGAGGAGAACGAGCAGAGCATAGCAAGATTCCTTGAGCGCCATCCAGAGTTTTCTGTGGTGCAGCCGGAGCTTGCAAAATATTTTTCCGGCGGTCACCCGGAATGGGCAGATGGGGATGAGGAGCTGAAAAAGACCGTGAGGATCTGGCCGCATCTTGCGGACGGGGAGGGTCATTTTCTGGCGCTGCTTGTGAAAGGTGAGAGATCCTGGGATGCTGCGGAAAGTACTGTGAACGCAGACGAAAAGAAAAACAGCAAAAAGGGCGGACGTAAAAATGGACGTGCGAAAGAGGACGCGGCGCTCACGGAAGCGGTCGCTGCGTTCCGGACGTTTGAAAAAGAGAATCTGAAAGACACGGAACATCTGGAGAATGGAAAGAAATTTCTGATGTTCGGAGAAAACCTGTATCTTGTCCCGGAGGTGATGCCGGATCTTAAGGGACTTAAGATACTGAGACCGGGCCTGCACCTCGGAAGCGCGAAAAAAGACAGGTTTGAGCCGTCCCATGCATTGGCTCTGGCACTGAAAAAAAGTGATGTGAGACAGAGCGTGGAGGTCGGATCAGAGGATCTTGCGCTGCGGTATCTCCGGGGAGAGACGCTGCGGGCGGAAGATTTTGAAGAACGGAATATCCCGGCAAAAGGCTGGGTTCTCGTGACCACCGGCGGCATGTCACTGGGGTTTGCGAAGGCGGCTGGCGGGATGCTGAAGAATCACTATCCGAAAGGACTTAGAATTCAGGGTGGCTGAGTATAGAAGTCAGCAGATATATGAGGATACGTTGAAAATCTGCTTATGATGAGATACATTTTAATATGTAGTGGTTGAAAAAAAGCAAATACAGCTTGAAAAAATGCAAATAAAAATCCGTCAGATCTTGCCTTAGAAAAAGACAGGACCTGACGGATTTTTGATGTCCGGAAAAAGTTTTCTCATGTCCTCTGGCAGTGATGCGGAGAATTCAAGCTTTTCTCCGGTCACCGGATGGGAAAAGCTTAAATATGTGGAATGGAGCGGCTGCCGGTCGATAAAGCGGTAGTCCGGGCAGTAGAGAAAATCCCCCGGCAGCGGATGTCCGATGGCTTTCATATGGACGCGGATCTGGTGTGTTCTTCCCGTCTCTAAGAGGAGGCGGATGAAAGAAATGTCGGCGTCCTTGTTGTAGGCAAACGTCCGGTAATGGGTCACAGCGGTCTCGCCCCGCTCTGGATCGCAGACCCGCTCGATGGTGGAACCGTCCTTTCTTGCGATCGGAAGATCGATGGTGCCGGACGCGTCCGTCTTCCCGGAGACGATGGCGGCGTACTCCCTGTGAATCGTGTGATCCTTCACGGCATCAGAGAGGACGCAGGAGCTGTAGGGATTCTTTGCGAGAAGCACAAGTCCGGATGTGTCCCGGTCCAGCCGGTTTACGGCCCGGAACACGAAAGGGGTCTCCTCGTTCCTGTAATACCATGCGATTCCGTTTGCCAGGGTATTCTCATAGTGTCCCTGGGACGGGTGGACCGGCATTCCGGCAGGTTTATCGGTCACAAGAACATGTTCGTCTTCAAAAACGACGGAGAGGTCCATGGGAACAGGGACAATCTGGTCGGAAGTTTTTTTCTCCGTGACATGGACGCGCAGCTGATCTCCAGGCTGAAGGACTGTGTTGGAAAAAACAGTTTTTCCGTTTAGGAGAAAACTGCCCCCGGTGTTTCGAAGATGAACCACCAGGCGGGAAGAATAGCCGGAATCTAGGAGAAAGGCGGCGATGGAACGGCCGCTCTCAGCTTCTTTAATTGTGTAAATTAAAACTATATTCATGAAAAATCCCTTTTTATAAAAATAATAATTCAATACGCTGGATGCCCGCAGATATTTCGGCTGCATAACACCGCGGACATGTGGAAATGATCTCTAAAATTATTTCAGCGCATTTCATTGTATCATAGGAAAAATTGTCCGGCAAGTCTTAGAAAACATCCGCATATGCTGTTACAAATATGCGGCGGAAGTTCTGAAAAATGTGGAAGAATAAAAATATAGCAGGAAAGGTGCTGGCGAGGCTCAGTGAATGGACCGGGGTGAAAGAAGAGGAAAAACGCAGGCGCGGACCATACCCGATTCTGCAGCTGTGCCTGGGGGCACTCCTGATTTTTGCGGCAGTAGTTCCTGAAAATCATTTATACAGGGAAAGCGGCGGGCAGCAGGCTGCGCAGGATTCGGTCGTGCCGGTGATGCGGTTCGAGAATGGGGAGACGCTGGAATCAGCAGTGGTGCAACCGAAGGTGGAGACCGATCCGCTGAACCTGAACTCCCACGCCGCTGTCCTGCTTGACGGCGATACAGGGCGGATTCTGTACGGGAAAAATGAGAAGAAAGTTCTTCCCATGGCCAGCACCACGAAGATCATGACCTGCATCCTTGCCCTGGAGAACTCCGGGCTGGACACAGAAGTCGAAATCTCAGACCGGGCGGCATCCATGCCGGAGGTAAAGCTGCATGTGAGAAAAGGGGAGAAATACCGCCTGGAAGACCTTCTTTACTCCCTGATGCTGGAATCCCACAATGACACCGCAGTGGCCATTGCGGAAGCGGTCGGAGGCAGTGTGGAAAATTTTGCGGACATGATGAACGGGAAGGCAGCTGAACTTGGCTGTGATGATACATATTTTCTGACGCCCAACGGGTTGGATGCGGAGGATAAGGAAAGCGGGAAGATCCATTCCACGACGGCGGCAGACCTGGCGCGGATTCTCAGATATTGTATCTCACTCTCCCCGGCGAAGGAAGAGTTCCTTGCCATCACAAGAGCACCGTCCCACGCCTTTTCTGACCTCTCCGGAACGCGGAGATTCTCCTGCGTCAATCATAACGCTCTCCTGACGTCCATGGAAGGCGCGGTCAGTGGAAAGACCGGATTTACGGGAAAGGCAGGATACTGCTATGTTGGTGCAGTGAAAAAGGGGGAGAAGCTATTCATAGCGGCACTCCTTGACTGCGGATGGCCGCCCCACAGGACCTACAAGTGGCAGGATATGCGGAAACTTGTGACGTACGGGGATAAAAACTTTGAGTATAAGGAGATAGGGAAAATAGGACTCGGGGAAGAAACGGCAGTTCTGGTGGAAAATGGCGTGGAGTCCAGGGTTAAGGTGGAGATCCGGACTGAAAATGCGGATAAGAACTCCCTTTGTGTTCTGCTGGGAAACGATGAGAAGGTCCAGGTAAGGACAAAGATCGCAAAATCGCTCCATGCTCCGGTCCGGGAAGGAACGCCGGTGGGACAGCGGGATTACATGGTCGACGGGATCGTCATCGACAGTGATCCGGTGGTGGCAGCCGGGAATGTTGAACTTTGGGACTTTGGGTATGCGGAGAAGATCGTGATGGAAAAATTCTGGATGTAAAGGTCTATTTTTTCCAAACATGAATCGGTGAATGAGCGGACGGTTTTAAAATGTTATGAAAATCCTACTATCATACTTGAATTATAGGAATGTTCTGTTATACTGGTAAGAAAGGTAAGTGTAACCATTCAGTACCTTCATAGTTACGTGCAAAAATCCATTCCAGATCAGCTTCGCTGA